>NZ_AYXJ01000001.1:0-4605 GCF_000681415.1 Pandoraea sp. E26
GCCGCCGAGTGAAACCCCGCGAAGATGACTTCCGGCTTGGCGACATGCAGCAGCACGGCGAGCAGGAAAAACGTCAGCGTGGTGATCGGTTCCGGGAACAGTCCGAAAGCCCATGCGCCGATCGTGAAAAGTACCAGTACCGCGGCTTGCGACGCCGTTGGGGACAGGCCCAGCGTCGTGCTGCCGTGGCTTGCCGCCCACAGCGCGAGCGCGAGCAGGGCGTAGACGGCGTAACCGGCGAGCGCGCGCAGGCGGGCGCGCAGGCGCTCGCGGCGCAGCGTTTGCGCCGCGTGGGACGCCTGCGGCAGCGAATCGGGCGAGGCCGGTGGGGTGGAGTCGGTCATGGCGCTTGTCGTTGTGATGATGGGCCAATGGCGCGCCGTGAGGGCGTCGGGCGCGCGCTGCGAGTGTCAAGTGTCGGCACTGCCGACGCACTGCCGATGATACGGGCTTTGCGCGCAACGTCGTTCCGTGGCGTGGTGCGTCGTCGGAATGCGGCCGGACTACAATAAGTGCCGGCCGGGAATGTCACTCGATGATTCGGGTGGCAGCCGACGTCCCACTCTAGCCGTTGACCGATTCTGCATCAGGACAAATACCATCGCGAACATGCCACGCACCGCGACGGCGCCTGTCGCGCGCCCCAACTTCGTGCCCATGCCCCGTACGGCGCCGAGCGCCGTGACGCCCGTCGTCGCACACCTGCGCACGCCGCCGCCCGACGCGCTCATCGAGCCGCATCGCCACGAATGGGGGCAATTGATCTGTCCTCAGCGCGGCGGCCTGCGCATCACGGCCGGCGAGACCAGCCTGATCGTGCCCGTCTTTCGCGCGGCATGGGTGCCGGCCGGCATGTCGCACGAAGTCGCCGTGCTGGGCGAGGCGCAGTTTTACGCGGTGTACATGATGTCGGAAGTCTCGCCGTTGCCTGCCGAGCGGTGCCTCGTGCTCGACGTCTCCCCTTTGCTGCGCGATCTGGCGGCAGCCATGGCCGGGGGGATGGCGTCGGACGACCCTCGGCACGGACTCGTCACATCGCTGTTGCTCGAAGAATTGCGGGTGGCGCCCACGGCGTCGCTCGACCTGCGCATGCCGGACGACCGGCGCCTTCGACCGTTGTGCCAGGGGCTGATGGAGCGCCCGGAGGATGATCGTTCGCTCGCCCAATGGGCCGAAGACGTTGGGGCGTCGGAGCGTACCCTCGCGCGCCTTTTCAGCACGGAACTGGGCACGAGTTTCGGTGTATGGCGCCAGCGGGTGCGCATCGCGCGCGCGGTCGACTGGATGTCGCGCGGCGTGCCCGTGGCAACGGTCGCATCGCGTCTGGGCTATGCGAACCCCGCGGCGTTCTCCGCGATGTTCCGCCGGGCGCTGGGGGTCTCGCCGCGCGACTTTACGCGGGTGGAGCGCGCGAAGCTATGAGCGAGGCCGCACCCGGGGCGCCGAAGCCCTGGTTTCTCTACCTGCTGGAATGCGCCGGCGGACGCATCTACACCGGCATTACCGTCGACGTCGATGCGCGCTATGCGGCGCATGTGTCCGGCAAGGGCGCGCGCTTTACCCGCGCGTATCCGCCCTCGCGCATTCTCATGTCGTTGACGTTCGCCGATCGGTCGGCGGCCTCGCGCGCGGAGCACCGCGTGAAACAATTGAGCGCGTCGCAAAAGCGCGGGCTGATCGCCGGCACTTACACGTGCGACTTCGGTGGGGAAGTCGATTCCCCGGCCAGCGCGCCTGCCGACCTTACGGCACCAGGCGCGCCTGCCGAATGATGCGGCGCACCTCGCGCTGGAGCGCTCCGAACTGACCGCGTGAGGGAATCGGCGACACCACGAGCGCCCAACTGTCCCCGGGCACGTTCTTCTCGACCACCGTGTAATACGTCGCCTGTGTGCGGAAGAAGTCGGCGATGCCGTCGTGACTGATGCGATAGCTGCGTTCTCCGGCGCGAGGCAGCAGGAACACGCCGAGCGTGTAATACACGTCGCGGTCGGCGTTCACCGGCCCGGACTGCCTGTCGAGCAGCAACGTGCGCAACGTCTGCTCCGTGAGCAGGCTCGGGCGACGTATGTCGAACACGCGCCACACCTTGAGCAGGGCTCCCGTCGACATTTGCCATCCCGCGAACGGCGCGAGCAGACGCCAGTTGTCGGGCAACTGCGCGTCGGTAATGCCCAGTGGCCCGAAGATGCGTGTTTCGCAGAAGTCCTTGTACGCTTGCCCGGAGACGGCTTCGATCACCATGCCGAGCAACAGGTATGAGACGTTGGAGTAGACGAAGTCGGACTTGCCCGTGGAGTGACCGGCTTCGCCGGCGTCGAGATACTTGAAAAAGTCGGCGCTGCCACCCACGCGCCGAATTGCCAGTCCGCTGAACAGACCGTTGACGGGATCGTTGAAGCCATTAGTCGGCAGGCCGGCCCGATGCGCGAGCAGGCGACGCACCGTGAGCTCGCGCAGCGACGGATCGAGCGGCTTGCCGTGCTGTTTCGAATAGGCGTCGAGCAGATCGCCGAGCTTCGCATCGAGCGAGAGCTTGCCCTCCTGGACGAGCAGGGCGATGCCGATGGCCGTGACCGACTTGGACAGGCTGGCGACCGGCAGGAGAGCACCGACGTCGTCATCCGCCGTGGCGGCTTCGAGCGCGACGCCGGTATCCGACTCGGTGCGCAACCACACATGCGACAGGTTGAAGCGCTCCTTGAGTTGCGCGACGCCCTGCGCGAGGGTCGACTGCCCGATCGGCACCGCCGGTCGGATGGGCTTGGCCGGGCCGGAGGCCGGCAGCGCCACGACCACACTGTTCTGACTCGCCGCCGGCGCGGACGAGGCGCCTTGCGCAAGCGCCGGTGTCGCGCTCGACAGGAAGACGGCGCTCAGCAGGACACGCAGGACGCCCCCGCGTATGGACGCGGCGGACAGTCCCATAGCGCGCAGCGCGGCATGCGTGTTCTCGCGCCATGTCCGCCACGTGGTCAAACGTGCCCCTGCCGGACGGCTGTGCCGTTCGACGTACATTATTTCACCCCCCGCGCACGATACTTCGAACCGCGAATCGACTCTCTTCGGAGTCGGAATGGTTCGGTGTGCGCACGTGCCGCTTCGCGGCGTTGTCGGCATTCGAAGTTTAGGAAAACTTCGTCTAACTGGCTAACAAAAGCCTCGCATTTTACATTAAGTTGCATATATCAAACATAAACTTCCATAGCCTCGCGCAATCGGCCCGGCGCGGGACCGTGTGACGCGGGTCGCGCGGCGGCGGACGCGTGCATTGCGCCGTGGCGATTCCCTCGAATCCCGAGGGATCGGTCGCCGCCGCAGTCGCGACGAGGCCTGTCGGCAGGGCGGACGATGGTGTCGGCGGCACTGGAACAAGACCTGACACGCATCGCGGTGTAAGCTATCGTCCAGACAGCCACCCCGGGGGCGGCGTCCCGAAGCAGACGCCGTACCGGCCGCAGGATCCACCGATAGATGACTGAACCCTCCCACGCGCGCCCGAGCCGGCCCGCCGAAGCGCCTTCCACCGAGGTCCAGGCGATGGGCGCCGCCGGTGCCGCCGGCGTTGCCGTCGACGGCGTATCCGAACCGCTTGCCCCCGCGCCGGGGGCCGTAGAGGCCACCTGGCTTGCATTGCCCGCCCAGCTGCGCTGGTTGCGGCGCGTTCCATGGAGTACCGTCCGGCCGTGGCTGATCGTGGCCGGCGTGGCGCTGCTCGGCCTGTTCGTCTTCGACGCACTGCACCACATGTTGCGGCACGTGCATTACGACGACATCGTCGCCGCCATCCACAACACCCCTGTGACGCGCCTGGTGCTCGCCATGCTGGCAACGCTGGCGAGTTATGCCGCGCTCACCGGTTACGACATCTCCGGCTTGCGCTTCGCCGGGGCGACGGTGCGGCGCTCGACGGTGGTGCTGACTTCGTTCATCGCCTACGCCCTGGGGAACTCCGTGGGCCTGGGCGTGCTGACCGGCGGCACGGTGCGCATGCGCATGTACGCGGCCGCCGGGATCGACACCTCGAAGGTGGCGCAGGCGGTGGCATTCAACGCGGGCGCGTTCGGGCTGGGCATGACGGTGTTCGGCTCGCTCGGCATGCTGTGGGGCGCGTCGCGTGTGTCGGCGCTGGTGCCGATTCCCGCAGGGTTGTTGCAACTGGTCGCCGTGCTGCTGCTTGCCGGGTCCGCCGCGTTTCTCGCGATGTGCGCGCGCCATCGCACCGTCTCGCTGTTCGGCCGCTGGCCCATTCCGCTGCCGCCGCTGCGTCTGGCGTTGCGCCAGTTATTGATCTCCGCCGCCGACCTGGGCATGGCCGCCGCCGCATTGTGGTGCCTGCTGCCCGCGGGTGTGGTCGATCTGCCGACCTTCGTCGTCTTCTACGCGATTGCCATGGCCCTGGGGGTGCTCAGCCACGTCCCCGGCGGCGTGGGGGTGTTCGAGGCCGTGATTCTGCTCGCGACGAACGGCCATGCGCCGATCAGTCAGGTGGCGGGCGCGCTGGTGCTCTATCGGGGCATCTATTACCTGCTGCCGCTCATGCTCGCGGCATGCCTGCTCGCCGGATTCGAACTCCGACAGGGGCCGGCCGCGCCGATCGGCCGC
>NZ_AYXJ01000002.1:0-543239 GCF_000681415.1 Pandoraea sp. E26
GGCGTGGTCGCCGTGGCGCTTGCCGCGGTGAACGTGTTCGGGGGCTTCCTCGTCACGCAGCGCATGCTGGAGATGTTCAAGAAAAAAGACAAGGCCCCGGCGAAGACGGCGGCCAACGACGAAGCCGCGGCAAAGGGAGCGCACTGACATGAGCATGAATCTTGTGACGCTGTTGTACCTGGTCGCGTCGATCTGTTTCATTCAGGCGCTCAAGGGCCTGTCGAATCCAAAGATGGCGCGCCGGGGCAATGCCTTCGGCATGATCGGCATGACGATCGCCGCGCTGACCACCGTGGCGCTGATCTTCGAGTTGCGTAAGCTCTCGAACGGCAATTTCTCGGGCCTCGGCCTGATTCTGGCGGGGCTGGTCGTCGGTGGCGGCATCGGCGCATTCGTCGCCCGCAAGGTCGAGATGACGAAGATGCCGGAGCTGGTCGCGGCAATGCACTCGCTGATCGGTCTGGCGGCCGTGTGCATCGCGGTGGCCGCCGTGGCGGAACCGGCCGCGTTCGGCATCGTGCCGGCCGGCGAGACGCTGCTGCCGCCGGGCAACCGCATCGAGCTGTTCATCGGCACGTTCGTGGGCGCGATCACGTTCTCGGGCTCGGTCATCGCCTTCGGCAAGCTCTCGGGCAAGTACAAGTTCCGACTGTTCCAGGGTGCGCCGGTGGTATTCAAGGGCCAGCACATGGTGAACCTGGCGCTGGCCATCGCGATGCTCGGCTTCGGCATCGCCTTCTTCGCCTCGCAGAGCTGGACGCCGTTCGTCATCATGACGGCCATCGCCTTCGTGCTCGGCGTGCTCATCATCATCCCGATCGGCGGCGCGGACATGCCGGTGGTCGTGTCGATGCTGAACTCGTACTCGGGCTGGGCGGCCGCGGGGATCGGCTTCTCGCTGAACAACCCGATGCTCATCATCGCGGGATCGCTGGTGGGGTCCTCGGGCGCGATTCTCTCGTACATCATGTGCCGCGCGATGAATCGCTCGTTCTTCAACGTGATCCTGGGCGGCTTCGGTGCGCAGGCCGGCGCCGGCGCCGCGGGTGGCGAGCAGCAGCAACGCCCGGTCAAGTCGGGCTCGCCCGACGACGCCGCGTTCCTCATGAGCAACGCCGAATCGCTGGTGATCGTGCCGGGATACGGCCTCGCCGTGGCACGGGCCCAGCACGCTCTCAAGGAGCTGACCGACAAGCTGGTGGAGAAGGGCGTGAGCGTGCGCTACGCGATTCACCCGGTCGCGGGCCGCATGCCGGGGCACATGAACGTGCTGCTGGCAGAGGCCGAGGTGCCGTACGACCAGGTGCTCGAGATGGACGAGATCAACGGCGAGTTCGGCCAGACCGACGTAGTGCTGGTGCTCGGAGCGAACGACGTGGTGAACCCTGCCGCGAAGAACGATCCGCAGTCCCCGATCGCGGGCATGCCGATTCTCGAGGCCTACAAGGCCAAGACGATCATCGTGAACAAGCGCTCGATGGCTGCCGGCTACGCCGGTCTGGACAATGACCTGTTCTATCTCGACAAGACCATGATGGTATTCGGCGACGCGAAGAAGGTCGTCGAGGAGATGGTCAAGGCGGCCGCCTGATCGCCTGAAGCCGCGGCAGGCAACGTTTGACGCGTAAGGGGCGCGCCGCGCTGTGCGGCGCGCCGGAGTCATTCCGATGGCTCGTTGGCTCACTTCCTCGCAGGGCACTAGCACATGAACGTATCGCTGAGACAACTCAAGGTCTTCATGGTCGTGGCGCGCAGCAAGAACTTCAGCCGCGCAGGCGCCGAGATCGGTCTGACACAACCGGCCATCAGTCGCTGTATCAACGAACTCGAAGGTCAGCTTGGCCTGCGTCTGGTCGATCGCACGACGCGCGAAGTCGCGTTGACCGACGCCGGCATCACCCTCGCGAGCAGCCTCGATCGCGTGCTCGACGAGCTCGAAATCGCGTTGCTGCAAACGCATGGCGCCGAAGCGCGCACCACGGGCCGCGTGCGCATTGGCGCGGCACCGACGATTTCCGCCACGCTCCTGCCGCGTGTGCTGCTGGCATCGCAGGCGACGTATCCCGACATTGCGCTCGCGCTCGTGGACCAGATGCAGCGGGCGGTGCTCGACAGCGTGCGGGCCGGCGACGTCGACTTCGGCATCGTGGTCGCCCCGCAGGGGGCTGACGATCTCACGACCGAACACCTGATGAGCGAGCCGTTCTGCCTGGTGTGCCGAAGCGATCATCCGCTCGCGGAGCAGGGCGCGGTGCACTGGTCGGAACTGTCTGGCGAAAACCTCGTGCTGCTCAATCAGAGCTCGGGCAGCCGGCCGCTGATCGACCGCGCGCTCACGACGCAAAAGGTCCAGGGCAACATCACGCAGGAGCTCGGTCACGTCAGCACCATTTTCCGCATGGTGCAGGAGGGCCTCGGCGTGAGCGTCCTGCCGCCGCTGGCATTGCCGTTGCCCGAGAACTCGACGCTGGCCGTGCGCCCGCTGCTGCCGGCGTTCGAGCGCAACATCGTGCTCGTGCGGCGCAAGAACCGCTCGCTCTCGCCGGTGGCGCACACCGTTTGGGAACTGATCCACCGTGTCGTGCGCGAGCGCAACAAGGGATTTGCGATGACGGCGGCGCGCGAGGTGGCTGCCCAGACCACCTCGACCGAATGAATCCGCGATTCGAATCAAGCACTTGCATCGATTCCTCAAGTACTTGTCCACAGACTTGAACACAAAATCTGTGGATAAGCGGGGGCGCGGGCAGGGTAATCTGCCCGCGTGTGCCCGCGCCTGATGCCTTTGAGCGAAATTACCTTTCCGATCAAGCGGTTGGCGGCACTGCGCAGTTCGTTGTCCACAGCTTTGTGAACAAAAACGGTGGATAAGTCTTCGCCGCCGTGCGTTCCCGCCCCTCGACGCCTGTCCCGACGGTCACGACATCGCGGGCCGGCGACCACTCCCCACAGCGCAACGTCGCATTGCCAAGATGCGCTGCCGCGCCGATGCCTAGGATGCCTCAGGGCCCCCTTCCGGCACCGGGTACGGCAGGTTGTGCCGTGACCCGGGGCTTCGTTCCCCGATCAGGAGTGTTCGATGTTTCCTTCCCTGCCGCCTTGCGCGCCATCAGCGTCATCCGGATCTTCCGCGCCTGCCGCACCGCCTTCTTCTCCCACACCCCCGGGCCTCGCCCCCATCGCCGATGCGGCGTCACATCAAGACGATACGCGGACGTACCCTGCGCAGGCATGCGCGCCGGCATTCGACCGCGAGGCCTGTTGCCAGCTCTGGCAATCGGACGTGGCGCACCTGCGCTGGCAATTCGCGGCGTTGCCGCCGTCGAGCACGCAGCGCGCCGCACTGCGTTCGGCGGCCGTAATGCCCGCGGGCAAGATTGCGGCGTTTCTCGAACCGCTGCTGGCCCGCGACCCGGCCGGGCGGGCGTTGGTCGGCGAGCACGAGCAACTGGCCTTGCGGGAGGTAATCCTGCTGCCGGCCGACCGGATCGGCATCGACCTGCTGCGAGACGCCGGGCTGTCGGAGGAAGCCGCGCATGATCTGTGCGACCTGCTCCAGGAAGCGCCCGAGGACGCGATCATGGAAGCGCTCGTCGAGTTCGGTGCATCGCCGTCTCCGCTCGCGACGTGGTGGGCGCAGGCGGCAACCTCGGTCGACGACGTCGGGGCGCGCGACGCTTGCCGTGCGCTTCGCGTATTGCAACTGGCGGGCTACCGCCAATGGCCCTTCGACGAGCCGATCTGGCGCGGGGCGGTCATGCTGGCGGCACGGGCGTTGCGGCTCGATCCCGTGTCCGGCGAGCCTCGCAACCCTTTCCTGGGGCGGGCTTTGCTCGATCTGCTGCCGCGCAATCCGCAGGCGCAACGGCTGATGACGACATTTACCGGCGAGCCCGTTCTGCTGTTCGCGATGCGCCACGGCATGCCGGCGGCGGCCGTCGACATCATGTTGTCGCTGGGGTTCGATCCCAATGTGCCGTCGCCCCATGCTTGCGCGGTGGCTGGCGACGCGGTGCCTGTCTTGCCGGAGGCGCGTGCGTTGCATTACGCGGCCATCCACGGGGATATTTCCACGCTCGGGTTGCTGGCCTGCCATGGCGTGGATGTCAACGCGCGGGACGCGCGCGGGTATCCGCCCATCCTGTATGCGAAAGCGGGCGCGGCGACGCTGCATGGCGGTAATCCGTCGACAATCGTGCGTATCGCGGGCCGCACCGACCCCAGGTTGCGCGACGATACGGCCGCGGTGGTGCGCATGTTGTTGAGCCTTGGCGCCGACCCGCGACTGTGCGGTCGCGATGGGCTGAGCGTCGGGCGAGCGTTGGTGCTCTCGGTCATGGCGGCGCGCGACGGCGGCGGGCGCGCGCATTGGCCGGCGTTCGAGGCGCTGGTCGTCAAGCTGTGCGATCTGGGCGTGCGCTTCGATACGCCGCATGGCTGTGGTGTACCCGAAGTCATGGCGTTCGCGGCGAGTCATGCGGCGGATCGTCCGGATGACGCCATCTGGTCGCTCGGCGAATTGTTGCGCAAGCTGTCCGCCTGGTAATCCATCGGCCGTCGCGACGCGGCGGCCGGCGTTCTCCCCACGCGTTTCCATTCATGTGGCAGTGCACGGCAATGTCACGCAGAGTGCGTTAGAATTCGCCTCAACGAGTTCCGCATCGCGCCGGGGCTGCCTCACGGTTCTTCTCTCACGACAACGCAGTGTTCTCTGCCGCGTCTTTCCGGTTCTTCTTGCGATTCCCATGACTTCTGACACGACGAAGCCACGCGGGGGCTTTTGGCCTGCGCGCGCGGCGACGATGGCCTTGCTGTTTTGCAGCGGTTTCCTGTATGCGACATGGGGCGTGCACGTCCCCACGGTGAAGGCCATGTTCGACCTGAACGATGCGAACCTGTCGGTGGCGATGTTCGCGGTCGCCGGCGGCGCGCTCCTGACCATGTCGCGCATGGCGCGCTGGGTCGGGCGCGCGGGCAGCCGCCGGGCGAGTCTGCAATCGGGCATCGCGCTCGCGCTCACGAGCGCATTCATTCTGTCGATGCCGAACTACTGGGGCCTCGTGGGCTGGCTCGCGCTCTACGGCGCGGCGAACGCCACGTACGACGTGGCCGTCAACGCACAGGCCGCGACGCTCGAAGCGCGTTACCGCAAACCGATCATGGCGTCGTTGCATGGCTGCTTCAGCCTCGGCGGCATGTCCGGCGCGATGGTCGGCGGCGCGTGGCTCGCGCATCAGGGCTCGCCGCAGTGGCACGTCGGTCTTGCCGCATTGGCGTGCGCTCTCGTGATGGTGGTCGGCGCACGCTATCTCCAACCGGACATGCTGCCTGGCGAGGCGCCGGTCGACGCAGGCAAGTCGGGCAAGTCGGGTGATACGCCCGTGGCGCGCACGCCGCTGCCCGTGCTCGACGAGGCGGCGCGTCGCAAGTTGCACCGAAGGCTCACGGGCTTCGGCATTCTCGCGTTTCTCGGCCTCGTGGTCGAGGGCGCCATGTACGACTGGACCGCCGTGTACATGCGCGAGGTGGTGTCGGCGCAGGGCGCCTGGATCGGCGCCGGCTACGCCGCGTTCTCACTCGGCATGGCCGGTGGCCGCTTCGGGGGCGACCCCGTGCGCGCCCGCATGGGTGGGGCGCGCCTGTTGCGCGTGAGCAGTCTGGTTTGCGTGGGCGGAGTGCTGATGGCGCTGCTCTGGCGAGTTCCGGCGGCAGCCGTTGCCGGCTTCGCGCTCGCGGGGCTCGGACTCTCCAACGTCATGCCGGTCATGTTCGCGGCATCGGGCGAAGCGGCGCGCGCGGGCGGCATGGCGAGTGCCGAGGCGATCGCCGTCATGGCACGCCTGGCCTATCTCGGATTGCTCGTGGGACCGGTCGTGATCGGGGCAATGGCGCACGGCGTCAGTCTGCCGTTCGCGTTGGGTGCCGGTCTGCTCTGCATCGTGCCGATCGCGCTGCTTGCCCCGACGATGCTGGCGGGCGTCGACGCTCGCGCCGGGCATTGAAGCCCGGTCGCGTCAGACTTCCGAGCATGCCTGGCGCCGAGGCGCGCCAGGGTTATGTAAGTTACGTCAGGGTGACTGAGACCTCGCCGATCCCGTCGATGGTGCCGCGCAGCAGACCGGGGCCGCTCGCCGGAATCATCCCGACGTAGGAGCCGCAAGTCACGATCGCGCCGGCGCGCATGGTGATGCCGCGCTTGCCATTGTGGTTCACGAGCCACGTGAACAATTCGCGCGGATCGCCGCCGGTGTTGTGTCCCGCGCGCATTGGCGTGATCGCGGCGCCGTCGAGCGTGAACGACAGCTTCGGCTTCATGTATTCGAGCGAGCCCGTGTAGTCGCGACCGCTGCCAACGACCAGCGCGCCATTGTTCTGCAGATCGGCAAGCGCGAAGCGACTGTCCAGTCCGGTCTGGGCGAAGCGGCTGTCGGTGATCTCAATGGTGGTCAGCGTTTCACCAACAAAGAGCAGCGCGTCGCGTTCGTCATAGCGCCCCGGCTTGATGTCGCGCGCCAGTCGAAACGCGATCTCCAGTTCCAGCCCGGGGCGAAAAAAGTTGCCGAGCGCCAGCGCGCCGCCAGCCTCGCTGACCACCGACGCGGGAATCGGCGCGCAATTGTGCACGTCCATCGGCGATTTCGCGCCGACTTTCCACGCGGCAATCGTCTCGCCGAGCAGATCCAGCGTGCGCAATTGCACCGCGTAGGCCGCATTGGTGTCGACCGGCAGCCATGCGGCCGGCGCCGTTGCAATGGGCGTGTCGCCGCGGCGCGTGTCGGCCAGCAACTGTGCGAGCGATTCGACGGCGGGGGAAGTATCGAACATGGGCGGTGTCTCCGGAATTTGGGGTTGCGTGAGGCCGAAACGGCCGTGCGTCGGCAGCACATTGCCCCACATCCTATACAAGATCGCGGCGATATTGCGCACTGCAGCGAACTGTTGCGTACTCAGTGAAAACACCACCTAACATAGTCAAAGTGGCGCTGATCTGCGAGAATCAGACTTCGTAATATTTCGTAATATTTCGTGCGGCATGGCAGCGGTCGTGAGCGCCGTGGCCCGCGAAAGTGCAGTGCGTGCAGTCGATGACCTTCCCTTCAAGCGAACGACCTGGCCGAGCCTATGCACTCCGTGACCCTGAACGCCCTACGAGATCCCGCCGTCCACCCGCCGGACGACGCGTCGCAACCCATTAGCCGACGCGCGTTGCATCTGGCTGTGATGGATCGTCTTCGCAGAATGATTACCGAGGGCATGCTGCCGCCCGGCGCCCACCTGAACGAACGCGCGCTCTGCGAACATCTTGGCGTCTCGCGCACGCCGTTGCGCGAGGCACTCAAGATGCTGGCCGTGGAGCGGCTCATCGAGTTGCTGCCCAATCGCGGCGCGCGTGTCGTCATGCTCTCGTCGTCGGACATCGCCGACGCCTTTGAGTTGCTCAGTGGGCTCGAAGCGCTCGCGGGCGAACTGGCCTGCGAGCGCATCACACAGGCCGAAGTCGACGAGATACAGGAATTGCATGGCGCGATGGATGCCTGCCACGCCAATGGCGATCTGTCCGGCTATTTCGACTGCAACCAACGCATTCACGATCGCATCAATGCCGCCGCGCGGAATCCGTCGCTCACCCAGATGTATCAGTCGGTGAATGGCCGCCTGCAGGCGCTGCGGTTCGGTTCGAACCTGCACGCCGGAAAATGGGAGCGGGCCATCGACGAGCACGTCGCCATGCTCGACGCGCTGCATCGGCGCGACGGGGCGGCGCTCGGGCGTCTGCTGCGCGCGCACCTCAAGGCCAAGTGCGCCACCGTGCTCGCCAACAGGCGCGCCGCCGCCTGATCGGCGCGCGCTTGCCGGGTATCAGGCGGGCCGACGCATACTCACCAATCCCTCGTTGAGCATCGCCGCAACGTACGCGTCGGTCTTGCTGCGCAAGTGCGCTTCCATCAAGGTCCGCAATCGCTTGCCGTCGCGCCGACGCAGCAACGCGAGCATTTCCGCATGTTCGTCCACGGCCTGACGCCAGCGCTCCGGCGTTGGCGTCAGGCGCTCGCGCACGTGCCGAAGCCGTGCATTGAGATTGTGGAAATATTCGGCGAGCGGCGCGTTGTCCGCCATGCGCAGAATGCTCAGGTGAATCTGCTGGTTCAGTGAAAAATACGCCGCGTGGTCGGTGCGCGCGTAGGCCGACTCCATGGCCGACTGTAACCGCGCCAGTTCGTCGAGGTCGGCGTCCGTCGCCTTCTCGCACGCCTGCTCGCCCGACAGGCCTTCGAGCACGGCCATGACCGCAAGCAGATTCACCACCTCGTCCACACTCACGCGCGCCACCCGGGCGCGGCGTGTTTCCGATATCTCCACGAGCCCTTCGTTCGCCAGCCGCTTGAGCGCCTCGCGCAGCGGCGTGCGCGATACGGCCAGCGCGTCGCACAGCGCGCGCTCCGAGAGCGGGGCGCCGGGGCGCAACTCGCCGCGCACGATGCGCGCCTTCAGGGCCTCGTACGCGGTGGCGTTGAGCGAAGCGGATGTGCTCATGCGTGAAGCTCGTCAAAAAATGGAATGCCAATTTTGATGAAGACGCGACACAACGTCAACGGGGGAGCGCTGAATTTCCCACGTTAACCCTTAATTCATCGATTCCTTCTTGCCAATCAGCCGCTGGAGATTCTATCGTTTACAAAAAATTGGTATACCAAAAATCTCTGACGGCCAACGGCCGGCAACGCAAGGAGGCAATGTGACATCGACCGTTCTGACCGAGCGGCTGGGCGCCATCGTGGTCGTCACGCTCAATCGTCCCGAGAAGCTCAACGCCCTGACCAAGCCGATGTGGCAGGCGCTCGGAGACACGATTCTGACGTTGTCCGAAACACCGGACGTGCGCTGCATCGTGCTGCGCGGTGCGGGACAGCAGTCGTTCGCCCCCGGCAACGACATCGCGGAGTTCGAGACGGATCGCGCCAACGTGGAGCAGGCGCGCGCCTACGGCGCCCTGATGCACCGCACCCTTGACGCGCTCACACATTGCCCGGTGCCGCTGGTAGCGATGATTCATGGCATCTGCGTGGGCGGCGGCATGGAAATCGCCTCGGCCTGCGACGTGCGCATCTGCGGCGAGTCGAGCCGGTTCGGCGCGCCCATCAACAAGCTGGGGCTGGTCATGGCGCATGCCGAACTTTCGGGGCTCGTGCGTCTGCTGGGGCCGGCGCGGGCGCTCGAGATTCTGCTCGAAGGACGCATCTTCGACGCGCAGGAGGCGGCGCGCATCGGTCTCGTCACGCGTGTGGTGCCCGACGCCGATGTGACGCGCGAAGCCCTCGCCAGCGCGCAGCGCATTGCCGACGGGGCGCCGTTGGTCGCGCGCTGGCACAAGCGTTTCGTGCGCGAGCTCACGAGCGGCGAGCCGCTCACGCCGGCGCAGATCGACGAGGGCTTCGCATGCTTCGGCACGGCCGATTTCCGCACGGGCTATCGCGCCTTCCTTGCGAAGACGGCCCCGGTTTTCGAGGGGCGATGACATGCGCGAATCGACGACATCGACGAAATCGACGGGACGGGTAAGCGGGCCGCTGCAGGGCGTCAAGGTCATCGAGCTGTCGCACATCATGTCGGGACCGGTGTGCGGGATGATGCTGGCCGACATGGGCGCGGACGTCATCAAGGTCGAGAAAATGGACGGCGACGATGCGCGCCGCTTCGCGCCGATTCTCTCGCATGGCGAGTCGGCATCTTTCATGATGCTCAACCGAAACAAGCGCGGCATTGCGCTCAATCTCAAGACGACGGGCGGCCAGGCGGTGCTGCGCAAGATGCTCGCGAGCGCAGACGTGGTGACGGAGAACTATCGCAAGGGCACGATGGAGAAGCTCGGCCTGGGCTACGAGACGCTGCGCGAGGCGAACCCCGCGCTCATCTATTGCGCCATCTCCGGCTACGGGCGCACCGGTCCGTGCGCCGACAAGGGCGGCTTCGACCTCATCGCGCAGGGACTCTCAGGGCTGATGAGCGTGACCGGGGAGCCCGGGCAGGCGCCCATCAAGGCGGGCTCGCCGATTGCCGACATCAACGCGGGCATTCTGGCGGCGCTCGGCATTTCCGCAGCCTACGCCCATCGGCTGCGCACGGGCCAAGGGCAGATCGTCGACACGTCGCTGCTCGAAGCCGGTTTCCAGCAGATGTACTGGGCGGCGGCCAACTTCTTCGCGAGCGGCGAGAATCCGCCCAAGCTCGGCTCGGCCAATCCGACGAGCACGCCTTACCAGGCGTTTCGCACGAAGGACGGCTGGGTCAACATCGGCGCGGCGAACCAGGCGAACTACGAGCGCTTGCTGCAGGTGCTCGACGCGCCCGAGATCGCGGACGACCCGCGTTTCGCGACCAACGCCGGGCGCACCGCGCATCGCGCCGAACTCGTCGAACGGCTTACCGCGTACCTCGTGCGCGATACCACGCGGCACTGGGTCGAGCGCCTGGACGCCGTTGGCCTGCCGGTCGGACCGGTGCTGTCGATCTCCGAAGCCGTCTCCCATCCTCAGATCGTGGCGCGCGACATGGTGGTGGAAACGGTGCACCCGCTGGACGGCACGACACGCAGCATCGGCCTGCCGATCCGCTTCTCCGAGACCCCGAAATGCACCGGCGGACCCGCACCGCGCCTTGGTGAACACACCCGTGAGGTGCTGGCCGAGTACGGATTCGACGCCGGGCAAATCCGCGAGCTGATGATGCAGGGAGCGGTGCACGCGCTGGAGGAGGGCACATCGACGAGTGCGTGACGTATTCGTCGCGCCATGCATGCGGATTTTCCGCGTCTTGATTCGCGATAGCGAACTTCCCTTCCGTCGGCGGGTCGGTTTTTGAACGGGCGCAGGATTGGCCACCGACAAACCTGATCCGACGACGTCGTCGCAAGGAGGGAAGGCATGACCCCAGGCAGCATCTTTCGCGAACCCCGCTCATTACCGAGGCTTCCCGGGAGAGCCCGATGGCCGAGCGCGAGCGACGCGCGTACCATAGGGCTCCATGCGCTCGCGCGCCCCCAGTCGCCGACGGGGGCCACGATCCTCTCCTGTTCGCGAGGTGAGCATGCCGGCACGTATTGAAGATTACGCAATGATTGGCGATTGCCGCAGCGCTGCGCTCGTGGCGCGCGACGGCTCCATCGACTGGCTCTGCTGGCCGTATTTCGATTCCCCCGCCTGTTTCGCGGCCCTGCTCGGCGGCGCCGAGCACGGCCGCTGGAAGCTCTCCCCCGACGATCCGCATGCGACCTGCACGCGGCGATACCACGACGACACGTTGATTCTCGAGACGCGCTTCGAGACGGTAGAGGGCTGCGTGGCTGTGATCGACTTCATGCCGCTGCGCGATGGCGCCGCGGATCTCGTTCGGCTCGTCAAGGGCATTCATGGCACCGTGTCGATGTCGATGGAGTTGATCCTGCGATTCGATTACGGCGCGTCGGTGCCATGGTCGCGTCCGCTCGACGACGACGATCCCACGGGCCCCGGCATGCGCCTGATCGCGGGCCCCGACAAAGTGGTGCTGCGCACCCCGGTGCCGATCGAGGACGTGCCCGGCCGGCTGCGCGCGCGCTTCGACGTGAACGCGGGCGAAACGGTACCGTTCGTGCTCTCGCGCGTGCCCTCGCATCACGCCGATCCGCGCGAGATCGATCCCCTGGCCGCGCTAACGGACACCGAGCGCTACTGGCGAACCTGGGCGAATCGCTGTCAGCTCGACGGTCGCTGGGCCGAGGCGATTCGCCGCTCGCTGATCGTGCTCAAGGCGCTCACGTTCGTGCCGACCGGCGGCGTGGTGGCCGCGCCGACGACGTCGCTGCCCGAGCAACTCGGGGGAGAGCGCAACTGGGACTATCGCTACTGCTGGCTCAGGGACGCCACGCTCACGCTTCAGGCGCTGATGCTCGGTGGCTACTACACCGAAGCCACCGACTGGAGCCAATGGCTGGTGCGCGCGGTGGCCGGCGCGCCCTCGCAAGTGCAGATCATGTATGGACTGGCCGGCGAGCGGCGCCTGCCCGAATGGGTGGTCGACTGGCTGCCCGGCTACGAGGGGGCGAAGCCCGTGCGCGTGGGCAACGGCGCGGTCGGCCAGCTGCAGCTCGATGTGTATGGTGAAGTGATGGACGCCCTGCATCAGGCTCGCCTGGGTGGATTGCCGCGCGACGAGGCGACCTGGGAGGTGCAGACCAAGCTGGTGGCGCACCTTGAGACCGTATGGCGCGAGCCCGACGAGGGGATATGGGAAGTACGCGGCGGTCGACAACACTTTACGTATTCCAAAGTGATGGCGTGGGTGGCATTCGATCGCGCCATCAAGTCGGCCGAGCGCTTCGGATTGCCGGGGCCGGTCGATCGGTGGAAGCAGTTGTGCAAGGAAATCCATGCCGATGTGTGTGCTCACGGCTTCGACAGGGAGCGCAACGCGTTCATGCAGGCGTATGGTTCGTCCGAAATGGACGCGAGCGTGCTCATGATTCCGCTCGTCGGCTTTTTGCCGGCGGACGACCCGCGGGTCGTCGGCACGGTCGAGGCGGTCGAGCGAGAGCTGATGGAGGGTGGGTTGGTGCAGCGCTATCGAACGAGCCGTGTCGACGATGGCCTGCCGGCCGGCGAGGGCGCCTTCCTCGCGTGCAGTTTCTGGATGGTCGATTGCCTGGTGATGCTGGGCCGTCAGCGCGACGCCCGCGCCCTGTTCGAGCGCTTGCTCGCGCTGCGCAACGACGTTGGGTTGCTTGCCGAGGAGTACGACACGCATCATCAGCGTCAGGTTGGCAACTTCCCGCAGGCGTTCTCGCACATTGCGCTCGTCCACGCGGCGATCCGTCTCGACGCACTGGCCAGCGACGATCGGACGGACGGCGAAGACGGCGTCGCACCGGTCGATGAAGAACGCTTCGAGCACGTCGGATATCGGGCGATCCGCGCCTGATCGTGTTCCGGCGGCGGGCGGGGCAGGTCTGAGGTCCACGCGCTCTGCGCTCGAGTACGGAGAGCGGCAAGGAGTGCTGGGTGGGGTTAAAGGAATTCGATAAGGATGCCGTAATACCTTTCGAATCCTTACCAAAACTTACCGACCCTTTCACGGAGCTCTCTCCCCTCTGTATGGCGACCATCATTCCGATCAAGGGCAGTGCGACTTCCGGCCTGCTCGACGTATGGCAAGCCCACATTCAGCAACAGCAGGTCGACAAGGCGCAGGCGGCGGTCAGCACGTCGAACCCCGGCGGGCAATCCGATTCGGCCAATGCCGGCAGTGCTACCGGAGCGTCGGCGACGGGCAGCGCTGCCGCGGGCGGCCGCGACACGCGCGACGGCCGTGGCGATGGTGCCGATAGCGGTGGCGAGAACAATAACAACACCGATTCGCGCCGGATCGACGCCAATATGGTCGAGATGGTGCGTGGCGCACGCGACGGTGCGCGCCAGATGGGCAAGGCGGTAAGCGATGTCGGCGACGCCAGTGGCGCGGATCCCGTCGTGGCGCAGACCATCAAGAAGCTCAAGGCGATGCTCGCCAAGGTGATGGCGCAGCTAGACGCGGTGCGCAACAATGACCGCATGCCGCCCGATGAAAAGCTCCAGATGACGGCCAGCCTCTCGTCACAGGCCATGTCGATTCAGGCGCAGATTCTCGCGCTGATGAATCCGCTGCAGACGCGAGGCAGCAAGGTCAATACGACGGCCTGAGCGCTTCGCAAGCGGCCGTCGGCGCGCGTGCGCCGCTAATGGCGGCGCACGCGCGGTGGGTGCGACCGATCCCGAGTCGCGAGCGCATGGCTTACTTCTTCACCAGCGCGCACTTCGATTCGGCCAGCGGCGCGAATGCCTTGTCGGCCGGGATGGTCTCCAGAATCTTGTACAGATCCCACTCCGACTTCGATTCGGCAGGCGTCTTGACCTGTACCAGCAGCATGTCGTGGACCAGTTTGCCGTCGGCGCGAATCTGACCGTTGCGAATCACCGGGTCGTCGATCTTCATCGACTTGAGCTTGGCCATCACGGCGTCCGCATCATCGGTGCCCGCCGCCTGAACGGCCTTCAGGTAGTTCAGCACGGCCGAGTACACGGCAGCCTGCATCATCGTCGGCATTTTCTTGTGCTGCGCGTAGAAGCGCTGGGCGAACGCACGCGAGCGATCGTCCTGATCCCAGTAGAAGCCGTTGGTGAGAATCATGCCCTGGGCATTCTTCAGCCCCATGCCGTGGACTTCCGTAATGAGCGAGAGCAGCGGGGTGAAGACCTGCTTGCCGCCCTGGATCATGTTGAACTGGGACGCCTGCTTGACGGTGTTGAGCGTGTCCGTGCCCGAGTTCGCCAGCGCGATCACCTGGGCGCCGGACGTCTGCGCGCGCAGCAGATACGACGACAGGTCGGGCGAGTTCACCGGATGCTTCACCGAGCCGACGACCTTGCCGCCCTGGCGAGCGAGAATTTCACTCGCATCCTTCTCGAGCGCATGGCCGAACGCGTAGTCGGCAGTGATGAAGTACCACGACTTGAGTCCGCGCCGCAGCAGCGCCTGCGACGTCGAGTTCGCCAGCGCATACGTGTCGTACATCCATTGCACACTGTGCGCCGTGCACTGCTCGTTGCTGATGGCAGACGAGCCGGCGCCCGTCACGAGGGCGATCTTCTTCTTCTCGTCGGCAATCCGGTCCACCGCCAGCGCCACGTTGGAGAAGGTGAGGTCGGTGATCATGTCCACCTTGCCCCGGTCGTACCACTCGCGCGCGATGGTCGCGCCCGTGTCGGTCTTGCCTTGCGAATCGGCGGACACCAGCTCGATCGGGGCGCCAAGCACCTTGTGCTCGCGCGAAAAGTCGTCGATCGCCATCGACGCGGCCACCACGCTGCCTTTGCCGGCGTTGTCGCTCGACACGCCCGACAGATCCGTGAGCACGCCGATTTTCACGACGCCGTCGGAAACGTTGCCGCCCGGCGCGGCATGTGAAGCCGTCGCCGAGACGGCAGAGAGAACCGTGGCGCAGGCCGCCACGGTGATCGTGCGGCGCAGGTGGCCGGTGAAGCTGGACATGGCTTGTCTCCAATGTTCGAGTTATCGCGATCCGCCGGCCGTCGTCTCTCGTTATCGTGCTGGAGGCGTGAGCCGCCGGGTCTCGAACATCTTAAACATCACGTAATCGATTGCGCAATCCGTAATGCGCGAAGTGGGGCATCGGGTTTTCCTGACCTTTCGCGTTTGCCGGAATCGAGGTATGCCCGGGGACGGACGCGATCCCGTGGGACGGCATTTTCATCCGGTGAGAACGGTCGAGGTGGAATTTTGGAAATCCCGGACTTTAATTCAGGAATGCGACATAATTCCGCGTATTGTCGACGCCGGATATTTACAAGCGCGATTTCGCGCTTCCCCCCAGATGCCGACCGTTTTCCTGATCGACGACCATGCGATGTTCCGCGAGGGTCTCCTGCTGGCGTTGCGTGCGGGGACATCGGAACTCGATTTCGAGGCTTTCTCCGACGGCGAGTCGGCGGTAGCGGCGCTCGCCGGTCGCCCCGACGTGCGTGCCGTCATGTCGGACTATTACCTCCCCGATCTGGCCGGAGCCGCGTTGCTTGCCCGGTTGCGCGCCACACGTCCCGACCTGCGCCTGCTGGTGATTTCCGCGTCGGAAGACCGTCAGGATGTGCGCTCTGCGCTGATCGCGGGCGCGCACGGTTTCGTGCACAAGTCCGCCGACAGCCACACGTTGATCGGTGCCTTGCGCGCGGTGCTTCGCGGCGAGCGGTATTTCCCGGCGGGACTGGGGGACTGCGACGTCGAGAACGATGCGCTCGCCGGTCCCCGCACGCCTGGAGACGGCACGGAATTTTCCGACGATCGCTCGATCGCCGAGCGGCTTTCCGGACTCACGCCGCGCCAGCGCGAGGTTTTATTGCTGGTCTGCGACGGCTTGCGAAACGGTGAAATTGCTGCGCGGCTTGGCATGACGGAAAAAACAGTCAAGGCGCACGTGTCTGCCGTGCTGGCCGGACTGGGAGCGCTCAATCGCACGCAAGCGGCCACGCTTGCACGGCGCGGTGGGCTTCTCGGCAAGCCCTCCTGAGGTTTCAGGCGTCGCGCACGATATCCTGAGGGCTGGACTGCGCGCCAAGCGTCTGTTCGATTGTGCGGCGCAGCAGTTGAGCGTCCACCGGCTTGTGCAGCAATGGCCATGCGCGTGCCGACGCTTCCACGAGGCGCTGCGGATCGGTGTCCCCACTCATCAGAATCGCCGGAATGGAGTCGTCGCCGAACTCTTCGTGCAGACGATCGATCGCGTCGATGCCCGTTTCGTGGTCGCGCAAGCGGAAGTCGCTGACGATCAGGGCCGGCCTCGCTCGTGCCGCCACGGCGGCGAGCACGATCTCCTCGCCGCTGGCGCCCCTGACCGTGCGATAACCCCAAGTGTCGAGCAGCAGACAGAGCCCGTGAAGGTTTTCCGCGTCGTCCTCGATCACGCAAATGAGGGGGCCGTCGATTTGCCCCGATCTGTCATGTGACGAGAGCCCGCCTGATGGTGCCTCGTGTGCGGGACGCACCGCCTGAGCGTCGGCAATCGGCACGCGCAATCTGAAGACACTGCCGCGCTCCGGCACGGAACGCACGGTCAGCGGGTGGTCGAGCAAATCCGCGGTGCGCCGTACGATGGCCAACCCGAGGCCCAATCCCTTCGATCGATCGCGTTCCGGGTTTCCGACCTGATGAAACTCCAGAAATATCTTGTCGAGATCGGTGTCGGAGATGCCGACGCCGGTGTCCCAGACTTCGATGAGGATGTGAGGCCCGCGTCGACGCCAGCCGATGAGCACGCCGTCTCGCATCGTATGGCGAATGGCGTTGTCGAGCAGGTTGCGCAGTACGCGTTCGAGCAACACCGGATCGGAACGCACGGCGACCGCCTCGCTATTGCGGGCCGCGTGAACGCGCAGGATCAACCCTTTCGCTGCCGCTTGCGGTGCATATTCCAACTGGAGTTGATCGATGATCGGCGCAAGTCTCAGGGCTCGGGGTTTGGGCTGGATCACGCCGGCATCCAGCCGTGAGATGTTGAGCAGCCCGTCGAAGAGTTGTCCCATTGCGAGGGTCGCGCGACCGATGTGGTCGACCAGTTGGCGGCTGCGCGCGTTGAGTTGCTGCTCGCGCAGCACGCCGACATAAAGGCTCAGGGCATGCACCGGTTGCCGCAGATCGTGGCTGGCGGCGGCAAGAAAGCGAGATTTGGCCAGATTGCTGCGCTCGGCGGCGTCGCGCTCCACGGCGAGCCGCGCCATCAGGTCGTCGTTCTCGAAGCGCATCGAAAGCGAGTCGATTTGCGTGAGGTACATCCGGTAGGCAAATGCGAAGGTGACCGCCAGATAAACCGATCCCGCAACCGCGAGCGTGGTCGGAATGGTGCCGCCAAGGGCGGCCAATGCGACGAAACTGGGCGCGTAGTAGGGCACTTCGAACGCCAGCAACACCGGTGGATGAATACAGTACGCGTAGATCGCGCCGGTGCCCAGCGTGAGGAGCCCGACGATGAGGAACGTTTGCTGGGCGGCGGGCGCCTGCCAGAGCCAGACGGCGAGCGGAACGCCCCAGAGCAGACCCGCGGCGAGCGAGCCGACGCGCACCCGCCAGTCCCACCGTCGGACTGCAGCGATGTCGACGCCGCCGGTGTCGGCGCGGCTCGCACGCTCCTTTCGGCGGCGGCGTACGCCGGGATACATGACGAGGGCCGATGCGCGCCACAGGGTGAGCACCGCCTGCGCTCCGGCCCAGAGCAACAGATCCCGTAAGGGAAATACCTCGTGCAGCACGGCCACGATCAACCATACCGTCAGGAATGAACCGGCCAGCGAGACCGGCAAATTCGCATGGAGCGCAGCCAGACGCGCGACATAGACGTCCGTCGCGTGGGCATCGAAAGGGGCTTTGCCAGTCTGGGACGGCGGCCTCGGCGCATGGGCCGGGGGCGGGGCAGTGTGAGGGTTCGAGGACGGCGAGCGTCTCGACGGAGCGTCAGGAGCGTGTGATGTCACGGAGCGGGCTTCAATGGGCCGTTGCGCGTCGGGAAGTTGCGGCTTCGGATAAGTCTCGAGTCTCCCACGGAAATTTCCGCGGCGCATGGGACTTTAGTCCAATGCGGGTGTCCGGTGCTGGCACCCGGATTTCGCCAGGTCCCCGGACGGCCGCACCGTTGCCTACCGTTGCCCACAGTTGCCTTTACCGCGACCTGTGCCGTCACCTGCGCCGCCGTTCAGTCCTGGCAGCGAGGTGTGGATCCCGCCCCCTGGGCACTGGTCGCGATGGCGCGGCTAATCCCTTCGGCCAGCCGGTCGACGAGCTTGCGCTGGGCCGCAACCACCTCCGCCACGCCGCCGCTGGCGGGCTCGGTGCCCGCGAAACGGCACGTGAGCACGAGGTCGCCCGGCGCGCGGCGAACACTCCACACGGCCGTGAGTGCAGCCTGCTCGCCAGGGACGGACTCGAACCGCTGCACCGAAGTCGACACACGGTATACGGTCAGACCGTCGGCGCGCGGCAGCCCGTAAACATCCATCGCGCCAAGGCGCTGCGTCAGGTCTCGCGAGATCGTCGAGGTGAGTTCGGTCTTGAGCGGTGCCGACCAGCGCGACGCCTCCAGAATATCCACGCGACCGCCGCCACGCGTGATGACGATCTGCGGCCGGTCGACCTGCTCCGGCACGGCAACGGGCGAGACTTCAACAGCGTATGGCGCGGCCGGCGCCTCGGCGCCGATCGTCCGGGCGCCGGAAGTGCCGGAAGTGCCGGAAGTGCCGGAAGCCGTGGGCGTGCCGGGGAGGCCGGGCGCATCGCTGAGCGTGTAGAACGTGGGCGTGGGCGACGCGCAGCCGGCGAGCGCGGCGGCAAGCGTCGAGGCGAGCACGGCGAGGGCGCGAAGGCCTGCCGGCCGTCGGGCGGCGCGTTGGCGCGGGCTGCGAATCATCTCGTTCGGCCTGGTCATGGTTGCGGATCCTTCGGTTTGCCGCGCAGCAATGCCTCGGGATGCTGCTGCAAGTAATCGGCGAGCGTGTTGAGCGAGCGCAGCGTCCTGGTCAGTTCCTGCATGGCCTGACGCACGTCCTGCTGAACCGGCGAGTCTTCGGAAAGCGTGCGCTCGGCGGCGCCGAAGCTCTTCTTCGCCTCGCCCAGGGTGGCCTTCGCCTCGGGCGCGATTTCATTGTCGAGCTGACGGAACAGCCCTTGCGCGCTCTCGAGCGTCTTGTCGAGCTTGCGCAGCGACGCGTCGAGATTCTGGCCGATGCTGTCGAACGGAATCTTGTCGAGCTTGCTGGCGATGTCGGCGATCTGGAGCTGCAACTGGTCGAGCGTGTTGGGCACTGTCGGCATGACGAGCACGTTGTCGACTTCTTCGGCCTTGGCCGGCTTTGCATTCGGGAAAAAGTCGAGCGCCACGTACAACTGACCGGTGAGCAGGTTGCCTGTGCGCAATTGCCCGCGCAGGCCCCGCGAGACCAGCGCGTTGAGGATCTGGCGGCTGGCGAGTTCGTTGGGCGGAAGGTTGTTCTTCGGGTCGCGGCGGCGCAGACGGTCCGGGTATACCATCACGGTGACCGGCATGTTGATCTGCTTGGTGGCCGCGTCGAATTCGACCCCGATCGACGTGACTTCGCCGAGCGTAATGCCACGGAAGTCCACCGGCGCGCCCACGACGAGGCCGCGCAGCGACTGCTGGAAGCGGAACACCACCGTGACCGGATGCGTGTCCGGGGCCTTCATGGCCGTGGCCTCGTCGGGCGCGAGCCGGAATTCCTGACCCGCCTTCGCCATCACGCCCGCGCCCGCATCGTTGGGCGCCTGGAAGGCGATGCCGCCGATGACCACCGACGCCAGCGATTGTGTGTTGACCTGGAAGCCGCTCGAGTCGAGCCGCAGGTCGATACCGCTCGCATGCCAGAAGCGGGTGTTCGAACCGACGTACTGGTCATACGGCGCCTGCACGAAAATGCGCAGCGTCACGCCCTTGCCGTCCGGGTCGAGCGAATAGGCTTCGACCTGACCGACCTGAATGCGGCGGTAATAGATCGGTGACCCAATGTCGAGCGAGCCAACGTCGCTCGCGTGCAGCACGAACGGCTTGCCGGGCTGCCCGCTGGAGACCACCGGCGGCACCTCCAGGCCGGTGAAATGGGAGACCGATTCCCTGGACTTGCCGGCATCGGCACCGATGTAGGCGCCCGAGAGCAATGTCGACAGACCGGAGACGCTGCCGCCGGCCACGCGCGGGCGCACCACCCACCAGCGCGAGTCCTTGACGGCGAAGCGCTTGGCGTTCTTGGTCAGATCCACCGTCACACGCACGTGCGAGAGATCGTCGGAGAGTTCGATGTTCTTGACCGTGCCGATGTCGACTTCCTTGTACTTGACCTTGGTCTTGCCCGCCTCCAGGCCCTCGGCGGTCTTGAAGTCGATGACGACGGTCGGCCCGCGCTCGATGAGCGCCTTGGCCACGAGCGAGAGCCCGATCACGGCGGCTACCAGCGGAATCAGCCAGACGAGCGACGGCGCCCAGCGCTTGCGCGGCTCGATGGTCGGTGTCGGCAGCTCGCTTGCCTCGGGCGGCGGCGCCTTCGGGGCTTGCGGGTCGTTCGGTTCAGTCATGGTCGTCCTGTTCGGTATCGTCGTCGCGAATCTGATCCCAGATCAGCCGGGGATCGAACTGCATGGAGGCCAACATCGTGAGCACGACCACGGAGCCGAACGCCACGATGCCCGGGCCGGCCTGGATGACGGCCAGCGACTGAATGTTGACGAGCGCCACCATCAGCGCGACGACGAAGACATCGAGCATCGACCAGCGGCCGATGAACTCGATCATGTGATACAGCCTGGTGCGTTGATGCGGTTTCCAGCGCGCGCCGCGCTGCGCGGTGAAGCACAGCAGCGACAGGGCAATGAGCTTGAGCATCGGTACGAGAATGCTCGCCGTGAACACGACGATGGCCAGATCGTACTCGCCGCTGGTCCAGAAATAGATGACACCGCTCATGATCGTGTCGCTCGAATTTCCGAGCAGCGAGCGCGTCTGCATCATGGGCAGTACGTTGGCGGGAATGTACAGGATCGCCGCCGCGATGAGCAAGGCCCACGTGCGCGCAAGGCTGTCCACTTTCCGTTGGTGCAGCACGGCGCCGCAGCGCGGGCACCGTTCCTTCTCCATGGTCTTCACCTCGCGGGAGAGTCGCCCGCAAACGGTGCAGGCGACAAGTCCGGCGGCCTTGGCCGAGAGATATTTCATCGCGGCACCCGCGACGGGGCGGCACCGGGCGCATTCGGGTCCGGCGTGTGGTCGATGACCAGCCACAGATTGCGCAGATCGTACGACAGCACCATGGCGAGCAACACGGTGAGCGCGCCGAATGCCCACAGCGCAATGCCCGGCAGCACGCTCGCCATGGCCGAGAGTTTGACCAGCGAGACGAGCACGCCAAGCATGAAGACCTCGATCATGCCCCACGGCCGGCAGAATTCGATGGCGCGCATCACATGGAACACCGCGTACGGCCGACGGCCGACCGACAGCGGCGCGATCAGGTGCACCAGGGCAACCAGTTGCGAGAGCGGGAAGAGCACGGTCGTGGCGAAGACCAGCAGCGCGACCAGCCACATGCCTTCGCGATACAGGGCCCAGGCGGCGCCCACGAGCGTGGTTTCGGTGTAGATGCCCTGCACCTCGATTTCGACGATCGGGAAGGCGTTCGCGATGGCGAACACGATCAGGCAGGTCAGGGTGAGCGCGAGCACCCGCGAGAGGCGCAGGTCGGGGGCGCGGTAAAGCACCGAGTGACAGCGCACGCATCGCGCCGTCTCGCGCGGCGGCAAGTCCGTGCGGCGGTGCAGCGTGTCGCAGTTCGGACAGGCGATCAGGTCCGTCACATCATCTTCTGGGGGCAATGTGTCCATTACCGGGGACGGTGACCAAAGTGACGCTCAGAATACCAAAATGTCAAGGAAGTTCCCAATAATCCGGGTGTGGCGCAACATGAGGCATGGTTTGTGCTAAGTCGCGGAAAACGTAGGCACTTTGCTCTATACTCAACGCACTCCCGCAAAGTTTCCGAAAATTTGAGGAGAATTCCCCCATGCTAAATATGTCCAGGCGCCAGTTCCTCAAAGTGAGTGGCGCAACGCTGGCAGGGTCCAGCCTGGCGATGCTCGGGTTCGCGCCCGACGCGGCGCTGGCGGAAGTCCGCCAGTTCAAGCTCGCGCGCGCGACCGAAACGCGCAACACTTGTCCGTACTGTTCCGTGGCCTGCGGCCTGCTCATGTACAGCTACGGCGACGGTGCGAAGAACGCGAAGAAGAGCGTTTTTCACATCGAAGGCGACCCGGACCATCCGGTCAATCGCGGCACGCTGTGCCCGAAGGGGGCCAGTCTCATCGACTTCATCCACAGCCCGAACCGTCTCACCCACCCGGAATACCGCAAGCCCGGCTCCGACAAGTGGGAGCGGATTTCGTGGGACGATGCGCTCGACCGCATTGCGAAGCTGATGAAGGACGACCGCGACGCCAACTTTGTCGAGAAGACGGACGATGGCCTGACGGTCAACCGGTGGCTGACGACGGGCATGCTTGCCGCGTCGGCATCGAGCAACGAGGTCGGTTACCTCACGCACAAAGTCATCCGCAGTACCGGGATGCTGGGATTCGACAACCAGGCACGTGTCTGACACGGCCCGACGGTGGCAGGTCTTGCCCCGACGTTTGGCCGTGGCGCGATGACGAACCATTGGGTCGACATCAAGAACGCGGATCTGGTACTCATCATGGGCGGCAACGCGGCCGAGGCACACCCGTGTGGTTTCAAATGGGTGACCGAGGCGAAGGCGCACAACAAGGCGCGCCTGATCGTGGTCGACCCGCGCTTCAACCGTTCGGCATCGGTCGCGGATTACTACGCCCCGATCCGTACCGGCACGGATATCGTCTTCCTCGGCGGGCTGATCAATTACCTGCTCACGAACGACAAGATCCAGCATGAATACGTCAAGAACTACACCGATTTCACCTTCCTGGTGAAAGACGAGTTCGCGTTCGAAGACGGTCTTTACTCGGGCTACAACGCCGAAAAGCGCACCTACGACAGGAGCTCCTGGGACTATCAGAAGGGCGCGGACGGCTATGTGCTGACCGACCCCACGCTGCAACACCCGCGCACGGTGTTCCAGCTCATGAAGCAGCATTACTCGCGCTACACGATCGAGACGGTCGAGCGCGTATGCGGCACGCCGGCCGAGAAGGTCGAGCACATCTACCAGCAGATCGCCGAGTGCTCCACCCCCACGCGCACCATGACCATCATGTATGCGCTGGGCTGGACACAGCACTCGATCGGTTCGCAGATGATTCGCACCGGCGCGATGGTGCAGCTGCTGCTGGGCAATATCGGCGTGGCGGGCGGCGGCATGAACGCGCTGCGCGGTCACTCGAACATCCAGGGGCTGACCGACCTGGGGCTGATGACCGACCTGCTGCCGGGCTACATGACCTTGCCCAAGCAGGCCGAGCAGACCCTCGAGCAATACCTGACGCCACGCACCCAGAAGCCGCTGCGTCCGAACCAGCTCAGCTACTGGCAGAACTACCCGAAGTTCTACGTGAGCCTGATGAAGGCCTGGTGGGGCGACGCGGCGACCGCCGAGAATCAATGGGGCTATGACTACCTGCCCAAGCTCGACAAGCCGTACGACCTGCTGCAGGTTCTCGAGCTGATGAACCAGGGCAAGATGACCGGCTACATCGCGCAGGGCTTCAACCCGATCGCGGCGGCGCCGGCCAAGTTCAAGTGGGACCAGGCGCTGGCCAAGCTCAAGTTCCTGGTCGTCATGGACCCGCTGGCGACCGAGACGTCGGAGTTCTGGAAGAACTTTGGCGAGCACAACAACGTCGACTCCAGCAAGATCCAGACAGAGGTGTTCCGTCTGCCTACGACCTGCTTCGCCGAGGAAGACGGCGCGCTCGTCAACTCCGGGCGCTGGCTGCAATGGCACTGGAAGGGGGCCGAGCCGCCGGGCGAGGCACGCACCGACATCGAGATCATGACCGGGTTGTTCCTGCGCCTGCGCGAGATGTACAAGACGCAGGGCGGCAAGTACCCGGACCCGATCGTGAACCTGTCGTGGCCCTACGCACGGCCGGAGAGCCCGTCGCCCGAAGAGATCGCCAAGGAGTACAACGGCCGTGCGCTCAAGGACCTCGTCGATCCGAAGGATCCGACCAAGGTCACGCGCAAGGCGGGCGAACAGCTCGCGGGCTTCGCGGAACTGAAGGATGACGGCAGCACGTCGTCCGGATGCTGGATCTTCGCCGGTGCGTGGACGCAGGTGGGCAACCAGATGGCGCGTCGTGACAACAGCGATCCGACCGGCATCGGCCAGACACTGAACTGGGCGTGGGCGTGGCCCGCGAACCGTCGCATCCTCTACAACCGTGCGTCGTCGGACCTTGCGGGCAAGCCTTTCAATCCGAAGCACAAGCTCGTGTACTGGAACGGCAAGGTCTGGACAGGGTCCGACGTGCCGGACTTCAAGATCGACGAAGACCCGGCCGGCGGCATGAGTCCATTCATCATGAACCCCGAGGGCGTTGCACGGTTCTTCGCGAAGGGTGCCATGGCGGAAGGGCCGTTCCCCGAGCATTACGAGCCGTTCGAGACGCCGCTGGGTTACAACCCGCTGCATCCGAAGCAGCCCAAGGCCACGAGCAATCCGGGCGCCCGCGTGTTCCCGGACGATCTGGCCACGATGGGCACCGCCGACAAGTTCCCGTATGTCGCGACCACGTACCGTCTGACCGAGCATTTCCACTACTGGACCAAGCACGCGTTGCTCAACTCGATCATCCAGCCGGAGCAATTCGTCGAGATTGGCGAGGCGCTGGCCAAGGAGATCGGGGTGGCCGCGGGCGACATGGTCAAGGTGACGTCCAACCGCGGCTTCATCAAGGCGCGCGCGGTCGTGACCAAGCGCATTCGCGCGCTCAAGGTGGAAGGCAAGACGATTCACCACGTGGGCATTCCGATTCACTGGGGCTTCAAGGGACTGACCAAACCCGGGTTCCTCGCGAACACGCTCACGCCCATCGTGGGCGACGGCAATTCGCAGACACCGGAGTTCAAGTCGTTCCTGGTGAAGGTCGAGAAGGCATAAGGGGGCGCCATGGCATTGCAATCTCTGGATATCAAACGGCGCTCGGCAACCACGCTGCCGTCACCCTCGGAGCGCGAGGCGTACACGGGTGACGTCGCCAAACTCATCGACGTCACCAAGTGCATCGGCTGCAAGGCGTGCCAGACCGCCTGCATGGAGTGGAACGACCTGCGCGATGAGGTGGGCACGAACGTCGGTGTGTACGACAACCCGGCCGATCTGACGTCCGACTCGTGGACGCTCATGCGCTTTACCGAGTACGAAAACCCGAAGGGCGACCTCGAGTGGCTCATCCGCAAGGATGGCTGCATGCACTGCGAGGACCCGGGCTGCCTGAAGGCATGCCCGTCGCCCGGGGCGATCGTGCAGTACGCGAACGGCATCGTCGACTTCCATGAAGAGGCGTGCATCGGTTGCGGGTACTGCATCACCGGCTGCCCGTTCAACATTCCTCGCATCTCGCAGAAGGATCACAAGGCATACAAGTGCACCCTGTGTTCCGATCGCGTGTCCGTGGGGCTTGAACCTGCGTGCGTGAAGACCTGCCCGACCGGCGCGATCATGTTCGGCACCAAGGACGCGATGAAGGATCAGGCGGCCGAGCGCATCGAGGACCTGAAGACCCGAGGCTTCGACAACGCGGGGTTGTACGACCCGGCCGGCGTGGGCGGCACGCACGTCATGTACGTGCTGCACCATGCCGACAAGCCGTCGCTCTATCACGGCCTGCCGGACGATCCGCGCATCAGCCCGATGGTCACGTTCTGGAAAGGCATCGCCAAGCCGCTGGGGGTCGCCGCCATGGCGCTCACGGCGATTGCCGGCTTCTTCCACTACATCAAGACCGGCCCGAACGAGACGACCGAGGAGGATGAAGAAGCGGCGCGCCGCTACGACGCGTCGCGCAAGGGTAGCGGTCCCGATCGACAGAAGGGCGCCATCACGCACGAGGAGGTCTGACCATGTCGTATGAACGAAGCGATCGTACGGGAGACAAGGGCGATCTGATCGAGCGCTACAACGCCTCGGAGCGTATCAATCACTGGATCGTCGCGGGCACGTTCATCCTGCTCGCGCTCTCCGGGCTGGCGCTGTTCCATCCGTCCATGTTCTGGCTCACCAACCTGTTCGGAGGCGGTCCCTGGACACGCGTGCTGCATCCGTTCGTCGGTGTGGTGATGTTCGTCGCGTTCGTGTGGCTCGCACTGCGGCTTGCCCGCTATAACAAGTTCGAGTCGCGCGACGCCGAGTGGATGAAGAAGATCGGCGACGTGCTCGAGAACCGCGAGGAGAATCTGCCGGAGGTCGGGCGCTACAACGCCGGCCAAAAGTTGCTTTTCTACGTGATGGTGCTGTGCATGATCGGCCTGCTGCTCTCGGGCATCGTGATCTGGCGTGCCTACTTCGCGTTCTACTTTCCGATCTGGGCGATTCGTCTGGCGTCGGATGTTCACGCGGTGTGTGCATTCGTGTTGATTTGCGGCATCATTACGCACATCTACGCGGCGATCTGGATCAAGGGTTCCGTGCGCGCCATGACGCGCGGAACCGTCACCCGCGGCTGGGCGTGGAAGCACCATCGCGCCTGGTACAAGCAGCTCAACAAATAAGTCCGGCCGGGTTGGTGGCCGGACGCTCTTACGAGGCCGGCCACCTTGCAACGCATTCTCGAACCCGGACAGATCGAGTCCCTCGATCGCACCTCCATTCCCCGTGTGCGCCTGCCCCAGCGCGCCGAAGTCTTTTCGGCGCGCGCGGCGCGGCTGCGTCAATTGGCCGACGGTCATCCGCTTGGCGATTACCTGCGGCTGATGGCCGCGCTCGTCGACGCGCAGCAGCGCGTGCTCGACAACTTCACGCCGTCGCCACCGTCGCCCGAGTCGATCGCGCAGGCGCAGCAGCACTGCATGCCGCTCGTCCCCGCGACCGGCGGCTATGACGCCGGCCGGTGGCAACCGCTTCTCGCCCCGCTACTCGACGCCGTTGCGGCGCAGCCCGACCTGCCCGCCGCCGTGCGCGGCGTACTGACGCGGGTTCGCGCGGCCGATCCGGCCGCGCTCGAGGCCGGCGCCCAGTCATTGCTCGCCGGGCATGGCAAGGGCGTCGACGCCGCTAGCGCGCCGTTCATCATGGCCGCGCTGCAAGTCCTCTGGACCGGCGTGGCGAGTACCTTCGACGTGGGCGACGTGCCGATGCTCGACGTCCCCAATGTCTGCCCGGTGTGCGGCACGCTGCCGGTGGCAAGCGTGGTTCGCATCGGCGGTGCGTACGAGGGCTATCGTTACCTTGCGTGTGGGCTGTGCGCGACCGAATGGCACATGGTGCGCGTCAAGTGCACGCATTGCGAGGCCAGCGAGCACGTCGCGTATCACGTTGTCGACAAGGGCGGGGAGGCCACCGCATCGGGCGACGCCGTGCTCGCCGCGAGTTCGGGGGGAGAAATTCTCAAGGGCGAGAACGGGCGTCCGAAGCTCGATGAGGCGGCCAAGCGTGTCGCATCGTCTCCCGTCCGGGCCGAATCGTGCGACGACTGCCATGGCTACCGGAAGATCTTCTATCAGGACAAGGACCCGTTCGTGGAACCGGTCGCCGACGACCTGGCCAGTCTCGCGCTCGACGTGCTGATGGGCGAGGCGGGTTATGCGCGTGCCAACGGCAATCCGCTGCTCTGGCAAAACGCCGAAGACGCCTGAGGGGAGAGACGCCATGACGGGAACGACGGCGATGACGCGCCAGCCGGCGGACAATGACGCCTTGGCGGGCGCGGCGGAATTGCCTTCGGTCGACCGGTTGCTGGGAATGCCGGTCTTCGAGGCGGCGTTGGCCGACTTCGGACGCGTTCAGGTTACGGCGGCGTTGCGTCAGGATCTCGATGCGTGCCGTGCGGCGGCGCTGGCGGGCGCGCTGACCCGCGATGCCGTGACGCCCGATGCCTTTGGCGCGCGGGTATCGCGTGCCTTGACCGAGCGCAACCGTGCCGCGCTGCGGCCGGTTTTCAACCTGACGGGCACCGTGCTGCACACCAATCTCGGACGCGCGTTGCTGCCCGAGTCGGCTGTCGAGTCGGTGATGCAGGCGCTCACCGCCCCGGCGAATCTCGAATTCGATCTGGCGACTGGCGGACGCGGCGATCGCGACGACCTCGTTGCGCCGTTGCTGTGCGAGCTGACCGGCGCGGAGGCGGCCACGGTCGTCAACAACAATGCCGCCGCGGTGCTGCTCATGCTGGCGACGCTGGCCAGGCGTCGCGAAGTGGTGGTCTCGCGCGGCGAACTGGTCGAGATCGGCGGCGCGTTCCGCATTCCCGACATCATGACGCACGCGGGGGCGCGGTTGGTCGAGATCGGCACGACGAATCGCACGCATCCCGCCGACTATCGCAATGCCATCGGCGAGAAGACCGCGTTGCTGATGAAGGTGCATTGCAGCAACTACGAAGTCACGGGCTTCACGCGGAGCGTGGACGTGGCCGAGGTCGTGGAGATCGCGAGGCCGCACGGCGTGCCGGTGGCGGTCGACCTTGGCAGCGGCACGCTCGCGCGGCTGGAGCAATGGGGGTTGCCGCACGAAACCACTGTTCAGGAGACGATCGCGGCGGGCGCCGATCTCGTGACCTTCTCCGGCGACAAACTGCTGGGTGGTCCGCAGGCGGGCATGATCGTCGGGCGCAAGGACCTCATCGCCAGAATCAAGAAGCATCCGCTCAAGCGCGCGCTGCGCGTCGGCAAGCTCACGCTGGCCGCGCTGGAGCCGGTGCTGCGGCTGTATCGGGACCCGGATCATCTGACCGAGCGGCTGACCACGCTGCGGCTGCTCACCCGGGCGCGCGCGGACATGGCGGCGCAGGCCGAGCGTCTGGCGCCGGTGCTCGCGGCGTCGTTGGGCGAGGCTTACACCGTGCGTGCCGCACCCATGATGAGCCAGATCGGCAGCGGTGCGTTGCCGGTGGAACAACTGCCGAGTTTCGGGTTGGCGATCGTGCCGGCGGGGGGCGGCAAGCGCGGCAGCGGCCGTGCGCTTGCCCGGCTCGAGGCGGCGCTGCGCGCGTTGCCGTATCCGGTGATCGGTCGCATTTCGGATCAGACGCTGTGGCTCGACTTGCGGTGTCTCGAAGCGAGTGACGAGGCGCGGTTGTCGTTGCAGTTTGCGGAGTTGCGCGCATGATCGTTGGCACGGCAGGACACATCGACCACGGCAAGACGAGTCTCGTTCGCGCGCTCACCGGCGTCGACACGGATCGTCTGAAGGAAGAAAAGGCGCGCGGTATTTCCATCGAGCTGGGCTATGCGTACACGCCGTTGCCCGACGGCGACGTGCTCGGGTTCATCGACGTGCCCGGTCACGAGAAGCTGATTCACACCATGGCGGCCGGCGCCGTCGGCATCGACTTCGCGCTGCTGGTGGTCGCCGCTGACGATGGGATCATGCCGCAGACGCGCGAGCATCTGGCCATTCTCTCGATGTTGGGCGTGCGACGCGGTGTCGTGGCGTTGTCGAAGGCCGATCGCGTCGACGCTGGGCGGCTGGCCACGCTCACGCAGGAGATTCACCGGTGGCTGGCCGGCACGCCGCTCGCGCAGTCCGAGGTAGTGCCGGTGTCGTCCACCACGCCGGACGACCCGGGGGTGGCGGCGTTGCGCGAGCGGCTCGTTGCGGCGGCACAGGCGCTCAAGGCGTCGGGCAACGCGATACGGCGCGACGACGCACTGTTTCGTCTGGCGGTGGATCGCGTGTTCACGTTGCCGGGGCACGGTACGGTCGTGACCGGCACGGCGTTCGCGGGCACGGTGCGCGTGGGCGACAGTCTGCGGGTAATGCCGCAGGGGGTGCCGGTACGGGTGCGCAGCATTCACGCGCAGAATCGTCCCGTCGATGCGGGCAGGGCCGGTGAGCGTTGCGCGCTGAATCTGGCCGGTGTGGAGCGCGATCAACTTGGGCGAGGCGACTGGATCGTCGCCGACGGTCTGTCGGCGCCTTCGACGCACATCGACGTCGACCTGCATTGGTTCGAGGCCAGCGCACCGCTCACGCAGTGGTTTCCATTGCATGTGCATCTGGGCACGACGCACGTTCAGGCGCGCACCGTTTTGCTGGGGGGCGACACGCTTGCCCCGGGCGGGACGATGCGCGTGCAGTTGGTCTTCGATGCGCCGGTTTGTGCGATGCCGGGCGATCGCTTCATCGTGCGCAATCCGCAGGCAACGGCGACCGTCGGCGGCGGACGGGTGCTCGATCCGGCGGCGCCGGAACGCAAGCGCCGATCGGCGGCGCGATTGGCGTGGCTCGATGCCGTGGCGAAGTTTCTCGACGGTGATGGGCTCGAAGCCCTCCTGTCGCAGTCGCCGTTCGGGCTGACGAGCGCTCAGGTCGTGGCGCTGACCGGGTTGCCGCCTGGGCAATGGCAGTGGCCGTCGGACGCGGTGGTGCTGCCCGGTTCGGAGGGCGAGTCGCTCGCGTTTGCGCCCCGGGCGTGGGAAGCCGTGCGGGTGCGCGTGCTTGACGCCCTGCGCGATTATCATGCGCGCCTGCCCGACGAGCCCGGGCTCGATGCGGCGCGCCTGGGACGGATGACGTGGCCGGCGCTGGACGCGCCGCGCTGGCGCATGGCCATGCAGGCGATGCTCGGCGAAGGCGGGGTGGCACGTACGGGCGCGTGGTGGCATCTGCCCACGCATCGCGTCGAAATGACGGATGAGGAATCGGCACTGGCGCGGGCGTTGCTGCCGAAAGTGGCGCAGGGCCGCTTCGATCCGCCGTGGGTGCGCGACATGGGGCGCGAGCTCGGTGTGCCGGAGGAACGCGTGCGTGGGGTGCTTCGCAAACTTGCCCGGCAGGGCCGCGTGCATCAGATCGTCAAGGACCTCTTTTACGACGAAGCGTGCGTGCAGACGCTGGCGGAGATGATCGCGCATGCGAACGGCGCGGTTGAGGCGGGTACGTTTCGGGATGCCACGGGGTTGGGGCGCAAGCGCGCGATTCAGATTCTGGAGTTCTTCGATCGTGCGGGATATACTCGCCGCGTTGGCGATCGCCACGTACGGCGTCCCGGTGTGACATGGGGTGCGGCGTCCTAGGTCGCTTCGTCTGAAGGAAGGCATCCGTATCCGGTGATGCGGCCGGGCTTCAAACCCGGTTGGGGGCGTCAGCCGCTCCCAGGTAGGTTCGACTCCTGCTGCTTTCCGCCACTTCCCCCGATGCCGTGCAGTCTCTCGCTTCGGCGCCCGGGCGCCGGTTTCGACGTGAACAAGGGGGGGCGAAATGCCGGCGACGGTCTGGCGGATCTACTGGGCGACGTGGCTTTTCAATCTTGCGCTGATCGCCGTGGATCTGGCGTGGGGCGCGCACGCCGGGCTGGTGGCAAGGCACGACGAGATCGTGCGCATTGTCGTTCGCGGCCTGGCCAGTCTGGCCGTCGGCGCGTTGCTGCTCGCGATCTCGCGGTTGCCCCGGTTGCGCGGAACGGCGCGCGAAGTGTTCTATCGCGACGCCGGCGCGGGCATTCTCTGGATCGTCACGCTCGCCGGCTTCACCTGCGGCGCACTCGTTTTCCAATACCTGTCGCTCACCCTTGCCGCCCCGGACATCGCGAGTTCGCTCGTGGCCGCGGATGCCTGGCTCGGCATCCATTGGCCCACGATATATCAGACCGTGCGAGCGCATGCGTGGCTGGATGCCGTGTTGGGCGCGGCTTACCAGTCCACCTGGATTCAGATGGCATGCGTGCCATTCTTGCTGGTCGTCACCCGCAACGTTCGCGACTATGCCGAGTTCGTCGTCCAGTTCATGATCGGTACCGTACTGGTGTTGATGATCGCCACGCCGTTTCCTGCCGAAAGCGCCTTCGTACACTTCAACGTGCAGGACCCTGGCACGGCGTCCACCGTGTCGGATTACCTTGCCTTCCGGATCGATCATGTGCGAACGCTGTCGTTCGCAGCGGCGCAGGGGCTGGTGTCGTTTCCCTCGTTTCATACCGTCATGGCGATGCTCTTCGCCTACGCGATGCGCCACGTTCGTCGCCTGTTTCCGATTTTCATCGTGCTCAACACGCTCATGGTGATCTCGACGCCATCGCACGGCGGGCACTATGTGGTCGATGTCGTCGCCGGAGTCGCGGTCGGGGTGCTTGCCGTCTGGATCTCGCGCAAGGTATTCGCGCGGACGGCTTCGCCCGCCGAGGTGTCGACGTTGGCCGTCGGGAGGGCCTGAGCAGCGGCCCGACCCCGGTGCGGCGCGATGACCCGGCGCATTCCCCCGGGCGCTCAATGCCGCCGCCCTGACATGCAACGTCCCGCCGAAGCAGGGTCGCGCGGGACTCGCAGCGACGCCCGGTGGCGCGGCTCACGCGGTCCCGCAAGCGATTGGACGGCCCCATGCAACAGTGTGTTGCATGCTGCCTTCGGCCGAAAAACCCAAATGGCGGTACACTCCTAGCGCACGCCGCCCTTGTCGGGCGGCTCGAGATACCCCAAATTCGGCCTGTTTGAACCTCAAGATGAAGTCCCCCGGTACTGCCCCTGCCAAGCCCGCGTGCGACGCCGGCGAATGCGTCGAGCTTGTCGCGTCGGCAACGCTGCCGACCCGCTACGGCACCTTCACCTCACATGCGTTTCGCGTCAAGGACAGCGACAACGAGCACCTTGCGCTGGTCATGGGCGACGTGTCCGGCGCCGCGCCGACGCTCGTGCGCCTGCATTCGGAATGTCTCACGGGGGATGTCTTCGGTTCCTATCGCTGCGACTGCGGCGAGCAGCTCGACGCCGGCATGCGCAAGATCGCCAAGGAAGGGCGCGGCGTGATGCTGTACCTGCGCGGTCACGAAGGCCGCGGTATTGGTCTGAGCAACAAGATCCGTGCGTACCTTTTGCAAGAGCAGGGGCGCGATACGGTCGAAGCGAATCTCGATCTCGGCCTGCCCGACGACGCCCGCGAGTATGACTCGGCCGCCGCCATCCTGCGCATTCTCGGCGTTCGCTCCGTTCGTCTCATGAGCAACAATCCGAAGAAGTTCGACACGCTCGCCAAACACGGTATCCCGGTATGCGAGCGCGTTGCACTCGACATTCCCATGCGCGAAGAGAACGAACGCTACATCCGCACCAAGCAGGTGAAGTTCGGGCATTACTTCGAAGAGAACGAGTGAGAGCAGGCCGTCACGCGGCCCTATGCGGCAGAGCGTCGCATCTGTCGTAGGGGAAATCCGATCCATATTGCAATGCATCAATTTGTGCTTGACGTCGCAAATTAGGCTCAGTTACCATCCGCCCTGTCTTCCATTCAAGGGGTATGTCCGTGAATTCCGATGCCAGTAGTCCTCGATCTTTGATCGATTGATTGCCTGAGGATCCACAGCCATTCCCTGTGCCGCATCCTCATGCAGGATGCGGTGTCTTGCGCCACTCGACGCGCTGCCTGAGCGCGATGTCCCCGGCGCCATTCCCGCAAAAATTTCCATCGTCGTGCCCGTGAAGGGTGTCGCCGTTTCGCGTCCGTACTTCGGATTGCGACGTCGCCCGCGCACGTGCCGACCGTCCGTGCCGACCGCGGCACAGACGCTTCGCAGCCATGCGAGGAAGTCATGCGAGCCATTCAAACGTTTCAGGCCTTCCAGGGCCAACCCACGCGCGCCACACCGGTGTCGCACCTCACCGTCGTCTGCCTGGCCGATGCCCTTGGCGCGTTGCGCAAGCAGATGTTCGTCGATCTGACCGCCCTCGGCTTGCGTGCCACGCACGTGAGCATCACGCACTGGAACGACCGCGACGAGGCCTCCGCCACCGTCACGCTCGATTGTCCGAAAGCCTCCAGGGCCTCGCTCACGTCGCTGGTCATGCGCCTGTCCGACGAGCGCTGCGTGCGCCGGGTGTTCTGGTCGGACGACGTCGTGCGCCGCATGCCGACCGCTGGGGCGTCTGCGCGCGCCTAGCCGCAACGCGCCGACCGGCGCGTGACCCGGTAAGCGTATCGATCCATAAAAAATAAGGAGTCCGAAATGGAAGACGGAAGTCCACGAATGTGGCCCGTCGGGACCGCACCCATGGCGTGCGATACCCCGACGGGCGACGCAGAGCCAGACCCACGCATTTTCGTTATCACCGACCGCGCGACGCGCGGCGCGGCTGGGAGCGTTCGCGCCGACTTCCGGAGACACCTATCCGGTAGCGCCTGACGAGACCGGCCGGCCGCGGTGCCGGGCATGCCCGGCATGTCCGTGCAAGTCGCGCCAGGGAAACTCGTCATGACCAAGCAACTCCGATCGCGCCAGAAGCAGCGCGGCTTCGTCGAGCATTCGACGCCTTCCGATCTGCAGCACCGCGGCCCCGACGTCATCGCACGTCTGGCCGTCGAACCGCTGCATGATGTTCTTCATACCCTCGGTACCGACCCGCGCGGCCTCACGCTCGCGGAAGCCGGTCTGCGTCAGACGCGCCACGGCCCGAACGAGATCGCGCACGACAAGCCACCCCACTGGACGGTGCAACTGCTCGGTGCCTTCAACAACCCCTTCGTGATGGTGCTGCTCGTACTCGCGGCGATCAGTTTCCTCACCGATGTCTACTTCGCCGACCCGGGCGAGCAGGACTACAAGAGCATCATCATCCTGCTCACGATGGTGACGATCAGCGGCCTGCTGCGCTTTTTCTCCGAATTCCGATCGCTGCGCGCGGCCGAGAAGCTCAAGGCAATGGTGCGCACCACGGCAAGCGTGCGTCGTCGCGCGAGTGCCTCCGGCGAGCCGGAGCGTCACGAAGTCGCCATGCGCGAACTGGTCGTAGGCGACATCGTGACGCTGCAGGCGGGCGACATGATTCCCGCCGACCTGCGTCTGATCGAGTCGCGGGATCTGTTCATCAGCCAGGCGGTCCTCACCGGCGAAGCGTTGCCTGTGGAGAAGTACGACACGCTCGGTGCCGTGGCCCAGAAGTCCGCCGCGGCGTCCGGGGTGTGCGCCACGGAAGCGCCGGCCGGGCAAGCGGGCGCGGCGCTGCTCGACCTGTCCAACATCTGCTTCATGGGCACGAATGTGGTGAGCGGCACGGCAACCGGCGTGGTCGTGGCCACCGCGGGTGACACCTATTTTGGTGCGTTGGCGAAGAACGTGGTGAGCCACAAGCGTGTGGAGACGAGCTTCGATCGCGGCGTGAACAGCGTGAGCTGGCTGCTCATTCGCTTCATGCTGGTGATGGTGCCGGTCGTCTTCATGATCAACGGCCTGACGAAGGGCGACTGGCTGAGCGCGCTGACCTTCGCGCTGGCCGTGGCGGTGGGCCTCACACCCGAAATGCTGCCGATGATCGTGAGTGCCAACCTCGCACGCGGTGCGATGGCGATGTCGCGCCGCAAGGTGGTGGTCAAGCGCCTCAATTCGGTGCAGAACTTCGGTGCCATGGACGTGCTGTGTACCGACAAGACGGGCACGCTCACGCAGGACCGCATCATCCTCGAACAGCATCTGGACGTGAGCGGTGACGTGCAGGAAGACGTGCTGCGCCTGGGGTGGCTCAACAGCTATCACCAGAGCGGCCAGCGCAATCTGATCGACGTGGCGATTCTGCGTCGCGCCAACGAGATCGGTGATCCGGTGCAGCCGCGCGCCTTCGCCAAGATCGACGAACTGCCGTTCGATTTCGTGCGCCGTCGCCTGTCGGTGGTAGTCGCCAACGAACGCGGCGAACACCTGATGATCACCAAGGGCGCGGTCGAGGAAATGCTGGCGGTCTCCACGCACGTAAAGACGCCGCAAGGGGTGCGCGCGCTCGACGATGCCTCGCGCGCCATGCTGCTCGCCCGTGCCGAGGCGTACAACGAAGACGGCTTTCGTGTGCTGGTGGTGGCAACCCGCGACATCCCGGCCGGGGAGGCGAAGACGCAGTACAAGACGGCCGACGAGGCCGGACTGACCGTCTGCGGCTTCCTGACGTTCCTCGACCCGCCCAAGGATTCGGCCGCCCCGGCCATCGCCGCCCTTCGCGAGCATGGCGTGACGGTGAAGGTGCTCACCGGTGACAACCCGATCGTCACGATGAAGGTATGCCGCGACGTCGGCATCGAGCCGGGGACGCCGCTGCTCGGTGCGGACATCGAACCGATGGACGACGACACGCTGCGCAACGTGGTCAAGTCCACGACGGTGTTCGCCAAGCTCGCGCCGCTGCACAAGGCGCGCGTGGTCAAGGCCCTCCAGGCCAACGGCCACACCGTGGGCTTTCTCGGCGACGGCATCAACGATGCGCCGGCGCTGCGCGACGCGGATGTGGGCATTTCGGTCGACACCGGGGCGGACATCGCCAAGGAGACCGCCGACATCATCCTGCTGGAAAAGAGCCTGATGGTACTGGAGGCGGGGGTGATCAAGGGCCGCGAGACGTTCGGCAACATCCTCAAGTACCTGAACATGACGGCGAGTTCGAACTTCGGCAATGTGTTCTCGGTGCTGGTCGCCAGCGCATTCCTGCCGTGGGAGCCGATGCTTGCGATGCAGTTGCTCGTGCAGAACCTCGTGTACGACATCTCGCAGATGTTCCTGCCGTGGGATCGCATGGATCCGGAGTTCCTCAAGAAGCCGCGCAAGTGGGATGCGGGCAACATCCGTCGCTTCATGCTGTGGATCGGGCCGACGTCCTCGGTGTTCGACATCACGACATACGCGCTGATGTGGACCGTGTTCGGTGCGGGAGCGCTTTATCACGCCCACGGCGGCGATGCCGGCCAGGTGATCATGAATTCCGGCTGGTTCATCGAGGGACTCGTGTCGCAAACACTGGTGGTGCACCTGCTGCGCACGCAGAAGATTCCATTCCTGCAAAGCACGCCGGCGCTGCCGATCATGCTCTCGACATCGGTTGCGATTGCGCTGGCCTGCTGGCTGCCGTACTCGCCGTTCGCCGCCGCGCTGGGCTTCGTCAGCCTGCCGGGTTCGTACTTCTATTGGCTCGTGGCCACCATGCTCGGCTACATCGCACTGGCACAGATGGTCAAGACGATCTACATCCGTCGCTTCGGCCGCTGGTTCTGAGCGCCAACGCCACAAACGCGCCCCGCCGACGCTCCGGTGAGCTGGGGGCGCCCCCGACACACGCGCCCGGGCGCAGCATGCCCCGGGCAAAACACATCGAAAGAGAACGCAACATGAAGAAGTCATGCATGACGCTCGCGCTCGTTTGCCCGCTCAGCGCTTTCGCGGCTCACCCGCTGGTCAGCGACGACACCGGCACACAGGGCGACGGCAACTGGCAATTCGAGTCAAATGGCGAGGTCACGGCAAAGCAGCCGGACACCGGCCGCCAAACCCTCTGGAACAGTACGTTGACGCGCGGCGTCGGCGAGGCGCTGGACCTGTACGTCAACGTGCCGTACACGAATCTCCAGCATCGATCGGACTCGGCCGGCAGCGGCGTGGGCGATATGGAAGCGGGGGCCAAATGGCGCCTGTTCGACGACGGCGCGCTGAGTATCGGCATCAAACCGTATCTGACGCTTCCGTCGGGCAACGATCAGCGCGGCCTGGGCACCGGCCGGGTGAATGCCGGCGCCACGTTGCTTACCCAATACGCGATCCATGACTGGACCTTTCTCGTCAACGCCGGGGCAGCCTATCAGGCCAACACGCAGGGGCAGCGTCAATCGCTATGGAAGGTGTCGGGGGCGGTCCTTTACCGCGTGCTGCCGACGACACAGTTGATTGTGGACGTTGGCATGTCGCAAAACCCCGACTTTTCGCAGCGAACCAATCCGACGTTCGTGATTCTCGGCGCAATCTATAGCCCTCGGCCATGGCTCGACCTGGACATGGGTTATCGACGAGGCCTGAACCCGCAGACCTATGACGATTCGTGGATGGCCGGCCTGACCGTGCGTTGGTAACCGGCGTCGGGCGCCGAGGCCGGCGAGCCGCTGCCGGTCGTCGGCGCGCATGGCCGGACAGCGCACGACGAGACGACGCGGGGAGGCGGGCAAACCGCCCGCCGGCGCAATGATAACTTTGCAGTATAATTTTTTTCCAAAGTCATTGTTCCGGCGCGTTGCGCCGCATTCCGCTTCCCCATCATGTCCAAATCGTCGGCCCCGAAGGCCTTGACCGTTACCAATCCGGCCTGTCTCATCGACGGTTCCGACGCCGAATTCCGTCATCTGATCAACGGCCTGCTCCCATTCGCCGCGCGTTTGCTCTCGGTGCGCGACGGTTTTGGCAGCCTGATCGGCCTGACCGGCATTCAGTATTCGCTGTTGCAGTCGGTCGTGCACCTGTCGTCGGTGGGCGACGTGACCGTCAACCAATTGGCCGAGCACCTGCACCTGTCCGGTGCGTTCGTGACCATCGAGACGAACAAGCTCAAAGCGCTCAAGCTGATCGACAAGCGTCAGAACCCCGAGGATCGGCGCAAGATGAGCCTCACCGTGACCACGGCAGGCGCCAGACTGCTCCACGAACTCACCCCCTCACAGCAGCGCATCAACGACGTACTGTTCGACGGCGTGACGCGCACCGAATTCAAGGTGCTGTGCGCCGTGGTCGATCGGCTCGTCGCCAATGGCGACCGCGCCACGCTCGATCTCGGCCATCTGCTGGCGATTCGCGACAAGCGGTAGGCGCCACGTGCCGCGTGCGTTAGGCGGCGCCCGCGGCGCCCGCGGAGCGCGCGTTCAGTGCGCGGCCCATTGGATCGTGTTCAGATCGACGCCGTCCTGATACATATCCCACAGGGGGCTCATCGCGCGCAGCTTGCCGACGGTGCCGCGCACCTGCTCGATAACGCTGTCGACCTCGGCCTCGGTCGAGAAACGGCCGAGCGTGAAGCGGATGGAGCTGTGTGCGAGTTCGTCGCTGCGCCCGAGCGCACGCAGCACGAACGACGGCTCGAGCGAAGCCGACGTACAGGCCGAGCCTGACGACACCGCCACGCCCTTGATGCCCATGATGAGCGATTCGCCTTCGACGAAGTTGAAGCTCACGTTCAGGTTGTGCGGCACGCGGTGCGTCAAGTCGCCGTTGACGTAGACCTCGTCCATGGCCTTCAGGCCGGCGAGCAACCGGTCGCGCAGCGCACCGACACGTGCCGCCTCGGAGGCCAGTTCCAGCCGGGCCAGTCGGAACGCTTCCCCCATTCCCACGATCTGATGCGTCGGCAGCGTGCCCGAGCGCATGCCGCGTTCGTGTCCGCCGCCGTGAATCTGCGCCTCGATGCGAATGCGCGGCTTGCGGCGCACGTAGAGCGCACCAATGCCTTTCGGCCCGTACACCTTGTGGGCGGTGACCGTCATCAGGTCGACCTTGAGCGATTGCAGATCGATGGGGATCTTGCCCGCTGCCTGCACGGCGTCGCAGTGAAACACGATGCCGCGTTCGCGGCAAAGCTCGCCGATCTCGGCAATCGGCTGAATCACGCCGATCTCGTTATTGACCATCATGACCGACACCAGGATGGTGTCCGGCCGCAGCGCGTCGCGCAGCATATCCACGGTGATCAGGCCGTCGGCCTGCACGTCGAGATAAGTAACTTCGAAGCCCTGGCGCTCCAGCTCGCGCATGGTGTCGAGCACGGCCTTGTGCTCGGTCTTCACCGTAATCAGGTGCTTGCCCTTGCCGCTGTAGAAATTCGCCGCCCCCTTGATCGCGAGGTTGTTGCCTTCGGTGGCGCCCGACGTCCAGACGATTTCGCGCGGATCGGCGCCCAGCAATGCGGCGACATCCTCGCGCGCCGTCTCGACGGCCGCTTCGGCGGCCCAGCCATAGCTGTGACTGCGCGAGGCCGGATTGCCGAAATTGACGGCGAGATACGGCACCATTTTCTCGACCACGCGCGGATCGACGGGTGTCGTGGCGCTGTAGTCCATGTAGATGGGGGCTTCGAAAAGCGACGGTGTGGCTGACGGCATAGGGGACTCCGAATCGTCCGATGGACATCTTGAATTGCGGCCGAGTGTAGCACCGCACATTGCGCGCATCGCACTCTCCCACATTGGAAAAAGGGTTTCATTGCCGTCGAATCGGGCGGCATTTGCATCGGGTAAACGAGAAATTATTCGAAATGCGATGCAATGAATTGTGCGCAATCCAGTTGTGTCTGGTGCATCGCGATGGTCATGAAAACCCAATAACCAAGAGGATCTTGCCCGGAATTCGTGCGGCAATGCACCAGAGAAATGCAGATGCACCGTCACGACTCTCGGGGTTTACCTTGCTTGTTTAGCTAATTTTGTTAACGTTGAATAATGACTAACAAACAAAGCTAAATGAACAAGGCGGTGTGGTGTGCGGAACGGCCGGTCAGGGCGAATTCGCACGTCGGATCGGCTTGCAATGGAGGTAGCCATGACCGATGTATCGAGCGCAATGCCGGCTCAGGAAGACGAAGCGCGACAGTTTCGTCGCACGCTTGCCATGTTCGCCACCGGTGTGGCCGTGATCACGTCCGAGCGTGCGGACGGATCGCCCATCGGCATCACCGTGGCGTCGTTCAATTCGGTGTCGCTCGACCCGCCGCTGGTGCTGTTTTCGGTCGACCGGCGCTGTTTGAGTCTGGATGACCTGCGCGCCGCCCGGCGCTACACCGTCAACGTGCTTGACGAGAGCCAGCGCGAGACGTCGAACCGCTTCGCCACGGCGAGGGGCAACAAGTGGGAGGGCGTGAGCTTCGCGGGCGAAGGCGTCGGCCGCCTGCCGGGGGCGCTGGCCGCCTTCGAGTGCGAGTCGCATGCCCAGCACGACGGCGGCGATCACGTGATCTTTGTCGGACGGGTCGTTCGTCACGCGGCGCGGCACGACGGCCGACCGCTCATTTTCTTCGGCGGGCGGTACTGCTCGCTAGATACCACGCCGGTGGCGGCGTGAGTTCACCAGGGGTTTCAGGAGAGAGTCATGGTAAAGAACGGTAGTCAACATATCGGTCAGCTGCGCGACGGGCGCGAAGTGTACATCGACGGCAAGGCGGTGGGCGACGTGACCACGCACCCGGCGTTCCGCAACTCGATTCGCAGCTACGCCAGCCTGTACGACTTTCAGGCGCGTCCGGAAAACCTCGAGGCGATGACGTTTGCGTCGCCGGACACGGGCGATCGTGTCTCGCGCATCTGGCAATTGCCTGCGAGCTACGACGAACTGGTGCAGCGCCGCGAGATGCTCGAGGCCTGGAGCGAGCTGCATTACGGCTTCATGGGACGCTCGCCCGACCACGTCGCCTCGTGCATTTCGGGCATGGTGATGGGCATCGACGTGTTCGAACAGTACGACACGAAGCGCGCCGGCGCCTTGCGCGACTACTACAGATACGCGCGTGACAACGATCTGTTCCTGACGTACGTGATCGTCAACCCGCAGGCCAACCAGTCGAAGGCGGCCCACGAACAGGAAGACAAGTACCTCGCGGTGGGCATCGTCGACCAGGACCACGAGGGCATTACGGTGCGCGGCGCGAAGATGCTTGCCACGAGCGGCATCATGGCCAATGAGGTGTTCTGCAGTTGCATCCAGCCGCTCAAGGCCGGCGACGAGATGTATGCACTGTCGTTCGCCATTCCCATGAACACGAAAGGGCTGCGCATATTGTCGCGCAAGTCCTACGAGGGCAGTGCCACGTCCGTGTTCGACAATCCGCTTGCCTCGCGCTTCGACGAGAACGACGCCGTGCTGTACTTCGACGATGTGAAGGTGCCGTGGGAGCGAATCTTCGTCGCGGGCGACACGGCCATGTGCGCAAAGCAGTTTCACGCCACGCCCGCGCACAGTTACCAGAACTATCAGTGTCAGGTGCGGCTCATGGTCAAGCTGCGCTTTCTGGTCGGCATCGCCCTGCGAATCACCGAGGTCAATGGCACCAACGCCTTCCCGCAGGTGCGCGAAGCGCTGGGGCAACTGGCGGCCGAGGCGGCCATGGTCGAGGCGTGGGTGCACGGTATGGAAGCCAAGGGGCACATGGAGAACGGCTTCTACGTGCCTGACCGCAGCCTGCTCTACGGCTCGCAGGTGCTCACCCAGCAGCTCTACACGAAGGTGCTCGGTACGCTTCGCGAGCTGGCCGGCGGCGGCATGATCATGCTGCCCTCGAGCATCCACGACTTCGAGAACCCGATGCTCGCCAGCATCATCGAGAAGACGCAGAAGTCGCCGGTGGCCAACGCCGAGGAGCGGGTCAAGTTCTTCAAGCTCGCCTGGGACGCCGTAGGTTCGGAGTTCGCGTCGCGCCACAACCAGTACGAGATGTTCTACGCCGGGGCGACTTTCGTCACGAAGGGCCACGCCTATCGCACGTACGACTGGCAAAAGGCCACGCGCCTCGTCGACAACCTGCTCGGCACCTATGCGCTCTCGGACGAAATCGTCCGGCAGCCGGTCGCGGCCTGATCCGCGCCGTCGCTTCCTGCACATTCACGACACCGCAAATTTCAGCCAAAGATAAGGAGTTCGCATGGCAATCAACAAGCTGCACGATGAGTTTCGCACCATCGACATGACGCAGGGCTGGGAGGTGCCGCCCGGCTATCCCCCCGGCATCGAACAGAAGATTCTCGCTGGCTCGCTCGACGAAGCGAACGGTGCCGGCAGTCGCACGCGCTTGCTGCGCTTCGCGCCGGGTATCCATACCACGGCGCCGTTCGTGCACACCTACTGGGAGGAGGTGTATCTCGTCTCGGGCGATCTGACGGTCGGGAACGACGCGCAGGGCGAAGGGGGCGAGGCGTTCGCGCCGAATACCTACGCCTGCCGCCCGCCCGGCGCGTTCCACGGGCCGTTCAAGTCGAACGGCGGCTGTCTGCTGCTCGAAATTCATTACTACGATCCGGCCTGACACGTTCAGGGAAAGGCACAGGTGCGGCGTACGCCAGGACGTTGCCGCACCGCCGCAGGCATTCGCACACGCAAGCACACACGACATCTCCACAGGCTATCGGGAAAACATCATGTCTACGTTTCGCGCAAGTCGTATCACGTCATTGGCCGCATTGGCGATCGCCGCCGCGACCTTCGCCGCCTCGCTTTCCGCCCAGGCCCAGCCCGGTAAGATGAGCGACGGCGTGGTCAAGATCGGGGTGCTCACCGACATGTCGTCGATCTTCTCCGACATCGGCGGCAAGGGATCGGTGATCGCCGCGCAGATGGCCGTCGACGATTTCGGCGGCAAGGTCAACGGCGTGCCGGTCAAGGTCATCTCGGCCGACCATCAGAACAAGACCGATGTAGCCGCGACCATTGCGCGCGACTGGTTCGACAACCAGCAGGTCGACGTGGTCGAGGACCTGCTGCCGTCGTCGGTGGCGCTGGCGGTGTCGAACGTGGCCAGGGCCAAGAAGCGCATTGCGATCGTGACGGGCGCGGGCACCACGCGGCTGGTCAACGAGGAGTGCTCGCCGTACACCGTCCAGTATTCCTACGATACCTATTCGTTCGCGTCGAACACCGTCAAGGCCATGACGAGGAGCGGCGACAACAGCTGGTATTTCCTCACCGTCGATTACGCGCTCGGCGCTTCGCTCGAGAAAGATGCCACGGACGCGCTGCAACACGTGAACGGCAAGGTCGTGGGCCGTGCCAAACATCCGCTCAATTCCTCCGACCTGTCGTCGTACCTGCTTCAGGCGCAGGCGTCGCGCGCCAAGGTGATCGCGCTTGCCAATGCTGGCGCCGACACCGTCAACGCGATCAAGACGGCGCGTGAGTTCGGTATTACGGGGCCGGGCAAGCAGAAGATCGCCGGATTGCACATGTTCATCAGCGATATCCACAGCCTGGGGCTCGAAGCGGCGCAGGGCATGACGCTTACCACCGCCTTCTACTGGGACCGCGACGACGCCTCGCGCACGTGGGCGCAACGGTTCTACGCCAAGACCGGCAAGATGCCCACGCTCGTGCATGCCGGCACGTATTCGTCGGTCATGCATTACCTGCAGGCGGTGCAGCGCACCGGTACGGACGACGCCGACACGGTCATGGCCTCGATGAAGGCGACGCCGGTGAACGACTTCTTTGCCAAGGGCGGACAAATTCGCCCCGACGGCCTGATGGTGCACGACATGTACCTCGTCCAGGTGAAGTCGCCCAAGGCATCGAAGAAGCCATGGGACTACTACAACGTGGTGCAGACCATTCCCGCCGCCGAAGCGTTTCGCCCCCTCGCGCAGAGCCAATGCGCGCTCGTGAAGAAGTGATCGGGGCAGTCCCATCAGGAAGGTAGTCCATGACCGGAGTCGGCAAGATGAATCTCATGCATTTCGTAGTGCAGACGGCGCAGGGTGCCGTCGATCTCGACATTCCCATCAGGCAGTTGGTGATCGCGGGCTGGACCGGGCGCGATACCGAGGCGATGGAGCATCACATCCGCGAGCTGGAGGCGTTGGGCGTGAAGCGTCCCGCGGCCACGCCGATGTTCTATCGCGTATCCAGCGACCGGCTCACGACGCAGGCGCACATCGAGGCAAGCGGGCGCGCGAGCAGCGGCGAGGTCGAGTTCCTGCTCGTGCGCAGCGGTGGGCAGACGTATGTCGGCGTGGCGTCGGATCACACTGACCGCGAAGTGGAGACGTACGGCGTGACGGTGTCCAAGCAGATGTGCGAAAAGCCTTGCGCGACGGTGCTCTGGCGCCTGGAGGACATCGAGCCGCATTGGGACCGTCTCGTGCTGCGAAGCTACGCCAACATTGGCGGTGAGAAGGTGCTGTACCAGCAGGGACCGGTCACGACGATGCGTGCGCCGTCGGATTTGCTGGCACGGTTTGCCGACGCGGGCGGTCGCTTCGAAGACGGCACCGCCATGCTTTGCGGCACGCTGGCGGCCATCGGCGGCATTCGTTCGGCCGAGCGTTTCGACTTCGAACTCGAAGACCCGGTACTCGGGCGCCGGCTGCAGCACGGCTACGGCATTACGCCGTTGCCGGTCCTGGGATAAGTCCATGGCGCACGACGACATCATTCTCGAGACGCGGCAACTCACCAAGGCGTTTCGCGGCTTCACGGCGGTCGGCGGCGTCGATCTGAAGGTCAGGCGCGGCGCGATCCACGCGCTGATCGGACCGAACGGCGCGGGCAAGACGACGTGCTTCAACCTGCTGACGAAGTTCCTCACGCCCACGTCGGGCCAGATTCTCTATCGGGGCGAGGACATCACGCGGCTCGCCCCGGCGACGGTTGCACGGCGCGGCATGATCCGCTCGTTTCAGATCTCGGCGGTGTTCGGACATTTGTCCGTTATCGAAAACGTGCGCGTGGCGCTCCAACGTGCCACTGGCCGCTCGTACCACTTCTGGCGCAGCACACGCGCGGTGGGCGATCTGGATACGCGCGCCATGGCGCTGCTCGACGAGGTGGGCATCGCGGCGTATGCGCATGAGCTGACCGTCTCGCTGCCTTACGGTCGCAAGCGGGCGCTCGAGATTGCGACCACGCTGGCGATGGAGCCGGATGTCATGCTGCTCGACGAGCCCACGCAGGGCATGGGGCACGAAGACGTCGAGCGTGTCGCGGCCTTGATCCGGCAGGTGGCTGCCGGTCGAACCGTGCTGATGGTCGAACACAACATGAAAGTGGTTTCGGGCATCGCCGACACGATCACGGTGCTGCAACGCGGCGAGATCCTGGCCGAGGGCGACTACGCCACGGTCACGGCCGATCCGCGTGTGCGCGAAGCCTATATGGGTACGGCAGACGCCGATCTGGAAGGAGCGCACGCATGAACGCGCATGACGCTTCCCTTGCGGCGGCGAGCGTACCGGCGCTGGCCGTATCGGGCCTGCAGGCGTGGTATGGCGAATCGCACATTCTTCACGGCGTGGATCTGGTGGCCGCGCAGGGCGAGGTCGTGAGCCTGCTCGGGCGCAACGGCGCGGGCCGCAGCACCACGCTGCGCGCCATTCTCGGCCTGACCGACGCACGCGACGGCTCGGTACGTGTCTTCGGTCGCGAAACCATCGGCCTGCCGACGCGCAGGATCGCGCGCTGCGGGGTGGGTTTCTGTCCGGAGGAGCGCGGCATCTTCGCGAGCCTGTCGTGCGAGGAAAACCTGCTGCTTCCCCCCGTGCTCGCGGCCGGCGACGGGGTGTCGGCGCGGGCGGGGATGTCGCTCGACGAGATCTACGCCATGTTCCCGAACCTGGCCGAGCGCCGGCACAGTCCCGGCACGCGGCTCTCGGGTGGCGAGCAGCAGATGCTGGCGATCGCGCGGATCCTGCGCACCGGCGTGCGTCTGCTGCTGCTCGACGAGATCTCGGAGGGACTGGCCCCGGCCATCGTGCGCACGTTGGCGCGCATGATCGAGACACTCAAATCGCGGGGCTACACGATCGTGCTGGTCGAGCAGAACTTTCACTTTGCCGCGCCCCTCGCCGAGCGCTTCTACGTGATGGAGCACGGCCGCATCGCGCTGCAATTCGACGCCGCGCAGTTGCCCGTCCACACCGAGGCATTGCAAACGCTGCTCAACGTGTAATCCGCTCACAAGGTCAATGCCGTGAATCCTTTCGATATTCCTTTGCCGTCGCTGCTCGGCCAGTTGATGCTTGGGCTGGTCAACGGTTGCTTCTATGCCGTGCTGAGCCTGGGCCTTTCGGTCATCTTCGGCCTGCTCAACGTCATCAATTTCGCGCACGGTGCGCTGTTCATGATCGGTGCGCTCATCGCGTGGATGGGGGGCCAGTACCTCGGGCTCGACTATTGGACGATGCTGTTGCTCGCGCCGCTGGCCGCCGGCGTGCTGGGCGCGGCCATCGAGCGGGGGCTGCTCTGCCGCATCTACAAGCTCGATCATTTGTACGGACTGCTGCTCACGCTGGGCCTCACGCTGATCATCGAAGGGCTCGGCCGCTCGGCGTACGGCGTTTCGGGCATGTCGTTCGACGGCCCCGCGCTGCTGGCCGGGGCCACCCGCCTGCCGTTCATGGTGCTGCCCAATTATCGGGCGTGGGTGGTGGTCGCGTCGCTCTGCGCTTGCGCGCTGACGTGGTTCGTGATCGAGCGCACTCGCGTCGGCGCATTGTTGCGCGCCGGCACCGAGAATGCCCGTCTGGTCGAGACATTCGGTGTGAACGTGCCGCTCATGGTCACGCTCACGTACGCCTTCGGCGCGGCACTGGCGGCGTTCGCGGGCGTGCTGGCCGCTCCGATCATGCAGGTCTCTCCGATCATGGGCCAGCCGATGATCGTGACGGTTTTCGCCATCGTCGTGATCGGCGGCATGGGGTCGATCGCCGGTTCGGTCGTCACGGGCCTGGCGCTCGGCGTGCTCGAGGGGCTGACCAAGCTCTGGTACCCGGAGGCTTCGGCCACGGTCGTGTTCGTGATCATGGCGCTCGTACTCCTCGTACGTCCGCATGGTCTGTTCGGTGGTTATGCCAACAATTGAGTCGTCGATGATGCGCCAATACCGTTTCGATTTCGCCTTGCTCGCATTGTTGCTAGCGTTGCCGGCCCTCGGCGTCTATCCCGTCTTTGCGATGAAGGTGCTGTGTTTCGCCCTGTTTGCCTGCTCGCTCAATCTGGTGCTCGGCTATACGGGGCTGCTCTCGTTCGGCCACGCGGCCTTCTTCGGCGGCGCGGCGTACTTCGCGGGCTACGTCATGCGCGATCTTGCCTGGTCGCCGCTCGCGGGCATGCTGACCGGTGTGGTCACGGGTGCCTTGTTCGGGCTCGTCTTCGGGCTGTTCGCGATCCGGCGCCAGGGCATTTACTTCGCCATGATCACACTCGCGTTTGCGCAGATGTTCTACTTCTTCTGTCTGCAGGCGCCTTTCACCGGTGGGGAAGACGGCTTGCAGGGCGTGCCCCGGCAGACGCTCTTCGGGCTCTCGCTGGACCACGATCTCACGCTCTATTACGTGGTGCTTGCCGTGGTGGCGGCAACTTTTGCGCTGATCTCGCGTGTGATCGCCTCGCCCTTCGGCCGGGTGCTCGCGGCGATTCGCGAGAACGAACCCAGGGCGATCTCGCTGGGGTATGAGGCCGCGCGCTTCAAACTGCTCGCGTTCGTGCTCTCCGCTGCCGTCGCGGGGCTGGCGGGGTCGCTCAAGACGCTCGTGCTCGGTTTCGCCACGCTCTCCGACGTGCATTGGTCGCTCTCGGGGTCGGTCATTCTGATGACGCTCGTCGGCGGCATGGGCACGCGCTTCGGCCCCGTCGTGGGCGCGCTGCTGATCGTGTCGCTGGAGACGAAGCTGGGCGATATCGGCAACTGGCTTGCGCAGGCGACCGGCTGGCAGGCGTTCGCCGGATTGGGGACGATGGTGAGCGTCGTGACCGGCTGCATCTTCGTGCTGTGTGTGTTGTTGTTCCGCCGGGGCATCGTGGGAGAGTGGCTCGTCGTGCACGGCCGGTGGACATCGCGCGGCACGGTCGGTGCCCGCCGGGCGGCGCTGGCCGGCGCCGCCAAGGGGTAAGCCGCAGGCGCGGCACCCTACGGCCGGGAAGCCGCTGGAAAGCGGCTCGCCCGATGCGGCAAAGTTCGGGTGGCGCTGCGCCTTTGGTCGGCATAAGATGCATTTGAGGGCCATGTTAAACTGCTTCGCCGCTGTGCCGCCGCTGTGCCGCCGCTGTGCCGCCTGTGTGCCGGACCGTGCGGGCGGCCGGACATCCTGTCCGCTTCTCTCTTGCCGTTTTCGATCGAATGCGACTAACCGACCATACCGATTACAGTCTGCGCACATTGCTGTACGTCGCGGTGTATCCCGACGAGCTCGTGCACGTGCAATCGGTGGCGGATGCGTTCGACATTCCCAAGAATCACCTCGTCAAGATCGTGCAGAAGCTCGGGCAACTGGGTTTTCTGCACACCGTGCGCGGCCGTTCAGGCGGCATTCGACTGGGACGCCCGCCCGAGCGGATCGGCCTCGGGGAAGTCGTGCGCGCCATGGAGCCGGACTTTGCCCTGGTCGAATGCTTTCACCAGGGCGACAACGGCTGCGTGATCACCTCGGCGTGCAACCTGCGCGGCGTGCTGGGCGAGGCCTTGCGCGCCTATTTCGAGGTTCTCGATCGCTACACGCTGGCCGACCTGCTCGGCAAGCCGACCGTGCTGCGCCGCCTGCTCGGCGACGCGGTCGCGGCGGCGATCCCCGTCGCGCAGATCAAGGTCAAGCAACGCGCCGGCGACGCTTGACCGGCGTCGTGTACGGTTGGCGCCTTGGGTGCGCGTGGTATGCCAGTTTTTTCACCCCTCATCAATCCTCCCTATCGTGGTCATAGCGGCAGGCAATGACTATCGTGATTTCTGGACGATTGGTCGCATCTTGCAGACGCGCTGCGGCGAAATTCCGGCCGTCCTTTCGTAATCTTGAGTCGTACCCGATCGCACCGGAAAGCTCCCTTCCTCGGTGCCAAGCGGAAACCGACCCACGGCCACCTGTGCCGACAGAAAGGAGTTACATCATGAACGCTCGCATCTTCGCCGCCGCCCTGATCGCCACCGCTTCGCTGGCCGGCGCGCCTGCCTTTGCCGACACCCAGACCGCTGACGCCGCGCAGACGGGCGTCTCCCAGGCTATGACTGTGACACGCGCGCAGGTGCGTGAGGCCCTGCGCGTGGCACGCGCCTCCGGCGAGCTTGACCAATCATTGCAGACGTATCCGTCGCTGCTCCAGCAAGGGGCGTCGGCCGGGCGCTCGCGCGCGGAAGTTCGCTCGGAAATCGGAACGGGCGCACCGGTTGCCGACAGCCGCGCCTGACGCCTTGCCATTCATCGAAGGGGTGAGAGGCGTTCCGAGCAAGGCTTCGGCAATTCCCCCATAATCAGCGCACCGGGTTATTCGTTTCGAGTGCGTCATGGATCGGCTCTCCACCCTGATTTCGAATTTCGGCGTTCGCGCCGGTGTGTTTCACAGCGGCGGCCTGTGCGGCATCGCCAGCTATGGCATCGACGCCCATGACGGCGGCCATCTGCACCTGCTTCGCTCGGGCGAGGTTTCGTTGGTGCTCGAAGACGGCTCCCGGCATGAGATCGCGCAGCCGTCGCTGATCTTCTTTCCCCGGCGCAATCATCACCAACTGCTTTCGGGCGAGGGTGACCGCACGGAGTTGGTGTGCGGATCGTTGTCGTTCGACGGCGGCACGCGCAATCCGCTCGTGGCGGCGCTGCCGGAGTATCTGGTGCTGCCGACGCAATCGGTTTCGACACTGGAACTTACGCTCAATTGGCTGTTTGCCGAAGCCTTCGGTACGCAGTGCGGGCGCCTGGCCGTGATGGACCGCCTGTTCGAACTTCTGGTGATCCAGCTGTTGCGCCACGTGCTGGAGCAGCGCATGGTGAGTCACGGCATGCTGGCCGGGCTTGCCGACCCACGTCTGGCCCGAGCGCTGCACGTGATTCACCACCAGCCCGGCGAGCCGTGGACGGTGGAGTCGCTGGCCGGCGCCGCCAATATGTCGCGAGCCAATTTCGCCGCGCAGTTTCGCGAAGTCGTTGGCCAGTCGCCGGCGGATTATTTGCTCGACTGGCGCATCGGTCTGGCGCAAAAGCGCCTGCGGGACGGCCAGCCGATTGCCCGGGTGGCCGAGGAGGTCGGCTATGACAGTGCGTCGGCGCTGGCCCGTGCATTTCGTCGAAAGACGGGCAGTAGTCCGCGCGACTGGTTGCGCGCGCAGATGCACGCCGTGACGATGCTGCCCCCGCCAAGAGTGACGCTCGTGCCGACGCTGCCCGCGCAGGCGGCATAGCGGCGTAACGGTGGGGCGTCGACGGCGCTCGCGTCGGGCGGCCGGCCGAGGGCAGGGCGCTCAGAACACGTGGCTGACCCCGATGCGCACGATCGTCTGGGTGTTGGTGGCGGAGGACATGCCATTGGCCGCGTCGCCCACCGACGCCGTGGCGTCGATCACGTTTCCGTAGGCATCGAGCGTGCTGCCGGACGCCTTCTGGTAACCGGCCAGCGCGTACAGTTCGGTGCGCCTGGACAAGTTGTAGAACGCCGCCAGATTGAACTGGTGGTATTTCGCGCCAGAGACGTTCGCCGCCGGGGCGTTGACGTTGGTGAAGCTGTAGCCGCCGCCGATGCGCAACACCGGGGTGACGCGGTACATCGCCAGAACGCCGACCGTATCGAACTTCGCCGTGCGCGAGAAACGCGAGAAGGTGCCCGGCGAGTATTCCGTGTGGCTGTAGTTCGCGCCCAGCGTGGTGTCGCCGATCTGGTAGGTCATGGCGGTGGCGATCACGTCGCGCGCCCTGGCGCTTGCATAACCAGCGTTGATCGACGATGCGAATGCCGAGTCGGACGACCCTGCCCAACTGCCGATCGTGGTATCGCCGGGGCCCGATTTTTCGTTGTTCGCGTGTGAGAAGGCCGCCCCCCACACCAGCGGCCCGTTGGCGTATTGGGCGCCGAGGCCCCAGGTGTTCTGACGACTCATCGAACCGGGCTGATTGCCGAACCCATACATGGCGCTGAACGTGACGCCTCCCCACGACGGCGAGCGGTATTTCACGCCGCTATTGACCCTCGAGCTGTGGTCGAGGTTGTCGACGTCGCCCGGATGGGCGGCCACGCCGGAGAGCAGTGCACTGCCGCCGACCGAACCGACGAGGTCGATCAACGGGTCGTACTGTCGGCCCAGCGTGATGGTGCCGTAAGTCTTGTCCTGGAGGCCGACGTAGGCATGACGCCCGAACAGCGCGCCGCCCTGGCTGGCCGTGCCATTGGCGATGCTGAAACCGTTCTCGAGACGGAACAGCGCCTTCAGTCCGGCGCCCAGATCCTCCGAACCTCGAATACCCCAGCGGCTGCCTTGCCACGTGCCGTTCTGGAAGGTGGTGTTCGAGCTGCCGACGAGCACGGCTGGACGGCCGGTGGCACCGGCTCGGGTGACCGAAGCCACGTTGCTGGCATACCCGATGCCGCCGTCGACGATCCCGTAAAGCGCGATGTTCGACTGCGCATGGGCAAGTACGGCGGCGCCGCACCCGAGGGCGAAGGTGGCGGCGTGGACGAGGACGGTGCGGGGGCGAAACGTCATGGTGAATTTTCCTGAGCGTGAGACGAAGCGGGCGATGCGATCCTCCGGTGCCGCACGCTGGCGTTCCGGTGTTCTGCGTCGCTTTCTTGAAATTAGAAGTCCTAAGAATAATGAAAGCGCTTTCCCGGGAATTGATGTCCGACCTTCCTCGGGGAGGCGGCTGCGCGCGTGGCCGCAGCCGTTGCAGGCGATTATTTCGAGGCGTCGTGTCCTTGCGCGGTGAGTGCGGCGCGCAGGCGCGACGGGGAGTCGGTCATGACGGCGTCGAAGCCGAGTTGAGATGCGCTCTCGAAGTCCTGCGGCGTTTCCACGCCGAACGCAACGAGGTGTACGTCGCCCCGCGACTTGAAGCACTGCACGGCCGCCGGTGTCCACCAGTTGGCCACGACCTTCGATACCCCCTGGCCGAGCGTGAAGCGTTCCACGACTTCAACCTGGCGGTGCAGCTCGATGCCGACCCATGTGCCCGGCGCGGGCGGCGTCGCACACTGGCCGGCGAGTGCCGAGGCGACGAGTCGGTTGCGCGTGGCGTCGCGCGATTCGAACAGTTGCGCCTGCGGGCGACGCGCGCGCATGCGGTCGGTCGCGTCGGCTTCGGTCGAGTACAGCCGCACGCGCGCCCAGGCGTGGGTTTCGTCGAGTACCTCGATGACGGCTTCGACGAGCGGGGCGGCGGGCACTTGCTTCATGTCGAGCAGAATCGGCACGTTCTCGGGGACGGCGGCGAGGGCTTCGCGCAGCGTCGGGATCGGAAGCGGGTGATCTCGGTAGGGATAAATCGTGCGACCGTCGTCCGCCTTGCGAGCGAACGCGTAGCCCGCATTGAGTTTGCGCACCTGCGCGTAGTCGAGGTCGGCGAGCTTGCCGCGCCCGTCGGTCAGTGCGGAGAGATCGGCGGGGCGGTACATCACCGGCACGCCGTCACGCGTGACCTGTACCGTCATCCACAGCGCCTGCGCGCCGTTGTGCAAGGCGTTGGCGAACGCCTGCACCGTGTTCTCCGGGGTGTCGCCCGTGCCGCCGCGATGCGCGACGATGAGCGGGCTGGCGTAGGCGCCCGGCAACGCCAACGTGCCAACGGCACAGGCCAAGGCGGCAAGACTGGTGGCGGCGAGGCGATGCCAGCCCATTGGACGGGCAAGCCGGCGGACGCATTGGGACATGGCGGTGACGGGGGCGGCAGGCATGGCGGAAGTCTCGGGACGAAAAGTGGCCGGAAGCGGTGGGTGCAAGAAAGGCAAGCGCGTTTCAGACGACGAGCCATTCAGGCACGGATGACGAGTCGACCGAATGCAAGTGCGCATGGAGCGCGTCGGGCAACGGCCCGTCGGTGACGACAAGATCCTGTTCGCGGAGTTGTCCGCCGCGCACGCTCGGCTTGCGCGTGAACTTGTACGTGTCGGCCACCAGGATGCGATAGCGGCTGGCTTCGCGCAGCGCTTCGCGCGAGGCCGCTTCGAGCCGGTCGTAGTCCAGCAGCGTGCCATCGTCGTCGATGCCGCCCACGCTGTACACGCCGACGTCGGCCCGGTAAGCGCGGAACAGCCGGTCGGCTTCGTCGCCGAGAATCTCGGGGTTGGGCGAGCGCAGCTCGCCGCCGGGAACAATGACGCGATGATTGGGGTTGCCGGCCAGCACAAGCGCCGCGCGCAGGTTGTTCGTGATGACGCAAAGCCGCTTGCGATGCACGAGCGCGACGGCGACTTGCTCCGGCGTGGTGCCGATACCGAGCAGTACGGTCGCCCCGTCGGGGATGCGTTCGGCGGCTGCCTGGCCAATGCGGAGCTTGCCCTCGAGATTGCGCACGCGGCGGACTTCATACGGCTGGTTCGGCCCGGGCGTGAGCAGGCGCGCACCGCCATGATAGCGACGCAACACGTTGGCGTCGCACAACAGGTTCACGTCGCGGCGAATGGTCTGCGTGGCCACGCCGAAATGCTCGGCGAGCGCATCGACGCTCATTTCGCCATGCTGGCGAAATAGCGCAACGATGCGGGTCTGACGCTCGGAGAGGTCCATCGGATGGGTCCTGTGTCGCGCATTGAGTGTGCAATGAGCGTCACTTTGACAGCCGATGGTGACATTCAAATGACGATGGCTAATGTTCAAATGAACATAGGCGTAGTTCGGGGCTCGGCATCCGGCGGCACGGCAGTGCGTCGATGCGACGATGCGTCGAGGCGACGGGGCGACGGGGCGACGCGCTACCGCATCGACCCGGCCCCGGAGCCAAGCGCGTATAGATCGTTGACGTATTGCAGGTTGTACAGCAACTGCTCGGGTGTCCGGACGGCGCCGTCAATCCTGTTGGCCGATGCCAGGCAATCTCCCAGTGTCACGTTGGCCGTGGCACGTCCCGTCTCGGCCAGGGACGGGCTGACCGCGGTGATCGTGCCGTCGTCGACGATGGCAAAGGTCCGGGCCGGGGTCTTGCGGTTGTTCTTGTCCACGAAATACACCTGGACTGCTTCCGAGAACCCTGTGCCATTGATGGTGATGGAGGTTCCCCCGTCGCGATCGATCTGGCTTGGGCTGACCTGCGTGATGTTCGCCATGATGCGCCTCGGCCTTGCCGTGAATTTGAGCGCTTTCAATCTAGGCGAGCCGCCGCCATTGCGCACCTGTCAAGGCTGACAGGCATGCGTGTGCCCTCCACGTCACCCGGCGCGGACGGGCGGAATTCGGGCATTCGCTTCAAACTTCGCAAGCCGTGTCGAGAAGAAGGTGCGCACGTTGCGAACGTTCGCTGCGCTCTTGAAGAGCCGCCTCGCGAGATCGTCGTATTCGGCCATGTCCCGCACTTGTGCGATCAGGACGAAGTCCGGCCCAGGCGACACCCGATAACACTGTGTGATGGCGGGCTCTTCGCAGATGTAGGACTCGAAGGCGTCGTAGTCTTCCGCAGTCTGTCGGTCGAGGCTCACTTCCACCACCGCGTTCAGGGTCGGCCCGAGCTTCGCGGCATCGATGATCGCGATCTGGCGGGCAATGACGCCAGCGTCGCGAAGCGCGCGCACGCGTCGCAGACAGGTCGGCGCGGATGCGTGTACACGCCGGGACAATTCGAGATTCGAAATCGACGCGTCCACCTGCAGTACGCCGAGGATGCGCAGGTCGAGATCGTCCAGATTGATAGGGGGCATGCCATCTCCGCCGGGGCGTTATTCGATGAAATTAAATTTCATTCGTGATTTTATGTGTAATTTAATTTCATTCGCTGAATTATTTCGATGATTAATTTCACCAGTCGCACTCTACCATCGCTTCACTGACGGAAAACGAATCTTCTGGAGAGGCGAAATGTGCGGAATTATCGGTGCAGTTGCGCAACGGGACGTGGTCCCCACGCTGGTCGATGGGCTGAAGCGGTTGGAGTATCGCGGGTATGACTCGTGCGGCGTAGCGTTGTATTCGGATCGCGCGTTGGTACGCGCGCGAAGCGTCGAGCGTGTGGCGAATCTCCAGGAGGAAGTCACGCGCATGGGGCTGGCCGGGTATACGGGCATTGCTCACACGCGCTGGGCCACGCATGGCAAGCCGGTGACGGACAACGCGCATCCGCACGTGTCGCCGAACGCCGGGACGCCGCGCATTGCGCTCTCGCACAACGGCATCATCGAGAACCATGAAGCGTTGCGCGGCAAGCTCGAAGCCCATGGTTATCGATTCGCCAGCCAGACCGACAGCGAGGTCATTGCGCATTTGATCGACCATTTGTACGACGGCGACCTGTTCGAAGCGGTGAGGGCGGCCACGGCGCAATTGCAGGGCAGCTATGCGATTGCGGTGATTTGCCGCGACGAGCCGCATCGGCTCGTTGGCGCACGTGACGGCATGCCGCTGGTGCTTGGCGTCGGCGAAGGCGAGAACTTCATTGCGTCCGATGCGATCGCGCTGGCCAATGTGACCGACCAGATCGTGTATCTCGAGAACGGCGACGTCGCCGACGTTCAGCTGCATCGCTTCTGGGTGGTCGACGATGAGGGCCAGCGCGTGCAACGCCCGGTGCATCGCGTGGCGGCACACAGTGGTGCGGCGGATCTCGGGCCTTACCGTTATTACATGCAGAAGGAGATTTTCGAACAGCCGCGTGCGGTCGCCGACACGTTGCAGGACGTGACGGCGATCATGCCGGAGTTGTTCGGCGACAACGCCTGGCGGGTGTTCAACGCGGTCGATTCCGTGCTTTTGCTCGCGTGTGGCGGGAGCTATCACGCGGCGCTCACGGCCAAGTACTGGATCGAGAGTCTCGCGCAACTGCCGGTGAATGTGGAAATCGCCAGCGAGTATCGCTACCGCGACAGCGTGCCGAATTCGAACACGCTCGTGGTGGCCGTGTCGCAGAGCGGCGAGACGGCGGACGTGCTGGGCGCCATGCACGTGGCCAGGCAGCGTGGCATGCGGCACACGCTGGCGATCTGCAATGTCGCGACGAGTGCGCTTGCGAGGGAGTGTGCGCTGACGTTTTTCACGCGGGCGGGCGTGGAGATCGGTGTGGCGTCGACCAAAGCGTTCACGACGCAGTTGGTTGCGCTGTTTCTGCTGGCGCTAACACTCGCCCAGACGCGTGGGCGACTGTCGGACGAAGACGAGCAGCAACACCTGAAGGCGCTGCGACATTTGCCCGATGCCATCGCCAAGGTGTTGGCGCTGGAGCCGCAGATCATGGCGTGGGCCGAACAACTGACGCGGCGGCAGGACATTCTGTTTCTCGGGCGCGGCCTGCATTATCCCGTGGCGATGGAGGGGGCGCTGAAGATGAAGGAGATTTCGTACATCCACGCCGAAGCCTATCCGGCCGGCGAGCTCAAGCATGGGCCGCTGGCGTTGGTGAGCGACGAAATGCCGGTGGTCGCGGTCGCGCCAAACGACCGTCTGCTCGAAAAGCTCAAGTCGAACATGCACGAAGTCAGCGCGCGCAACGGCCGGCTCTATGTCTTCGCCGACAGCGATTGCGGCCTGTCGCCGGGGCCGGAAATCGATGTGATTCGCCTGAACGAACACTACGGCCTGTTATCCCCCATCCTGCACACCATTCCGATGCAACTGCTCGCGTATCACGCCGCCGTCGCCCGCGGCACGGACGTCGACAAACCGAGAAACCTGGCGAAGTCGGTGACGGTGGAGTGAAAGGGGGGCAGGACACGCTACAACCCCAGCACGCCAAACCGTGCACCGTCGAAGCGCCGGCATTCCTGCTGTATCCATTCGCAGAAGATCGTCGTGCGCCGGTCGAAGGGATCGCGCGAGAGCAGCACATATCGCGCGGGCGACCTGACCGGTTTGCCGATCGGCACGAGACGGCGGCTTTGCAGGTCATCGTGCACCAGCGCGCTGCGTCCAATGGCAATGCCCTGATGATTGAGCGCGGCAGCCAGCGCCAGGCTCGACAGGTTGAACTGCGGTCCGTCGATGTTCTGCACACTGCCGGGCCGGTTCGCGTCCATCCATGTGCGCCATTCGATGAATTCGGTCGCGCCGTCCCACGGCGACGCGTCGTGAAGGAAGACCACGCCGTCGAATGACGAACCGTCCGCCAGGCCCGGGTGCGTCGCCAGATATGCCGGCGTAGCCACCGCGACCAGGTACTCGTCGAAAAGGACGTCGGCCTTGACCTCCGCGTATTGCGTGGGGTCGTAGCGTACCGCAACGTCGATGTCGTCCGCGCGCATGGACTGTCGGTCGACGCTTTGAAACTCCGCCTTCAGCCGTACCGAGACGTCGGGCTCCTGCCGATGAAAGTCCGTCAGCCGCGGCATCAGCCATTGCAAGGCGAACGAGGGCAGGCAACTGACCTGCAGCGGCGCGTTGGAGATGCCGAGCCGTTGCAGCGTGGCCTCGATGTCGCCCAATGCGCGGGCCGTCGTCTCGAACAGCGCCTCTCCGTTCTCCGTGAGTTTCAGACTGCGCGCCTGCCGAACGAACAACACGTAACCCAGGCGATCCTCCAGATAACGAATCTTTTGACTCACCGCGCTTTGCGTCAGGTTCAGGGCGCGTGCCGCCTGCGTGAAGCTCAGCAGCCGGGCCGCAGTCTCGAAGCACCGCAGGGCGCCCAGCATCGATGCATCCAGTTGCATAAGTATTAGTCCAGCTAATGCGTTCATTAGAATCCAGCGCTATTTTTACGCGAACCAGAGCGCTAGCATTCCGTGAAGTATCAGGAAATTCTCGGAATATGCCAACAATGTCTCTCCCGTATCTGCCAAAGCTCCTATTAGCCAGACTTCAAGGCAAGACGCCGACGCTTTGGGTCAATGACCGCCTCGGGCAGCCGCTCGCGCCCAACAGCGACTCGACGGACGCGATTCTCGACGCCCAGGCGCGGATGCAACGCTTCGCTCCGCTGCTCGCCGACCTGTTTCCCGAACTGGCCGGGACCGACGGACACATCGAGTCGGCCTTGATGCCGGCGGATGCCCTGAAGCGCGCGGTTGTCCGCGGTGGCGCCGACGATGCGAGCGCATGGTTCGTCAAGCGCGACGATGCGCTGCCCGTTGCAGGCTCCATCAAGGCCAGGGGAGGGTTTCACGAGGTGCTGGCCGTTGCCGAGCGAATCGCGCTGGAACAAGGTTTGATCGCAGCGCAGGACGACCGCCGCGTGCTCGGTTCCCCCGAAGCCCGCGCCCTGTTCGCGCAATACACGGTCGCCGTCGGCAGCACAGGCAATCTCGGACTGAGCATCGGGGTGATGGCCGCCGCGCTCGGATTCGACACGGTCGTGCACATGTCGGACGACGCCAAGGCGTGGAAGAAGGCGCGACTGCGCCAGCGCGGGGTGCGTGTCGTCGAACATGCGGGCGACTACGCAAAGGCGGTTGCCGCCGGCCGCACGCAAGCCTCGACATCGCCGCGCAGTCATTTCGTGGACGACGAGCAATCGCCCCTGCTGTTCCACGGTTATGCGGCCAGTGCCCGCCATCTCGCGGAGCAACTCGCGGCGGCGGGGCGCACGGTCGATGCCGGGCATCCGCTCTTCGTCTATCTGCCCTGTGGCGTGGGGGGAGCGCCCGGCGGCATCACGCACGGCCTGAAGGCGATCTTCGGGGCGCACGTTCACTGCTTCTTCGCCGAACCCGTGGCTTCGCCGTGCATGCTGGTCCAGTTGGCGTCGCGAAGCGATTCGCCCGTGTCGGTCTACGACATCGGGCTGGACAACAAGACCGATGCCGACGGCCTGGCCGTCGGTGAAGCGTCGCACCTCGTCGCTCCGCTCATGGTCTCGCAACTGTCGGGGGTGTTCACCGTGACCGACGACGAGCTCTTCCTGAACCTGCGCATGCTGAAGCATACCCTCGACGTGCTGGTCGAGCCGTCGGCGGCCGCAGGCGTGCGCGGGCCCGACTGGTTGCTCAATTCTCCCGAAGGGCAGGCGTACGTGCGCATGCACGACCTCGACATGCGCGAGGCCACCCACGTGATCTGGTCGACGGGCGGCTCGCTGGTGCCTCCGGAAGCCCTCAAGGAATTTCTCGAGCGCGCCGACGCACTGGCGCGCGACCCTGAACGCGCCGGGCAAGTTGCCTGACGCATCGAAGCCACTCACTCGCAGCAGGAGTCAGACACATGGAACCTCAGGTCACGTTGTCATCCGCCGTCGGCACACGCACCGACCGTTTGGCATTTGAAGACGCCACTTACCGGAAGGTCGCGCTGCGATTCATTCCGTTCCTGATGCTTTGTTACGTGGTGGCGTATCTCGACCGCGTCAACATCGGCATCGCAAAGCTCAACATGCTCGCCGATCTGCAATTCAGCGAGGCGGCCTACGGTCTGGGCGCAGGGCTTTTCTTCATCGGCTACATGCTGTTCGAGGTACCGAGCAATCTCATCATGCATCGGGTCGGCGCACGCCTGTGGATCGCCCGGATCATGATTTCGTGGGGCATGCTCTCCGGCATCATGGCGTTCGTCACGTCGCCATGGCAGTTCTACGTCGTGCGGTTCCTGCTCGGTGTCGCCGAAGCGGGCTTCTATCCTGGCGTCATTCTCTTCCTGACGTACTGGTTTCCCAATCATCGCCGCGCCAGGATGACGGCTATCTTCCAGGCAGGCATTCCCGTCGCCGGTCTGCTGGGCAGTCCGCTGTCGGGCTGGATTCTGGACACCTTCCATCAGGTCGGCGGCCACGCCGGCTGGCAATGGGTGTTCGTGCTCGAAGCGCTCCCGACCCTGCCGCTGGCCGTGGGCGTTCTGCTCATCCTCACCGACCGCGTGAAGGACGCCAAGTGGCTGTCGAGCGAACAACGCGAGCTCATCGCCCGGGATATCGCGCAGGACGAGAAGGGCCGCCCGCACATGCCGCTGTCGCACATTCTGCGCGACGCGCGTATCGGGAAAATCATTCTGATGACCTTTCCCGCGATGATGGCGCTCTACACGCTCGGCTTCTATCTGCCCACGCTCATCAAGGACGCCGGCGCGGTCGGCGGGCTTCAGGTGGGACTGTTGAGCGCGATTCCGTATTGTGTCGCCGCGGTGGCGATGGTACTGGTCGGCCGAAGCTCGGACCGTCGCCGCGAGCGCCGCTGGCATCTGGCTGGCATCATGCTCGTTGGCGCGTTCGGTCTGGCGGCCAGCGTGTTCGCCGGTCAGCATCTGGCGCTGGCCGTGATCTCGCTGTCGATTGCCGCTGCGGGGATCATCAGCTTCTCGCCCATCATGTGGACGTTGCCCACGGCGTTTCTCGGTGGTGCCACGGCCGCCGCGTCGATCGGAGCCATCAACAGCCTGGCGAACCTGGGCGGATTCGTGAGCCCTTACCTGATCGGCTGGATTCGAGACACCTATCACAGCACGGCGCCCGCGATCTTCGTGATTGCCGGCTCGCTGCTCATCAGCGCCGTCATCGCGCTGAGCTTCGATCCGAAGACCGTCAATCGCTGAACAGCGACCGAAGCATTGAGGAGATTACGACAATGGAGCGCACACCCATGCGATTCGCGGTGGCCGGCATCATCCACGAAACCAATACCTACGCCGCGGAATTCTCCGGCCTGACGCCGCTGGCGGCTTTCGAGCAATACTGGGGACAGCGCGTTGCCGAGGTGTTCGACAACGCCAATCACCAGGTGGGCGGATTCATCGAGGGCGCGCGTCGCGTGGGCGCGACGCTCGATTACGCCTTCGTGGGACAGGCCACGCCGTCCGGCACCATCGACGCGGCCGCCTACGCGTCGATGAGGCGCGAGATCGTCGAAGGCATTCGGGCGCAGCTCCCGGTCGACGGCGTCCTGCTCGCGCTGCACGGCGCCGGCGTGGCGGATGGCGTGGAGGACATCGAGGGCGATCTGGCGAGCGCTGTGCGCGATCTCGTCGGCGCGAGTGTGCCGATTGCCGCCGTCTACGACCTGCACGGCAACTTTACGGAAGCCATGCGTCTGTCATGCGACATCACCCTGCCATGCAAGCTGTACCCGCATACCGATTTCTTCGATCGCGGTGTGGAGGCCGTGGCGTTGCTGGCGCAAATGCGCGATGGTCGCCTCAAGCCTGTCACCGCCGTGCGCTACCTGCCGATGCTGCCGTACATCGTCACGACGCAGGAGGGTTTTACCCCGGCGCTCGTCAACGCGTTGTGTGCCAGGCTCGCGGCGCAGCACGGTGTGGTCGACTGTTCGTGGTTTCACGGCTTTCCGTACGCCGACATTGCCGCGCCATGTCCCTCGGTAATCTGCACGACGAACGACGATCCCGCGCTGGCGCAACGCCTTGCCGACGAGGTGGCCGACTGGATCTGGCGTCATCGGGTCTCGTTCCGGCCATCCTTCCCGTCGCCCGCCGAAGGCGTGGCGGCAGCGCTTGCCGCCGAAGCAGGGCCCATTGTCGTGAACGAATACGCGGATAACCCCGGCGGCGGTACGCCGGGCGACGGCACGCACCTGCTGCGCGCCCTGTTGTCGGCGCGTCCCGAGCCGGGAACGGCATGTTTTGCCTCCATCAACGACGCACAGGTGGTCGCACAGGCGCAGGCCGCCGGTGTCGGCGCCACGATTGCCGTGTCGCTCGGCGGGAAGCTGGGACGCTATCAGGGGCGGCCCATCGAGGCTCAGGCCTATGTCAAGTCGATCACGGACGGCAAATTCGTGAACCGGCCGGGGGCGATGTTCGCCGGTGTGCACTTCGACCTGGGCGCGATGTGCCGGCTAGTGATCGACGGGGTGGACGTTATCGTCGCGTCGCGCGCGGAGCAGATTTACGACGTCGAGCCCTTCGCGATGCATGGGCTCGACGTGAGCCGCCACCGCCTCATCGCCTTGAAGGGCGCAAATCACTTTCGCGCCTACTACCGCCAACTGGCCAGGCAGATCATTTCCGTCGACAGCGTGGGGCTGAGCACCGCCGACATCACGTCGTTCGCGCGTGAGCGCCTTCAGGGGCAGTACTGGCCACTCTCCGAGGACGTGCCCTTTCCCCTAGTGCCGTAAGTGCAGTAAGTGCCGTGGGTGCCGTGAACGCGAGGAGCGCCGGCGGCGCACCCCGTGCTCGCCGCTCATCCGCACCGCGCAAGCTTTGGACGGCGACGCGTGGCAACGTCTGCGATCATTTCGCCGCCGACCACACCGCGAGTTCGTACCCGTCGGGGTCGGTGAAGTGAAAGCGACGGCCGCCGGGGAAGTCGAAGGCTGGCACGCAAACGGCGGCACCGGCGGCTTCGACACGGCACTGCGTTTGCGCGAGGTCGTCGGCATACAGAATCACCAGTGGCCCGCCTGGCCGGATGGTGCCGCCGGTCGTAAAGCCGCCCGTGAGCCGCCCGTCGCTGAATTCCGTGTACGTTGGGCCGTAGTCCGTAAAGGTCCAACCAAACACGCTTCCATAGAACGCCTTGCTTCGGGCGATGTCGCTGACGTTGAACTCGATGTTGTCGATCTGACGATCCGTGCCGTGGTGGCTCATTGGCGTGCTCCGGTGATGGACGATGCCCGACAGGTCATTGACCGTCGGGCAGCGAGTAGCGAAATTCGTACGAGTGCTGGCCGTCGGCGATGACGATGACCAGACGCCCGGCCAGGCCGGACAACCCGTCCGTGCCGGAGTCGGGGACCACGGTGATCGATTGTTCGGGCGCCCCTCGGGTCATCGTCGAGCTATGTTGCAGCACGAAGGTCCCGCTGCGGCCGTGCAAGGCGCCCTGAACCCTTTCCATCGCGACATAGCCGGCCGACCCTGGCGTGGTGCTGCGAAAGGCGAGCATCTCGCCTTGGCTCGTCGCTTCGAGATCGCCGTGATACTGCTTGTCCAGCGACATGCGGCCGAGGCCGGTCGCTTCGGCCACGCCACTCAGGGGGTGAGGGGCAAGCTGAACGTCGAACAGGCCTTTTGCGGTTCGTTCCAATTGGGTAGTCCTCCCGGGAATGATGTGTGTACTGTGTTTTTGTACAGTATTTAGTGTACTCGACTTTGGCCGGGATGCAAGGGCGAACCGACGCGTCGTCGAGCGCCCCGGTTGCCGGAGCGCCGAAATGACGAAATGACGAAATGACGAAGCCCCGCAAGGCGGGGCTTCGAACACGCACGTCACGCGGGGGCACTGTGCCGGATTTCAGTCCTTGCCGCCCACCAGCCGTAGTCCGCTTGCCAGGCAACCGGCCGCGGAGAACGCCGCACCCCACGCCAACGCCCATGTCGAGCCGTGGGTACCCGCCAGACCGAGCGCCAGCGCGACAAGCGCGGCGCCCGTCGCCTGTCCCAGCAGGCGCGACGTGCCGACCATGCCACTCGCGCCGCCGCTGCGTTCGGGCGGCGCGCTGTGCATGAATGCCTTCAGGTTCGGCGACTGGAAGAAGCCGAAACCCAGCCCGCACAACGCCATGCGCCAGCCGATGTCCCAAAGCGCCGCATGCTCGGGCATGATCGCGAGCAAACCCATGCCCGCACTGAGCATGGCCAGGCCGATCGCGCCCAGCGCGCCCGGCGGATACCGGTCCGAGAGTCGGCCGGCAATCGGGGCAACGGCGGCCACGAAGAACGGCCAGGGCGTCATGAGGAAGCCGGTCTCGATAGGACTGCGATGCAAGACGTTCTCGAAATAGAACGGCAGCGAGACGAGCCCCAGTCCTTGGGTGGCGAACGCACAAATGGCCGTCACCGTCGACAGCGCAAACGCGGGTAGCCGCAACAGATCGACCGGGAGCATCGGCGCCCGATGGCCGCGCTCGCGGCGAATGAGCGCCCATCCGAAGACGAGCGCGCCCACGAAGCATGCCAGCGTGAGACGCCAGTCGGCCTGTTGGGCGCTTTGGCTCAGCGCGAAGATCAGCAGCGCGAATGTCGCAACGTTGAGCAGCGCGGCCACCATATCCGGCTTGTGTTCGCTGCGCGGTGTGTCGGGCAGGTTGCGCCGCGAGAACGCGAGCGCCAGCAACGCTGTCGGCACATTGATCAGGAACAGCCAGGGCCAGCTCGCGAACGCCAGCACCAGTGAGGCGATCGTCGGCCCGATGGCGAACGAGATGCCGACGATGAGGGCGTTCAGCCCCACGCCGCGCCCCAGTTGATGCGCCGGATACAGAAAGCGGATGAGGGCGATATTGACGCTCATGACCGCCGCGGCGCCAATGCCTTGCAGCACGCGCGCGCCCGCGAGGAAGCCGAGCGTCGGTGACAGCGCGCACAGCAGCGAGGCGACGAGAAAGACCGCCACGCCGGTCATGAACACGCGCTTGTGACCCACGCGCTCGCCCAGCGACGCAAAGGGCAGGAGTGTGGCCACCATCGCCAGTTGATAGGCGTTCACGATCCACACGGACGCCGACGGCGTGGTATCCAGATCGATGGCCATCTGCGGCAGGGCCGTATTCGCGATGGCGGTGTCGAGACTGGCGAGCGAGACGGCAAGGAGAATTGCCGTCATGGCGAGACCGCGTCCGGTCGCGGGCGGCTCGTGCAATTGCGTCTGCGAAGGCGGATTGACCGCCGCGACGTCAGTGGTCGGGGGGAGCGACGACATCGTCGATCAGCCCTCGGCCAGAATCTGGCGGATGGCCTGTTCGAACACTTCCGGCGGTTGGCCGCCGCTCACGAGGTGGCGGTTGTTGAAGATGATTGCCGGCACCGAGCGAATACCCAGGTTCTGGTAGTGACGCTCCAGCGCGCGCACCTGTTCGGCGTATTCGTCCGAGGAGAGAATTTCCCGCGCCCGCGTCGTATCGAGCCCCGCTTGCGCCGCTGCGTCGGCGAGCACATCGGGGTCGCTCGTGCGCTTGCCGTCAACGAAGTACGCACGAAACAGCGCTTCCTTCAGCGCGAGCTGCTTGTCGTTGCCCAGCGTTTGTGCCCAATGCAGCAGGCGGTGTGCGTCGAACGTGTTGTACGCATGCGTGCGCAGCTCCATGTGCATCGGGAAACCCTCCGCTGCGGCGCGTGCACTGATGTTCGCCTGATTCTGGGCGAGTTGCTCCGGCGACAGGCCATATTTGCGCGACATGTAATCGGCGAGCGGCACGCCCTCGGTGGGCATGTCCGGGTTGAGTTCGAACGGGCTGAAGTGCAGGTCGGCTTCGACCTCGCTTCCCAGGCGGCCGAGCGCGGTCTTCAGTGAGGCAAGGCCGATCGCGCACCAGGGGCAGGCGACATCGGAGACAAAATCGATCTTGAGCGTAGCTGGCATGTGATGACGGCGCCGTCGCGGCGCCTGCAATGAAAAACGCGCCGCCTTGCGCGACGCAACACGGCAATCGTCGCACAAATCACGAATCCTCGTCGGCGGCCCATGTCGTCACGCCACACGCGAGGATCCACGGCGCTTTGCGAGCGGGAGCGATTCCCCATGGGGAAGCAAGGTCGTTTTGTCTGTCGGAATGATTGTTTTGCCTGGTAATTCTTTTGGTATCTGCACGGCGGGGGCGCGCGCCGATGCGGTATCGTGTGAGGCATTCGTCCGACCCGTCGATCAGGAGCCCGATATGCCGTCAGCCGCCGAACTCGTCACGTCGCTAGGGCTGCAGCCCCACCCCGAAGGTGGCCATTATCGCGAGACCTATCGCGCCGCGGACATCCTGCCGCAAACAGTCCTTGCACCAGGTTTTGCCGGGGCACGCAACATTTCCACGGCGATTCTCTATCTGCTCGAAGCGGGGGATTTCTCCGCGTTTCATCGCATCCGCAGCGACGAGGTCTGGCATTTTCATCTCGGCGGCACGTTGTTGATTCACGAGATCGACGCAAGCGGCATGCTCGCCACCACCCGGCTCGGGCATGACGTCGCGGGCGGGGAGCGGGTCCAGCATGTGGTGCCCGCCGGCCATTGGTTCGCCGCGGAGCCTGCACCGTCGACCGGGTTCGCGCTCGTCGGCTGCACCGTGGCGCCGGGCTTTGCCTTCGAGGACTTCGAGATGGCCGATGCGGCGGCGCTCGCCTCGCGATGGCCCATGCATCGCGAACTGGTGACACGGCTCGGGCGTGCGGCGCCCGGCGTCCGGTATGGAGCGGACTGATCGCCATGTCACACGAGTTGACGGAGTGCGCTAGCATCTCCGGTAACGCTTCCTTTCCGGTCCTGCCGCCTCATGTCCAACGACGTTCACTTCTACGACCCCGCCAAGGGCCACGGCCTGTCCCACGATCCGTTCAAGGCCATTGTCGCGCCGCGCGTGATCGGCTGGATTTCCAGCCACGACGCGCAAGGCCGCGTCAACCTCGCGCCGTACAGCTTCTTCGGCGCGTTCGCGACCTTCCCGCCGATCATCGGCTTTTGCAGCGAAGGCTTCAAGGACTCCATCGCCAATATCGAGGCGACGCGCGAGTTCGTCTGGAATTTCACCAGCAAGTCGCTCGTCGCACAGATGAATCGTACGTCCGCACCGGTGCCGCATGAGGTCGACGAGTTCGAGCTGGCCGGGCTGACCAAGGCGCCCGGCGTGAATGTCGGCGTGCCGCACGTAGCCGAGTCGCCGGCATCGCTCGAATGCAAACTGTTGCAGATCGTGCGCTTGCAGGGACTCGACGGCAAGCCGATGGACAACTGGCTCGCCCTCGGGCAGGTGGTCGGAGTGCACATCCGGCGCGAGTTCCTGCGCGAGGACGGCACGTTCGATACCGCGAAGGCGCATCCGGTCATGCGCGCGGGCTATCTCGGCGACTATGCCGAGATCGGCCCGATGTTCGATCTGCGCCGACCGAAGGCCTGACCCGGCAGCATTGTCTTCACAATCCGAAAGGCGTCGTTAACGCGTTCGATGCGTCCTCGAAGCGACGTCGTCGGCGGAGCGTGCGGAGGTGTCGCCATGCACTGGCGCGTGGGCAGGCCGTGTTGTGCCCCGTCGCCGACCGTCCCGTCGGCCGAAGGTCGCGCAATCATTTGTAAAATTTGCTGCGATGCAAAATTTATTTGAGGCGCGTATGCTGGCGACCTTCGTTGACGCCGCCGCGCCTGGCGTCCCCTCCCGCCGGCATTGATTTGCCTTGATTTGCGCGCCTTGCCGCAGGCATGGCGTGCGGGGGAGGTTCGTCCCTGGCTGCGACGGTTTTGCCCCTTGGCATCCGGTTTTTGTTGCAGTCCATCAGGTCCCCCAATGTTTCCCATTCTGTCGCTTCTCATCTGGCTTCCCATCGTCGCCGGTGCCCTCGTCATGCTGCTGGGTCGGGATCGTCACCCCGATGTCGTTCGCTGGACGTCGCTCGCTGCCGCCCTGGCGTCGGCTGCCCCCATTTTGCCGCTGGTCCATGGATTCCGAACCGGTGTGTCGAGTCTTCAGTTCGTCGAACGTTTTCGCTGGATCGATTCGTTCGATGCGTCCTGGCACGTCGGGGTCGACGGCATCTCGCTGTGGCTGGTCGCGCTGACCGGCGTGACGACCGTGATCGTGGTGTTGGCGTCGTGGCGCGCGGTGACCACGCGCATGAGCGCGTATTTCGGCAGCTTTCTCGTGCTCTCCGGGGTGATGCAGGGGGTGTTCACGGCGCAGGATGGCATGCTGTTCTTCGTCTTCTTCGAAGCCACGCTGTTGCCGATGTATCTGCTCATCGGCGTGTACGGACGCCTCAATCGCACGCATGCCGCCGTGAAGTTCTTCTTCTTCTCGCTGACCGGCTCACTGATGATGCTGCTCTCGATGCTCTATCTGTACATGCGCACGCAGAGTTTCGACATCGCACGATGGCAGGCCCTGCAGTTGCCCCTGGCGGTGCAGGTGCTGCTGTTCATCGGCTTTCTCGGTGCGTTCTCCGTCAAGGTGCCGATGTGGCCGGTGCACACCTGGTTGCCCGAGGTGCATCTTGACGGGCCTACCGGCGCGGCGGTCATGCTGGGCATGCTGAAGCTGGGCGGTTACGGCCTGCTGCGCTTCAATTTGCCGCTGCTGCCCGATGCGAGTCATTTCCTTGCGCCGGTCATGGTCGTGCTGTCGCTCATTGCCGTCATCTACGCGAGTCTGGTGGCGTTGGTGCAAACCGATCTGCGAAAGCTGCTCGCGTATTCGGCAGTCGCACACATGGGGTTGGTCACACTCGGTCTGTTCCTGTTCTCGGAGATGGGTACCGATGGCGCCGTCATGCAGATGATTTCGTATGGCATCGTCTCGGGCGCCATGCTGTTGTGCACCGGCATGTTGTACGACCGTACGGGAAGCGCCTCGATCGACGCGTATGGGGGAGTGGCCGCCACGATGCCGCGATTTGCCGCATTCGCGATGCTGTTCTCGATGGCGAATGTCGGAATGCCGGGCACGTCGGGCTTCGTGGGCGAGTTCCTCGTATTGATGGGCGCGATCAAGGCCAATTTCTGGATCGGTGCGCTAGCCTCGCTGACGTTGGTGCTGAGTGCCGCCTATACGCTCGGGATGTACAAGCGCGTGATTTTCGGTCGCGTGGGTAACGCGCGGGTGGCGTCGCTCGGCGACGTGAGCCGCCGCGAGTTCGCGCTGCTGGGCGCCATGGCGGTGATGGTGCTGGCGATCGGTCTCGATCCCAAGCCCCTCACCGACGGCATCGATGCCACGGCCGTCCAGGTGGTGCAGGACATCGAGCAGCACCGGCTTCCCGTGATCGATCCGGCGAGCCCGGACATGGCGGGGCGTCGCGGGGGGGAGACGTCAGGGCGTGCCGCGCTCGTCGTGAAGACAGCAACTCAGGCCGGTTGAGACGCGCTGTTCAGCGCGAACGTCCGCCGCGAAGCAGGTGTCGGGAGAGGGCGAAAGTGATGGGAATGGTCAGGCAGACAACGAAGATGGGGGCGACATAGGCCGACACGTTCAAGCGATCGACGAGGACGTACATCATCGCGATTCCCATCACATACTGGACGAGGTACACGAGGGGAAAGCGGAGCAGGCCGGTCAGCGACATCTTCACGCGGAAGACGAACTGCGCGTTCAGCCAATACGAAAATACGACGCTTAGCGCAAACGCGACGGTGTAGGCCAGCCGGTACTCGATAAGCCTGAGGCATAGCGCATACGCAGCGTAGAAGAACGCGGTATTGGACGCGCCGACGAGCAGGAAGCGGACGAACTCGCGTTCAATGAGCTTCTTCCACCAGGAATCGTGTCGGCTTGCCGATGTCATCAGAATGGCCTGCTGAATGAAAAATGGGCTGCGATTTACCGCAACCCATTTTGGAGCAACTGTCCGGGAGGTCAATCAAATTTCGCCGTTGCGACTCTTTCCCAGGAAGCGCCAGCCGATAAAGCGGGCAATCATTTTCAACTGCAGCACGAAATATTTCGGATCACGCCACGAATTGACGACCAGCGCCTTGAGGAACGAAAAGCCCAGAATGCCGGCGAAATATACGTCGTGGCATCGATTAGCGAAGGTCTTGGTGGGCGCGAACCCTGGGTTCGACATTTCCGGGACACTTGAAATGGATTCGCACGTTTGCAGATGGGTCAGCCAAATCGCAGTCCGCGGGCGGTTTGGCGTAGGGAGCCCATACCGTCGTGGAAGCGGCATACGGCCCGGCAGTGTCGGAATTTCATACCGATTCGACTGGCCCTTCGTCCCGTATCTGGCTTCCCGCCGCAAATACCGCCAAGAGGCTGACGTACAGCGAGACGGTCGACTTCAGGTTAAACGTTTCCACGGTCAGACCGAAGATGAAGAATGCCAGGCACGTCCACAAGCCGAGGAGGGCGGCCGTGCGTTGCGCGCTGCGGATCGGCGCAAGCGATGCCGCACGAAGAAACAGCACTGACGGCACAAAGTAGATGGCGAGCAATGCCAGGATGCCCGGGATTCCGTAGTCCGCTCCGTACGCGAGGATTTGGTTGTGGGCCTCGCCAAGCCCCAACTGACCGGCGATTGGCGTAAGGCGCCCCAGCTCGACCTGGGACGGAATGCCTCGCTTGAACCCTTCCGCGCCCAGGCCGGATATCGGATTGTCGCCAATCGCCCGCAACGCGTATTCATACAACTGAAAGCGAACGCCCACGGATGTGTCCCGGTGACCTTGCGAATAGCTCCTGAGATCGGCCGTCGCCGCCGCTACGCGCTCACCGATCCACGGCGAAAAGATGATCGGCAGTGCGATCAGGGCGGTCGCGACCAGAGTCATCGCCGTCTTGCCTTTCCAGGTGAAGGCTCGATTGATGCTCCATACGTAGACCAACGCAACAACGGGAAGCGCAATCCATCCGCCTCGTGAGCCGGTCAGCAACGACGCGAACAATGCAGAAGCCGCCGCTATCGTCTTGAAGGCCAGCATACCGACGGTATCCGCGCGTCGGTACGTCGTCACTACCAACAGCGACAGCAGCAGGGCCACATCGCCGAAGTGAATCGGGTTCATGAAGTAGCTTTCCACTCGACCTTTTCCCCACTCCGGAAAGCTGGGAACCAACGCGGCGAGCGATGCGATGGCACCTACGCACAACGAGAGATCCAGCCTTGCGAATGCGCTCGGACGAAGTCGACGGAAGGCGAGAAACAGCGGCACGCCGAGCAAAAAACGCACGGGAGAGTCCAGTGTCCTGCCAACGAGCTTGCCATGCGACATCTCAATGATCAGCACGACGAGAATCGGCGCGGACATTGCGGCACAGAACAACCATTCGTCCGGCTTGATTTTGAAAGGTTGGAGCTCCGGGTCCCGTACGTTCTTGATAACAACGTACATCGCAGCACAACACGCAACCAGGAACAGCGCGCTGGCGCCGCCTTCCGCCGCCACATAGGTCAGCGGCGTCAAAAAGAAAAATGCCTTGGCGAAGCCGTTCCATAAAGCAGCCGCACCGGGGCGGCGCTGCGTTTGAGAGGAAAGACTATGCTTCATAGATCGTTCTAATGAGAAAGCTGCGAATCTGTAAGCGCTTCGTGTGGGCAGATTCGGTGCCGGTTTGCCTTTCGGGGCCACGATTGTAGGGCAGATTCAAGGCAATGGCGGATGTATTTCCCAGGGTCTTCGAGAGTGACTTCGATGGGATGCCGCCGCAATCATGCCGTGAGTCGCCGTCGTTACACCATCTCACGATTCGGACAAGCTGGCCCTCGCATTGTCGCATGCGAAGTACCGGCCGCCGGGCACGGCATTCGAGTATTTTCGGCGCGTTGCGAAGCCGGTCGCGGCAAACGAAAAAGGGGTTGCGATTTCTCGCAACCCCTCTCGTATTCTGGTAGGCCGTGCAGGATTCGAACCTGCGACCAACGGATTAAAAGTCCGCTGCTCTACCAACTGAGCTAACGACCCAACGAAGAAAAAGATTATAGCGTTGCAGGCGTTATAGTGTCAATAGCAGTGTGACGCGAATATGTCCGTTTCGCCGCCATTTCCCGCGAGCACGCGCGAATTTCGCTCAAACGCTGCGCTCGATTCGCCACATCTGGTACTTGAACGCGCAGATGCCGCCCGCGAGAATCGCCGCCATGGCGATAAACGAGCCCAGCGCCAACGTCGATACGCCCGACAACCCCTGGCCCACCGTGCAGCCCAGCGCCGTCACGCCTCCGAAACCCATCAGCACGCCGCCCACCATGTGATTCGCCGTGTCTTCGGTGCCCTGAAAACCTTCCCAGCGGAAATTGCGCGAGACCACGGCGTAAGCGAACGACCCCGCAATCACGCCGAGCACGCTGGCGATGCCCAGCGTGATCACGTTGCTCGTGTCGCTCCACAGCATCAGCCAATACATGGTGTACGCCAGCGGCGAGACGAACGACAACGCTTCCATCTTGCCCGAGTTGGTGGCCACGAAGCTCTCCTCGAGCGTATTCGGATTCTCGGCCACGTAGCCGATCTTTCCCGAGACGTACCAGAGGGCCACGATGATCGCACCGACGACCACGCCGCCAAGCAGATTATCCAGGGTCCAGAAGTCGCGTCGCGCCAGTGCAGCGATCACGAACGCGCCGCCGACTGCCAGGCCCAGCACCAACTGCGCGAGATGCAGGTCCCCACCGAACAGGCCGCCGAGCAGGGTCGGCAGATCCTGCGAATTGGCGAACGTCGTTTGCACGCTGTCGAGCGCGGCCACACGAAAAACGGCGAACAGGCCCTTCAGGGTCATGTAGGCGGACAAGCCGATCATCACGAATACCAGCAACGATTTGAGATTGCCGCCGCCAATGCGCACTAGCGTCTTGCTGCCGCAGCCCGAGGCCAGCACCATGCCGAAACCGAACAACCAACCACCGACCAGATACGACAGCCAGGTGAAGCGCGGCGTGGTGTAGATTGCCTTGACCGGATCGACGATGCCTTGCGAAGCAAGCACGCCGGTGCCGATGGTCGCCACGCCAATGGCCAGCCACCACATGCGCATGCGATTCCAGTCGCCGATATTGACGATGTCGGAGAGCGCGCCCATCGTGCAGAAGTGCGTGCGCTGCAACACGGCACCGAAGATGAAGGCAAGGCCAAAGGTGAGCCACACAACCGTGTGGGAGAGGGCGGTGAGATCGACGTCGGTCATGAGGCGAGAGGACGATAGCGGCCGTGACCGGCCGTTCTTGGAAAGTCCGTATTCTACGCGAGGTGCGCAGGTCTCCCGCAATCGCGGAAAACGACAACGCCGCCCAAAGGCGGCGTTGTGCGTTTGACGAGTGACCTCACACGGACGGCTGGTTCGCGCAGCCTTCCGGGGGGCGTTCTACTTCAGCTTGGCCGCGCGCTTCTTGGCCTCCGCTGCCGATTCGGTGTCCGGGTACTTGGCCACCAATTCCGCCAGCGTCTTTTTCGCTGCCGCAGTCTGCCCGGATTCCGCCTGGTTGCTGGCGATTGCCAGCATGGCCTCGGCGGCCTTCGGGCTCGTCGGGTACTTCGTCACGATCCCTTGCAGCGTCGCGGTCGAACCCTTCAGATCCTTGTTGGCGTACTGCGCATTGCCAAGCCAGAACAGGGCTTCGGGTTGATACGGGCTGTCAGGATACTTCGCCGAGAAGGTCCGGAATGCCGTTTGCGCACCCTTGTAGTCACCATTGCGGAATTTCGTCAGGGCGGCGTCGAATACATCCTTCTCGCCCGGTTGGACGGTACCGGTAACGCCGCCGACGGTCATCTGCTGCGGTTCGAATTTCTTCAGGCGACCGTCGAGGTCGGTGTAGAAATCCTTTTGACTCTGTTGCAGGTTCGCAAGCTGGTTTTTCAGATCTTCGTTCTGACCGCGCTGGTCGGCCAGATCACGCTGCAACTGCTGGATCTGATTGTTCAAATCCAGCACGTTGCGCGTGAGACCATCGATCCGCTGCTTGTCCGAATCCAGACGGCTGCGGATATCGAGGATCGCTTTGCGCGCCTCGTCGTCATCGAACAATCCGGCATGCGCCAGCGGACTCAGCACCGCAGTGCCGAGCGTCGCCGCGCAGATGATGTTTTTAAGCAAACGAGACGTCATGACGATTCAATCAATAAGCCAGGTCGACGCGACGGTCCTGAGCCCAGGTGGCTTCGTCCGTACCCGTCGCCTTTTCCTTGCCCAGCGACACGGCTTCCATCTGGCTCGTGTTGGCGCCCAGGGCCGACATCGACTTCAGCACCGCTTCGGCACGACGCTGGCCGAGGGCCAGGTTGTACTCGCTCGTGCCGCGCGGGTCGGTGTTGCCCTGGAGCAGCACGTGACGTTGCGAGTACTTGGCCAGGAACTGTGCGTGCGCCTGGAGCAGCGGGGTGTATTGCGGATCGACCGTGTACGAATCGAAGCCGAAGTACACGCTGCGCTTGGCGAGCGGGCCGTTCGGGTTGTTCAGTTCGTCAGCCGATGCGTCGACGGGGGCGACGGCGCGGGCGTCGGTCGTGGTCTGACCCTTGTTGGCGTTAGCCTGGTCGTCGAGTTTCACGCCCGACGAGCAAGCGGCCAGAGCGGCCAGCGAAGAGATGGCGAGGATGTTACGAAGCAGGGAACTCATATGAGCCTCCAATTGATGTTGCTGTTGATGTTATTGCATAAAGGGGCCCCAGGAGGGTTCGCGAACTTCCCCTCCCCGGACCTGAAGAATCTGCCGGGTTTGCCCGTCCACCGAGACTGCTGCGAGGACCTTGCGGCCCCCTGACTGCGTTGCATAAAGAATGTACTTGCCGTTCGCGGCAAAACTCGGTGACTCGTCGTGGCTGGTGTCGGTCAGAGCCGTAACATCGCCAGTACTCATATCCTGCACGCACAGCTTGAATGCGCCGCCCTGACGCGCGATGAACGCGAGCAACTTGCCGTCGGGACTGATTCGCGGGCTGACGTTGTAACTCCCCTTGAAAGTGACGCGCTGCGCGCCGCCTGCACTTTCGCCACCGGCCGGCATCTTGTAGATCTGCGGACCACCGCCACGATCGCTCGTGAAGTAGATCCATTTGCCGTCCGGGGAATACTGCGGTTCGGTGTCGATCGCGCTGCTGCGCGAAAGACGCTTGAGGCCGCCGCCATTGGCGTTGACCTGGTAAATCTGTGTGTTGCCGTCGCGTGAGAGGGCCACGGCGAGCTTGCTGCCGTCCGGCGACCATGCCGGTGCCGAGTTGTTGCCCTTCTCGTTGGCGAGCACCGCGCGACGACCCGTCGGCAGATCGTGGATGTACACGACCGGCTTGCGCTTCTCGAACGATACGTAGGCGACCTTCGTGCCGTCCGGCGACCACGCCGGCGAGATGATCGGTTCGCGGCTGTTGAGCGCCACGCGGGCGTCCTGACCGTCGGAATCCGAAATCTGCAACTGGTAGTTCGGGCCGTTGTGCAGCACGTACGACAGACGCGTGGCGAATACCCCGCGATCGCCCAGCAGCTTCTGGTAGATGTAGTCGGCGATCTTGTGCGCGGTCAGGCGCAGGTTCGCCTGCGACGACGTGAGGGCCAGGCCGCCGAGCGGTTGACCGTTCACGGCGTCGTAGAGACGGAAACTGACCTGGTAGTTGCCGTTGCCTTGCGGAACGATGGTGCCGGAGACGAAGGCGTTGGCGCCCTTGGCGCGCCACGTACCGAGATCGACCGAATCGTCGACGCCGACGGCGGCGCCACCGGTGTCGATCTGATTGAAGCGACCGCTGTTGCTCAGGTCAGCCTTGACGACGGACACGATGTCCGTCGGCGCGCTGCCCTTGAAGTTCGACACGGCAATCGGGTATCGGTTGGTGCCGACGCCGGTGATGTCGACGGTAAGCGGTGTCTGCGCATGGGCGATCGTGCAAGCCGCGGTGAGCCAGGTGGCCACCAGCGCACGCCATGCATATTGACTGGAAATTCGCATGCGTTCGATTGGTCAGTTACGCGGTGCAAGCGCCATTTTTACCACATCCGAATGAAAATGGACTCGCATCGCTCGGTTTTCGTTCCCGTTTGACAACAGACTCAGCCTTTTGGACTAAAGCGCAGGTTGACGCTCGGGGGCGCTTTGCCGTTGGTGTCGCGCGGCAGGGGGTCGGACTTGGTGATGGCGGCCTGCACGGCGGCATCCCAGGCCGGGTTGCCGCTCGACTTGACCAGCTGCATCGAAAGTACGCTGCCGTCCGGGGCGAGGCGTACCGCAACGACGGCCGTGGGATTGCCCTCGGTGTCGCCGCCATAGGCGATGTTCGGCTTGACCTTGGCCCGCACCCGGTCGGCGTAGCCGGCGGATGCCGTGCCGCCCGCGCCGGAGCCGGTGCCGCCGGCCTGCGAGCCCAGCCCGTTACCATGCGCGCCAGGTGTGCCGCCAGCCATGCCGCGCAGCGAAGCCAGGCGTTCGGCACGCGCCGCGTCAGCGGCTTTCTGGGCCGCCGCTTCCTTCGCTGCCTTGGCCTTCGCGGCCTTGTCTTCCGCGGCCTTCTTTTCCGCGTCCGCCTTTTTCTGCGCTTCCGCCAGCTGCTGTTGCTTCAGTTGTTCCGCCTTCTTCGCCTCGTCTTCCTTTTGACGCTTCAGTTCGTCGGCCTTCTTCTGGTCGGCCAGCTTCTGCTGACGCGCCGCTTCCTCGGCGGCTTTCTTGCGCGCGAGCTCCGCAGCCGCCTGCTGCTCGGCGAGCTGCTTTTGCTTGAGCGCTTCCTGACGCGCCTTTTCCTGCTGGGCTTCGAGCAGGCGGGCCTGTTCCGCGGCCTGCTGCTCCTGCTTGCGCTTCTTCTGCTGCAGGGCGATGTCGGCGTCTTCGGCCGGCGGCGTGGGTGCGGCCACGGCCGGCGGCGCGGGCGTGGGCGCCGGTGTCACGACGGGCGGCGTGGGCTCCGCGACTTCGGCGGGCGTCCACAGTTCGGCTTCGGACCCGGCGGGGGAGCTGTTCTGCCAGCGCATGCCGTAGAAGAGCAGCGCGAACAACAGCGCGTGCATGAGCAGCGCGAGGAGGAATGCCCGACCCGTGCCGCGCTCATCCTTGCGCGGGCCAATGGGACGGTCGGAACGGGCTACGGTGCGGCTCATTTCTGCTTGACGAGCAGGCCCACGCGCTTGACGCCCTGGGCCTTGAGATCGGACATCACGTTCATGACGATTTCATAGCGCACCGACTTGTCGGCGGCAATGACGACGGGCTGATCCGGATTCGCGGCCTGACGGCCTTGCAGGAAGCCGGTCAGATCGCCCCCGCTCATGCGCTGCTCGATGGTGTTCTCGCCATCCTTGTAGCGCACCAGCATGCGATTGTCGGCTTCGATATTGACGACGACCGGCGGTGTCTGCTGCTGCGGGCTCGCGTTGGCGACGCTCGGCAGATTGACGATCGACGGCGCCACCAGCGGGGCGGCCACCATGAAGATGACGAGCAGCACCAGCATCACGTCGATATACGGCACGACGTTGATGTCCGCCATGGCGCGACGGCCGCGGCGAGCGTTGCGCATAGAACCTGCCATGTCTCGGCGCTCCCGGAGTGCTTAGTGAATCTGCCGTTGCAGGATGTTGGAGAACTCTTCGATGAAGCTTTCGAAGCGGATCGACAGCCGGTCGATGTCGGTGGCGAAGCGGTTGTAGGCAACCACGGCAGGGATAGCGGCGAACAGACCGATGGCGGTGGCCACCAGCGCTTCCGCAATGCCCGGCGCCACATTGGCGAGCGTGGCTTGCTGCACGTTCGACAGGCCGCGGAAAGCGTTCATGATACCCCACACGGTACCGAACAGACCAATGTACGGGCTCACCGAACCGACCGATGCGAGGAACGGAAGGTTGGCTTCGAGCGAGTCCATTTCACGTTGATAGCAGGCACGCATGGCGCGGCGCGCACCGTCCAGAATCGCGTGAGGATCATTCAGCCCTTTCTCGCTCGCCTTGATGTATTCGCGCATGCCTGATTCGAAGATGCGCTCGAGGGCGCCCGTCTGGTGGCGATTGTTCAGCGCGCTTTGATAGAGCGCCTGGAGATCGCCGCCGGACCAGAAGTCGCGTTCGAAGCGCTCGGTCTGGGTGCGTGCGCGGCGGATCGCGAAGATCTTGCGGAAGATATGCGTCCATGAGAGCAGCGACAGCAGCAGCAGCAGGCCCATGACGGCCTGGGCGAGCACGCTGGCGTGCATGACCAGCGAAATGATGGAAAGGTCTTGATCGGGCATGGTGTGGTTATTGAATGACCGGAATTCTTGTCATTGGCGTCAGGCGGCGGCCGGCCGGGGCGCGCGGCCTGGCGCCTGGGCGGTCTCGGCCTGCGCGGCGTTGGTGGCCGCTTGCATGGCGGCACGCACATGCGCCGGAATCTTGCCCGGACGCAGCGTGTCCGCGCGCACGCAGCCGATTTTGATGCTGCCGCGCGCCAACAGTTCGCTGCTGCCGTCGGGGGTGTCGCGCCACGCTTCCTGCAGGAAGTCGACCGATGCGCCACCGAGGCGTTCGATGCGGCTTTTGATGACGACGAGATCGTCGAGTCGGGCGGGGCTCAGGTAGTCGAGCGCGGTGGCGCGCACAATGAACATCATGCCGGTATTGCGGGCCAGTTCGAGTTGCTCGATACCGAGCGAACGGAGCCACTCGGTGCGGGCCCGTTCAAAGAATTTCAGATAGTTGGCGTAGAAGACGACGCCGCCGGCGTCCGTGTCCTCGTAGTAAACGCGAATTGACCAACAAGTATCAAAATCAGCCATGCCGCGCATTGTATCGGAACCGGGCACCAACGCCAGTCACGGAAACAGAATTTTTCAAACGGAAACGATCGGGCAATGTTTACGAATGATTATTGGAAGACAGCCGGCGCACCATTCTGGGGCGAATTCGCGCGAATGCCCCGTGTGGCGGGGGATTGCGCTGGCGCCCGAACCCCGCCCGTCTCTATAATGATGTCTCGCAAGCCCCCCTGTATTTCAGACGGGACCCCTGGGTGTGCAAGGCGCCATCGGCACCCCGTTCGGTCTCTCATCAAGATTCCACCTGCGAGGCCCTCGAATTGACTTCCCCCTCATCGCAAGCATCCTCCCTGCGCATCGCGTTTCTCGGTCTCGGCGTGATGGGTTATCCCATGGCCGGTCACCTGCAACGCGCGGGGCATCAGGTCACGGTCTATAACCGTACGACCGCCAAGGCGCAGCAATGGGCTAAGGAATACGGCGGGGCTCACGCGGCCACGCCGGCCGAGGCCGCTCGTAATGCCGACATCGTGGCCGCCTGCGTCGGCAACGACGACGACCTGCGCAGCATCGTGCTCGGCGAGCACGGCGCATTTGCCGGCATGAAGGCCGACGCGGTTTTCGTCGATCACACCACAGCATCGGCCGACGTGGCGCGCGAGCTCTATGCGGCGGCACGCAAACAAGGCCTGCACTTTGTCGACGCGCCCGTCTCGGGCGGCGAGGCCGGCGCGAAGAACGGCGTGCTCACGATCATGTGCGGTGGCGACGTGGCCGCCTTCGATCGTGTCGCAGCTACGCTCTCCGCGTATGGCCGTGCCGTCACGCGTATCGGCGACGCCGGCGCGGGCCAACTGGCAAAGATGGTCAACCAGATCTGTATTGCCGGCCTCGTGCAAGGATTGTCCGAGGCGATCCACTTCGGCCAGCGCGCCGGGCTCGACATGCCGCTCGTGCTCGACGTCATCAACAAGGGCGCCGCGGCCAGCTGGCAGATGGACAACCGCGGCCAGACGATGATCGACGGCAAGTTCGATTACGGCTTTGCCGTCGACTGGATGCGCAAGGATCTCGGGCTGTGTCTGGCCGAGGCGCAGCGCGCCGGCGTTTCGCTACCCGTCACGGCGCTCGTCGACCAGTTCTACGGGGATGTGCAGGCGCTGGGTGGCTCGCGCTGGGATACGTCGAGTCTGATTCATCGTTTGCGCGTACTGTCCGGCAAGTCCTGACGGCGAATGGCGGGTACCGCCGGAGGCGATTGCGAGGACCGGGACGCCCGACGGCGTCCCGGTCCTCTTGTTTTGCATTTTGTATTCCGAATATCTCCGGGTTTGTCTCGAATCGTCAGCTTGGAAGAATCGCACTAGAATGCGGAAAACGGGACGTCGCGGTGCGACGGCACGGCGGTGCGGCAGCCTGATGCGGTTGGCAACGGGCTGGGCGGCGGCGTGTCGCGCGAGGGCAGAAGGGGGAGACCGCCGCGAGCGATAACGACCTAAAACACAACTCGACCCCGAGAGCCAAGTACCGACATGAGCAATCAGTCGAACGCCGCGGCCGTCCGCGCATTTCGCATTCTCGAAATCCTCAGTGCAGCCGGTGCGCCGATGACCCTGGCGGAGATCGTTGCCGCCATCGGTCTGCCGAAGCAGACCGTGCACCGCATTCTCAAACAGCTCGAAGCCGCATGGCTTGTGACCCGCGAGGCCGGCAGCCGTCATTACGAGCCGTCGTCGCGCGTGCGGGCAATGGCCGTGAACGCGCTCATGCATGTGGGGCCTGCGGCCGCGCGCCACGGCATTCTGCAACAGCTGGTCGACAAGTTCGGCGAGACCTGCAACCTGTCGATGCTCTCGGGCGACGACCTGGTATATCTCGATCGGATCGAGACCGACTGGTCGCGTCAGCTCAAACTCTCGCCGGGTTCGCGCGTGCCGCTGCATTGCACCGCGAGCGGCAAGTTGCTGCTCGCGTTCCTGCCGCGCGCGCGCCGCGAGAAGCTCATCGCGCACCTGCCGTTGCGCCCGCGGGCGGAAAACACCATCACCGACCTGGAAGACCTGCGCGAGGAGTTGACCGAGACGCGCAAGCGTCGCGTGGGCACCAACAACGAGGAGCACGTGCCGGGCATGATCGCGGTAGCCGTGCCGGTGATGCTCGACCGTAACCGCGCCTGTGCGGCCATTGCCGTACAGGCCAGCGCGCAGCACTGCACACTGGAAAAGTTGATGACGTTCCTGCCCGATCTTCAGGCGGCGGCGGACAAAATGTCGGCGACGTTCAACGAGTAGTCGCACGCTCGACCACGCCAACGACGCCACTTGCGCCCGACGGCGTCTCCGGTCTCATGCCGCCGTCAGTCTTGCCGTCGTTGCGACGAGGCCCTGGGTGCTATTGCGCGGGTACGCCGCTTGCGGCTACGGGCATCGACGCCGCCGCCGGAATGGCCGGCGCGAGCGTCGCGAAGATCTGCTCGAGTTGGCGGGCGCCTTGCTTCGACTCGGCGCGCACGCGCGGGCCGATGAAGATAGGGTCGAGGATCAGGAAGAGCAGGTTCGGCGTGCGATAGACGAAGTCGCGTTCGAAGCGCGTGCCCGTACCGTCGGGGGTGAGCGTGTAGCGAACCTCTCCCGCGGGGCGGCGGTTGACCTCGCCCTCGATGCGCCATGTGTACGGCGGTCTGGCATCGACGACCGTCCAGTGAAGAATGCCGTGGCGGCCTGCAAGCCGAAACTCCTCGGCGACTTTTTCGCCCAGTTTGAGCGGATGGTCCGTGGCGCCTTGCACGGCGAGCGATGCCGGATGCCATTTCGGCCAGTTAGCGGGTGTGGTGGCGAAGTCGTAGACGACCTGCGGCGGCGCGCGCAGCGTCACGGTGTTCGTGATGTGAGTCTGGCGCTCGAAGGGCAGGGGCAGCAGCGAAAGCAGCGCGAGGATGGCAACGGCCGCGAGGACGAACAGGAAGGCTCGCTTCATCGGCGCGCGCTCAGGCACCGGCAGGTGAATCGAGTTCGACGTCGACCATCAGATCGTCGGCAAGGCTCTCCAGGGTCTCGCGCAGCGATGCCGTGCTGACCGAGGCGGGTACATGCAACCGGGCGGTTGCGCGAAACAGGGTGCCACCCGACATCGATCCCTCGACGCACTCGGTGACGAGTTCGTCGATGCTCACGCCCCGCGCGAACAGCACGTGTGAAATCTCCTTCACGATACCCGGATGGTCCTGGCCCACGAGGTCGAGCTGGAGCGTGCGCGCGGCCGGGTCGGCGGCGGCGCTTTGCGCGGGCGTGACGGAGATCTTCAGGCCATGCGTCTCGAGCGCATGCAGTGCCTGCGTGAGCGACGCGATGTTGTCGTCGGGGACTTGCAGATGAATGATGCCGGCGAACTGGCCGGCCAGATTCGCGAGACGGCTCTCGAGCCAGTTGGCGCCGGCGGCGGTGGCGCGATCGGCGATGGCATTGACCAGGCCCGGGCGGTCAGGGCCGATTACGTTGAGAATCAGGGACGTCGTCATCACAGGCTCCGTCGAAACTGAGGCGGCAGGAAGCGGCAAGAAGCAACAAGAAGCGGCAAGAAGCAGAATGAGGCGGCCGGCGGCCGGCGCAGGCACCGCGCCGGCCGTCCACCGAGGTACCGGGGTATCGCGTGGCGCCGACGTCGCACAGCAGGCTCAAGTGTAGTGCAATCGCGGGGGATGCCGCTACGCCGCCGGGCGGGGGCGCCCGCGCCGGGACGCGACTGGGCCTGCGCGCGTCGGGACGGCACTTCGCTAGCGCCTAGGGGCGATCGGCTGCCATCGCCAGCAGGGCGATGACGGTGGCATCGTCGGTCTGGACGAAATCGTTGTACGCCACGCTCACGGCATGGAAGGGGTGCGGTGTCTCGAGACAGACGACGGCATCGGCCAGCGTCGAGAGGCGGGCAATGGCTTCGCGCGCCGCCACTGGCGCGCAGGCGAGCAGCGGTGTGGCGCCCAGACGCCGCATCGCGCGCAACGCCGCGATCATCGTCGCGCCGGTGGCAATGCCGTCGTCGACCACCACGACCGGCCGATCCCGCACATGCGGCGCGCCGCGCCCGGGGGTGTAAGCCTGTCGCCGCTGCTGGATGCGCGCGCGTTGACGCGCGGTTTCGTGCGAGAGATATGTGCCGGTGGCCCCGAGAGCAAGGGCGTGCTCGGCAAGAAAGATGCCGCCGAACTCATCGACGGCGCCTACGGCAAGCTCCGCCTGATGCGGCGCGCGAAGCTTGTGCGCGAGCAGCACGTCGAGCGTGCCGTTCAGTCGACGGGCAATGGGCAGGGCCACGGGTACGCCGCCGCGGGGAATGGCGAGCACCAGCGGCGGGGCGCAGCGCGCGAGCAACGCGTGCGAGGCGAGCACTTCGGCAAGCGCGTTGCCGGCGGCGGCACGATCGGGAAACGCGGCAGCGGCGGACAAGGAGGACATGGCGGGCGACGGGCGCGAACCCGGTGCGGGGCGACGGGCGATTTCCACATCGTAACGCCGGACATGCATGCGCGTTTGGCGCTCCTACCGCGCGAGCAGCTCCGGCACGGTGCCCATGAGCAGCGTGACGCCCGAGCAGGCAAGCAGCGCAAGCACCATGCGTCTGAAGGCGTGGTCGGAGAGAAACCGGTAGGCCCAGGCGCCGGCGAGCGTCGGCAGGATCATCGACGGTACGGCGATGGCGAACACATGCAGCGTTTGCGTCGTGATCACGCCATGCACGACGTACAGGGTGATGGTGAGCGTGTGCATGGCGATGAAGAAGAGCTGCATGACCGCGCGCTGCATGTCCTTGTCCCAACCGCGCAATGTGCACCACAGCGTGGGGACCACGCCCACCAGTCCGCCAATGCCACCCATCACGCCGCCGATGAAGCCCACGACGCCGTCGGCGGCCCGCCCGCCGTGCCGAATGCGAGGCAGGCGTGCCGCCAGCAGCAGAATCGAGCAGTAGATGACGAGCACGGCACCGATCCCCGCGCGAAACCAGATCGGGTCGAGGTAGCGCAGAATCCACACCCCGAACGGCACGCCCACGAGTCCGCAAAGCACGAACGGCGCGAGCCGCTCGAGGGGCACGGCCCGACGCACGGCGCGAAGCCCCAGCAACTGGCCCACGAGCGAACAGAAGGCGGCGAGCGGGCCGGCGACCGTCGGAGGAAGCGACCACGCCCAGAAGGAGAGCGCGACGAGGCTGAACGCGAAGCCGGACAGACCTTGGACGAATCCGGCCACGCAGGCGCCGGCGACAAGCGGGAGCAACAGATCGGCAGTCATGAATCAGGCGGCGCGCCATACCGGTGCGCGTAGGCAATTCGCCATTATGCGGGGGCGCCACCGATTCACGAAAGGGGAATTCCCTCAGCGCGCCGTCCATCGCTGCCAGGCCGTCACGACCGCGGTACCGACCGCGATCCCCAGCGCTGCACCGGCGAGCGCGTCGCTGGTCCAGTGGTAGGCGGCGGCGATCTGCCCGAATGCGGTGAGCGCGACGGCGATCGCGCAGGGCCAATGCAGTGAACGATGGCGCAGCGACAGCACCGTCGCGAACGCGAGCATCACGCTCAGATGGCCCGACGGGAACGATGCGTAGGCCGAACCGTCACCGGCGAGGAAGCGAAATGTGAATACGCCGTCGCGAAGGTACGAGGGGTTGTCGTGGATCCAGGTGGCCGGCCAGGTCCGGCCGAACACGAATTTCAAAGCCTGCTTGAGCACGCTGGCAACGCCCACCGCGCCGCCGGCGAGCCAGAGGGTGGTCACCCACGCAGGCAGGCGGCCGCGCCATATCTGCATGGCCCCCAGGACGGCGAACGTCGGCCAGGCGAGCACGAACAAGATCGAGGGCAACTCGGCAACGTGCTGGATCCACGGGTTGCCTTGGGTATGGAGATGCACGAAATCCACGACCGGCCGGTCGATCCAGACGATGGCCACCATCGCAAGCACGAGGCAGGCCAGCGCACTGACCCATGCCGCACGCAGGATGGCCGCATCGATCGACCCGAACGTTCGGGTCATGTCGGGGCCGTCGAGCGTGTCGAGCGTGTCGGGCGTGTCGGACCTGTCGTGCACGCCTGGGGCGCGCCTGGCCGTTCGCGATGGCCGCGTCGCAGGCCGGGGGGCGGAAGCAGGATCGTTCATGGTGCGATGACCCGGAAGACGCAGTGAGCTTGCGCGATCGCCGTGGCGATTTGATGACGGTCAGAACGAGTGCGTTTCAGTTGTGTCATGTTGCATCGGGGCTGGCGGAAATTCCCGGAAAGATTTCTTTGCGAGTTCAGGGGGCATCGTCCTACAATCGTCCCCTACGTAAATATCAGATTTTGCCGGTCGGGACGGAACGCCGGCGCACGGCCCCGACATAATAATCAGCCGTTCGGGCGTGGCACCTGACCGGATAGAACAATACCTATATCGCATGCGGGGGCAGTAGTGAACCGGGGATTCGAGAGCAGCATCGATCGTCTGGCGCGGGAATTCTGGCGCGCCGCACACACGCGTGAGCAGCAACACGCCCAGTCGCAGGCGCGCTCGCTGGCGGAAGTCCGCGCCCTGGAACAGGCCCAGCGCGCCGCCGACGACGCGCCGGCCGCCGATCCGGCCGCCCGCGAGAAGGTGCAGGTTGCCCTGCGGCAGGCCGAAGCGGCGGCATTGGGCGCGCGCGCAAAATTTGAAGTCGCGCGGCTGGAGCGTTTGCTTGCCGATGGCCTTGCACGTGATTTGCGTATCCCGCCCGCCGATCTGCGCGCCCGCAATACGCCGCCGGTCCTCGACACGCGGCATCTTCCGAAGATTCTGGCCAAGCCCGAGTGGGAAACGTTCGCGCCCGAGAAGCCGGGGCGTCTCGCGTTGGCCATGCCCGGCGCGGCGAGTCGGTACGAGCAGGCCGTCGCGAAGGCGCGCAGCGAGTTCGTGCATGCGGAGCGCGAGTACGAGGCGTCGAAAATCCGTCGTACCCAGGGCTCGATGATTCTCCAGATCGCACAGCAGAAGGCGACCGAAGCGGCGCGTGTGGAGAGCGCGCATCACAACGCGGCGGTAGCCGACTTCGAAGGCGCGCTGCTGCGCGGCGAAGCCGCGGCGATCACCCGCTACGCGCGCATCGTGCTCAGCCGAAGCCCGTATCCCGAAGCCTTCCGTCAAACGCTGGCGGCGCATTTCGTCGAGAACCACAAGCTGCTCGCCATCGGTTACGACGTGCCGTCGCTCGACGCGGCCGTGCCCGTCGCCCTCGAATATCGGTACAACGTCGCCGAAGCCGCCATACACGGTGTGCCCGCCAGCGAAGCGATTCGCGCCAAGGCATACGGCGAGGCGTTGCGCCAGATCGTGCTGCGCTCGCTGCATGAACTCTTTTCGGCCGATCCGCTGCGCAACGTGAACGCGATCGTTTTCAATGTCTACGCCAGCGATGGCGAGAACCGCGTGTGTCTGGCGAGCGTGCACGCGGCGCGTGGCGATTTCGCGGCACTCGCGCTGGGCGAAGGCGACGCGGCAACCCATCTGGCCAGGCTGGGAGCGCGTGTGTCGGCACGTCCGGAAGCGCTGGAGGCGGTGGCGCCGGTCGCGGGCGTCGACATGACGCAGGTCGTCACCGACGAAGATGTCGCGGTGGACCGGCGCTTCAATCTGATGACGCTCCCCGACAAGGACTTCACCCAGGTGATGTTCCACCTGCTGCGCTCGCACGGGTTCGAAGGGCCACCGCTGCTGCCGGGCGACGCGCCAGGCATGCTCACGTGCCGTGCGTGGGATCCGCATCCGATTTTTGGCGGCGATGTCGTCGTTCGCATCTATCGGGAGATGGACCCGGCGGCGCGCCTGACACTGGCCGCAGCGCGCGCCATCCTCGCCGAGATGCAGCAGATCGGCGCGGCGCGCGGCATGCTGATCACGACCGGCAACTTCGACGAGGGCGTTGAGGAATTTGCGCGCGATCGTCGCATCGAGTTGCTGGCGGGCCATCACCTGGTCTTCCTGCTCAAGGAGAATGCTGGCGTTGACGCCAGCGTTAGCCTGGCGCAGACCGTCGACACGTTCGCCGCGCTGGCTTAGTCGCGAGCCGCGGCGCGTGACATTCGCACTGTAGGGCGAGGTGCCCGGCCGACGGCCTGCTATAGTGAGTCGACCTGACCCCACGTCATTCACCTCACGGAGGAGCGTATGTCGCGAAGCACGGAACATTCGGCAAATGCAGGCTTCAAGGGATGGTCGAAGCTCGGCGCGGTGAGCGCGGGCGTCGCGCTGGCGTTGACCCTCGGGGCGCCGATGCCGGCGCAGGCCCAGCTCGACATGCTCAGAAACGCCGTGGGCGGCGGCAACACCAGTGGTCTGGCCGGTGGCCTGGGCGGCCTGGCATCGCCCGGCTCGCTGACCTCGGGCAGCATCGGCAACGCGACCGGCGTGTTGCAGTTCTGCATCAAGAACAATTATCTGAGCGGTGCGAACCTCGGTTCGGCCACGGACGTGAAAGACAAGCTCCTCGGCAAGATCGGCACGCAGTCGGGCTCGCCTGAGGCGAGTCCCGGATATCTCGACGGCGCGAAGGGCCTGTTGTCGTCGCCCGACGGCAAGACGGTCGACCTGAACGGCGGTGGCCTCAAGGAGCAACTCACGCGTCAGGTGTGCGACAAGATCCTGAGTCAGGCGAAGTCGTTCCTCTAACACCTCTCAATCCGCTCCCGTCGCTCGAGCGGCTCGAGCCGCAGTGGCGCAGGGGCGCCGGCCGGCATCCGTCGTGCCCCGCGGCGCGGCGCCTTGTTTTCGCGCCGCGATGCCGCCGGGCATTCTCGTGGCATCAAAAAAATCATCGATATTGGGTCTTTGCCACGGGCCACGCCCGGCCGTACGCTATCCGGCATTCATTCCTTCCCCGCCGTCTTGCCCGGAGTCATCGATGTACCAGCCCGCCGCCTTCACCGAGGACCGTCCCGAAGTCCTGCACGAACTCATTCGTCAATCTCCGCTCGGCTTGCTGGTGAGCGCCGGTTCGCACGGACTGATGGCCGATTCGATCCCGTTTCTGGTGTACCCGGATGAAGGCGAGACGGGTGTCTTGCGCGCTCACCTGGCGCGCGCGAATCCGCACGTGGCCGCGCTGCGCGATGCGAGCGACTGTCTGGTTGCCTTCACCGGGCCACAGGGGTACATCACGCCGTCGTGGTATGCGGCCAAGGCCGAGCACGGCAAGGTGGTGCCCACGTGGAACTACGCGGCCGTACACGTTCAGGGGCCGCCGCGCGTGATCGACGACACTGCGTGGTTGCGAAATCTCGTGGGCGATCTCACGCAGTCGCAGGAGCATGGGCGTGCGACGCCATGGGCGGTCGATGACGCGCCGGCCGATTTTATCGACGGCATGCTGCGCGCCATCATCGGTGTGGAGATTCCGATTCGGCGCATCGAGGGCAAATTCAAGATGTCGCAGAATCGCGCGATGCCCGATCGGGTCGGCGTGGTTCGGGGCCTGCGCGCCGAGCGCGTGCCGAACGAACCGCTCGCGGCGCTCGTCGCCTTGCGTGGCGACGTCCCCGACGCTTGACGCCGGTCGGCAACGCGGCGCGAGACTGTCGCGTGACGGTTCGCTGGGCGTCGCTGGTAACGAAACGAAACAATTTCATGGTGCGCGCGACGGTCTGCCTGATGATGCGGGCGCATACAATGCGGCAACCCGACCCGGATGCCGCAATGAAAACGCTGCTTCTCATGATCGCCCTGACGCTCTGCCTGCTCTTTTTGGAGCAGGCTTGGCTGCCGAGCGCGCAGGCGGACGAGTGCGGCAACCTCGGCCCCGCGCAGACCCTGCAATGCGCCGCCTATGGTGCGGGAAGCGTGGCCCCCGAATAGCCGTTCATCCGCTACAATCGCACCCCCTCAAGTCTTACCCCCAAGCAGTGCGATGAAGCAGTCTCGAAGGACGGTCACCGCGGTGCGCGCAGGCGAACTGCGCGCGATGGCCGGGCAGTTGGCAGTTTCCCTTGCCACGCTTTTCTGTGTCGCCGCCGTCACGGCGACGCCCCTGTCGGCGCTCGCGGCAGCCTCGGCTTGCAGCGATCATTACTGGTCGGGCGCCGCACCCGACATCACCCAGGCCGCGCTGACGCGCAGTGCGCGCGAAGTGTGCTTCGGGGCCTTCGGGGTCATGCACTCGGGCGTGACGCGCACGCCACTTTGGTCGGCCGAGCACCTCACGCGCGCGGGGCTGAGTGACGCACGGCAAATTTCGCGCGTGAACAACTTCCACGCCGAATCGCGCCTGCCCGCGAGCGAGCGCGCCGAGCTGCGCGATTACGTGCGCTCAGGCTATGACCGGGGCCACCTCCAATACCCTGTTAAAAATATACTCATTCAATAAAATCAACATGTTATGTTGAGTATTAATACTCAATGTGACATACTCATCGCAATTTGGGAATTTCAAAGTTATGAACCTGCGCAAATGCGGGGCAGGCCTGGTGACCCTTTGTCTGCTTTTGTTCGCGGCGGCTGAGGCTCGCAATTCGCTAAGCCCTGTCGTTCCCCTCGAGAACCAGGAATATCGTTCGAAGAGCCTCCGCAGGGACGAGGCTCTTGCGCTATATTCTGCGCAGCAACTGCAGGCGTCGTTCGACTCCTGCAAGGGGCATTTTCCTAACGGGAAGCCGCTGGATACAGCGCTAGTATCCCCGGCGCTGAAGGCGATAGCGTTGTGCTCAGATAGTTTTGCTGTGGTCTATTCACAAGCCAGCAAGACGCCATTGGTTGTAGTGGAAAGACTTTCAGCGGCTCAGCTTAAGGATGCACAGGGTGAGGAACGTACTAATCAGTTCTACCCAGACCCCCGCATTCCCAAAAGTGGACGCGCCGAACTGAGTGACTATCGTGGGCAGAGTCCGGCAGTGGACCGAGGGCATCAGGCGCCTGCGGCGGACGCACCAAATCAGAGAGCCATGGCTCAATCCTTCGCGCTTTCCAACATGGTGCCGCAGGACCCAGCCAACAACCGCAGGAGTTGGAGCAAAGTCGAATCCGACGTAAGGAAGTTCGCAAAGCGCGCCCGTGGCAATGTATTTGTCTACACCGGTCCCATCTTCGATGAGGGGCACGAGACAATTGGTAGGAACAAGGTCTGGAAGCCGACAAGGCTATTTAAGCTGGTGTATGACGAGTCGTCTAAGCGTGCGTGGGCGTACGTACTCCCCAATGCGGAGGCTCATGTTGAAAGTCCTATGGACTACTCGGCTTTTGTAAAAGCCACAGGGCTTAACTTGCTAGATGGGGTGCCTGTCACGGGGACGGCAGGAAGGTCATGATTCTCTGAGCACAGATGACTCGATGATTTACACGGAAGCGGTTTTAGTTCGAGACAGAATTCGTGCTAATTCGCTCACAATACTTCTTATTGTGGGCACCGTTCCGTTCGAGCAGCTACTTGAGTTTTTTCGCGAGAAATGCGCCTCCGTCTCTACGGAACGGACCTATGCGCAGGCAATTGGTCGCTTTATAGAGTGGCTTTCGGTGCGCGGAGAAGAGTTCTATGAGGCCTCGAAGCGTAATTTGCTCTACACGGCGTTTCTGCATGATGTGCGATTTGGCACGTACGAGGACGCAAAGGACGAATATGGTCTTCACTGGCAGGCAACCAGTCAGCAGAATCTGAGACGGCTAACGCGGGCCCTGCTGGAATTCAGCGATTGGCTGAACAGGCGTTACGGCGCCACGATGCTGAATCCAATTCACCAACATGTTTCACCGGCCGACCAGCTTATCTTCTGGCGCAGGTGGAACAAAATGAAGGCAGCGTCCCTCCTTGCTCACACTATGGGGCGCCAGCGAGCTGCCCCGTATGCATATGTCGGCCGCCAAGTGGCACCATCTCGAGACCGGAACGGATTACTGCAAGAGGTCAGGGCGTTTCCCGCCGAGCGCCTGGATGAACTGATATGGCAAGGTTTTCTCAATCCCGGGAGAGAGAATGACCCGCGGCCGTGGGTGAAGTACAACCTGCGCGACATCCTTATCACCTTGCTCTGCGCATATGGCGGCTGCCGAGCATCAGAACCCCTCCACCTTTGGGTCGATGACGTTTTCACTGACCCTGACGAGCCGACATTGGCATTGGTTCTCGTGCATGAACCCAGCGAAGGCTTGGTGAAATACACAGACCCGTTGACCGGCGCCCACCGAAAAACTTCTCGTACTGACTTCCTGCAACGCTTCTGCGGCGGCAAAAAACCCCTTACCCTGGAAACAGGGCGTCGACGTGCGGGATGGAAAGGCTGCCTTTTGACGCACCGAGAGCGCAAAGCCTTCCAGGTATTCTGGATTGACAAGAACGCTGGGCGCCTCTTCTTGACGCTGTGGCGGTTGTATATCCAGCACGTGCGGCCGGTGACCCCGCAGTTGCCTTGGGCCTTCCTTACCAAGGACAGACAGCCCCTCGGAGTTGAAGGGTTTGATGACTCTTTCAGGGCGGCGGTACGCCGAATTGGCATGACACCCGCAAAGTGGGCAGGCACCTCTAGTCACGGGCTTCGCCACCGGTATGGGCAGTGGCTAAATGACCTTGGCCTAGGCGATAAGGAGGGCCAGGTAGCTATGCATCACCTGAATGCAAAAAGCCAGGAAGTCTATCGTCAGCAGGGTATCGCCGGAGTGGCCGCAGCAATTGGCACCCTATCCGTCACGCCACTGCGCCACTTCAACGACACCGAATGACCCAAATTTGCCAACTTGACCGATACACAGCCGTCACCAGCGAACTGACCGGGCGGACTGTCTACATCAACGATGCTATGGACCAATTCCTGGTATCTCCAGTAATTTCATATGACGATGTCGCTGAAGTTGCTCGCCAGTGGTTGGCAAATGTGGACGCAAGCCGGCCTGAGCATCGCCCAACTCCGGGGCTGCGTACTGCAGTGGCCGCATTAAGCGATTGCGGAACCCGCGAAGACGTTGCGGTCGGCATACATACTATTCTGATTACCGAGTTCCAGGACAGGGTGGCTTCTAGTTGCGTAGCGGCCTACCAGCGTTTTGTAGTTACGCTAATGTTACGGCTTTGGTCCTGCGGAGCCGTGGCTTGGCCAGCCAGTGAGCAACGACCGTTTACCAATCCTTCTCTTGTGGTCGGCAATCCAGGGTTTACTCAGCAACATATCTCTTATCTGGCCCGAATTCGCTCATATCTCAACCGCGGTGGCTCTGGCGACGCGTCTGACTTTCGATTCATCGTAGACCATCTGCTGGCGCGGGCGGGGGTAAGTGAAATCGGTGACTTGACTCCAAAGACATTCTATCTGACTGAGGAGCGTAGCCGCCTACGTGTGCTGCGGTCTGCCGGCATCCAAGGAGTGCTAAGCGTTTTGCGCGAAGAGCACCATGAGCAGGCGATTGCGTGGGTGCCAGAGGATTTTGGATTCTTCAAAAGCAGAATGGGTCACTTGGCGCGTGACGACAATTTCACATGGCTGGTCACGAAAGAGCCTGCGATGGCAGAGTGGGCACGATTGGCTGTTGAGCACATGGAAGCTAATCCGGCCAATTTCCGCAAGCGGAAATCGTCACTTAACAACTTCTTGACGCACCACCTAGACCATCCAGAGCTTCCTCGCAATCCGGCTCAATATTTCGATATTCGCCGTCGGCCGACACCCTTATTCCAGGCTCCGGGCAACCAGGGCCGGCAGACTATGTCGGTTATCCACGATTTCCTGAACGAAGTGCTCTTCAAGGTCTGTGCCCAGCCGGATGACAACGAAGTGCCCGTCCTGATGCCAGGATTTTCCAATCCGCATGCTCGGCCTAGCTATAAGAACGTAAATCAGGGTGAAACTCATCGCGAAGCCATGCCTACCCGGCTAATTAGCCTAGCGTCACATATCCTGACCGAGAATGACTTCGCTTGGGCAAGAGAGGTTGGCCGTATCCAGGATGTCTTCCGCTGGCGGAATACTGGAACTGGCGAATTCGAGACCGTTTGGAGCCCTGTTCGAGCTTATGCCATCCTGATAAAGCTCCTGCTTCCGGCCAGAACGTACCAAGTCCGCATGCTCGATAGCGGCGAAGGGGATACCTATCGCTACGAAAACGGTGGGCAATGGGGGCTGAACTTGGGACCACATCGTCCGCAGGCCGGTGGCAAACCAGTAGAGCGCGGCATATTTCGACGCTACAAGCGCAAGGACGGCAGTGACGGAGCGGTCTTCTATTTCAATACCAACAAGACTGCCGACATCGAGAGCGTAGTGAAGGGCTATGTCATGCCCTGGGAGAAGAAGGACGCACTGCAATTGCTTTCGGAGCTGCGCAACTGGCAGGAAAAATTCAATCCGGTCAAGGGGCCTACTGCATGGTTGGACATTGTGGAACTGAAGAAGAACAAACACACCGACGACCTTGCAAAGATGGGGGCAAACTTTTTCCTTTTTCGAGACCCCGCTAGTAAGACTCGCCCGGACTTGCCCGTAACCGACGTGCGCGTACGAGGGCTATGGCTTAAGCTGATGGATGAAATGGAAAAGCGTCTGGCCGACTCAGGCGAGACCCTGAGCAACGGTGACCCCATCAAACTGATATTGACCAGAGACCACAGGGGACAGCCAGTGTCTGCCACCTTCGACCTTCACAGCATGCGGGTTTCCATAATCACGGCTATGTACGAGGAGGGCGTACCCCCAGAATATCTGATGAAGATTGTCGGCCACGCCACTGTGCTGATGACGCTCTATTACACGAAACTTAACGCCGAGACTCTGAGCCTCCGAATGGATGAAGCTCTACTGGAACGGTTGCGCAAGTCGCAAGCGGAGATGGTGGGCTTCATCAAACGGGCCAGCCGAAAAGAACTGGAACAGGCGATTGCTTGTCGTCATACCTCTGCCTTGGACGCCGCAGCCAGCGGAACCGGAGTCGGCATGCTGGTGATGGACCATGGTATCTGTCCGGTCGCCGCCAAGCGTTGCCATGAAGGCCTTGCGGTATCGGACCCAGCTACAGGAGTTACGCGTTTCCAGGCTGTGCCGGGGGGAGCTACCAACTGCGCCCGCTGTCGATTCTTCATGACGGGGCCGGCTTTTCTCTTCGGCCTAGAGGCCCATGTCAACGACCTAGCATATCGGTTGAAGAAGGCATCGTACACGTTCGAGAAGGCGCAGGAGCGGTTTGATGCCCTGGCTGATGCCCATGCTGCGGCCTTAAGTGATGGAACGCCTTTCCCCCGGCAACGAGAGCTGGAGATTGCGGAAACGGCTTTTGAATCGGCGACATCTGACGTGGATGCCATTGCGCTGAGCTTGCAGGCCGCCTATGCGCTAACCGAACAGTGTGTTCGCATTGCCTCCGACGGCAAGGCTGTTGGCGTGGCGCTAGTCGCGGCTGGAGGCACGGGGCAGTTGGAAGCCGTCCTGTCCGAGGGGCACGAGTTTGAGCAACTCAACCGCATTTGCACGAGCGCGACTTTGTTTGACGGCCTGAACATCAAATGGCAGCAGCCAAACCTTGAGCGGGCGCGCTTGTTTGACCGGATGCTCCGCAATTCCGGCTATGAATCGAAGTTCTCCCTGCTCGATGACGAGGATGTGCTACATGCAGCCAACGCAATGAGTGAGTTCCTCTACGCCAGGATGGATGCCAACACGGTGCACGCATTGGTGGACGGCCGTACTACCCTGCGAGCGGTTGGACTCGAAAAGGCCTTTGTCGACCAACTTGAGCATCTTGAGCCCAAGACCTTGGCAATTACCCGGGCGCACCATATTTTGGAGCAGGTATGACCGAGCAACTACCCGCGACTGCCCCGGACATTCTCAAGGATGCCCGAAGGCTATATCAAGTACACCGCAACGCGGCGACCAAGCCGTCTAAGGTCGAGAACCTGGACAAGGTGTGGGAAGTGCTCAACGCCATCCGCCACGAAGGAGGCCGGGACTATTCCCTTGCTGAGGTCGGTCGCCGACTGGAAAAGATGAGCGGCCCGAAAACGCAAAGCCTCCGCAACACTCAGGGCGCCCATTACCGCGAAATCATCACGGCCTACGCAAATGCTGTCAGCGGAGCCACGCGGTATGTCGCCAAGACCAAATCCAACGTGGAGCAGGCGCTCGACCTGATAATCGACCCCAGCATTCGAGCGACCATTCGGTTTGCGCTTGATGAGGCCAAGCGATTGAAGGTTGTCAACGACAATCTGCACGCGGCGTTCAAGGCGCTACAGGTGGGAGCCTCGCTCGAATCTCGGGTGGCCGCTGAAGCTGTACCGTCGCTACGAGCGCCTGCCGCAGCCGGGAGCACTCTGTCTCCTCGACTCGTAAATGCGCTCCGCAAGGGTATTGACCGCTCGCGTTTGGCGCAACAAGGGCTGCATGTCGGAGAGGACGGCAGCATAGAGAATGTTCATGGCGACAAGTTTTTCCCGCCCGCCTTCGTTACCGCGATTCAGACAATTCTGGGAAGAGCCTGAGCCTTCACGCAGGCGAAAGTATCGTTTAAGCTTTGCTTCTCCGCCTGAACGCCAATCGCGGTTTTTCGCTGAGCGCTAGCGTTAACAACGTTTTGGATTGAGAGCGGCAGCACAGACGCGAGCGTCGCGCGTCCGCGCACTCACCTGCAATTACAACAATACAGAGAGGAGAAGTTATGCGGGCCGCCAAACGGGACTTCGAACGCTTTGTTCGGTGGCTTTATGCTCCCGATAGAGCGGTCTCCCCAGAAGTTCGACAGCTCGCAAATCTGTGCTTTCAGAACTTCGACGAACTGGCAGCTACCTCGAGACATAAGAGTCAGCGCTCTGTCTATCTTGTTTCGCTAGCGCGGAACGTACTCCGCGCAACCGCTGATATGGTACCCACGGAGGTGCCAGAGGCGGCTGACGGAGCGTGGCCGTGGAAACGGCTGCGAGAATTCACGCTTGGCCCTTTTCGCGGCTTCAGGACCCCCGAGACCTTCGACCTGACAAAGCAAATTGTCCTCTTCTACGGACCGAACGGCAGTGGGAAGACGAGTCTGTGTGAAGGACTTGAATATGCGCTGTTGGGGGAAGTCGCAGAAGCCGATAGCAAGAGAATCAATCCCCGTATCTATCTTGCGAATGTCCATGCTCGGTTATTCGCCGAGCCTACACTCCTAGCTATGGACCACCAAGGTCGCGCTTTCGAGGTGGTCGCTAATCTGGACACCTATCGCTTCTGCTTCGTGGAAAAGAATCGAATCGACGCCTTTTCGCGAATTGCCGCGCGACCAACAGCTCAACGCGCTGAACTGATTGCGACCCTGTTCGGCATGGAACAGTTCAATGACTTTGTCGGCAATTTCAATGAGAGTATCGACGGTCAACTTGTACTTGTCGGAACGAAACAAGCCTCGCTGACTGCCAATCGCACTGCCCTTGTCAATGACGAGCAAACGGTCAACGCAGAAGGTGAAACACTGCGGAAACTCACCGAGGAAGAGGCGGAATTAGCAAACGAATACTCTGCCGGGACCACATACCGCATGCTCAAGGAACTCATTGGCTCGGCTGAGAGTCCTGGTCGGCTTCAAGAGCTGGAAGCGATTCTTGAGCGTGTGACGCCACCAGTCTTCGGCGTTACGCGTCAGGGACTTGTCGACGCGTTAGAGACTGTATGCCGACACCAGCACAGCGTTGACGAGAACGGGGCTGCATTGCAAGCCCGCAGCGAACAGGTGTCGTTCAAAAGTCTGTATGACGCTGTGCTAGCGTTGCAGCAGTCCACTGGCGAGCGGTGCCCAGCGTGCGACACACCATTGAGCGGGCCACAGCACGTCATGACAAACCCTTACACGAAGGCTGGTGCCGGATTGGACGGGTTGAAGGAGCTGGGGGTGTTGCAAGAGAAACAGCGTGCATCGCAAAGCGACCTCGAACAGGCAGCGCGTGTGCTTCACCTTGCGCTTGCGAGCGTCTCCCAATTCCTTGCAGCTCAGCAGGAGCAGGAAACGCTCGTAGCACGCTTTCTCTTTTCCTTGCCCGCGGTGCCCGCTGGCAAATGGTGGCGCGACATTACTCTGCCGCAATCAGCAGAGACCATTACTGACATTCTAGAAGAACTACTAAAGGTGGCCGAGCGCATCGAGGACCAGGATACTCAAACGCGTAAGGCGCAGCAAGAACGCGAGCCATACATAGCCGAGCGGAGGCGGCTTAATGATTTTCGACTGAAAGTGCAAGCTCAAGACCTTCGCCGGCAGCAGTTGACGGACAACATCACCGCGGCCAAAGGTCGCATTGCAGCTTTCGATACCGCCAATGCGGACCTTATCGCAGATGCGGAACAGGAGAAAGCTGCTATCGACCGGGATGCGCCCTTGAAGGCGACGTACGACCAGTTTCTTGAAAAGCTAAAGGTGTACCGAGACCAGCTACCCGGCCAGTTGATGGCCGGCCTCAACGACACCGCATTAAGTTTGTATAACGCCTTCAATCGCAACGACCTCGATGCCGACAAACTTTGCGCACTCCGCCTTCCCGTGACAGCCGAGGAAAAGATTGAAATCGCATTCAGAGGTAATCCGCAGCATCGCGTGGATGCACTGCATGTGCTCAGCGAAGGGCACATTCGTTGTCTCGGGTTAGCAATTCTCTTAGCCAAAGCGAAAAGCATGCAGTGTCCGACGATTGTCTTCGACGACGCAATTAACGCAATCGACCACGACCACCGGGGCGGAATTCGCGAAACGCTGTTCGAGAGCGGCACCTTTGCAGATGTCCAATTTATCGTCACGTGCCATAGCAACGAGTTCATCAAGGACATTCAGCAGCATCTACCTACCTCGCTGCGAAACGATTGCGTGGTCTATCTTTTCCGTCACCACACTGGTGACTATCACCCGCGCGTCACTCGAAATGTCCCGAGCGCAAATTACATCGTGAAAGCTCGCGCCGCACGCGAGGCATTGAACGACCGTGAGGCCTTGGCGGCTTCTCGGCAAGCGCTAGAAATGCTTTCAGAGAAAATTTGGTCCTGGTTGGGAAGTCACGACTTGGGTACGCTCACTGTGCCCCTCGCTGGCGCGGGAGCTGAACCAGCGCTCAGGAATCTCTGTGACGCTCTTGCCAAAAAGTTACGTGACGCGAGAACCTTCACTCACCCAAACAAGGAACCAATCCTGGAAGCCTTGGGCCGCATATTAGGAATCCCATCAACCAATCTCATCTGGACTTACTTGAACAAAGGAACTCATGAGGAGGCGGACCGAGATGACTTTGATGGTGACCAGGTGGAGCTGGTTGTACAAACTCTGGAGGGGCTGGCTTCCTTAGACCTTCGCCGCGGACGTTGATGGCATGTTCGTCTCGTGAGCGCTGAAGAACGAACAACTTCGCGGCGCTACCCGCGCCTAGTGGGAGCGATTGGCGTCAATCCGGTTTGTACGAATGGCAGTGTCAGGCCATATCTGGCGCGATTGAACGCTTCCAGTTTATTCAATTCGTCGAGAAGAATGGCTCGAAATCCTGGCGCTTGGTCTTCTGTGCGTTTCAATACGTCCGCGGGCGCTTGAGCGAAATTCGGGTCTTTGACGACTAAGCCGATAGCGGCGGTCAGACCCTGTCAGTAGCGCTGCCGCAGCGGGCCTGGCGCTCCGATGGATTCTATGGCGGCGACGTACTTTTTCTGCTTCGCGCGGCAAATTTCGAGTTCTTGAGACAATGCGTCAATTTCCGACTGCATGCCAGCTGCCCGCTTTAGCAACTCACCAACTCGATACCAATACTCGTAACCCACGTCGCCATCCGCAAACGCTAGGTCGTGCAATTTGCGAAGTGCAATGTCCAGGTCGATTTGATTCTCAGAAGGCATCATCGTGTTCCTTTCTTCCGGTGTGGCAGACTCACTCTGGACGAACGTGAGTGACGGCGCTCACTTCCTAGTTTATTGCTCCAACCATCCCCAGTCGAAGTTGTACTTGCCATGAGCCCCTCTCGAAATCGGTACGGTTTCATCGAGGGTGAGAAGTTTCAAAAGCGATGAAACCGCGTGATACCGGAAACTCGTAGCTACGAATGCGGGTGTCCGGATTGAGGAAATCTACGTCGGCGAAGCTCAGACGCAGTACGTGAACGACGCCGCCGATAATGGCTGGAGGGGCGTTCCGGTGCAGTGATTGAGATGATGGCAATCGATGGCCGTAGAGGTAGCCCTTCCGCATAAGCCATCGATAACGCAAACACTTGACCTGTCCCGCCAGTCGGTGGCCCGTAGAGTTTTCCGAGAATGTCTCGGTGTCGCTGCGACATTTCGTGGCTCTCAAGCCTGGCTGTGAAAATGTTGTCCACGGCCAGACGGAGCTACGACGTTGAAGAGTCGAAGTGAAAAGGGGCTGTGCATCCATCGCAGTACACGTGCCGCCAATAAATCGCCCGAAACTTCCCGGGCTCTCCACAGCTTTCGCACACTGAACGGGCTTTAGACACCGCCCTCTCAACGGATTTGCGAATACGTCCCCACGCGTCTATGTCGCAAAGGTATCCATCTTGGAGTTCCATCTTCAGTTCACCAGCGACTTGGCTGATGTCTGTGCAAAATGGAAGTACGGGGTACACGCGTCTTCCCGAAAGGAGCCATTCGTCCATGGCGGACAGACTCTCCGGGGCCTGAGACTGGTCGCACCACATCGTGCGTAACTCGTGCTCAATTTCTCGTGCCGCAGCTTCAACGATTGGATACCAGCCGCGGCCACATTGAATGCCGAAGTGTGCAAAGTTTGACGGGTACGCCCCCGGATTCCGCGCCGCGCGAAAAAGCAACGGATATTGCGAAATCAGGCGACTCTGCTCCGCAGTCTCTCTAACGCGCTGTGGCTTGTGTGCCGGCGAGCAGTTGAGTGACTTCTGGGCATGATGCGCGCTGTGGACCATTGTCGAAGAACCTCCGTCGTTTCGCCTTAATGAGGCGCTTGCCTTCAAGGAAATGTCGATGCACGACAACTCCTCCTAGCCAAAAATATGCCGTGAATGTTGGCATTGTATATGTTTACACGGTAGATGTTTGGGCAGTATATGTTTGCGCGGTAGACGGAAAGGTCATGTTGGGCCAACCTCCGGGCCATGACCGACACTGATAACAACGACCTCGCCCCCTATCTCCGGCGCCGGCTGGCAGACCATGTCCGGAGACTGCGTTTGGAAAAGGGTATTTCCCAAGAATTGCTCAGCGTCGAATGCGGTTTCCATCGGACGTACGTAAGCCAAATTGAACGAGCTTCGACTAACATCACGCTCGACAATCTGCAGAAGCTCGCGTTTGGGCTTGGGGTAGACCCTTCCGACTTAATCAGTCGCTAACGAGAGCGGCGAGTCGACGCCGCGCTATTAGTATTTGGATTGAGATGAACGAAGACCTAGGCAAGCGAACGACCTAACAATTTGTGGGTGTCGGATTCACCTATGTCTTGACTTGGCAAGGCTGGTTGTCTGTGGCGTTCGTCATTGACGCGTTTGCTCGGGGCCTTGTCAGTTGACGGGTGAGCCGCGTCATGCGTACAGATTTCGAACTGGATGCGCAGGAGCACACCCTGTGCGACCGCCAACCGGCCTCATCGATACTTTGGGCCACCCTTCGGACAAAGCGACGCAATGTGTTTCCATTCGGTGCGCAGAGTGACCTGCCGTCGTCGGCATTGAACCGTCGGGGGTAGTCGCGGCAGCATTTACGACAGTGCCTTGGCTGAAACCATCACTGGGTTGTATAAAGGCGAATTAATTCACCGCTGGGTACCCCCGAAATTCAGGGAATCGATAGAGCTTGCCACCCTGCAATGGGTGCTCTGGTTCAACCATATCCGGCTACCCTGTCCATCGGAAATATCTCACCAGCAGAAGCGGGGCAAACTCGCCAGCGAGACCGCCAAAATAGTCTCAATCTAAACCAACCAGCCTCCTCGAAAGTCAAGGCGATTAACCAACTATTTCGTTTTGCGAATTATGAAGAATTCTAGCGACGGTGTTCTGAGCTCAAAGACTGAAGTGGAAAACATCATTCGCGGCATTCCAAACGGAGGCCACCTATACAGAATTCGCGAAGCTCTCGGTAGTGGCCATGCGGCTGTAATGATTGGGTCGGGTTTCAGTCTCAACGCGCAAAATGGCAGCCTGCTCCCGATGTGGGACGGTCTCATTGAAAGCTTGCTTAACGACTTGTTCCCCTCCGAAGCGGACAAGCTAGCTGCTCGACGCAGACTCGGTGGCACAAGTGGCATGCTTCGATTGGCTGAGGAGTACGAAGCTGTCCTCTCGCGAGCGCAGTTGGACAAGCGACTACATGAGTTGTTGCCAGACGCAGGCGTGGTCATGCCGGGCGACCTGCATACAAAGCTGCTGTCACTCAACTGGTCGGATGTGTATACAACAAACTACGACACGCTTCTTGAGCGTGCACTAGACACCGACCGCAGGGCATTTAATCCGCAAATCAAGAGGCGGTACCAAGTGGTTGTTGCTGCCGAAGATGTGCCATTTTCCAAGAGCAATGGGCGACCACGTATCGTGAAGTTGCATGGCAGCCTCCGCACTGGGTCGCGGCTAATCGTGACGGAGGAGGATTACAGGTCATACCCCACCAAGTTCGCACCGTTTGTCAATACCGTCCAGCAATCAATGCTGGAGAACGTGTTTTGTCTCGTAGGATTTTCAGGGGATGACCCGAACTTCTTGGCCTGGACCGGCTGGGTGCGAGACCGACTTGGGCTCAAAACACCTCCAATCTATCTCATAACGCTGAAGCCCGTTCCGGAGGGGCAGCGCCTCACATTGGAGCGAAGGAGCGTTTTCCCAATCGATATTAGCCAACTGGGTAATTCGGACGGAAAGAGTAACGCCAACGCGGCACTCAAGGCGCTGGTTAGTTTCTGGGAAGACAGCCCCCCACCACGCCGGGCTAATTGGCCATACATGCGACCAACAGACACGTTGCGGTCTGTTGAGCCGACAGTCGAGCAACTTGTGGAATGGACGGCGTGCGCGCGGAGGAATAGAGACGATTATCCGGGCTGGCTCGTTGCGCCAGCTGGCAATCGGGCTCGGCTAACACTTCAATCTGGAATAGGACCTGCCAGACTCGCTTATCGCCGGCTCAAGGACAGTCTGCCGTTATGGTTCCGACTCGTTTTCCTTTGGGAAGTGATGTGGATTCTCGATGAGTCGCTGAACTCGGTGGGAAAATATTTTGCGGATGAAATAGCGCCCGAACTTCAAGCATATGTGGACGGTGCGGGACTGGTCCCTGCATCAGCGTTTCCCGATGCCATGTGTTCCATCAAGCCAACGGATGCCGAGTTAAGGTCGATATGGGCCCAGCTCGCGGTTTCGATGTTGCGAGATGCGAGAGAATGCGGCGACGCTTCCAAATTCGACGGCTGGATGCAGACTCTACAGGAATGGATGTCAGTGAGGGACATGCCTGAGGTTCGTCGACTCGCGATACATGAAAAAATCCTGCTTAAGCTTGAGCAACGTCGACGCGGTGAGGGATTTGACCTTCTGACCCAACTGGCTTCGGTCGCGGGCGATGGGGACCTGTATTGGTCGGTGCGAATCGGTGCACTATACGGGGAATTGGGCTGGACGGAGCGCGGACGAGAGTTCGTGCGAACTGGCTTGCGTGCTATTCGGGAAGCAATTCAGTTTGAGGGGGAGTCCGCTTACCTCCTGTCGCGGGAACACTGGGCGGAACGTCTATTGGACGCTTTGAATCTCGCCTCGGAAACTAAGCCCCTTCCTCGAAGAAATGCAAGTGACGCTACGGCGACCCCGGTGCCGCCGGAGGTTACTTTGCGCGAAACGGTGCCACGCGAAGAGGATGTTCCCCAGACAAGCCGAGAGCCGGAAGATATTGTGCATCGTGATATAGATGCACTAGACAATATCGAACATCCCAACGTTCAGATAGAGATACTTCGTCGAGAATTAGACACCAGTGATTATCTCCTGCAACACAACAAGCTCAAATTTGACGCCAATCTCGTTAGCGCGGGGCCTGGCCTACCGCATGTGCGGTCTGAGGTAGGTCTAGCGGCGATTGCCTTCTATCGCTTGGTCGAAAAGGCCTCTTTTGTCCCGGTTCTCGGAAACGTCGGGCTTACAAGGCAGGATTTAGCTTCTTGTTTTCGAATTCTGTCGCTGGTGGATGGTTCCGACAAGAACTTGCGGATACTTTGTAGGGCAAACAACGAATCAGCGGTGGAGTCACTCGGGCTTGCGCTCGTAGAGCAGCTTTCTTTTGAACGAGCCGAAGATTTGTTTCATCGTTCCATTTTCGAAATTAAGCGAGAATCTGACGAAGGGAGTTCGGTGCTTGGCTGGGACCATGGAACTGTTGTTAGAGTGCAGCTCGCTCTGGATTTGGCGTCAAGATTGGCTTTTAGGCTCAATGTTCAGCACGCACTCTCAATGTTGGATGTAGCCATTCAGCTTTACGATTTGCAGCAAGTTCAGGAGGAATATTCGCTACATGAACCTCTCGCGAATTTTTTTGAGCGAACGTTGCGTTTGCTTCCAAACCGCGAATTGGCCGCAAACAGTTTTCGATTGCTGCAGCTCAGTCCGAGAAACACGGCCCTGCTGCATCGGTCGCCATGGCCGAGCCTAGTCGAACTCTTGAGTTCTGGTGGAGTGAAGCCCGATGATGGTGCCGACTGGCAAGGGTTGATTGATTCCGTCCTTAGCCAGGTAGAGGCAATTTCGTCGACTGATGACGCGTTAAGCTATTACTACGCTCGGCTTGGATGGATGCACGACCACGGTTTGATGACGCAGCTTCAGAAGGAGCAGTTTGCAGGTCTGCTTTGGCGGGACGGTAGCTCTCATAGTCTGCCGACTGTTCCTGGTTTCTATCGCGGAGTGGTCTTGAAGTGGCCCGCAATAAGTGAACAGATTGCAGGTGACGCATTCTGCAATTGGATTAGAAATGAAGTCATTGAGCCGATAGTCGGTGTCAGCGAGGTGAACGGCGAGAAGAGACCGTCGATTCGAAGTGTCCGGGAATCGTTCCTCACGAACGTGCTGATTAGTGGAAATAAGGGCGTCAGGCTGATATGGAAGCGGGCTGCGTTACTCGACGTTGTAAATAAAGTTGAAATATGGTGGAAAGATGAGGGGCCATTCCTGCTGGAAAGGGCGAGAGATGAAGTCCGTGGAGAGTTTGCATGGAACATTCTAACTGGTCGACTGACGCTTATCGCGCACGTACTGCATCGTATCGTCTCGCCGCGTATTGCGCGCTCCGACCACGAGCGGCAGCGAATATCTGACTGGTTCGCCGAATTGTGGGATAGTGGCCTCCAATTGGATTTCCCACTGGTACCCGTGGTCTTTGCGGGCCTTCACTGGTGGCCTGAACGTTCGGCAGAAGCTATCGATACGGTAATTGTTGCGCTAAGTTCAACCACCGAACGTCGAGCCGTGAACGCCGCGCTCAATGCTGCTGGACATTGGTTGCTCTCTGAGGAGCAGCAGACCGAGGCAACTCACCGTTACGTCAACTACCTTGTTGATAGCGTTCATGGAGAAAATGCGCCGTTGTTGTACCTTCGACTATTGAACATCGCCGAGCTTCTGCGGCTAGGGGCAGAACGACATTTCGAGGCTAAATGCGAAACGCTATGCTCCTCGCTTGCTTTGCTTCTGCAAAGGCTTCGGTCTGGCACACCGACAGAGGATTCCGCGGCTTTCGCGTCCAAGCCACTGTTGCGAGCCGCAGTAGTGACGACACTAGTTGCGATGGGCGAGAGATTCACGCGAGTTCATGACTTGGCATCGTGGAGGTGGGCCATGCAGGTGGCTAAATCGGACAATTTGCTTATTGTGAATAAGCAGTCATAGCTCGTGTGTCCATGGACTCGGCTAGCGGGTCAGACGCTAGTCAGTCGTTGGCAAGTCAGTTTCGCTTGACCATCGTGACCGATTCAACCACACCTATCGACAATTTTGGGATTGTGAGAGAGCTCTCAGGCGACCCGCGCCGACAGGCGGTTCCATCTATTCGTGGAACCGTCTATCAAGCGTGGTGTTCAATAGACGCTTGGTTGCAGTTGTCCACTGCGGACCAAGTCATTTATCTCGAAGGTGCGGAAGACTTCGATGTTGTCGGGACGGATAGCGCTGTCACCATTCAGGTGAGGCACACCGCAGCTCCGATTTCGCTTGGCGCAGCCAAAGCTAAGGAGGCGCTTCAGCACTTCTGGTCGCTGGTGACGAGTGAGCCCACGCGCCAGGTTGAGTACCATTACCTGACGACCAGTGCGGTTAGTGTTGAGGCTGACGGAGACTTCGGGGGGCTCAGTGGCCTGGATGCTTGGCGCGCGGCCCGTACCAATTCGGAACTAGCCCGTCTTGTCGCCGAGTATCTTGTCGAACACCTTCCCCCGCAGTCAATTCTGCGGTCCTTTCTTGCGTCGGCCACTACAGTGGAGATGCAGGAGCGATTTTTCTCCCGATTCCACTGGTTGACCGGCCAACCGGGCATTGAAGCTGTGCAGCAAAGTGTGGACGAACGAATTCGGGTCCTATTGCATTATCTGAAGCGCAGTGGTTCCCTTTCTCCCCAGGTCCGAATTCAGCTGGAATCTCGATTCTGGCAGCTCGTGGTTAAGACGGTGTCGAGTGAGCGACGCTTAACGCTAGCAGACTTGCTCGAGCAGGTCGACATAGCCACAACGACCTACCTTCCGGTTCCCGCTGACCAAATAGCTGATGTGCTGAGCGGGGGGCGGCAAGGTGTTGGTCTTCTGCGTCTTCTCCGAGAAAAGGTACCGCAACCGCCGAGTCCGCTCATTCAGCGGACGGACCTCGTTCGCCGCATTGAAGCGGCGGTTAATCAGCGTCGTTCCATACTATTGACCGGTACGGTCTTCAAAGGTAAGACAACGGTGGCGCAGCAGGTTGCAAGCACGCTGTGTCCCGATGCATGGTGGATAAATCTCAGTGGCCGCCAAGCCGACCAAATCGACAATTTACTGTTGAATCTCGCTGCGGAGATTGACGGCCAGGCGTGCCCTGCACTGATTGTGATTGATGACCTGGATATTAGCCCATCAGTACTTCGCGCTTACCACAGCTCACTTGCGTTGGTGCTCCACAGGACGCGAACTTCCGGCCGCGTACTCATAATCAGTGCGCAAGGCAGCACAATCGATGTGGCACAGGCTGCCCAATGGGATGGGATTGACGTTGTCGATGTGCCAGAACTGTATCCCAAGGAAGTGGAGCAGCTTTGTGTTCAGGAAGGTTGCCCCGACGAAGACGCCGGGTTTTGGGGGGCCACGGTCTGTACCCTTTCGGCCGGTCATCCCAAATTGGTTCAGGTACGTATATCTGAGCTTGTTGAGCGAGGTTGGCAGCGCCCTTCTGCTGAGTATTTGGTCACTCCGTCGTTCGCTGCCGACTCGGTCAGACGTCTAACGCGCCGGTTGCTAGGAGAATCCGCGGCGCCGGAAATTGTCGAGTTTTTATACAGTGCGTCCGAGTGCTCCGTATTGCTTCATCGAAACGTTGCTATCAAACTCGCGGAATTGGTTGGGGGTATCAGGAATCCGGGGGATGTGCTGGACCGACTCGCCGGTAAGTGGCTAGATTGCATTGAGGGCAACCGGTTTCGGGCAACGCCACTTTTGAACGGTGCTGCTGCTGAAGCTTGGTCGCCGGAGCAGCGAGCTATTGCGCACATTCGTTTGCACGATTCGATACGCAGCAAGGATTCACTTAGTCCGGGGGAAGCGGCTGCTCTGCTTTTCCATGCCTTCGTTGGCCAAGAGCCGCAACGCCTTGCCGCTGCGGCAATGACGCTTCGAATTCTTGAAAACGACGAAGCACGTGAAGCGGTGAAGCGAAGCCTTCTCTGGCTTCCGTATGTGGCACTTGCGGCCGGGGAGCGCGTCATAAATGACGCCGCGGCGGCTTCGGCATTCCGAGCCCTGCAATTCGATGTTGCGGTAACGCTTGACTCTGACACATTGCCGAACATATGCGCACGTTGGGTTGAAGAATCTGACCGTGTATCGCATGCTCAGATGCGCATGGGCATGCAGGTCGTCATGTGGTCGTCCATTGTGATAGCCGACACTGCAAAGGTGCCCTTCAGAATGCGACTGGACGCCATACTTGCCCTTACAAGCCTCCGTCCAGACGGCGAAATTGGAGCCGCGGTGGTCGAGGGCCACGCATCGTTCCTTCGTGCCACCAATGCCATCACGGATGACATACCTGCGACGGCAACTGAGCCCCAAATTCTCCTAGCTTTAAGTGTGCGCTGGATGCGCGGCGCCGCACGATTGCGCGACCTCCTCGATTGGCTGAATATCTGCGCGACGGACGAGCTAAGACGCGATTTCGATTCGATACTTGAGTGGCCCATTGTGCAGATTTCAGGAGCATTTGTTCAGAGCGCGTGGGTCGCTGTGCACAAGGATGCTACTGACTGGATTTCGTGGTTGAGCCTATTTGACCTAGCGAGGGATTACGCGATAGATAGGGCTTCGCCGAACTTGGGACGCGAGGCAGCCAAGGCCAAGGCTATCGTCCTGACAGAATACCTTTCGCGCTCGGACGAAGCCCTTCAAGTACTCGACGCTGCCGAGCAGGAGTTTGGCTCATCTCCGATACTCAGCGAGCAGCGAGTCAACGTGCTGTTTCAGACTAACGACGATGAGCAGGTCTTGATTCTTTGGCGTCAGCTTGTCGCTAATAATCGGTCGGTTTCAGACCCGTTCGCTTATCGGCGCGTCGCTATCAGTGCGGCTCGCCTCGGAGAATGGGCGAAGTCAGAGGAGCTGTTCCGAACTGCAGCTGCTTTCGCGAGCACTCTTGGTGATGGGTGGATTCGATTCGGACTCCTGGTGGACTGTGCACTTTCTGCCTCGTTAGGCGGCAGTTTGCGCGAGGCTGTAGAAATTCTGGGAAGTGCACTCGAGGTCTTGCCATCGAGTGCTGCCGAGGAGGGGGACGACCGAGCGGAGGCCTATCAAAGAGCGGCTTCCGAGGTTTGCAGATATATCGAGTACGCGCAATGGACTCCTGCGGAGGCGAAGCCGAAGTTTCTGGCGGGCTACCCCAGTGACCCCGGTCTAAGGGTTCCGCAGTCCGCGGCGGGGCAGAGGTTGCGGACGGCTCTGTTGCACGGGCAGGTGATGAAGTTGTCCGGTTGCCTTGGCGTTAATACGGCACTCGTCAATTCCTCGGCAGCAGCGGACATGGGAGCATCACCGTATCCATATGTGCGATGGCTAGTTGCTGAGGCGCGGCTCGCTTCCTCGTTTTCGAATGTGGGAGCCGATTTTATTGGTTGCTACGCACGATTTCTTGAGGCCACGGCAACAATACAAAGTTTGGGCTCGCAAAATCTGAAGGAGCACGAGTCGTCCGTTGGCGTTGGAATGGTGGCTGCTAATCAGTGGTTGGGTATTCTTGTTGCCGGTGCATGCTGCGCTGGTTGCGAACTGATGGACCGATTAACTGATTGGCTCGACCTCGTTCGGGGTTCTCCTGTAATGCTGAACGGTCTCGAAGACCTTTTAGGTCGGCTCTATGCTGGCGCGAAATTGGAAGCTAGAGACGAGTTGTGGAATTTGGCGGCCGACCCTAGGGCCGACGTTGGGAAGCGATGCGGAGCGGTCGCCAAGCTGAGGCTTTATCCCCTAAGTCCAGCCGACCTTTTCCGAATTCAGGATTGGCTTACCGCCGCAATCATGAGTGACCCGAGCGCTGCCTGCCAAGACTTATTCAATCTCCATTTGGCCCGAGAATTTGCGCGCCAGTGGTTAGGCGTGCTGCAAAACCCGTTTCAACTGCCAGTTCCTAAGATTACGGTTCCAATTATCCGGTCTTCCGTCTCACAAGTGTTAGCCGGACGTGGGACGTTGCGTACTCTGCTCGGGCAGATTGCTCAAGCGCTTGGCCTGCCCTTGAGCGAACTCACGAGCGGCCCTCTTCGATAGATTCCACGCCCAGCCAAGAGACTGCACAAACCTCATCTGGAAGATGATGTACCATCAGTGTGTGGTGTTTTGAGTATATTTCTTTGCCGGGTATTTCACATGGCGCCATCGGCCGACATGCCGGACTCGCGCACGCAGTCGGAGAGCTTCTCCCTGGCGAACATGGTGCCGCAGAACAGCGAGAACAACCGCTACCTGTGGGCCGGCATCGAATCGAGCGTGCGCAAGCTGGCGCAGGATCGCGGTGAGCTGTACGTGATCACCGGACCCCTCTTCAAGGGCAAGACGATCACGCAGGTCGGTGATCGCGTGATGGTACCCACGCAGTTGTACAAGGTCGTCTACGATCCGAAGCGAAAGCAGGCGGGGGCCTATCTTGTCGCGAACGAGGCGACAGGCGACTATTCGGTCGTGAGCGTGGCCGAACTCGAGAAGATCGCCGGTATCGACTTTTTCCCGGGTATGGCGGCAGACGTGAAGGCCACTGCCATGACGTTGCCCAGGCCGAAGGCCGCTGGCGGCAAGCGCAAGCGCGATCCGGAGGTGCCGTCGTACCGCGAAGTGCAGACGGTGCTCGATTTCCTGCGTACGATCATCCGCTAAGCGCTGCCGTGGCCGCCTCGCCACCGCGACTCCATCTCGGGTCGGGGGGCAGGCGCCTCGTCCACCTTTCTCCCAACGATTCAGGAGCCCCCCAATGTCCGCATCGTCTCCCGCCAACCCGTCATCCACGCAGCGTGTCCCCGACGTCGCGTTGGTCGCCTTCGTCCCCTTCGCCAACGAGTCCGACGCGCTCACGCTTGGCGAACTGAACGTGGAAAATCACACGGACCACATTGCCCTTTTCGGCAACCTGGAGATTCGCCGCGACGTCGAAGGCCTGCGCCAGGCCCAGGCGCTCAAGGCCGTGCTCGATGCCGTCGTGGCATCGCTCGCGGGCGCCGAGCTGACGACGCCGACGCTGGCCACGGACAGCACAACGGCGCGGCAGGTCCAAAACCCATTCGAATCCTGAGTCGAACGGGAAGGGGGCGCCCCGGCCCCCGGATTTACCCGAGATTTGTCGTAAAACCCAAAAATCGATGTTGCGCCGCACGACGCGATCGCCGCCGCGTCGCGCCACCGTTGTCCGCGCCGCAAATGCGCATGTTCTCGTCCGGTCGCGTCTGCGACAACGTTCCCTCTGTCGCACCCTGAAAAATTACGTATGCGAGCGTCCATGCGGGTTGCGCGACAACTTGTCGCACCTGCGACATTCTGTCGCATTGACAGGGTCCGACAAAAATCGCGAATCGCGTCACCTTGTCGGTTTTCTTCTTGCCGACGACTTGTTTCGCAATTGCCGCGAATGTGTGATCCGGCATGCCGCGACGCACCACGGATGAGGGGTTTACGGCTGTCCGACAAAGCGCATACTAGCCCTGCGTCTCGTCGATTCCGATAGCGAGAGTCGATGACCGGCAAGGCTACGAACACTAAACAACGCGAGGTAACATATGCACATCCGTTGGAAAAAAGTGTATTCGAGTGGTTGGGGAACGATTCATCACGAAGTACCCCGTTCCCATCGCAGCGCCACTGAGCGCGAGCAGCTCTTTCAACGCCTTTTGGCGATCGCGATCGCTTGCAGCGTCGGCGGTTTCGTCCTTTTGTCTGTCGGCGCGGCCTTCCTGGGACGCTAAAGTCACCGATCTTCCCGATCTTCTTTTTCGTGCGCGGCCCCGCTTACGGCGGGTTGCCGCGCATCGTTGCGCCGCCTGAAATCAGGCTTCCCTTTCGCCGGAAACGCTTGCCGCCGCCCTCCAATGCCGGGCGGTGCGGCCGTCTCGCCGCGTGCCTTCCATCCCCCGATCTAAACGAACGGTCGTGCATTTTTGAAACGTATGGTTACATCTGTATTGCGTTTCGGAAATGCCGGTGTGATTGAATTGGCGTGCCTATGTCGAGGTGGCGGGAATTAAATATCCAGCGCAGCGAGGGCCACATCGCCCGAAAAAATCGGACCAAAGTCATCTACGGCAGCGTTAAGCAAGACGATAACCGTCGTCATTGAAAAGGTTTGTCGTGGTTTGATGGCTGCATTCCGCAAGTTCACGCTATTGCAATTCCGAAAGAATAGTGCGATCTTGAGGCGAAGGCGCAATGTCGGAATTTTGGGTATTTCACCTATCGGAATTTGCCCGGATTGACCCGAATTGTCTTGCGCCTCAAAACTTTCGATAAAGAAGAAAAGAACAGATTGTGCGGGCCGCTTTGATTGTTTTGTGAGGTGCGTCATGGAAATTCGCTGGGAAAAGCTGTACTCGGGCGGATTGGGTCGTTTCTACGACACTTCGGAATCGAGCCGTCGACGGGCGCGGCGCGCGCAGTTGGCGTGGTTCGGCGTGGTCATCGGAATCGGCGTTGCCGTCGGTGCCGTGGCCATCGCCTGGCGCTGGATCTGATGGACCGCATCGGAATTTACCGCTCGGGGATCTCAGGTTGCCTGCTCGCACTCGCGCTTGTCGCGAGCGGGGCGGCGTGCGCGCAGGCGTCGTCGGTGCCGGCGATGCCCACCGAACCGCTGGACGCCTCGGGCCAGCCCTGCGGCGCACTGCGTGCGTTGCCCGCGGACGTGACGCACTATCGTTACGAGGTGACGAACCATTGTGCGCGGAAAGTGACCTTCTTCTGGCGCTGCAATGCGGCGGACACCGAACACACGCTCGACGTACCCGCTCAAGGCCGGCAAACGGCGCAGTGCGTGAAGGCCAGCGGCGCCGCCGGTGAAATCGTCTTCCGATTCGACCCGCCGGGCACCGGCAACTGAGTGTGGCAGCTTGTCCCTTGCGGACATTTCCTTCCATCCGTTCCCACGGTCCCCACCGTTCCGCCCGCGGGTCCGTTCGGTCTGCCGAGTCCGTGCCAAGGCCTCGTGAGCGTCGGTCGGCCGGTCGCCAGCCGGTGCCGGAATGGCTATCATGACGCCATACGGTGCGCCGGCATTCGTCCCGGCGAGTGCGCCGGACCTTCCCAAGGACACGCCCCCCATGAACGATATCGTCACCCCGACCCAGCCGTCGCTCGACACGGCCGCATTGCGCGAGTTCGTCGAGCGCAAATGGAACGATGAAATCCTCCACGCGCTGACCGACTACATTGCCGTGCCGGCCAAGAGCCCCGGCTTCGATGCGGACTGGGCGCGCAACGGCTATATCGACCGGGTGGTGCGCGATGCCGCGCAGTGGACGGAGCGGCAGCCAGTCAAGGGGCTGACGCTCGAAGTGATCCGTCTCGAAGGCCGTACGCCGGTCATCTTCTTCGAAGCACCGGCAACGCGCTCGGGCAGCAGCGAAACGATCGTGCTCTACGGGCACCTCGACAAGCAACCGGAGTTCGACGGCTGGCGCAAGGATCTCGGCCCGTGGACGCCCAAGTTCGAAGACGGCAAGCTCTACGGCCGTGGTGGCGCCGACGACGGCTACGCCATCTATTCGAGCATTACCGCGCTGGCCGCCCTCGACGCGCAGGGCGTGGCGCGCCCGCGCTGCGTCGGTCTCATCGAGACGTGCGAAGAGTCAGGCAGCTACGATCTGCTGCCATACGTCGACGCGCTGCGCGACCGGCTCGGGCGTGTGGGACTGGTCGTGTGCCTCGATTCTGGCGCCGGCAACTACGATCAGTTGTGGTTGACCACGTCGTTGCGTGGCCTGATCTCGGGAAGTCTTGAGGTGCAGGTGCTCGACGAGGGGATTCACTCCGGCGGCTATGGCGGTATCGCGCCGTCCAGCTTCCGCATCATGCGCCAGCTGTTCGAGCGCCTGGAGGACGCGGGTAGCGGCACGGTGCTGCCCAAGGGTTTTCACACTGCCATTCCGCTGCAGCGCCTGGATGAAGCCGAGGCGACGGCGCGCATTCTTGGCGACGACGTTTGGAAGAAGCTGCCGTGGGCCTGCGGCCAGGACGGTCTGTCCGTGCTGCCCACCACGACCGATCCCAAGGAAGCGCTGCTCAACTCGACATGGCGCCCGTCGCTGTCGGTCACCGGTGCCGCCGGCATGCCCGCGCTGCCTGACGCGGGCAACGTGCTGCGCCCGCGCACGGCATTCAAGCTCTCGCTGCGGCTGCCGCCGCTGGTTGACGCGGTGCAGGCCGTGAGCGAGCTGAAGTCGCTGCTCGAAGTCGATCCGCCCTACAACGCCAAAGTGACGTTCAAGCCCGACGCCGGCGCGGCCTCCGGCTGGAACGCGCCGGAGGTGGCGCCCTGGCTGTCGTCGGCGCTGAGCGTCGCGTCGCAACGCCATTACGGCGCCGACGTTGCCTTCATCGGGCAGGGCGGCACGATTCCGCTGATGAACACGCTGCAAGCCGGCTTCCCGAGTGCGCAGTTCATGGTGTGCGGCGTGCTCGGGCCGAAGTCGAATGCGCATGGTCCGAACGAGTTCCTGCACGTGCCGTATGCGAAGAAGCTCACGGCGGCCGTGGCGGAGGTCATTGCGCTGGCGCCCTGACGCGTCGCCTCGTCGCGCGCGGGAAGGCGCGCGACGTGGTGCCATCAGAGCCGGTAAGTGGTGTCTGCCATCACTTGCACGCCGCGCATGAAGTCATCGATTGCCATGCTTTCGTGGGGATTGTGGGAACCGTTGGCGTTGCGCACGAACACCATGCCGCTGGGAATGCCAGCGTTGGCGAAGATAGCGGCGTCGTGGCCCGCGCCGCTGGGCACGCGCTCCTGCGGCAGATCCAGCGCACGACACGCGTCGACCAGCAGCGACGACACGTGCGCATCCATGATCGCCGGGGCCGACGACAACCGGCGGTCGAACACGAATTGCACACCGCGGTCGCGCTCGATGGCGCGGCATTCGGTACGCATCAGTTCGTAGAACACGTCGAGCGTGTCGGGACTCTGGCTGCGGACCTCCAGACTGAAATCCACCTTGCCGGGAATGCGCGAGATGGCATGCTCGGCGGGGTCGGTGCCAACGATGCCGGTGGTGACCACGAGATCGATGCCGCGTTCGAGCAGGGCTCGCCAATGCTCGTCGAGTCGCGTGATGAGATCGGCCACGGCGAACATGGCGTCATGCCGCAACCAGCGCGGCACCGCACCCGAGTGTCCCGCCTCGCCGACACACGTCACGCGGTTGTGCCGCACATTTCCCCGAATGCCGGGCACGATCGCCACCGGCATGTCGCGCGCGAGCATCACCGGTCCTTGTTCGATGTGCAGTTCGAGCCACGCCCGGGCGCGCGATGTGTCGAACAGCGTCTGCCCTTCGCGAATGGCCTGCACGTCGGCGCCCGCCTCGGCCATGCATTGGCCGAGCGTGCGTCCGTGCGAGCGATGCGTCATGGCGAGATCCGCCTCGCTCAGCTTGCCGAAGAGCGCGCTCGATCCCATGTAGGCCCGCCCGAACCACGCGCTCTCCTCCCCACGTAAGGCGAGCACGCGTACCGGCGTGGACGTGGGGCGCTGCGCCTGTCGTTGATCCACAAGACACAGCAGGCCGGCGACGATGCCGGCCAGACCGTCGTAGTTGCCGCCCTGCGGCACGGAGTCGAGGTGCGAGCCGATCCAGGTGGCCGGCGCCTGGCCATCGTCGTCGGGAAGGGTGAACACCAGGTTGGCGCCCCGGTCGCGCGAGACTGTCAGCCCCTGATGACCCGCCCATTCCGTCAGATAGGAAGCCGCCGCCGTCTCGCCTTCGCCGTAGCTGTCGCGAGTGATGCCGACGCCGTCGTCGCCCAGGCGGCGAAGGTCGTCGAAGAGTTGCTCGGCCATCGGGGCCAGCGCGTTGAGTTCCATGAGTATGCTTCTTGTCGCGACCGGAGCCGCTGGGGTTGCGTATTTCGTTGCGTAGGTCGTTGCGGATGTCGCTCCGCGTTTTGCGTGTCGCGTGCTGTGCGTCAAGCCGCACGCGTGCCCTTCGTTTCAGCCCGACTGTTGCGCGAAGCGCAGCCAGCGATCGGTCAGTTGTGCGTCGAGCGCCACGGCGCCGGTGAGCGAGGCGATGGTCTCGACGCCCTGCGCGTTGCAGTACGCGTCGAGACCGTCGACGATGCGTCCCATCACGGCAGGATCGCGAAACGACGCGGTGCCCACCTGCACGGCGGTGGCGCCGGCGAGCATGAACTCGACGGCATCGTCCGCCGTTTCGATGCCGCCGCATCCGATGATCGGAATCCGCACCGCACGGTGGCATTGGTGCACGAGTCGTATCGCGAGCGGTTTGATCGCCGGCCCGGACAGGCCGCCCATGACGTTGCCGAGCTTGGGCTTGCGAGTGCGCACGTCGATCGCCATGCCGAGCACGGTGTTGCCCATGACGATGGCGTCGGCACCGGCATCTTCCGCGGCGCGCGCGATGAGCGCGATCTGACCGGCGTTCGGCGTGAGCTTGACCCAAAGCGGGTGCGTGGTGCGTCGACGAATCGCGCTCACCGCCTTGTACGTCGTCTCCGGCTGCATGGCGAAGGCCATGCCGTCGGCCTCCAGGTTCGGGCACGAAATGTTCGCTTCGATGGCCGCCACTTCCGGCAGCGACAACGTCGCGCACGCCTGCCCGAACGATTCAGCCGTGTCGGCGGAGACCGACACCACAACGGGGGTGTCGAAGCGGGTGTAGGCGGGCAGCACGTCGCGCCGGTAGACGTCCAGCCCCTTGCTCGGAATGCCGATGGAGTTGAGCATGCCGCTGGCGGTCTCGGCCACGCGGGGCGTCGGATTGCCCGCCCGCGTGGCGGGCGAGACACTCTTGATCACCAGCGCGCCGAGGCGATCGAGATCGAGGGCTTCGGCGTATTCGACTGCAAAGCAGCCCGATGCGGGCATCACGGGATTGCGCAGCGTCAGCGCACCGATACGGACGGAAAGATCAGCCAAAGTCCACCTCCCCGACCACGTCGCGAATGGGAAACACGGGGCCTTCGCGACACACGCGAAGGAATTGCTTTTCGCCGTCGCAATCGAACAGGCGCACGCACGACAGACAGACGCCCATGCCGCACGCCATGCGCTGCTCCATGGCGACTTCGCCCTTGATGTGCGGATGCTCGGCAAGCACGCGCTGGAGCAGCATCAGCAAGCGATGCGAGCCGCAGGTGTAGACGGCGTCGTGCGGTGCCGCGTCGAGCAGGGCGCGCACGCGGGGCTCGAGCGCTTCGACGCTGGAAGAACCGTCGCTGTCGAAGACGCAGTGCACGTCGGCCAGTTCGCGGGCCTGCGGCGAACGCAGGAATTCGTCGCGCATCAGATCGGCTTCGCTGCGCGCGGACATCACGACGGTCAGCCGGAGTCCGGCCGCCGCGGCGCGCTGCACGAGCGGCGCCATCGTGGCGAGCCCCACGCCCCGTGCGACGAACATCACGCGTTGCCACGCGGTGTCGAGCGAGAAGGTGTTGCCGAGCGAGCCGACGATATCGAGCGTGGCGCCCTCGGCGAGTGTGGCGAGCGCGCGTGTGCCCACGCCGGTCACGTTGTACAGGAACTCGATGGTGTCCGGTTCCGGGCCCGTGCCGTACACGCTCATGGGGCGCGGCAGGAACGGCGCCTCGCTGTCGGTCACCGGGCACTTGAGCTGATAAAACTGTCCGGGCTGCGTGGTGAGCGCGACGGGGGCATCGGCCTGCAGGCGCAGATAGCGATAGCGGGCGTTCACGGCGCGATGACTCAGCACGCGGCAGCGATGTGTCGCGACCGTGGGCGTGCGGCAAACCGCATCATGCATAACGTTCATTCGAGTTCGACGCCTTTGAGTTCGGGAATGAGAAAGCGCGTGGCGAGCATGTCGAGCACATAGAGGCTCGCGAGCAGCGCAATGGCGATCTGGAAGGAATAGCGTGCGGCAAGGGCGCCGACGACCACGGGACCCAGGCCGCCGATGGCGCGACCGATGTTCCACAGCACATTCTGTGCCGTGGCCCGAGCGGCGGTCGGGTAGGCCTCGGACATGAGCGTGCCGTAGCCGCCGACCATGCCGTTGACGAACATGCCCATGAGCGCGCCGGCGAAGAGCATGATCGTCGGGTCGGTCAACTGCGAGTAGACGATCACCATCACCACGGCGCCTGCCTGATACAGCAGGAAGGTCGGCCGGCGTCCGATGCGATCGGCCAACTGTCCGAAAACCCATACGCCGAACATCATCCCGATGACCGTGACGGCCGTCCACAGACCGGACTTCGTGAGCGAGAAGCCGAGCTTCTGCGAGAGGAACGTCGGCAGCCAGATCATGATGCCGTAGTAGCCGAAGTTCTGAACCGAGCACAGAATCACGATGCCCAGGCTCACGCGCGTGGTGCGCGCGTCTTTCACGAGCAGACGAAAGGCGTTCGACCCGCCGGTCTTCGGTGCTTTGTCACGTTGCACAAAGACTTCCGGTTCGTGCAGCTTGTTGCGCAGCACCCAGGCCACGAGCGCGGGCAGCACGCCCACGACAAACATGCCGCGCCAGCCGATATGCATGAGCAGCAATGGCGTGAGCAGCGCGGCCGCGAGCACCCCGGTCTGCCAGCCGAGCGCCACGTACGACGAGACGCGCGCACGCTTGGCCGCCGGCCAGGCCTCTGCCGCCAGTGCCATGCCGATGCCGAATTCCCCACCGAGCCCGATGCCCGCGATCGTGCGGTACATCAGCAGGTCCCAGAAGCCCTGCGCGAGCGCGCACAGTCCCGTGAATACCGCGAACAGCAGTATCGTCCAGGTCAGCATGCGCACGCGGCCGTAACGGTCCGACAGCGCACCGAAGAGGATGCCGCCCGCCACGGCGCCGATGAGCGTCCACGTCACCAGCGCACCGGCCTGACCGGGCGACAACTGAAGCCCGGCGGTGATGGCGGGCAGCATGAAGCCCAGGATCAGCAGATCGAAGCCGTCCATCGCGTAGCCGATGGCCGAGCCGGCGAGCGCCTTCCATGCATAAGGGGTGACGGTGTCGTCGGACGCGGCAACCGCACGTTGCGCCCTCGGTGTGTTCAGGTTGGCTTCCATGATCGGTTCCTGTGAGGGGGGGGGGGCGGCGAATCAACGCAGCGCCCGTGGCCCCGCGAGTTTCGTCCGATTGTCTAATTTTTTAGACTGTCGAGATAAAAAAATACCCGGATCGGTGTGTCGGCCGCATCGTACGTCAGGCGTGGACGTCGGCCGTCGACTGGGCGGCAAAGTCGTTGAGCGCTTCGAGGAAGCGGGCGTCGGATGCCGATGCGGCGTCGCGAAGCGTTGTGGCGTGTGCCTTGGTACCGGTCAGGAATGCCTGGAATGTCTCGCCGTTGACGGCAACACCCGATTGACGTTCCGCAAACGTTTGCGCGGCCTGGGCGAGCAACAGCAGGGCGGCGGATTCGCGCGTGGCGGTGCGTGAGGCAGTCAGGCAACGCGCGGCGAAGTCTTCGATGTCGGACAAACCGACGGTGTCGCGCTGTAGCCAGGCGCAGGCGAGTTGCAGATCCATCATGCTCTCCTTTGTCTAAATATTTAGACTAAACGAACCGGGCAGGGCAGGCAAGACGAAAATTATCGGGTCATACCCTGATGGCGAGGTGCGGCGGCGGCCGTCGTTTCTGGCGTGGATGCGCCGCCGGCGCGGGTGCGGCAAGCGCTCCGGGCGAGCGGCGTCGCCCGGGCGCGGTGACTTAGAACTTCATGCGCAGGCCGGCGCCGTAGGTCTGCCCGGTCGACATGTCGCTCATGTGGTCGTACTTGTAGGCGGCATAGATGTCGGTGCGCTTGGACAGCGGATAGTCATAGCCGAGCGCCCACGTGGTGCGGCGCTGGTTGTCGCCCGAACCGTTCGATCCCGTGTACGCAACCGACGCTAGCACGCTGCCGCGCCCGAGCGGCACCGATGCGCCCAACTGCCCCGTATTGGCGTGGAAGTTGCCGCTGGCGGCCTGGCTCGCCACGAGCATGTACTGGGCGAACACCTTCACCACGGCGAAGTCGTACGACAGGCCGAGTTGCGCCGTGTTCTGGTTCGTCAGCCCGGTCACGCCCGGCAACTGCGAGCCGAAGTCGCCCGGCGTGGCGCTGAAGTTGACGTACTGATAGTTGAACGCGGCGGCGAACGGACCGTTGCTGTAGTTGAGCGCGGCGCCCCATTTCTTCGCGCTGTGGTCGGCCGCACTATTGCCGGTGGCATACAGCAGCGTGCCGGTCAGGCCCGCGAATGCCGGCGAGGTGTACGCAATCGCGTTGTTCCAGGCCGAGTCCCCCACCACGCCTTGCGTCCCCAGACCCTTGTAGGTGTGGAAGATCATCGGCGAGAACGTGTACGAGTTGTTGAACGGGTTGAACTGGATGGTCGCGAGGTAGAGCGGCGTGGTGATGCGGCCAAGGCGAAGCGTGCCGGCGCCGTTCGACAGACCGACGTAGGCGTTGCGCGAGAAGAAACTGTCTCCCGCGAAGCGGCCGTAAGTGCCATTGTTCGGCTGGAAGTAGCTCTCGATCACGAAGAGCGCGTGGTTGCCGCCGCCAAGATCCTCATTGCCCGACAGACCCCAGAACGACGTGGTCATGCCGCCGCCTTGCTGCACCACGGCCGCATTCCCGCCCGGATTCTTGACAGAGCCGACGTAAGCGTCGGCCAGACCGTAGAAATTCACACTCGATTGGGCGTGCGCGGCAGGCGCGAGTACCGCAGCGCTCAGCGCCGCGGCGCCAGCCAGTTTGTGCCAGGTGTTCATCATTCCCTCTTTGTTTGTATAAATTTGTGGACGGCGCGCAGACTATCACTGTCGGCGCTTGCGGTCACCCGTTGGCCCCCCATTACGGGGCGGGCGCATGCCCACGAGACAGTCAGACGCATCCCACCGGGGGGGGCGCGTGCATCGGATCGTGCCAATGTCTAAAAAAATAGACAATCGGAAAAATATTCCGCGTGCCGAAATCGACACAGTTGCCAGGCGTTGCGCACCGGTGTGCTTGGGGCGCCCCGGCGAGGGGGCGGCATCGAACGTGCGCCGACCCGCGGCCGAGCGCCCGTCGAGCGCGCATCCGCGGGGCACCGCACGAGGGCGGGACGACGGTCGAGCGAGGGCCGAAGGGTCGGCGGCCACCGGTATAATCCCGGCACTGCGATGCGGGCGCGGCACGATTGGCCGGGTCTCGCGCGGGCAACTGACAGGGGGCGATTTGAATCGAGCAGCGGCAGCAACTCATGCATCGCGGGCGCCGAGAGGCGCGCGTTTCAATTTCCGGGCCATTGGAGAGCGCCTGCGCGCGTACCGTCTGGCGGCGGAGTTACGCAGTGAGGATGTGGCGGAGCAGCTCGATATCTCGCGCGCGGCCATCTACAAGCTGGAGCGCGGCGAGATCGTGAAAATCGACACGCTCGAGCGGCTCGCGGCGCTGCTGGGTGTATCGCTGGCGAATCTGCTGGGCGTGGAAGTCGAATATCACGACTCGGCCGTGAGCTACTTCGAACGCATGCGCCAGCTCGAGAGCCGCTCCGATCGCATCGTCGCGCACTTCGACCCGATTTCGTTTCTGCTGACCTCGGACGACTACGACGTCTGGCTGCGGCACATGCTCGACGAAAGCATTCCGCCCACGCTTGCGGACAAGCACTGGAGCAACACCATCGATCGTGTGCTCGGCATTCTGCAGGAGCGCAAGTCGAGTTTTTCGCGTCAGCGGCTGGCCGTGACCAGTCTCATCGGCCTGCGGCAGATCGAGCAGTTCCTGCATCATGGCCTGGTAGGGCGTCTGGGGCTGCCGCCGGGCGTGCAGCTCGAACGCAAGATGGCGGCGCGGCGCGAAGTCGCGCGTATTGTCGAGTTTCTCGAGGCCGATACCACGGGTGTGCAGATCGGCATCGTGAGCGACAACATGCCCAACGAGACATTCCAGATTTTCGAAGCCCAGGGCGAAGCCTATGTGGCGGTCTCGCCGTTCCGTCTCGGTGAGTTGCCGAATCTGCGTACTGGCATCGCGACGATCACGACGTCGCCCGACGGCGTTGGCATGTACCGCGCGATGATCGATCGGCTTTGGGCCGATTCGGCCAAGGGCAAGGAAGGTGCTGCGTTGCTCGGCCAATTGCTCGCACGGTTCTGATATACGGTCGGTGCCGCTGTCATTGTCATCCCCGTCTTGATTCCCTGGCGGGCCGCGCGATGCGGCGGGTGCGCGGCCAGCCACGCGCCCAGCGTGCGGGAAAGGGATGAGCCTGTGCCACAAAGCGAAATCTCCCGACACAATCGACATACCGCGTGCGCCATGCCCTCTAGTCTCCCTGCGCCTGAAGACCGTTCGGTCTGGCGACAAGGAGATCACTCATATGGGATTGGCTCGGTTGTTTTCACCGCGCGCGTGCGCGCCCGTCGTATTACAAGCTTTTCATTCGAAGTCGCCGGAGGTGCACGACAGCTTCGGCAGTGATTTTCAACGGCTTGGCGGGGTGCCAGGCGCGCTTGGCAATGCGCGTGCATGGCGCAACTGTCCGTCGCGCTCGCGCGTCGAGATCGCCGGCACGTCGCAGGTGACGTTCAACGCGTGGCTGCTCGACTCGTCTCGCGACATTCAGGCGGTGCGCAATCTGGCGGGCGCATCGCGCGATGCGCGCAGTCACCTCAAGGCGTGGCGCACTTCGTATCTTGCGGCCGCCGACGTCGATCGGGCATTCGAGACGGCGAGATACGAGGCGCTCAGCGGCATCGCGCGCGGGGAGGTGCCCGAGGACGTGCCTCGACTACGACGCTTCGACATGGCGGCTTACGGCGTGCAGGCGGCATCGGTGGCGGGCATCGGGCAACTGATCGCCGAACTCGATGCGGCGCTGGGCGACGCGGTGAACCATCCGCTGGCGCCACGCTTGAACCTGGTGCGTGAAGACCTGTCCCGGCTGCGCGACGAAATGACCGCCTTCACCACGAAATCGCTGAACAATAAGCTCACTCAAATCGCGTACGACCGCCGGGATCTGTTCCTGCTCAACGAGATGGCCCGCGAGGCGGAAAAGGAGCGCGCTCGTGGCGGGGCCGATGTGCCGCTGCGCCTGGCATTTCGCGGTGACCGATGCGTATTGAAGCCGGCGAAGTCGCGTGCCTGGCTGGCAAGCGGGACGCATCGCGCGAAACGCGAAGCCGGCAATCTGGCGATGCTGATCGGTCTGCCGACGGGCGCGGCCGTCACGCTCAATACGCTGCGTGCCCGCGGCTTCGGATGCCACGAAAACACCGTCGTGCTCAACGATGCGAAATCGGCGTACGCCGCGGCGGGCGATCACACTTCATGGTTTTTCAACCGCATCCGGGAGATGGAGCGGAGCCGGCAGCAGGCGAACGAGGTTCTCTCGCAGATGCGAAGCACAGCGACGTCGGCGTTACCACCCGCATACACCGTGCCCAAGGGGATCGTCGAAGGCGTGGTCGACGACGACTTGCAGCGCGTGCCGCCGATGTCGGCGCGCGCTTCGGAGTGGCATGCCGGTCTGGCGACGGTAAGGCGGGCGAGTGCCGCGCCGGACGATGCCTCGTATCGGCGCAGTCCGAGCGTGGACGATGCGGCGTCGGAACGGCGCGGGGCCGGGCATCGGAGCGAGCGCCGGACTGAGGCGCGAGGGCGGAAGCCCGTGGCGTCGCCGCAGCCGGTGTTCGGGCCGGACCGTGCGACGCGCCTGCACCGGCGCGCGCCGGTCGATGTCATCCCGGAGCTCCGGGAGGAGGGCGACGACGCATCGTCGACGTCCAGTCTCTCGTTGCGATCGGGCGTGACGTCGGTCTATTCCGCATCGCCGGGGTCTCGTCCGGCGTCAAGCACGCGCTTCGGGTTCGATACGGTGGATGCGGGCGCGCCGCAGTCGCATGACGGGGCCTACGGCGGGCGCCTGGATCGATTCAACGAGCAGGTGGAACAAGTGATGGCGTGGCACCGCGCCGGCGCGCACCCGCGCACCAGCCCGAGGCCGTCGGTGGCGGTGCCCGTCGTGCTCTCGCGGCGCGGGTCGACCCCGCCGCCGTTGCCGAAATCGCCGCCGCCGGATTCACCGAACTCGCTGAATCCCCCTGGCAAGCCCAACGAGCCATCCGACGTCTGACCGGCATTCGCCGGGCGCCGGGCCGCCTCCCGCCGCGAGGTGGGGACGGCCCGATTTCCGTCCGCACGTCGGTGGCCGGCATTCCTGACTTTCCGTCGCGAACATGACCCCGCACGTTTCGTCTTCCAAAACGCTTCATGCGCGCGTGATAGTAAATATTTTAATTATCCGCAAGCCTTTTTAATCAATGCGTTGCGCAATTTGCGCAACGATCTCTGGCTTTGCCATGTAGGGAACTTGTCAGTAGAATGGCCGCGTTAAATGCGCTACGCGAGGTGAATAGCCTGTCAGGTTTTCCTCACGCATGGCGAGCCATCGCTTGACTGTCATGCGTGATTCGTCCCCCCAAAAACGGAGAACTCCATGTCACAGGACAAGGAACCGCGCCGGCGCTTTTTGCGCCAGGTGCTGGCGATCGTGCCTGCCACGACCCTCGCCACCGGTGCGACGCTTACGCAGTCCGCCTGTAGCGGCGACAAACCCGCTGCCCCCGCCGCCTCCAACGCATCCTACGAGCCCAAGTACTTCACCGCCGACGAATGGCGTTTCGTGAACGCGGCCGTCGATCGGCTCATTCCCGCCGACGAGCTCGGCCCGGGCGCGCTGCAGGCCGACGTGCCGCAGTTCATCGATCGCCAGATGGAGACCCCGTTCGGTCACGGCAAGCTCTGGTACATGCAGGGGCCGTTCCATACCGATCAGCCGCCCGAGATGGGTTACCAACTGAGTCTCGTGCCGCGCGACATCTACCGCCACGGCATTGCGGCATGCGACGCCTACTGCAAGAAGCAGTTCAACAAGGCGTTCGCCGATCTCGATCACGCCACGCAGGAGGCCGTGCTCGGCGATATGGAGCACGCGAAGATCGAATTCGAAAGCGTGCCCGCGCGCACGTTCTTCTCGTATCTGCTGGCCAACACCAAGGAGGGCTTCCTCTCGGACCCGATCCATGGCGGCAACAAGGACATGGTCGGCTGGAAGCTGGTGGGCTTTCCCGGCGCGCGCGCCGACTTCATGGACTGGGTGGATCAGCCCAACGTCAAGTACCCGTACGGGCCCGTGTCGATTTCCGGAAAGCGGGGCTAAACCATGGCAATCAAGAAAGACAAGGTCGATGCCGTCATCGTGGGCTTCGGCTGGACCGGGGCGATCCTCGGCCAGGAGCTCACAGATGCCGGGCTGAACGTGGTGGCGCTCGAGCGCGGCGCGATGCGCGACACGCCGACTGACGCGCAATATCCGAAGGTGATCGACGAACTCGAATACTCGGTGCGCGGCAAGCTGTTCCAGGAACTGGCGCGCGAGACGGTCACGATTCGTCACACGCCGGATGACCTGGCCGTGCCCTACCGTCAGAACGGTTCGTTCCTGTTGGGCAATGGCGTGGGTGGCGCGGGTTTCCATTGGAACGGCATGCATTACCGGATCCTGCCCGAAGAGCTCAAGTTGCGCAGCCACTACGAAGAGCGCTACGGGAAGAAGTTCATCCCCGAAGGCATGACGATTCAGGACTTCGGTGTGACCTACGAGGAACTCGAGCCGCATTTCGACTTTGCCGAGAAAGTGTTCGGCACGTCGGGCAAGGCCGGCAACCTGAACGGCAAGATCGTCCCGGGCGGCAACCCGCGCGAAGGGGCTCGCTCGAGCGAATATCCGACGCCGCCGCTGCAGAATACCTATGGCGCCACGCTGTTCGAGAAGGCAGCACGCGAAGTCGGCTTCAACCCCTATCCCGCACCCGCGGCCAATACCTCCCAGCCCTACACGAACCCGTACGGCGTGCGCCTCGGGCCGTGCAATTTCTGCGGCTTCTGCGAGAACTACGGCTGCTACATGTATTCGAAGGCCTCGCCGCAGACGACCATCCTGCCGGTGCTGCTCAAGAAGCCCAACTTCGAATTGCGCCCGCATTCGTACGTCGTGAAGGTCAATCTCGACAGTGAGGGCAAGAAGGCCACGGGGGTGACGTACATCGATGCGCAGGGCCGCGAGGTCGAGCAACCCGCGGACATCGTCATCATGGCCGCGTACCAGTTGCACAACGTGCGGCTGCTGCTGCTCTCGGGCATCGGCAAGCCTTACGACCCGAAGACGGGCGAGGGCGTCGTCGGCAAGAACTACGCCTACCAGATGAACGGCGCCGTGAACGTGCTGCTGCCCAAGGGCACGCAGCTCAATCCGTTCATCGGCACCGGCGCGGGCGGCGTGTCGATGGACGACCTCAACGGCGACCAGTTCGATCACGGTCCGCTAGGCTTCATCGGCGGTGCGAGCATCCGCCACGTGCGCTACGGTGGCCGACCCATCAAGATGACGCCGACCGTGCCGGGCACGCCCGCGTGGGGCAGCAAGTGGAAGGCCGGCATTGCCGATGCATACCAGCGCTACATGACCATCGGCATTTCCGGGTCGGTCATGTCGTATCGCGACGCCTGTCTCGATCTCGACCCGACGTACAAGGACGCCTACGGCGTGCCGCTGCTGCGCATGACCTTCGACTGGCACGACAACGAGTACGCCATGCTCGGCTACATGGGCGACCGGATGGAGGAAGTCGGCAAGGCCATGAATCCCGAGAAGGTCTTCCGCGCGATTCGCAAGAAAGGCACGCGTTACGACACGCGGATCTATCAGAGCACGCACACGACGGGCGGCGCCATCATGGGCACGAACCCGTCGAACAGCGTGGTCAACAAGTATCTGCAGAGCTGGGACGTGTCGAACGTGTTCGTGATGGGCGCTTCGGCGTTCCCGCAGAACATGGGTTACAACCCCACGGGCGTGGTGGCGGCGCTGGCGTACTGGTCCGCGAAGGCGATTCGCGAGCAGTACCTCAAGAACGCCGGCCCGCTGGTGCAGGCCTGAGGAGCGCCACCATGATCCGCAAAACGATGATGAAACGCTCTGCCGGCGCGCTCACGCTCGGCGCGCTTGCCTTCGCCGCCGCAGCGGTGTGGGCGCAGAATGCCACGCCACCGGCATCGCCGAGTGTGTCGCCGGTGCCGACGCCGTCGGTCGGCGCCTCGGCGGTGACTACCGCGGGCACGCAAGCGCCCGCGGCCAACGATCCGCAGGCGCAGCTCGTCAGGCAGGGCGAATACCTCGCGCGCGCGGCCGACTGCGCAGCGTGCCACACGGCGCCCAAGGGCAAGCCGTTCGCGGGCGGTCTGCCGATTGCCTCGCCCATCGGCACGATCTACTCGACGAACATCACGCCGGACAAGGACACCGGTATCGGCAATTACAGCCTCGAAGACTTCGACAAGGCCGTGCGCCACGGCGTTGCGAAGAACGGCGACACGCTGTATCCGGCCATGCCTTACACCTCGTACGCGAAGGTGCGCCCGGCGGACGTCAAAGCGCTCTATGCGTATTTCATGAGCGGCGTGCAGCCGGTTGCGCAGGCCAACAAGGCAGCGGACATTCCCTGGCCGATGTCCATGCGCTGGCCGCTGTCGATCTGGCGCAAGATGTTCGCGCCGGCCGTCGTCGCCGACGCCGCCTCGACCGATAACGACCCGATTTCGCGCGGACGCTATCTCGTGGAGGGGCTGGGCCACTGCAGTGCCTGCCACACGCCGCGCGGCTTCGCGTTGCAGGAAAAGGCGCTGACCGACGACAGCACCGCATTCCTCTCGGGCGGCGTGGTCGACAACTTCCTCGCGAAGAACCTTCGCGGCGATGTGACCGACGGGCTGGGCAACTGGTCCGAGGGCGACATCACGGCGTTCCTCAAGGGCGGGCGCAACGATCACTCGGCCGCGTTCGGCGGCATGACGGACGTCGTGCAGCACAGCACTCAGTACATGAACGACGACGACCTCACGGCTATCGCCAAGTACCTGAAGACGCTCAAGCCTGTCGACCCGAATGCCAAGGCGCTCGCCTACGACGATACCGTGGCCAGGGCCTTGCGCACCGGGACCGACAAGAGCAACGGTGCGTTGACGTTCCTCGATAACTGCGCGGCGTGCCACCGCAGCACGGGCAAGGGGTACACGCAAACGTTCCCGACGCTTGCCTTGAGCTCGACGGTGAATTCGGCCGACCCGACCTCGCTCATCCACATCGTGTTGCGCGGCGGCCAGATGCCGTGGACGAAATCGGCACCGACGCAATATGCGATGCCGGGCTTCGACGACCGCCTGACCGATCAGGACGTGGCGGACGTGCTGACCTTCGTGCGCTCGAGTTGGGGTAACAAGGCGCCGGCCGTGACCGCGGCACAGGTGGCCAAGGTGCGCAAGGACGTCGGCGCCGCCGCGCAGCCGCAGCGTTGACGCCGGGCCGCGCCGCCGGTGATCGGCGGCGCGCAGGATCGGCCTGTGGTGAAATGAAGCCCCGCCCGGACGCCATGCCGGCGCGGGGTTTTTTGTCATCGCGCGGAGCGCGCCACGTATTTCGTCTCGCCGTCGTCGTCGTATGAGACTCAGGCGCTCGCCGGGACGGCCCGGGGTATCGGCGGCACGACGCTCGCGTCGTCGATGGGGAAGTGCAGGGCGGCCGCCGCCGCGCCGAGGATCGCCGTCACCGCCCAGATGAGGTTGTAGGAACCGGTGACGTCGAGCACGTAGCCACCCAGCCATGCGCCGAGAAAGGAGCCGACCTGATGGCTCATGAAGCACACGCCGAAGAGCGTGCCGAGATGCCGGGTGCCGAACACCTTGGCCACGAGCCCGCTCGTCAGCGGCACCGTGCCCAGCCAGGTGAGCCCCATGACCGCGGCAAAGATCACCACGCTCGCATCGGTCTTCGGCAGAAGGAAAAACAATGCGATGGCCGCGCCGCGTAGCAGATACAGCCAGCCGAGCACATGGTGCTGGCGATAACGTCCGCCGAGCCAGCCGCACGCCCAGCTCCCGAGCATGTTGAACAGGCCGATCAGTGCAAGTGCCGTGGCGCCCAATCCGATCGGCATGTGGCACATCACCAGATAGCCCGGCAAATGCGTGGCGATGAAGGCCAGCTGAAAGCCGCAGGTGAAAAAGCCGAGCGTGAGTAACTGAAAGCCGCGATGCGTGCGCGCCTGACCGAGCACCTCACGCAGCGACACGTGCTCGCCGTCGTGGTGCGCGGCGGCGGTCGGCGGCGCCGGTACCGCATTGGCGCTTGCCGCGTCCATTCGCGCGTTGCGTCGGTGCAGCGTCATGAGCAGGCCCAGCGGCGCGGCGCAGCACAGGATCAGTGCGAGCACGAAAAGCGACGTCGATACGCCGTAGGTCTGACGCAGCCCTTGGGCGATCGGCACGAGCGCGACCTGGCCAAGCGAGCCGCCCGCGCTGACGAGTCCCATGGCCATGGTGCGCTTCTCGGGCGTGACTGCGCGGCTCACGGCGGGCAGCACCACCCCGAACGTTGTGCAACTGATACCCAGCCCGACGAGCACGCCCAGGCCAATGACCAGCCAAAGACCCGACGGTGCGAGTGCGGCCATGCCGAGCCCGGCGGCGAAGGCCACGGCGCCGAACGCGACCACGGGCGCCGGCCCGAGGCGATCGGCCATCGCACCCGCGAACGGCTGCGCAAATCCCCAGACCAGGTTGTGCAGCGCGATGGCGAACGCGACGAGCGTGACCGGTACGCCGCGATCGTAGGAAAACGGATTGATGAACAGCCCAAAGGTCTGGCGCGTGCCCATGGCGGCACTCAGCACGAGCGCGCCGGCCAGGATGATCAGGGTGACGCGGCCCTGTAGCGAGGGCGATGCGGGAATGGCAGTGTTCGACATGGTGAAGAGTCCTCCTCACCAAAGTCTCGCAATGAAATGCCCGTGTGGCAAAGGAGTTGTGTGTGCAGCCGGGTGAATTTTATTCATCTCGGTGCGTTTGGGCGTGTTCGATCATCCAATCGCGAAACGCCAGGCATTCGGGGTGCGCTTCGATCTCGGGCGCGCAGATCAGCCAATAGGCGCCCTGCGAGGGCGTGGTCACGCCGTGGGCCGGCACCAGCGCACCGCTGACGAGATAGTCGTCGACGAGCGGGCGGCGACCGATCACGACGCCCAGATCCGACTTGGCGGCATCGAAGGCCATTTGAATGCTGTCGAAGCTCAGGCCTCCCCGGGTGTCGAAATCGTCGATTCCGGCGCCTTCGACCCAGACTTGCCAGTCTTCGCTGGCGCTGCTCACGTGAATGCGCGAGGCGCTGCGCAAGTCGAGGTTGCCATCGGCGCTCGCGTGTCTGGCCAGATACGCCGGGCTGCACACGGGCACGAACCGTTCGCCAAAGAGCCGATGCCATGCATCGCTGGCTACCGGTGCGCGTGAGAGGCGAATGGCGAAGTCGAAGCCATCGGCAGGGAAACCGACCTGGCGGCGCGAGGTGTCGACCGTAATGTCCACGCCAGGCATTCTCTGCAGAAAGCCGCTCAGGCGCGGCAACAGCCATCGCGAGGCCAGGGTGGGCGCGCACGTGATCGCGATGGCGCGAGACGCGTCGGGCGTCGGCAGGCGCCGCGTGCCCGTCAGCAATAGCGAGAACGCTTCGGTGACATACGCGAGATAGTCGACGCCTTCGGGGGTGAGCGTCAGCCCCTGCGGCGAGCGCGTGAATAGCGCGACGCCCAGCGTCTGCTCCAGTCCGACGATGCCGTGGCTCACCGCACTCGGCGTGAGGTGCAGTTCGGCGGCGGCGCGCTTGAAGCTCTGGTGACGTCCCGCGGCTTCAAACAGGCGCAGGGCGGACAGCGGTGGCAGGCGAGGCGGCATCGGCGGAGCGGGTGGCGGCGCGACGCACCGCGGGCGTTGTTCGGATGGTGTCGATTCTCGCATGACGCGCGGCGGCATGCTGACCGGGGAGGCGGGGTGGCAACTGTCATGGCCGGCGGCCGGTACAGGCCCGTCCGGAATCGGCGAACTGTACCGGGTGCGCGGCGTCGCGCTTGCCTATGCTGTGACTCCGCGAACGCGCAAGCCCACGACTGAGGCCGCGCCGGCGCGGGTATCCATTGCATTCGACCATGACGACCGAACAACTGCTGGCCTTCTGTGCCTTCGCCGTGATCACGTTGGTGACGCCGGGACCCAACAACATGATGATTCTCGCCTCGGGGCTGAATTACGGCTTCGTGCGCACATTGCCGCATCTGGCCGGCATTGCCTTCGGCTTTGCGCTGATGGTGTTCCTCACCGGCGCCGGGCTGCGCTCGGTGTTCCTGCAATTCCCCGTGATTCACACCGTGCTGAAATATGTGGGGGCCGCGTATCTGCTGTGGCTGGCGTGGCATCTTGCGCGCTCCGGTCCGATGGACGGTGCGAGGCGCGCCCGCGAGCGTCCGATGGGGTTCGTCGGCGCGGCGGCGTTCCAGTGGGTCAACCCGAAGGCCTGGGTCATGGCCGTGGGGGCGATCAGCACCTATTTGCCGAATGCATCGCACTTGCCCGACGTGGCGGCGCTCGCCTTGATCTACGGCGTGCTCGGCGCGCCATGTATCGGTGTGTGGGCCGGGTTCGGCGTGGCGATGCGCCGGGTGCTCACCGATGCGCGCTCGGTACGGATTTTCAACGGCTTCGCCGCCGCCTTGCTCGTGGCGTCGCTCTACCCGATCTTGTTCGAGTGAGCCGGCGGGCCGACGCGGATGAGGGCGCAAGAACGTGCGACAGGGGGGCCGCGCATCACAATTGCATACGGGCACTCCATCGTTATACTGACGATTCTTGCGGCTTCCCCCCCAACGTGAGGTATCGCCATGCCCCGCACGCTCGCCAGAACCCTGCCGTGTCTTGTCGCCGCCGCGACGCTTGCCCTTTCCCCGCTTTCCGCGCTTGCCTGCACCCGCGTGGTGTATCTCGGCGCGAACGACGACGTGATCACCGCGCGCTCCATGGACTGGAAGCTCGATGTCGCGACCAATCTCTACGTGCTGCCTCGCGGCATCGCGCGCAACGGCGAGGCCGGACCCAACTCGATTCGCTGGACCGCGAAGTACGGCAGTGTGGTGGCGACCGGCTACGACGTGTCGACGACCGACGGCGTCAACGAGAAAGGGCTGTCCGCGCAGTTGCTCTGGCTGGTGGAGTCGCAATATCCGAAGTTCGACCGCAACGCGAAGCCGGGGCTGACCATCGCCGCATGGGCGCAGTACGTGCTCGACAACTTCGCCACGGTGGACGAGGCGGTCAAGGCGCTCGAGAAGGAGCCGTTCACCGTGGTGACGGCCAACGTGCCTGGCGAGGACCGTCTCACGACGCTGCATTTGTCGATGTCGGACAAGACGGGCGACAGCGCGATCGTCGAATACATCAACGGCCGGCAGGTGATTCACCACGGGCGGCAGTATCAGGTGATGACCAATTCGCCGACGTTCGACGAGCAGCTCGCGCTCAACACCTATTGGAAGCAGATTGGCGGCACGACCTTTCTGCCGGGCACGAATCGCGCGTCGGACCGGTTTGCCCGCGCGTCGTTCTACGTCAATGCGATTCCAAAGAGCGAGGATCCGGTCGAGGCGCTGGCGAGTGTGTTCAGCGTGATTCGCAATGCGTCGGTGCCGTTCGGCATCACCACGCCGGACCAGCCGAACATTTCGTCCACGCGCTGGCGCACGGTCGTCGATCACAAGCGCATGCTGTACTTTTTCGAGTCCGCGCTAACCCCCAACACATTCTGGGTCGATGTGAAGAAGCTGGACTTCGCCGTGGGCGCACCCGTCAAGCGGCTGGACCTGGGCAAGGACCAGCGCAATACGTTCAGCGGCGAGGTCTCCGGCCAGTTCAAGGTGGCGCCGCCGTTCCCGTTCCTCGGGCTGCAGGACGCCAAGTCGAGCTAACACGGGGCACTCGACGCGTCGTCGACGGGCTATGGGGCAACTAACTTTTCCGCGCGACACTTAACCTGTTATCCATTGGCGCATGCACCTGGCATGCGTCACAGCAACGGGAAGAGTTCGTCATGACGGAAAGCAACCAGCACGCGCTGAGCAAGGTGCCCGAGGTAACGCTCGTATTCTGGGTGATCAAAATTGCTGCGACCACCCTGGGGGAGACGGGCGGCGACGCCGTCTCCATGTCGATGAATCTGGGTTATCTGGTGGGGACCGCGATCTTCGCCGTGATATTCGCGGTTGCCGTGACCGCGCAGATCCGGGCGAGGGCGTTTCATCCGCTGCTGTACTGGGCCACGATCATTGCGACGACGACGGTGGGGACGACACTGGCGGACTTCGCCGACCGGTCGTTGGGCATCGGTTACGCTGGCGGATCGGCGATTCTCCTGGCGTTGCTGGGGGCGTCGCTTTGGCTCTGGTACCGGACGACGGGTTCCGTGTCGGTGAGTTCGATCACCACGCCGCGGGCGGAGGCGTTCTACTGGGTGACGATCATGTTCTCCCAGACGCTGGGCACGGCGCTGGGCGACTGGACGGCGGACACGGCCGGGCTGGGATATACCGGCGCGGCGATGGTGTTCGGCGCGTTGCTGCTGATGCTGGTGGCCGCATACTTCTGGACGCGTCTGTCGCGCACCTTCCTGTTCTGGGCGGCATTCATTCTGACGCGTCCGCTGGGGGCCGTGGTGGGGGATTTTCTCGACAAACCGGTCAGCGCCGGCGGACTCGAGTTGAGCCGTTATTCGGCCTCGCTCACCTTGCTGGCATTCATTCTGACCAGCTTGCTGGTGTTTCGTCAGCGGGCGGCAGCAAAGGCGCACTGAACCGCACGGTCCAAGACTTCCGGACGGGCCGGGCGCCCGGCTCGGGGGTGTCGGTCGCACCCGTCACGGCGCCGCGCGCTTACGGTTGCGCCTCGGCGGTCGGCACGGGTTCGCGAGGAACGAACCAGCACATGACGAGGGGCAAAATGACGAGCCCCGCGCCGGTGAAGAACATCGCCGGCGCGCCGAATCGATCCCACAACACACCGGCGATCGCGCTCGCCAGCAGCATGCACAGGCCGCTGGCCAGATTGAAGACGCCAAATGCCGTGCCGCGCAGCGAGGCAGGCGAGGTCTGCGCGATCATTGCCGCCAGAATGCCTTGCGTGAATCCCATATGAAGCCCCCACACCGCGACGCCGACGAACATGGCCGCGATTGATGTGGACGCCCCGAGCAGCAGATCGGCCACGATGAGCAGTACGAGGCCACAGGCGAGCAGGCCCCGTCGGTCGATCCTGTCGGAGAGGATGCCGACCGGATAGGCGGAGGCGGCGTAGGCGAGGCTCATCACGACCATGACCGACGGGATCAGCGCGAGGTCGAGTCCGGTCTGCTGGGCGCGCAGGATAAGAAATGCCTCGCTGAATCGCGCGAGCGTGAAGATGGCCCCGATTGCCACGACGAACCAGTAATGTGCGGAAAATTCGCCAAGCGCCTGCCAGCGAAGCGGCGAGCGAAATCGGCGCGTCTCCGGCGCGTGGTCGTGTTCGCTGACGCCGAACAGGATGAGGGCGACGGCGATGAATGCCGGGATCACGGCGAACCACAGGACGGCGCGGATGTGATCGGCGAACCAGACCATCAGTCCGATCGCCAGAAGCGGGCCGAGAAAGGCGCCGACGGTGTCCATGGACTGGCGCAGTCCGAAGCAGGCACCGCGGATCTCGGCGGGGGCGACGTCCGCGACCAGGGCGTCGCGCGGCGCACCGCGGATGCCTTTGCCGACGCGGTCGAGCAAGCGCGCGGTGACGACGATGGCTGGCGTTCCGGCGAGGGGGAAGAGGGGCTTGGAAACGGCGGCGAGGCCGTAGCCGAGGAGCAGCAGCCCCTTTCGGCGGCCCAGCCAATCGCTGATCGCGCCCGAGAAGACTTTGACGATCATCGCGGTGGCTTCCGCGGCGCCTTCCAGGACACCGAGAGCGGCCACGCTCATGCCCATGGTGGTCACCAGATAGATCGGCAAAAGCGCATGGATCAGCTCGGACGACAAGTCCATGAACAGACTGACGAAGCCGAGCGCCCAGACGGTGCGGGGAATGGCAGGACGTGGGGTGGGCGGGGCCGGATTCACGATCGGGTCGACTCCGATGGCGGGCAGGGGCGCGGTGTACCCATTCTGCCACGACGTGAAGCTATGAGCGCACGGGGGGCGCCTTGCGCGCCGTCGGCAAGCGCTGGCGACGACAAGCGCCGTGAATGCGGACCTTCGCGTCGAGCGTTGACGGGCCCGGCGCTGAAATGAAAACGGGCCCGAAGGCCCGTTTTCAATCGCGATTTGCAACCGTCTTTCGTCTGACGGCCAGGTGTTTGGTGGAGCCGGCGGGGATCGAACCCGCGTCCGCAAGTACTCCACGATCAGTTCTACATACTTAGTTCTGTCATTTGATTTAACCGTATTGTCGCGGACGAACACGCTACGCAACAGCGATCCACTAAGTTTTCGACCTCGGCGTCGTGGCGCCGCCAAGGCTTAACTGACGTGTATGACCTCTGGCGGTATTGCTACCGGTCTTGCGACGCTAGTCCGTCAGTGAACTAGGCAGAGGACGGCGGCCCTTAGGCTGCCAGTGCGAACGTTTCGTCGTTTGCAGTTACGTTTTTTCCCATTGATTAACGAGGTGACGGGTCCTCGGTATGCCCTGAATCGCTTCGCTACCCACGTCGAAACCATGTCGGCCCCGTGGAGTGACCAATTATGACACAAATGGCTCACTTCAGTGCAAAGTCGACCCGCGTCGTCGCCCCCTTGTCCTTGATGCCGTCAGCGTTCAGTTTCGGCGCCACCACGAACAACCGGTCGGACGCAATCTTGCCGTCCAGCCACGATCTCACCCGCTGCGCCCGGCGCTCCGCCAACGCCCGCAGGTCGTCGTCGCCCACCTTGATGTTCGTCTCCATCAGCTTCTCCATCTCGTCGTCCGGCAGCGACTTGGCGAACCCGATCATGTTGCGCGGCTTGGCGAAATCGGCCGCCTTGTAGGCCGCCGTCAGGTACTTGCTGCGCTCCTCGGGACTCACCGTCACGCTGTCCACGTCGATGCTCTCGCCCTTGCCGACCATCGACTTCACCTTCTGCGCCTTGATGGCCCGCTCGACGGCAACGCGACGCAATCCGTCGGTGTCCTTGGCCGGATCCACCCGGCCCTCGATGTCCAGCTTCAGCGCCGTGCGGTCGTTGAGCGCCTTGACCAGCGTTTCCAGACGTTTCTCGCTCTCCGGCGTGAGACGGGCACTGCCCGGCGCGAACTCCACGTAGCCCAGTTCCTGATCGCCACCGCCGAACGCCGACGCCAACAGGCTGAACGGCGCCGTGACCGCCTTGACGATCAGGTTCACGAACGCCCGGAAAATCACACCGCCAAGACTGAACTGCGGATCCTCAAGCGAACCGGAAATCGGGATGTCCACGTCGATCTCGCCGCGCGAATTCTTCAGCAGCGATACTGCCAGCCGCACTGGCAGGTTCGTCGCCGTCGGGCTCTCCACGCGGTCGCCGAATGTCAACTGGTCGATGAAGATGTGGTTGTTCGCCGTGAGCTTCGCCTGGTCGAGCAGATAGTGCACGTCCACCGTCAGCTTGCCCTTTTCGATCGGATAGCCGGCGTACTTGGTGGAATAGGGCGTCAGGTTGGTCAACTCGATGCCGTCGGCCTTGGCGCCCAGATCCACGAACGCCATCGGCGCGAGCGGATTGATCTTGCCGCTGATGTCGATCGGCGCGTTGCGGTTGACCTTGCCCTGCAGGGCAACCTCGGCCGGCTCGGTCGTCGCGGTGCCGAACGCCCCGATGCGCCCGCCGATGTCGGTCAGGTTGGCGGTGTAGTTCGGCTTGACGAAGTTGTCGGTGAAGTTGATGTTGCCGCCCTGCAGCGTAATACGCCCGATATGGACGTCGGCCGGCAGCGCCTTGCCCGTGCCGTAACCCGGGCCGCGCTGCACGGTCGTCTCGCCCGGTTTCTGTTCCTTCTTCTCGACTTCGGTCGGCTGCCCGGCCTCGACCGCCGACGCCGCGGCGTCGAGCGGCGGCCTGGCCGGTGCGCCGTCAAGCGGAATGCCCTCGTTCGCCCGGGTAAGCGAGCGCGGCGCCGCTTGCTTGTTGCCCACCACGTCGGCCAGGTTCAGGCGCCCGTTGGCGTTGATGATCAACCGCGCATAGAAGCGCGACAGCGCAATGCTGCCCAGCTTCACGTTCGGCTTGCCACTGCCCACCGCGAGATTGATCTGCTGCACCGACAGGGCGTTCCAGCGCATGAAGTCGTCCGTCGTGACCTTGTCGAGCAGACGCACATTGCCCAGCGTGGCATCGCCGCGATAGGTCACCTGCGGCGTGTCGCCCTTCATCGCGAACGTCGCGCGCCCATTGCTCGAGAGCAGGGCGCTGGCAATACTGGCATTGAGCTCGTCGCTCATGTACGAGTCGAACGCGGCGAGGTCGAGCTGCTGGGTTTTGACCTGCAGATCGCCCGAGAGCGGCTGTGGCGTGACGTTGCCCGAGGCGTTGAGCGTGCCCTTCTTGTTGAGGGTGCCCGCGACTTCGAGCTGCAAGGGCTTGCCCATGTCCTGCGACGCGCCGTGCACCGTGACATTGAGCGGCGCAAACCGCGCATTGATCGGACGGCCTTTGACGGCGCGATCCTCGAAGCCGATGCTCGCATTGTCCAGCACCACCTTGCCGACCTTCCACTGCCAGCCACTCGCGGCTGTCGCGCCCGAGCCGCCCGCCTTGGCAGACGTCTTGCGCCCACGCTCCGTACCGACGCGGGCATCGACACCCTTGCCGGTGCCCGTGGGGGCCTTCGGCTTTCCGTCGCCGGTCAACGCCAGCAGGTTGATCTTGCCGTCCTTGTCGCGGCGAGCGGACACGTCGAGTCCGCTCACCGTGACGTCGTCGAGCACGGCCTGCCGCGCCCCGAGATCGAAATGGGAGAGCTTCGCCTGCGCCTTGGCCAACCGCAACGGTGCGTCGCCCTTGATGCCGGTGAGCCATTCGACCTTCTCGAGCGTCGCCGTGGCGGGCGAAATCTGGACGTTCGGCTGCTTGTCGGGCGCGAACGCCGCAGTGAACCTGGCCTGCGCGCCGACGGTGCCGCTCTTCAGGTCGCCGGCCAGAGCGCCCTGCGCGAAGGGCAGCAAGGGAGCAAGGGCGATGGCCTCGGCGTCGAGCTCACCGCTGGCGTTGTACGCCGGCAGGCTGAACTGGCCGTGCGCCTTCAGCGAGCCGCCGCTCTGGAGGCCGAGCGACGCGTCGTAGGTGGCCGGATCCTTGCCCAGCGTCGAGAACTGCTTCACGCCGATCTGGATGTTCTCGAGCGCGAGGTTGGCGGGTTTCGCGCCGCGCTCGTCGGTCAGGCGCAGCTTGCTGTTCACGACCGAGAGTTCGCCCACGAGCAGGTCGAGCGGCGTGGGCTGCTCGGCGGCAATGGCCTTGGCCTGCGCGGCTTCGGCCGCCGAGGCGGGCGTGGCCGGGCGTGCCGTTTGCTCCGCCGCCACCTTGGGCGCCGACTTGGCGGCTTCGCTTGCCTGCGGCGACGCGGCCGCCTGATCGACCGCCTTGCCCACCGCCTTGATCACGGGGCGCTGCGGCGCGAGGGCCTTGGCGACATTGATCGAGCCATCCTTTTCCAGGGTGACCTGCTGGTCGAGCCCGTCGATGCGGACGCTGTCGATGTGATAAATGTTGCTCAGCGGCTCGACCTTGCCAAGCTTCACATCGATCTGCTTGACGGCAACCAGCGGCGAACCGTCGGGTTCCGTCACGACCGCGTCCGACAAACCCGCCGTGCCCGTGAGCAGAACGTGATTGCCTGCCTTGTCCCGCGTGAAGCGCAGCTTCAGATCGGTGCTGATCGCGCCGCTCTTGATCTGCGCGGGCACGGTCATGGGCGAATAGCCGAGGTACTTCGGCACGTCGAGCCGGTCGAGCTTGATGTCGACCGTCGATTCGAGCGAGTCGGCGAACGGTTTTGTCTGCCCGGAAATGTGCAGCGGCGAGCCGTCGATGGACGCCTGCAGCAACGGCTGCACGAAGATGTCGGTGTCGGCCGGCAGGTTCGCGATGAACGGCACGCCGATCTGGAGATTGTCGACGACGTGCTTCTCGTTCTGCACGGTGTCGTCGAAGCGCACCGTGCCGTTCCTGATCTGGACGTTGTTCAGTGCAAAGCGCGCCGGCTTGGACGGCTCGGGCGAGGGCGGACCCGCCGTCGCGCGGTCGATGATGTCAGAGAAGTTGAAGCGTTGGGGCGCGGTGCGCACGATATTGATCACCGGCGTATCGACATAGAGCTCGTCGACCACGGGGGCCAGGCGAAACAGCGAGCCCCACGACGCGTTCACACGCAGCATGCCGACGTCCACGAAGGGCTGGCCCGGCGTCTTGTCGCCGATATGCACCTGATGAAGGTCGAGGCGCAGCGTGTACGGGTTGAAGCTCACGTCGCCCACGCTCACCGGCCGTTGCAGGTACGTCGAGAGCTTGTCGACGGCGTAGTGCTTGAGTACCGCAGGCACCGTGAAATAGCCCACGACGCCGAAAACCGCAATGACCGCGGCGGCCCACAGGCCGCCTTTGCGCGCGCGTCGGCGTACGTCGGGGTCGCGCCCGAACGCTTGTGCGCGGGCGACGCCTTGTTGCAGACGGTTGCCGCCCGCGGAGGAATTCGTTGAGGGTTTGCGATCGTTCGCTTGCTCGGCCATGCGGTCTCCCGTAAGCAGCCAGTGAAGCACGCGCCGCGCCACTGGCGCGCGGCGGGACAGACCCGGGACCGGCCGCGACAGCGGACGGGTCCCGGAAGGTCATGACGCGACCGTCAGGCCGGCGGCATGACCAGCGGGGCGATCGCGCCCGCGCGTTCGACGACGGCATCCGCCTGCCATTGGGCAGGTGCGAGCGAGTCGCCGCAGTAACCGTAGGCTGCGGCGACCGTGGCCATGCCGGCCGCCTTGCCCGCCTGAATGTCACGCAGGTCGTCACCGACGTACACGATCCGCGCAGGCGCAATGCCGATGCACTCGGCGGCATACAACAACGGCGCGGGGTGCGGCTTGCTGTGTGGCGTCGTATCGCCCGACACCACGCAGGCAGCGCCGTCGGCGAGGCCGAGCAGCTTCACGAGCGGATCGGTCAGGCGTGCCGCCTTGTTGGTGACGATCCCCCACGGCAGTCCACGCTCGGCCAGCGCGGCGAGCAACGCCGGAATGCCGTCGAACAGTTGGCTGCGCACGCACAGGGCGGCTTCGTAATTGGCAAGGAACGCGTCGCGCAACGACGCAAAGGCGGCATCTTCCGGGGCGACACCGAATGCACTGCCAATCAAACCGCGCGCGCCGTGCGACGCTTGCAGGCGCAGGGTTTCGTAAGGCCCGGGCGGCATGCCGCGGTCGATGCGCACCTTGTTGACGGCCGCAACGAGATCGGGCGCCGTGTCGGCGAGCGTGCCGTCGAGATCGAACAGCACGGCGCGCACGTCGCCGTCGAGCAGTCGCGCCGACGTGCCGTAAGACGAAGCGGAAACCAGGACGGGGGGTTCGAACATATCAGGCGTCACGCGTGCACGCGACCAGGTAATTGACGTCGGTATCGCGATTGATCGCGTAGCGCTTGCTGATCGGATTGTAGGTCAAGCCGCGTAAATCACGGATCGTGAGGCCGCTGGCACGGGCAAACGACGCAAGCTCCGACGGGCGAATGAATTTCGCGTAATCGTGGGTGCCGCGAGGCAGCATGCGCAGGAGGTACTCGGCGCCGACCACGGCCAGCAGCCAGGCTTTCGGATTGCGGTTGAGCGTGGAGAAGAACACATGCCCGCCGGGTTTGACGAGCGTGGCGCATGCCGCCACGATCGACGCGGGCGACGGCACGTGTTCGAGCATTTCCATGCATGTCACCACGTCGTACGTGCCGGCGTCGCGCGCTGCGAGGGCTTCGGCCGAAATTTCTTCGTACTCGATGGAAAGTCCGGCTTCGAGACTGTGCAGATCGGCCACGCCCAGCGCCTTCGTCGACAGGTCGATGCCTTTGACGCGAGCGCCCTGGCGCGCCATCGATTCGGTCAGGATGCCCCCGCCGCAACCGACATCCAGCACGCGTTTGCCCTGAAGCGGCACGTGTTGCTCGATCCAGTCGAGGCGCAACGGGTTGATCTCGTGCAGCGGCTTGAATTCGCTGTGCGGATCCCACCAGCGGTGGGCCAGTTCACTGAATTTGTTGAGTTCTTGCGGATCGGCGTTCATCAATTGCTCGTGGACATTGACGGCTTCGGGCAGGCGGGGAGCCGCGCGGTGGCGCGTGCCCGGTTGCCGGGGGTGCCGGCGCGCCGTCGGGATGGGAGAAGTATAACGAAGTGAGTGCGCCCATGTCCAAAGCGCAAGGCGTGGCGCGGCTTGTCGGAAGACCGTGTCCCGTCGGCACAGGCTCCGTGCGAACGTCCGTTGGACGTTCGCACGGTAGCGCGACGCCGCATCGTCGAATATCGTGAATGTGGCGAATATGGCGTAGACGCCGAACCGCGAGCCGGTCAGGCGGCAGCAGGCAGGTTCGCCAGTACCGCGCCGGGCTCGTGATAGGCGAGGCCGAGCGCATCGGCGACCCCGCGGTTGGTCACCAGGCCGCGCGCCACGTTCAGGCCCGCCAGCAGGTGGGGATCGGCGCGCATGGCGGCGACCGGCCCATGATCGGCCAATTGCAGGATGAATGGCAGCGTCACGTTGTTCAAGGCGAAGGTCGAGGTGCGCGGCACGCCGCCAGGCATGTTGGCCACGCAATAATGGACCACGCCCTCCACGACATAGACCGGATCGGCGTGCGTGGTGGCATGCGACGTTTCGCAGCATCCGCCCTGGTCGATGGCAACGTCGACGATCACGGCGCCCTTGCGCATCAAGCCAAGCATGGCGCGTGTGATCAGCTTGGGCGCGGCGGCTCCGGGGATCAGCACGCCGCCAACCACGAGATCGGCGTCGCGCAAGTGCGTTTCGATGGCGTGCTGCGTCGAATAGACCGTCTGGACGCGCCCGCCGAACTGCGCGCTGATGCGGCGCAGTGCGTCGACCGATTTGTCGATCACCGTGACTTGCGCGCCGATACCGACGGCGACCGTCGCGGCATTGGTCCCCACCACCCCGCCGCCGAGAATGACAACCTTGCCGGCTTCCACGCCCGGCACGCCCGAGAGCAACAGACCAAGCCCGCCGTGGGTCTTCTCCAGCGCGGTGGCGCCGGCCTGGATCGACATGCGTCCCGCGACTTCCGACATGGGCGCGAGCAACGGCAGACCGCCATTGGCGGACGTCACCGTTTCATACGCGATGCATGATGCGCCACTCTGGATGAGGTCGCGGGTCTGCTCCGGGTCGGGAGCGAGGTGAAGGTAGGTGAAGAGCGTGTGGTGAGGACGCAGCCGCGCCCGTTCAACGGCCTGGGGCTCCTTGACTTTGACGATCAGCTCGGCCCGGTCGAAGACGTCGACGGCATTGGCGGCAATGTGTGCACCGGCGGCAGCGTAGACGGTATCGTCCATGCCGATGCCCGCACCGGCTTGCGTCTCGATCCACACCTCGTGCCCGCGTGCCACCACTTCGCGCACGGCTGCGGGCGTCATGCCTACGCGGTATTCGTGGTTCTTGATCTCCTTCGGTACACCGATTTTCATGATGCGTCTCCATTGTTGTGATGTGACGGCAATATGAGCACCTTCACGACCGCACGTGCCCCAAACAAAAACGGCACCCTAAGGTGCCGTTCGTGACATCAGGCGAAGGCCGGTTGGGCCTGCGCATCGGGCGCGCCGCTGTAGCGCGCCACCGACAGATCGTCGGCGAGAATGGCGGGTCGGCGACCTGACATCAGATCGGCCAGCAATTGGCCGGAGCCGCACGACATGGTCCAGCCCAGCGTGCCATGGCCAGTGTTCAGGAACAGATTGCGCAGGGCGGTGGCGCCGACGATCGGCGTGCCGTCCGGCGTCATTGGACGCAGGCCGGTCCAGAACGAGGCTTCGGCCGTGTTGCCGGCGCCCGGATACAGATCGTTGACGACCATCTCCAGCGTGGCGCGGCGCGCGGGATTGAGCGTCTTGTCGTAGCCGACCACTTCAGCCATGCCGCCCACGCGGATGCGGTCGTCGAAGCGGGTCACGGCAATCTTGTACGTTTCGTCGAGCACGGTGGAGACCGGTGCCCGTTGTGCGTCCGCAATCGGTACGGTGATCGAGTAGCCCTTGAGCGGATATACCGGGATGTCGACGATGCCGCGCAGGAACGGCGTGGAATACGAGCCGAGGGCGACCACGTACGCGTCCGCGCGCTGCATCATGCCGGCGCACATCACGCCTTCGATCTTGTCGCCCGCGACCTGCAGGCCGTCGATCGGCATGTCGTAGCGAAACTTCACGCCGAGCGCCTCGGCCATGGCCGCCAGGCGCGTAGTGAACAACTGGCAGTCGCCGGTTTCGTCGTTCGGCAGACGCAGGCCGCCGGTGAGCTTGTGCGACACGGCCGCCAATGCCGGTTCGGCACCCGCGAGCGCCGAGCTGTCCAGCAGTTCGAACGGCACGCCGGCGTCTTGCAGTACGGCAATGTCGCGCGCAGCGTTTGCCAGTTGCGCTTCGGTGCGGAACAGTTGCAGCGTGCCGGCCTGACGGCCTTCATACGGAATACCGGTCTCGGCACGCAACGCGCGGAAGCAGTCGCGGCTGTATTCGGCGATCCGCACCATACGCTCCTTGTTGACGGCGTAACGCTCGGGCGTGCAATTGCGCAGCATCTGGTAAAGCCACTTGAGCTGAGTGAGCGTGCCGTCGGGGCGAATGGCAAGGGGGGCGTGCTTCTGGAACAACCACTTGATGGCCTTCGTCGGAATCCCCGGTGCGGCCCACGGCGACGCGTAGCCGGGTGAAATCTGGCCGGCATTGCCGAAGCTGGTCTCGAGCGCCGGACCCGCCTGGCGATCGAGCACCGTGACGTCGTGCCCGGCCTTTGCCAGGTAGTACGCGCTGGTGACACCGATGACGCCGCTGCCGAGAACGATGACCTTCATTGCGTTGACTCCTGTAAAACCATGGTTATCCAGTAATAATTCGCATGCTATTCTCGGATTCGTAGGTTTAGTTAATGTATATGGTCTGAATTCAGGAAAAAATAATGAGAGTTCAGCAGCAATCGGTCCGAACGCTGGACCGGCTCGACCGGCGCATTCTGACGTTGCTCCAACAGGACGGCCGGATGTCCATGAAAGACCTCTCCGAGCAGGTCGGGCTGTCGATCACGCCGTGCATCGAACGGGTCAAACGAATGGAGCGCGACGGTGTGATCATGGGCTACTTTGCCCGCGTGAATCCGGCGGCGCTTGGCGCGGCATTGCTGGTTTTCGTCGAGATCACGCTCGATCACAAGTCGGGCAACATGTTCGACCAGTTCCGCCGCGAGGTGCTGCGCATTCCGGAGGTGATGGAGTGCCATCTCATCTCGGGGGACTTCGACTATCTGATCAAAGCGCGCATTCGGGAGATGTCGGAATACCGCAAGCTGCTTGGCGACATCCTCCTGCAATTGCCCGGCGCGGTGCAGTCGAAGAGCTACGTTGTGATGGAGGAGATCAAGGAGACGCTGACGATCGCTGTCGAGGAGTGAGCGTGCGTGCTCAGAAGAGCGGCATCTGCGGGTTGGCACGGCTGTCGGCGTGCAAGGCGGGGGGCGCCGGCGGCGGCACCTTGAACTGATCGGTGCGCAGCGGCGGTCTGGCCTGATTGAGCCCCAGCTTGCGCGCGGCAAGATGAAAGCGCTGGCGGATCAGTTCGGCATGCAGGCCGGTTCCCGTCATGCGCTTGCCGAATTCGGCGCTGTTGTGCTTGCCTTCACGCACTTGCTCGATGAGGCTCATCACGTGGCGTGCCCGCATCGGGTAATTCGCCTCCAGCCAGTCGACGAAGACGTCGTGCACCTCGCTCGGCAGTCGCAGCATCACATACCCGGCGTAGGTCGCGCCCGCCTCGGACGCCGTGCTCAGCACGCGCTCGATATCGAAATCTGTCAGCGCCGGCACGATCGGCGCCACGATGACCCCTGTGGGGATTCCCGCATCGGTGAGTTTTCGCACGGCCTCGATCCGGCGCGCCGGCGTGTTGGCGCGCGGCTCCATCCGGCGTGCGATGTCCGCGTCGAGCGTGCCCACCGAAATGAACACCCGGGCCAGTCCACGTTGCGCCATGCGCGACAGGATATCGATGTCACGCGTGACCAGCGCCGATTTGGTAGTGATACCTACCGGATGGCCGAACGTCTCCAGCACCTCGAGCACGCTTCGCGTGATGCGGTACTCGCGCTCGATCGGTTGATACGGATCGGTGTTGGCGCCGAGCGCCAGCATGGCGGGCCGATAGCCGCGCTTGCGCAGCTCGGCGTCGAGCCGATCGGCGGCATTGTGCTTCGCGTACAGGCGGGTTTCGAAGTCGAGTCCCGGCGACAGGCCGAGGTAGGCGTGGGTGGGGCGCGCGAAGCAGTAGGTGCACCCGTGTTCGCAGCCTCGGTAAGGGTTGATCGAGCGATCGAAGGGAATGTCCGCCGACGTGTTGCGCGAGATGATCGTTCTCGCACTTTCGAGCGCGACCTGCGTGACGAATTTGACTTCACATTCCTGGGCGGCGTCCGATTCATGACGGGTTTCGTCGCTCTCCCTGCGGTATTCGGAAAAGCGCGATTCCAGGTTGGCGACGGCGCCTCGGCCCTTGCGTGACGAGGGCGGCGCGAATGAGGAAGCCATGACACCTCTCCTTGATGGCGGTCCAGAACGCGAACGTGCGGCATTCGCGAGGGATGCTTGTCATTATACTGTGTTTTTGTACAGTATTTTGGCGAGGCGACAATGTCGGGAAATCGCGGGGCGAAGGGGTTGTGTCAAGGGCGCCGGGCTTCGGGGACGAACGCGACCCCTTGCCGTGTGGCGCGGGGTGGGGTGGTCCGGTGTGCCTGGCGGCGACTATTCGGCGCTGTCGTGTGGCGTGGGCGCCGCGGCGGCGGGGGGCAGATAAGGTGCGATGGCGCGGGCAATGGCGTCGAGGGCCGCGCCATCGGCGCCGGGGCGCTGGCGGGCGAGACGTATGGCGCGCAGCGTGAGAAGCGAATACAGGGTGGCGTGGTTGCCGCCCATGGAGGCCAGGGCTTCCGTATGCCGCATGACGATGCCCGCGTCGCCGCGCGACACTGGACCGGCGAGCGCGCCAGACAGTCCGCGTTCGCGCGCGGCGTTGAGCGTTCCCATGACGAGCGGCCACATCGCGTCGCGCGCTGCGTCTTCGGGCATGCCGACCGCGTGCCAGAGCTGTGTGGCTTCTTCGAGCAGGCAGAGCAGGAAGCTCGCGGCGTAGTTGGCACCCGCGTGATACCGCATGCGTTCCCCGGCAGGGATGGACAGGGCGCGGCAGCCAATCGCATTCGCCAGCGCGTGCAGCGCATCATTGAGCGGGCCCTCGGCCTCGATCGTGATGGTGCTGCCGGACAGGCGCGTGGCGTCGTCGTCGAGGCCGGCGAAGAGGAACAGGGGGTGAAAGCCGCCAATCTCAGCGCCGTGGCGCGCCGCTGGGGCCAGCAGTGCAACTTCCGACGCCCCGCTGCAATGGACCAGCGCCTGCCCGGCACGAGGCGCGAGATGCGAGGCGCAGGACGCGATGGCGTCGTCGGGCACGGTCAGGAAGACAAGATCGGCGTGCGCGAATACGGCACCCATTGCCTCCGGGCGGTCGATCGCGATCGCGCGGCATCCCGAGGTGGCGTCGGCCACGCGCTTCGCGGCGTCGAGCCGGCGGCTGGCGATCACCGTCACATCGTAGCCCGCGTTCGCCGAGGCGCTCGCGAGTGCTCGGGCCACACGTCCGGCGCCGACGAAGCCGAGTGTCGGCCGGACATTCGGGTTGGGGGTGTGCGGTGTGCTCACGTTGGGCGGTTGCGTAAGTTACTGCGAGAGGCGGTTCGGCGTGTCGTGCGTTTCAAAGTAGGTCTGGAACGCGACAGCAAATCCGACCATCATGAGCATCGCCCCCACGAAAAGCGAGACGGCAACGATGATGACGGCCGTCCATCCCGAACGAGACTTCAGTGGGGTGCCGGTATTGAACTGGGCGTTCCACCGTTCGTCCGGACGAAGTCCGTAGACGATGGCGGCGAGGAACGCCGAGAACAGCGAAATCGCGCCCAGGATCGTCAGTGCCCAGCCCGCGGGAGAACGCAGCTCGCTCGTGACCAAAAGCCCCCAGCCGGCGACACCGCACGCCGATCCCGCGATATGAGCCCAGCCGAAGCGATCGCGCAGACCGTACAAATAGAAGCGATGCAGGCCGAGCGTGCCGAACAGCATCGCCAGGCCGGCGGTCAGGGTTTTGGATTTATAAGCGACTGCGTTCATTTGGAATGGTTATCGGGCAGGCGTTTCGCGGATGACTTCGACCAGCGTCCAGCGCATGTTCGAAGCGTCGGCGGGCGGATTGACGACGGGTTCGCCGTGGATTTTCACGCGGTATTCTACGCCCGGCTTCCAGTCGAATCCATCGATGTGGGCGTACCACAGTTCCCAGGGCGAATTGCCCGAATCGTCGGCGTTGCGCACCCGCAGGCACTTGCGTGGCGCGACGCCGACGCAGTCGGCCATTTGCGAGTCGACGTCGAGCACGCGGTCTTCGGTCCTGGCTGCGCCGCCCGCGCCCGCGACGGTGCGATTGAGCAGCGTCTGGGATGCGTAAGTGAGCTTTTCGCCGTTCGTGGTGGCCAGCGTCAGCTGCGTGCCGCGCCGCTCAAACGTCGTGACCGTGGGCAGGGTCTTCAGATAACGGTCTTCGAACGTCATCGAATCCTGGCAGGCCATTCGGGTCGAAGCCGGCGCCTGGATCGTCAATTGGCCATTGCCGGGCCCGACCTTGTACTGCCCGAAAATGCGGTTGCAGCCGCCAGTGCCGGAAAAGGCGCCCTTGTCATTGAACGTCAGGTTGATCATGCGGCCTTCCGGCAGGCTCGGGAGGTTGGTCGGGCCTTCCCATTTCGTGAGTTGCCACGTGCCGATCAGATCGGCGGCGGTGGTGGCGGCTGCGGTGCCGCCGGACGGTTCCGCTGCCGGATTGGCGCCGCCGCCGCCGGAGGGCGCCGCGCAGCCGGCCAGCAGGGCGGCAGGCACCAGCAGGGTGGCCAGGTAGGTCGCGAACGAGGAGGGCAGGAGCGAGAGTCGGCGTTGGTTCATGATTTTGTATGGGAGTGGTTGCGCGGAGGGCAGGAACGGCGAAGCGGTCACGATGGACCGCGCGTGGCAGGTCCGAACGGCGCCGTGAGTACCGTGAATCGTTGACCCGCCCGGGGGCGGGTCAGTTCCTTCGTGGCCGTTTTGCCGCAAGCGGCGGGCATGTCGATGGTTCGTCATCCGGGCACCTCATGGCTTTCGGTAGGTGATGCGGTAGATCGCGCCGGCGTAGTCGTCGCTGATCAGCAGCGAACCGTCGGGCAACGTCAGAAGGCCAACCGGGCGGCCCCAGACGGTGTCGTCGTCTGCCAGCCAGCCTTGCGCGAACACCTCTTGTTTCGTGACGGCGCCCCTGGCGTCGAGCACCACGCGTACGACGCGATAGCCCACCTTGCGGCTTCGATTCCATGAGCCGTGTTCCGCGATGAAAATACTGCCGCGATAGTTCTCCGGGAATTGCCTGCCTGTATAGAAGCGCATGCCGAGGGCGGCCACATGCGGCCCCAGTCTGGCCATCGGCGGAGTGAAGGCCTCACACGTTCTCATGCGTCCGAATTCGGGATCGGCGACATCCCCCGCATGACAGTATGGATAGCCGAAATGCTCGCCGGCGCGCGTGAGCCGGTTCAGTTCGTCGTCCGGGACATCGTCGCCCATTTCATCGCGGCCGTTGTCGGTGAACCAGAGCGTGTTCGTGCCGGGTTGCCAGTCGAAGCCCACGGTATTGCGTACGCCACGGGCAATGACCCGCCAGTCGCTGCCATCCGGTTTCATACTGCCGATCATGGCGTAGCGGTTCTCGTCGCGCCTGCAACTGTTGCACGGCGCACCGACGCCGACATACAGGCGTTTATCCGGGCCAAAGGCGATATAGCGCCATCCATGGTGGGTGTCGGTCGGCAACTTGTCGAAGACAACCACCGGCTTCGGCGGATTGTCGAGGCGATTTTCGATGTCGTCGAACTTGAGGATGCGTGACACCGCAGAGACATACAGCGCGCCATTGCGCATGGCGACGCCCACGGGCATGTTCAGTCCCGAGGCGATGGTCCTGACCTTGGCAGCATAGGCGCGCGACGGATCGAGTGTGATGGCGTACACCTTGCCTTGTCCTCGGCTGCCGACGAAGAGCGTGCCCTTCGGTCCGAGCGACATGCCGCGCGCTCCGGGAACCTGATCGGAGAGCACCTCGACGTAAAAACCCGGTGGGAGGGCCAGACGTTCGATGGGGAGGGCGTCGCGAGCGTTCGAAAGCGAGGGGGCCAGCGCGAATATGACACTGGCCAATAGATAGGTCGGGGATGCGTGGCGGACGCGTCCGGCGATCTGCCCTGCAAGCCGTGCCAGCCATGTCGCCGTCGGGGTGCGCCGGACGCGGTGCCGTCCATCGGGAATTCGTCGCATGCCGGACTCGCTTCGCTCAAAGGATGGATGCATTGTAGACCAGCGCCTGCGGCGGCCAGCATCGCCGTCCCAAGGGCCCTGGGGGGAGCGCGCGACGCGCCCAATCGGGACGGGGCTGGGCGCCGGGCATCCGGTGCCTGGGGAAGTGTTTGTTTTGACGAGGGTTTTGCGCTATAATCACGCGTTTTCTGTCCGAACACTTCTGGATTCACAAGGATTTATCATGGTCGTTATCCGCCTTGCTCGCGGCGGCGCGAAGAAGCGCCCGTTCTACAACATCGTTGCAACCGACTCGCGTAATCGTCGCGATGGTCGCTTCATCGAGCGTATTGGCTTCTACAACCCGGTCGCTGCCGAAGGCACGGAAGGTCTGCGTATTGCTCAGGACCGTCTGACGTACTGGCAAGGCGTTGGCGCACAACTGTCGCCGACCGTGGCTCGTCTGATCAAGCAAGGCGCCAAGGCTGCTGCCTGAGCGTTGCGCTGATCAAGCTGTACGCATTGCTGTCGGCGTGCCGATGGCATGAGAATTGAACGGCGGTGCCTGCTCCCGAGTGATCCGGAGCGGGCATCGCCGTGTGTTCGTCACAACGTTGGATTGGCATGGTTCGTTCTGCCCGACCCGCGCGAGAGCGCGTACCGCTGAAAATCGGTGCCGAGGCACGACGTGCCGCCGGCACACGCGCCGAACAGGTGCTTGCCCCGGTGACCGACGCGCCCGACGATCTCGTCGAGCTGGGTTACATCGGCGACGCCTATGGCATTCGCGGCTGGATCAAGGTGCAGCCGCATACGGGCGAGGGCGAGAGCCTGTTGTCCGCGGATTGCTGGTATTTTCGCCGCCCCGGCGAATCGACCTATACGAAGGCCGATGTGATGTTTAGCCGGGCGCACTCCGGAACCGTCGTCGCGCAGCTTCGCGGCAGCGACAACCGGACGGCTGCCGAAGCGCTCAAGGGGCTTCAGGTCTGGGTGCCGCGCAGTGCATTTCCGAGTGCGGGCGACGACGAGTTTTACTGGGTCGACCTGATCGGCGCCCAGGTCACGAATTTGCAGGACGAATCGCTTGGCAAGGTCGTCGGGTTGCTCGACAACGGCGTGCACACGGTGTTGCGGGTCGCCTATGAGAGTCCGGCCGCCGACGACAAACCGGCGAAGACTGCCGAGCGTCTGATCCCGTTCGTCGGCCAGTATGTGCAGACCGTGGATGTCGACGCGGGGCGCATCGTGGTCGACTGGGGTCTCGATTACTGAATTACCGATTGATCGCCCGGCCGCAGTTGCGTCCGGGCAACTCTGGACGGAACCGGTCTGATGCAGTTTGACGTCGTCACGCTCTTTCCCGAGATGTTTCGGGCGCTGACCGACTGGGGCGTCACCAGCCGGGCGCTGAAGCAGTCGCGCTACGGTCTGCGGTTTTGGAATCCGCGTGATTTCACGCACAACAATTACCGCACGATCGACGATCGGCCCTATGGCGGCGGCCCCGGCATGGTGATGCTGGCCAAGCCGCTCGACGACGCGATCGCCGCCGCGAAGGCCGCGCAAGCCGAAGCCGGCGTACCGCGCGCGCGGGTGCTGCTGATGTCGCCGCAGGGCAAGCCGCTGACGCATCGTCGCGTAGTCGAGTTCAGCGAGCAGGAGCAGGGACTGATCCTGCTTTGCGGACGTTACGAAGCCATCGATCAGCGTTTGATCGATCGTGTGGTGGACGAGGAAGTCAGCGTCGGCGACTTCGTGCTGTCCGGCGGTGAGCTGCCTGCGATGGCGCTGATGGATTCGGTGATCCGGCTCCTGCCGGGCGCACTGAACGACGAGCAGTCGGCGCAGCAGGATAGTTTCGTCAACGGCTTGCTGGATTGTCCGCACTACACGCGTCCGGAAGAGTACGAAGGTGTGCGGGTGCCCGATGTGTTACTGGGCGGGCACCATGCCGAGATCGAGAAGTGGCGGCGCCGCGAGGCGTTGACCAATACCTGGCGCAAACGCCCCGACCTGATCGAGAGCGCGCGTGCCAACGGATTGTTGAGTCGTGCCGATGAGGCATGGCTTGCAAGCCTGAAGGCCGATGCGAATGATGCGTCGGCCGGCTAGGCAGCGGGTGTCGTCATGGGGACGGCATTCGGTTTGAACCCATCCTCTGTCGGGGCCGGCATTGCCGGTATGGAACGCCGATACGATGGCACTAGGAGTGGTAAATGAATCTGATCGCCAAGATCGAGCAGGAAGAAATCGCGCGTTTGACCGCGAACAAGACGATCCCCGAATTCGCCCCGGGCGACACCGTGATCGTCAACGTGAACGTGGTTGAAGGTAACCGCAAGCGCGTTCAGGCATACGAAGGCGTTGTGATCGCCAAGCGTAACCGTGGCCTGAACTCGGGCTTCATCGTGCGCAAGATTTCGTCGGGTGAAGGCGTTGAGCGTACGTTCCAAACGTACTCGCCGCTGATCGCCAGCATCGAAGTCAAGCGTCGTGGTGACGTTCGTCGCGCCAAGCTGTACTACCTGCGCGAGCGTTCGGGCAAGTCGGCACGTATCAAGGAAAAGCTCTCGTTCAAGAGCAAGCCTGCTGCCGCCGAGTAAGCCGGACGCCGCTACGCCCGGCAACCTCGTGGTCGGGCGCAGCCAAAGCCGCATGGAAAAAGCACCCTTCGGGGTGCTTTTTTCGTCGTGGGCCCGACATTGAGACATTGCGTTGATGCGGCGCTGCGTCATGACGGGGGTATGCGAGGAATTGCCATGCAATTGGCATTTTCTTCGCGTGCACGCATTTTTTGCTTCCTCGCTAGAATAGCGACGTTGCTCATCTTTCAAAGGTCTACGTGGCGCCACCTCTCATCCTGCATCCAGAAGCGTTACCCATCGTCTCGACGGGCGAGGGTGAGCCGGTGCCGGCGGAGCGGCTGACTCCCGATGCGTTGCGCGACCGTCTTGCCAGTCCACCGGTCTGGACGCCGGAGACCGGCAACATCGAGTTGATTTCCCCGCCGTTGTTCACGCCTCGCGCCGCCGCTGTGCTGGTGCCGATCGTCATGCGCCCGCACGGCACCACCGTGCTGCTCACGCGCCGAACGCAGCACCTGAGTACACATGCCGGACAAGTCAGCTTTCCGGGCGGCAGCCGCGAGCCCGACGATCCGTCGTTGATCGCGACGGCCTTGCGCGAATCGCGCGAGGAAATCGGTCTGGATTCGCGGGCGGTGGAAGTGATCGGGCGTCTGCCGGATTACGTGACGGGGACCGGTTTCCGTGTCGCGCCTGTGGTCGGTCTGGTCAAGCCGCCATTAGATCTGGTGGCGGACGTCGGCGAGGTGGACGAAATCTTCGAGGTGCCGCTCGCATTCCTGATGGATCCGGCGCACCACCAGATTCGTGTCTTCCATTACCAGGTCGGGGAGCGACGTTTTTACGCGATGCCCTATCCCAAGCCTGCCGGGGGGGAGTATTTCATCTGGGGCGCGACGGCTGGCATGCTGCGAAACTTCTATCAGCTTTTGCGGGCCTGACGCGACGTGCGACGCGTTTGCGCGGGTTGTCTGCCTGAAGTTGCCGCGCTGTGCGTCGCCAAGCCGCATGGGACGGGCATTCGCGGCTAGCTGTGCTATCGTTACACCATTCCGTCCGATGATCTGATCGCACGCATGACATTCTTTTCAGTACTCCTCGCGCTGATCCTCGAGCAGGTGCGTGCCCTCTCCACGCAAAACCCGGTCTACAACCTGATTCGCTCCCACGCGACGCACACTTCGCAAACGTTCGATGCCGGGCAACCGCGTCATGGCGTGCTGGCGTGGCTCGTCGTCGTGCTGCCGTTCGTCCTGGTTGTCGCCGTGGTCTACTACCTGCTCATGCGGGTCAACATTTTCCTCGGCTTCGCGTGGAACGTTCTCATCGTATATCTGACGATGGGATTTCGTCAGTTCAGCCACTATTTCACCGACATTCACGTCGCGCTGAACAACGACAATGTGAATGAAGCGCGCGAGATCCTGCGTCAATGGATCGGCATCGACACGGTCGACATGCCGGTCGACGAGATCGTGCGTCACACGCTGCTGCATGCGGTTATCGCGTCGCATCGGCATGTCTTCGGCGTGTTCTTCTGGTTCCTGATGCCCATCGGGCCGGCGGGGGCGGTGCTGTACCGCCTGGCCGAATACCTGTCGCGCCGCTGGACCGAACCGGCGCCAGATCGCAGCCCGGCATTCGGCGCGTTTGCGCGAAAGGCGTTCTACGTCATCGACTGGGTGCCGGCGCGCCTGACTGCCATCGGCTTTGCCATCGTCGGCAATTTCGAAGACGCCATTTACGCGTGGCGACACTATGCCAAGCAATGGCCTAACGAAAACGAAGGCATTCTGCTCGCGGCAGGCAGCGGCGCCCTCGGTGCGCGGCTGACCGGGCCGCTCGCGGAGGTGTCCAGTGTCGACGCGCTCAATCAGGGTGACGACGCGGTCTTGCCGGTGGGGAGCGAATGTACGCCTCGCACGCTTCAGGCTGCCGTGGGGCTCGTGTGGCGCGCCGTGCTGCTATGGATGCTGCTGCTTTTGCTGCTGACGCTTGCCGTTTGGCTTGGCTGATCCGGATAAGCACCGCACCGGACAAAAAACCCCGCAGATGCGGGGTTTTCTGTTTGCTGCGGCGACAGGGCCGTCCACGACCCCAAAGCGCTATCCGGAGATGTTTCAATAGGGAATCTGCTGTTCCGACTCGTGCACCAGTTGTGCATAGAGTGCGTGGCGCTGCGCGGAGATTCGCCCGTCGGCGACCGCTTCGAGAATGGCGCAGCCGGGCTCTTTCAGGTGATGGCAGTTGTAGAACCGGCATCCTGTCAGTAGCGGGCGGAACTCGGGAAATGCCCGCTCCAGCGCGCCTTCCTTGAGGTGGTGCAGACCGAACTCCTGAAAGCCCGGCGAATCGATGAGCAATCCGCCGTCCGGCAAATGAAAGATGCGGGTGAACGTGGTCGTGTGCTTGCCGGAATTGAGCACGGTGGAAATCTCGCGCGTCGCGGCATCCGCATCGGGGACGACCAGGTTGACGAGGCTCGATTTCCCCATGCCCGATTGCCCAAGCAACAGGGACGCCTGGTGCGCGAGGCGCGGCAGCAGCAGGGCGGTTGCCGTCTCCGGGTCGGCACGTACGGACAGCTCGAGGACTTCGTAGCCGAGGGCGCGATAGGGCGCCAGACGCTCGCGTGCGGCGGGCAACGCGAGCGTCACATCGGTCTTGTTGAGCACGATCAGCGGACGCAACGCATTGGCCTCCGCGGCAACCAGTGCACGGCCGAGCAGGTCCTCGCTGAAGTACGGTTCGGTCGCCAGCATGATGACCAACTGGTCGATGTTGGCCGCGAAGAGCTTGCTCTTGAATTGGTCCGAGCGATAAAGCAAATTGCGCCGCGGAAGAATTTCCTCGATCACGCCCTGGTCGCCCGTGCGTGCCCAGGCGACTTCGTCGCCGACCGCGATTTCGCTCTTCTTGCCGCGCGGAAAGCACAGCACCGTTTCGCCGTCATCCGCTTCCACGACATAGTGGCGGCCGTGAGCCGCCGCCACACGGCCGAGACGTCGTTCCGTCGCCGTCGTCTCGACTGGCGAGGCCTTGCCCTTGAACCCGCGCTTCATGCGTGCCCCAGCAGTCGGTCGATGCGTTGCGACGCCGGGGGGTGCGAATAGTAGAACGCGGTGTAGACCGGGTCGGGCGTGAGCGTCGACGCATTGTCCTGATACAGCTTCACGAGCGCGTTGACCAGATCACCGGCCTGTGTCTGGCTCGCGGCGAAGGCGTCCGCCTCGAACTCGTGCTTGCGCGAAGTCAGGCTGTTCAGCGGACTGGCGAAGAAGCCGAACACCGGCAGCACGAGGAAGAACAGGATCAGGGCCAGGGCGTTGTTGTTGCCGGTCATCGAGGGCATTACGCCGAGGTCCGTATAGAACCAGGTGCGACCGGCCAGCCAGCCCAGCAGTGCCAGGAACACCAGCGAAAGGGCGAAGGCGACGATCAGGCGCTTGGTGATGTGGCGACGCTTGAAGTGTCCGAGCTCGTGAGCGAGTACCGCCTCGATCTCCGCCGGCGACAGACGTTCGATCAACGTGTCGAAGAAGACGATGCGCTTGGTTCGGCCGAATCCGCTGAAGTAGGCGTTGCCGTGCGCCGAACGTTTCGACCCGTCCATCACGAACAGACCGCGCGCCGCAAAGCCGCAACGCTTCATCAGGCCCTCGATGCGCTGTGCCAGCGAGGCGTCCGTGAGCGGCTCGAACTTGTTGAACATCGGCGCAATCACGTGCGGGAAGATGAACTGGACGAAGAGGTTGAAGGCGACCCAGACGACCCACGTGTACAGCCACCACATGGGGCCGGCGCGGTCCATGAGCCAGAGCACCACGAACAACAGCGGCAGGCCGAGCACCACGCCGACGGCCGTGCCCTTGAGCATGTCGGCAATGAACAGACCCAGCGACATGCGGTTGAAGCCGAAGCGCTGCTCGATGACGAACTGTCGCACATACGTGAACGGCAGGTCCACGATGCCGGAGATCAACAGGACGGCGGCGATCAGCGCGATCTGGCCGACATAGCCTTCGCCGAGCCACGCGGAGATGCCGGCATGCAGCAGGTTCAGCCCGCCCAGCAGCGTGAACGCCACGAGCAGTACCGCCTGCGCGAAGATCTCCGCCATGCCCAGGCGCGTGCGCGCCACGGTATAGTCGGCCGCGCGCTGGTGGTCGGTCAGCGTGATCGTGTCGGCGAACCGCTCGGGTACCGCCGCCCGATGGGCGACCACGTGGCGGACCTGACGGGCCGCGAGCCAGAGCTTGGTCATGACCATCGCCAGCAGGAAGATCACGAAGAGATAAGTGAACATGCGCTTTTGGGGAATCTGAAGTATGCGAGAATTATAAGTTCTTTCGACCGGCGAGGCGCCGTGCCGGTCGTCCATCGATCTGTTTTCCAGAGTCTTCCGATCATGTCCGTTATCCCATCCCAGAATCCCACGCCCGCCGATGCCGAAACGACGCTCGCGCGCGCCGAGTTCAATTTGGTCTGGCTCGATATGGAAATGACCGGCTTGCAGCCCGACAGCGACCGGATCATCGAAGTTGCGGTGGTCGTGACCGATTCGGCGCTCACGCGGCGCATCGAAGGGCCGGTATTCGCCATTCATCAGTCGGACGCCGTGCTCGATGGCATGGACGACTGGAACAAGTCGACTCACGGCCGCTCGGGCCTGATCGATCGCGTGAAGGCATCGACCATCGACGAAGCGTCGGCCGAAGTCCAACTGATCGAGTTCCTGTCCCGGTACGTGCCGCCGAACAAGTCGCCGATGTGCGGCAACTCCATCTGCCAGGATCGTCGCTTCATGGCGCGTTACATGCCCAGGCTCGAGGCCTTCTTCCATTACCGGAACCTGGACGTCAGCACGCTCAAGGAGCTGTGCCGCCGCTGGGAACCGACGGTCTACAAGGGCTTCACCAAGCGGGCCGCCCACACGGCGCTGGCCGACATCCACGAATCCATCGACGAACTGGTCTATTACCGCGAGCACTTCCTGAAGACTGCCGTGCCCGGCGCCCCGGATGTTCCGGTGGCCAACCCGGACTGAGTCCTGCCAGGACACAAAAAAACGCCAGCGATCCCGCTGGCGTTTTGCATGAAAGCGCCGCGCGATTCGATCGCGCGGCCGGCAGGCAGTCCCGACGCGCGAGATCAGGCCGATTTCGGCGCCCGAATGGCGTTTTTCGGACGGAATGCCTTGCACACCGCATCATCGGTTTCGATGTACGGGCCGCCGATGAGATCGATGCAGTAGGGCACGGCGGCAAAAATGCCGGGCACGATCGGCTTGCCGTCGGCGTCGCGCAGCCCTTCGAGCGTTTCCTTGATCGATTTGGGCTGTCCGGGCAGGTTGATGATGAGCGCGGCATGCGCCGGCGTCTCGCGAATCACGGCGACCTGGCGCGACAGAATCGCGGTCGGGACGAAACGCAGGCTGATCTGGCGCATCTGTTCGCCGAACCCCGGCATTTCCTTCGTGCCCGCGCGCAGCGTGGCCTCGGGTGTGACGTCGCGCCGCGCCGGTCCGGTGCCGCCGGTCGTGAGCACCAGATCGCACTGCCTCGTGTCGACAAGTTCGATCAGGGTGGCCGTGATGCCGTCGGCGTCGTCGGGGATCAGGCGGGTCTCGGCCACCCACGGCGACGTGAGCGCGGTGCCGAGCCAAGCCTGAAGCGCCGGGATGCCCTGATCTTCATAAGTGCCCTGGCTCGCCCGATCGCTGATCGACACGAGGCCGACGCGAAGTTCGTCCGGATGGGAGCGCGCAACCATCAGTCTTCCTCGCGGGTTGGGAATTCCGGCAGATCGCTTTGCGCGTCGTCCGAAGTTTCGGTGTCGGCCGTACCGGTCCCCAGCAAATCCTTGAGTGCCTGGAACAGCTCGCGGAACGCCTTGGGCGGCTTCTGCGCCGCCTGTTCGCGCCGGGCATTGCGAATGAGCGTGCGCAGTTGCTGGGCGTCGGCACCCGGGTGCTGGGCGACCAGCTCGGTAAGCGCCTCGTCCTTGGCGAGCAGCCGCTCGCGCCAGCGTTCCAGCGCGTGCAGCTTGGCCGTTTCCGCCTTCGAGACCCCTTTGATGACGTCGAGGGCTTGCCTGATGGCCTGGACTTCGGACTCGTGCAGGGTGCGCATCTGCTTGCCGACGTACTGCAATTGCCGGCGGCGGCCTTCGTGCGCGGTGATCTTGCGGCAGTCGCGCACCGCCTGTTCGAGATTTTCGGGCATCGGCACGCGCGCGAGCGCGTCCTTGGCCAGGTTGACCAGTTCCTCGCCGAGATCCTGCAAGGCATGCGACTCGCGCTTGCGCTGGGATTTGCTCGGGCCTTCGTCGGCAAGCTCGCTGTGGGCGATACGGTTAAAGCGTTGAATGTGCGTCATGGGCGCTATTGTAGCGCGGCGCGCGGCGTCCAAATAGTTACCCGGCCTGTGCACGACGGCGCGCAACTCGCGCTAAGATGGCGGTTCCTAATCAGCCACTGACCGAATCGCGCCGATGTCCCAAGCGACCCAGCACTTCACGCATACCCAGGATCAACTCAAGGAAATCGTCAGCGACGTATTGCAGTACGCCCGTTCGCTCGGCGCCACCGACGCGGCGGCCGAGATCTCCGAGGGCGACGGGCTGTCGGTCTCGGTGCGACGCGGCAAGGTCGAGACCATCGAGCGCAATCGCGACAAGCTGGTGGGCGTCTCGGTCTTCATCGGCCAGCGACGCGGCAACGCCAGTACGTCGGACTTCTCGCGCAAGGCGCTGCACGACACCGTCGACGCGGCGTTCAACATCGCCCGCTTCACGGCCGAGGACGACTGCGCGGGCCTCGCCGAGGCCGAACTGCTCGAGATGCATCCGCAGGACCTGTCGCTGTTCCATCCGTGGGATATCACCGCCGACGAAGCCGTGGAGCTGGCGCGACGCGCCGAGAAGGCGGCGCTCGACGTGAGCCCGCTCATCCGCAATTCGGAAGGCGCCGGCGTATCGGCGCAGCACTCCCAGTTCATGCTGGGCACGACGCAGGGCTTCCTGTCGGGCTATCCGTATTCGCGTCACTACCTGTCGGTCTCGCCGATCGCGGGTTCGGGCAGCCACATGCAGCGCGACGACTGGTATTCGTCCAAACGCGCTGCCAGCGACCTCGCGTCGCCCGAAGCGGTTGGCCGCTACGCCGCCGAGCGCGCGCTGGCGCGTCTGCATGCCCGCAAGCTTTCCACCCGGAAATGTGCCGTTCTGTTTGAAGCACCGCTCGCGGCAGGCCTGCTCGGCGCCTTTGTGCAGGGCGTGAGCGGCGGGGCGCTCTACCGCAAGGCGACATTCCTCGTCGACACGCTCGGCAAGCCGGTGTTTGCCGATCACGTGGGCATTCACGAGGATCCGCACGTCCCGCGCGCCATGGGCAGTGCGCCTTACGACGAGGAGGGCGTGAAGACGCGCGCGCGCGACGTGGTGCGCGACGGCGTTGTCCAGGGATACTTCCTGTCGACCTATTCCGCGCGCAAGCTCGGCATGCAGACGACCGGCAACGCAGGCGGATCGCACAACCTGCGCATGTTCAGCAAGCTGACCGCGCCGACCGACGACTTCCGTGCCATGCTGCGCAAGCTGGGCACGGGCCTGCTCGTGACCGAGCTCATGGGACAGGGGGTGAATTACGTCACCGGCGACTATTCCCGGGGTGCCTCGGGCTTCTGGGTCGAAAACGGCGAGATTCAGTTTCCGGTGGAGGAGATCACGCTGGCCGGCAATCTGAACGACATGTTCCGGCAGATCGTGGCCATTGGCGCCGACGCGCTCGTGCGCGGAACCAAGGAAGTCGGGTCAATCCTGATTGAACAAATGACCATCGCCGGTCATTGATGCTGCAAAAGTCGATTTCGGCGCCATAAACACGTTGCATTTATGCGCCAGAACGGGGCAAAACCCCATTTGTCGTGTCCGTTGCAAGCAGTTTGCGTTATGCTTAGGGGTTTTCTTAAGCTACGGCTTAAGAGTGGATGCGGTGGTTAGGGTAATGGGCGCGCTCATAAGGCGCGCCTTCTCATAACTAGAGACTAGGTATTGGAGGAAGAGGACTCATGAAAAGCACCATGACCAAGTTGCTGAGCGCACTTGTCGCCACGGGGATGGTGGCCGCGGCTCACGCAGCCGATCTGAAGATCGGCGTGGCCGAAGCGCTGTCGGGCGGCGCTGCGCAGTACGGCGCGGCAATCAAGAACGGTTTCCAGCTTGCCGCCGACGAAATCAACGCCGCGGGCGGCATCAACGGCAACAAGCTCGTGCTGCAGATCGAAGACGAGCAGGGCAAGAAGGAAGAAGCGATCAACGTCTTCAAGAAGCTGATCTTCCAGGACAAGGTGCTCATGGTCTTCGGCCCGACGCTGTCGAACTCGGCACAGGCGGCCGATCCGATCGCCCAGGCGGGCAAGACGGTGGCGTTCGGCACTTCGAATACGGCTGACGGCATCACGTCGATCGGCGACTACATCTTCCGCAACTCGGTGACCGAAGCCGACGTGCTGCCCGAGACGATCAAGGTCGCGGCCAAGCACACCGGCATCAAGAAGGTGGCCGTGCTCTATGGTAACGACGACGTCTTTACCAAGAGCGGTTACGACAACTTCAAGAAGGCGCTCGCCGACCTGAAGATCCCGGTCACGACGACCGAGACGTTCGCCAAGGGCGATGTGGACTTCAAGGCGCAGCTCACGAAGATCAAGGCAAGCAATCCCGACGCCATCGTGCTGTCGGCCCTGATCGCCGAAGGTGCGCCGATCATGGTGCAGGCCCGTCAACTGGGCATCAACGTGCCGTTCATCGGCGGCAACGGCATGAACTCGGTCAAGGTGTTCGACCTGGCCAAGGGCAGCTCGGACGGCCTGTGGGTGGGTAGCCCGTGGTCGATCGAGAACGGCTCGCCGGCCAACACGAAGTTCATCGGTGCCTACAAGGCCAAGTACAACGTGGCTCCTGACCAGTTTGCCGCGCAGGCCTACGACGCGATGTACATCGCCGCCGGTGCGATCAAGAACGTGAAGATTTCGGGCAACCTGGAAGCCGACCGCAAGGCGCTGCGCGACGCACTGCCGAAGGTCACGCATGACGGCGCGACGGGCAAGTTCGCTTTCCGTCAGGCCATGGGCAAGAACGGCAAGCCGGCCGGCTACGATGCGCAACAGGCACCGATCGTCAGCGTGACGAAGGGTGGCAAGTACGTCATCGAGAAGTAAGCAGCCCGGCAGTACTTGAAGAAGTCCGCATGGGCGTAGGGCCGAAAGGCGCTACGCCCATCGGCGTTTCTGGCGCACACCGCACCCCCGCGCGGCGCACGCCTTTGTCCCTCAGGCTGGAATACACACCATGCTGGAACAGCAACTCGTCAACGCGCTCTCCCTCGGGTGCGTGTACGCCTTGTTCGCGCTCGGGTTCACACTCGTGTTCGGCATCCTCGGCGTCATCAATCTTTCGCACGGCGCGGTTTTCATGGTCGGCGCCTACGCCGCCCTGCAGGCTGTGGTACGTCTACACCTGCCGCTGTGGGCGGCCATCGTCACCGCGGTGATCGTCGCGGGCCTGCTCGGCCTGCTCATCGACGTGCTGGTGCTCAAACCGCTGCGCAAGCGCGGCGCGCCTCACCTGATTCCGATGATCGCCACCATCGGCGTGGGCATTTTGATCAACAACGGTGTGCAGGGCATCTTCGGCGCCGAGAACCTGCGTTTTCCTTACGACGTCGTGTCGCAGGACACCCTGACGGTGGCAGGCGTGCACATGACCGTGCTCGAGCTCGCGATCATCTTCATCTCGTTCGCGCTCATGGCGGTGCTGATCACCACGATCAAGAAGACGCAACTTGGGCGCGCGCTGCGCGCCATTGCCGAATCACCGAAGGCGGCGTACCTGCTCGGCATCAACGTCGAGGGTCTGTTCCTGGCCACGTCATTTGCGGCGGCGGGCCTGGGGGGCATGGCGGGGGTGCTGATCGGACTGTATTCGAATGCGGTATTCCCGCTCATGGGGCAGCCGATGCTGCACAAGGGGATCGCGGTGATCATTCTGGGCGGCATGGGCGACATTCGCGGCGCGATGATCGGCGGCCTGTTCCTCGGCTTTGCCGAGGTGCTCTCGGTGGCCTACATCGGCTCGAACATGCGCGACGCCGTGGCGTTCGGCCTGCTGTTCCTGATCCTGCTGGTGCGTCCGCAGGGGTTGTTCGGCAAAGTGCTCGAACGCAAAGCGTAATCACGGGGGCGCAATGGACTGGTTCAATAATTTCTGGGCGGTTTACAGCAATCTGGTGCTGACTCTGGGCACCAATGCGCTGCTGGCCCTGTCGATTTATCTCACCCTCTCGTGCGGCATGCTGGCCATGGCCAACGCCGCGTTCATGGGCATCGGTGCATACACCGCCGCGTTGCTCACGATGAACTACGAGACGTCGTTTGCCGTGTCGCTCGCGGGCGGCATGGCCGCACCCGCAATCGTGGCCTTCATCATCGGCAAGCCGACGCTGCGCCTGTCCGGCGTATATCTGGCGATGGCAACGCTTGGCTTCGGCGAAGTCGTGCGCGTGCTCATCCTGAACACGGAGGACCTGACCGGCGGCGCGCTGGGCCTGAACGGCATTCCGCAGCTCACGCAGTGGTGGCACGTCGCCGGTGCGGTGGTGATCACGCTCGCGGTCCTGTGGCGCCTGCGCCGCTCGAAGGTGGGCCGTGCGTTCGAGGCCATCAAGGAAGATGAAACGGCGGCGGGTCTCATGGGGATCAACGTTACCGGCTACAAGATGCTCGCCTTCGTGCTGGGCGCCGTGCTGGCCGGTCTGGCGGGCGCGCTCAATGCGCATCTGACGTTCTTCATCGGGCCAAACGAGTTTGGCTTCGATCGTGGCGTCGAAATTCTGACGATGGCCATTCTCGGTGGTATCAATGGCCTGGTGGGCCCGGTGCTCGGCAGCACCATTCTCACGCTGCTGCCCGAGTTGCTGCGTGCGTTCAATGACTTCCGTCTTGTGGTCAACGGCCTGATCCTGGTGCTGATCGTGCTGTTTCTGCCCAAGGGTATCTGGGATCCGATGCGTTTTCGCCGTTGGTTCCGTGCCGGCAAGGCGCGCTCGGCCTCTTCCACGTAAGCGGACAGGGGACACGACATGCTCAAGCTTTCCAACATTTCCAAGCGTTTCGGCGGTCTTCACGTGCTGCAGGACGTGAACATCGAAGTGCCGCAGGGCACCATCTTCGGGCTGATCGGCCCGAACGGTGCCGGCAAGACGACCGTATTCAACCTGATCACCGGGCTGTTGCAGCCCACGGGCGGCAGCATCACGTTCGACGGCGAGAGTCTCGTGGGTGAGAAGCCGCACCGGATCACGCAGCGCGGAATTGCGCGCACGTTCCAGAACATCCGCATCTTCAAGGAGATGACGCTCATCGAGAACGTGGTGGTCGGCATGCATCGCCATCTCTCCTACGGACCCGCCGGTTTGCTGCTCTCGCTGCCGGGGTTCCGCGACATGGAAAAGCGTTCGCGTGAGCGCGCGCATGAGCTGCTCTCCTGGGTCAAGCTCGACCATAAGGCGTACGACATTGCCGACAACCTGTCGTATGGCGATCAGCGCAAGCTCGAACTGGCGCGCGCGCTGGCGACGGAGCCCAAGCTGTTGTTGCTCGACGAGCCGGTCGCCGGCATGAATACGGGCGAGAAGGTCGATCTCATGAGCGAGATCGAGAACATCAAGGCGCGCGGTTACACGATCTTCATGATCGAGCATGACATGCGCTTCGTGATGGGCCTGTGCGAGCGGATCGCGGTGCTCAACTTCGGGCGCATCATCGCCGAGGGCAATCCCAACGAGATCAAGAACAACCCGCAAGTTATCGAAGCCTATCTCGGGCGCGATGACGACGACGATGTGGCCGCACTGGCGGCCGGCGCGGAGGACAAGGCATGAGCGCGCTGCTCGAAGTGAAGGGTCTGAAGGTCGCCTATGGGCATATCGAGGCGGTCAAGGGTGTCGATTTTGCGCTGCGCGAGCATGAGATTACCTCGCTCGTGGGCGCCAACGGGGCGGGTAAGTCGACCACGCTGCTCGCATTGTCCGGTCTCATCCGGAAGCAGGCGGGATCGATCCTGTTCGAGGGCGAAGAGATCGGTGGGCTGGCGCCGAACAAGATCGTGCAGCGTGGCCTGGTGCAGGTTGCCGAGGGGCGCGCCACGCTCACGACCATGAGCGTGCGCGAGAACCTGGAACTGGGTGCGTACACGCGTCGTGACAAGCAGAACGTGAAGCCGGACCTGGACAAGGTGCTCGAGCGATTCCCGCGCCTCGCGGAACGGATCGACCAGATGGCGGGTAACCTGTCGGGCGGGGAGCAGCAGATGCTGGCGATCGGTCGCGCGCTGATGGCCCGCCCGCGTTTGCTGCTGCTCGACGAGCCGTCGATGGGGCTGGCGCCGATCATCGTGCAGGGCATCTTCAATACGCTCAAGGAGATCAATGCCGATGGGCTGACCATCTTCCTGGTGGAGCAAAACGTGCGGCAGGCGCTGAAGATTGCCCAGCACGGCTACGTGCTGGAGACGGGCAAGGTCGTGCTCGACGACACGGGGCGGAATCTGCTCGGCAACCCTCGCGTGCTGGAGGCGTACCTGGGCGGGTGATCTCCGATCGAGTGGCCGGCGGTTTTCGCATGGCAACTCGCTGACGCAACCCAACGCAAGCGCGTCGACCCACCTGGGAGCAGGGGGCGGCGCGCTTTGCTTTTGTAAGCGTGGCGCTTGTCCTGCGACGCGATTCCCGGACGGGGGGGCGTCGCGAGAACGAAGACCATGAGGCGAGCGGCGCCATCGGCGGGTGCCCACACCGTCTCGGCGGTTGGCATTCACCAGCAATTGGTGCATCCTTCCCGAATCATCGGTCCCGATCGGGACTCGATTGCGTTGCGTAGAAGCGTGTCATTCCAACCACTATCCAGACACCGACCCGCGGCGGGCAGGAGGGGCCTTCATGGACGGCTTTCTGATGCAGCGAGCGTCGCGCGGGCAGCGGGCGCTGGCCGGCTGCCTGGCGATCGTCGTTTTCGCCGCCCTGATACTGGCCGCGCCCAATGCCACGATGGCGTTGCCCGCGGTGGCGCCTTTTCTCCCGATGTGCGGCCTGACCGTTTTCACGACCGCCTCCATCGCCGCGTTCCTGCTTGGCGCCCAGTTCCAGGTCAATCGCTGGCCAGCGTTTGGTTGGCTGGCCGGCGCCTATGCCTTCATGGCACTGACCGTCGCCATGCAACTGCTCACCTATCCCGGCCTGTTCGCCCCACAGGGCCTATTGGCCGCGCATCCGACGACATCGGGCTGGATCTGGGTCTTCTGGCACGCCGGGTTCCCCCTGCTCGTGCTGATCGCGATGATCGCGCGGCATCGCTTCACGCCGCAGGTCGTCACCCCATTGCCATCGGCCGGACGCGCCGTCTGGATCCATGTCGGCCTGCCGGTCGCCGTGGGCATATTGCTATGCCTGACGGCGCTGGCGGTGCCGCTGCCGCCGGCGTTGACGCCCGCAAGCGTGCCGGGCGCGTTCTCCGCCAGCGGCGCGGGCGTCGTGCTGCTCGCGGTCAACCTCGTGGCGCTGGGCGCCGTGCTCGCGCTCGGACGCCTGCGAACGGTGCTTGACTTGTGGGTGGCGCTCGCGGTACTCGCCTGTGTGACGGACACCGTGCTCAGCCTGATGAGCACCGTCAAGTTCTCGCTGGGATGGTATCTCGCGCGTCTGTTCAGCATGTCGGCGCCGGGCGTGCTCGTATGCGTGCTGGTATGGGAGGTCACGCGCCTGTATCGTGAGCTCACGCGTGCCCATCTGCGCCTGATCGAATACAGCAACCGCGACGCATTGACCGGCATCTTCAATCGTCGCTACTTCAACGAACGCTTCCCGCGCGAGTTCGAACAGGCACGCCGCTCGGGGCACCCCTTGTCGATTCTCATGGTCGACGTCGATCACTTCAAACGCTACAACGACGAATTCGGACACGTCGTGGGTGACGAGTGTCTCGCGCAAGTGGCGCTGGCCCTGCTGCGGGCAACGCATCGGCCCGCCGACATGGTGGCTCGCTACGGCGGTGAGGAATTCGTCATCGTGCTGCCCGAAACGGACGCGGACGGCGCGGGTTTCGTGGCAAAACGCGTGGCGCAAAGCGTGCGTGCGCTGGCCAAACCCTGCACAGGGCCGACGGGGCTCGTCACGGTCAGCATCGGTTGCGCGACGCACGTGCCAGCACAGGGGGCGCTCAATGACACGCCGGAGCGTCTCGTTTGTGTTGCGGACGAGGCCCTGTACACGGCGAAACGCCTGGGCCGCGATCGCGTGTTCGTCTCGCGCGCCATGTCGACGTCCGTGGCCGGTCCGTTTGAAGCGGGGACGGCCGCGCCGCACGAAAATCTCAGCGCCTGAACGCGCGAGCGGGGCCGCGAAGCGCGGAGCGGGGCGTGGGAAGTGGGGAAAGCGGGGGAAGCGGGGGGAGTGGGGGGAGCGGGGGAAGCAGAAAAACGGGAACGCCCCGGATCGCGTCGGCGCGCGAGCGTGGCGCGCGCCGGGATGTCAGATCCGCTCGTAGGTCACGAACGCGTAATCGAAGTCGTTGGGGGCAGGGGAGTGATGCGTCTCGCGCGCCGTTTCGCGCCACTGCGTCGCAGGCAGGTCGGGAAAGTGCGCGTCACCCTCGAAGGCCCTGGCGATTTCCGTCACCACCACCTTGTCGGCACTCGGCAGGGCCTCCCTGTACAACTGCGCGCCGCCGATGAGGCAAATTTCCTCGGCCCCCACGCACAGGCGCATCGCGTCGATCAGCGAGCCGACCACGTCGCAACCTTCGATCGTCAGCGCCGGGTTGCGCGAGACCACGATGTTGCGGCGACCGGGCAGCGGACGTCCGATCGAGTCGTAGGTCTTGCGACCCATCACGATCGGCTTGCCGAGCGTGGTGCGCTTGAAGTGGGCAAGATCCTCGGGCAGGCGCCACGGCAATTGATTGTCGCGCCCGATCACGCCGTTCTCGGCGCGGGCGACGACCAGCGTCAGTATCGTCATACGGCCACCGGCGCCTTGATGTGCGGATGCGCTTCGTATCCTGTGATCTGGAAGTCCTCGAAGCGATAGTCGAAGATCGAATCGGGCTTGCGGGCAATCTCGAGTCGGGGCAATGGGAACGGCTCACGCGCGAGCTGCGTATTCACTTGCTCGAGGTGATTGTTGTAGAGATGGCAATCTCCGCCGGTCCAGATGAAGTCGCCCACGTCCAGCCCGGTCTGCTGCGCCATCATGTGCGTGAGCAGGGCGTAGCTGGCGATGTTGAACGGTACGCCAAGGAAGATGTCGGCGCTGCGCTGATACAACTGGCAAGACAGCTTGCCGTCCGCGACGTAGAACTGGAAGAATGCGTGGCAAGGCGGCAGCGCCATGCGCGGAATCTCGCCCACGTTCCAGGCCGAGACGATCAGGCGACGCGAGTCCGGCGTCTGGCGAATCTGGTCGACCAGCTGCGTGATCTGGTCGATGTGACCGCCGTCCGGCGTCGGCCACGAGCGCCATTGCGCCCCGTAGACCGGACCGAGTTCACCGTCGGCATCGGCCCATTCGTTCCAGATCGATACCCCGTTTTCCTGGAGATAGCGCACGTTCGTGCTGCCCTGCAGGAACCAGAGGAGTTCGTGCACGATGGACTTGATGTGCACCTTCTTGGTGGTGACGAGCGGGAAGCCTTCCTGCAGGTCGAAGCGCATCTGATAACCGAATACCGAGCGCGTGCCCGTGCCCGTGCGGTCGGTCTTGTCTGTGCCATGTTCGAGTACATGGCGCATGAAGTCGAGGTACTGTTTCATAGGCCCATCCGTTTTGGCGGATTCTACCAGCCTCTGCGCGCCGGCGTGCTGCGCGGCACGTCACGCGTGCGTCACGAGCGCGGTGCGCGCCCCGCCATGGCGCCCCAGGCCCTTCAGACGGTGGCGTCCCGCGTGGTGAAGGCGACCGGGTGCTGCACCGTCAGGCGAAGCCCCACCCGCTCGCCGGGCGCATGTGTCAGTTCGCCGTCGACGCGGGCCACGACTTCGCGGCCCGACGCCAATCGCAGCGTGTAAAGCTGGTCGGCGCCACGAAAGGCGCGCCGCACCAGCGTGCCTTCGAATGGACTGGCCGGATCGTGGGAAACGTCGTCGGCGCGCAGCAGCACGTCGACATCGACCGGATACGCGCCCTTCGGCGCGCTGCGCAGCAACTTGTCGGCCATCGACGGCGGGATCGCGATTTCGCCGAGTTCGAGCGCGATGCCGCCACCGTCGGCATTGCCCCGGAAGGTGCCCGGGATCAGCGCGCCGCGCCCGATGAAATCGGCTACCACGCGATTGGCCGGTGTGCGCCACAGTTCCCGGGCGGGCGACCACTGGGCGATCGCGCCCGCATGCATCACGCCGATGCGATCGGCCATGGCGAACGCTTCGTGCTGGTCGTGCGTGACGAGGATCGCCGTCGCGCCGCTCGCGCGAATGATCTCGCGCACCTCCACCGCCAGGCGTTCGCGCAGATCGAGATCGAGATTCGAGAACGGCTCGTCGAGCAGCAACAGCGCCGGCGACGGCGCCAGTGCGCGGGCCAGTGCCACCCGCTGCTGCTGCCCGCCCGACAATTCATGGGGATACTTGCGCAACGCCCCGGCCAGCCCGACGCGCTCGGCCAGCATCTCCACGCGAGCTTCGCGCTCGGCGCGCGGCAGGCGCGTGAGTCCGAAGCCGATGTTCTGCGCGACGCTCAGGTGCGGAAAGAGCGCGTAGTCCTGAAACACCACGCCGACGTGGCGCCGCTCCGGCGGCGCGCTCGTCTGCGCGTTGGCCACTTCGTGCCCGTCGAGCACGATGCGCCCGCCCGCCAGCGGCTCGAAGCCGCACACGGCGCGAAGCACGGTCGTCTTGCCGCAGCCCGAGGGGCCGAGCAGACAACCGATCTCACCGCGCGCGAGCGACAGCGACAGATCGCGCACGGCGGTGTGGGTGCGGCCGGCGGTGTCGTAATTCACCGAGATATGGTCAAGCAACAGATAAGGCAGCGGCATGGGCGTGAAAGCGGGAGAGGCAGATGCTCGACAGGGCGGGCCGACGTGTCGGAAATCCGGCGGGGCACTTTCCGTACCTCACCGCGTCAGAGTCACAATTGCGAATGCGTATAATTTACATCGCTTTAGACCGATGAGTCTGCGCCGGTTCCCGTCAGGCGATGCCAAACGGCGACGCAAGGTTCGGCAAGGTTCGAATTGCCGGGCCCGCGTCAGGTGTTAGGCCTTCGCGCGCCGTGCCCCGATCAACGTTTTCCACTACCGAATTGCCGATGTCATCGACGCCTGTGTCACGCGCCGCCTCCGAGCCTGTCTCCGCCGATTGTCCTGCCGTTCCCTCGGAAGGGGCGGCGCCGATCGCGGCCTCGCCAATGCGCGTGTCGCCTCTCGCACCGCATCGGCGTGCGCGACATGGGGCGGGTCAATGGACGTGGCGGCTGGTGGCATGGGGCGCCGCGCTGATCGTGCTCGTGCCGATGATCGGCATCGTGGCGGCGCTCGGGACGGGCGATGCCGACACGCGGGCCGTACTGACCCATATGCTCGACACGGTGCTGCCGGAGTACGCCCTGAACTCGCTGCGCATTTCACTCGCCGTCAGCACGGGCGTGCTGGCGATGGGCGTGGCGAGTGCCTGGCTGGTGGTGCACTACGCGTTTCCCGGGCGGCGCGTACTCGAATGGGCGTTGATCCTTCCGCTGGCAATGCCCGCCTACGTCACCGCGTACGCCTACACCGACTTTCTCCAGTTCGCCGGGCCGGTGCAAAGTGTCTTGCGTCGGTGGCTGGCCGTCGATCGCGTTGCATGGTTCCCCGAGGTGCGCTCGTGGTACGGGGCGGCCTGGGTCTTCGCCGGCGCGTTCTACCCCTACGTGTACCTGCTGGCGCGTACGGCGTTCCTCGAGCACAGCCAGCGCTTCTTCGAAGCCGCGCGAACCCTGGGCTGCACACCGGCGCAGGCCTTCGTGCGGGTGGCGTTGCCGCTGGCGCGACCGGCCTTGGTCGCCGGCGTGGCGCTGGTGCTCATGGAGACGCTGGCCGACTATGGCGCGGTGGCGTACTTCGGCGTGCCCACCTTCACCACGGGCATTTACCGCGCCTGGCTTTCGATGGGCGACCGTGTGGCGGCCGCGCAGCTCTCGGCCTGCCTGCTGCTCGCGGTGCTCGTTCTGCTGATCGCGGAGGCACGCAGCCGGGCAAGGCTTAGGTACTACGGGACGCCCGGCCGGGCGCCGACGACCATGCGCCGCACCCGGCTGCGCGGCGCGCGGGCCGCGCTCGCCACCGTCGTTTGCGCGTTGCCGCTGGTCATCGGCTTCGTGCTGCCGGCGTTCATCATGCTGCGGCTGGCGGTGTCCGAACTCGATCAGGTGCCCTGGCCCCGTTATGGCGAATGGGTCTACAACACCGTGCGTCTGGCGGCGGTCGCCGCGCTGGTCGCCAGCGTCTTTGCCGTGGTGCTGGGCTACGCGAAGCGGCTGGCGCCGGGACGTGTCACGCGAATCGCCGTGCGCCTTGTGAGCGTGGGATACGCGATACCGGGCGCGGTCATCGCGCTGGGCATCCTCACGCCGGTGCTGCACCTCGACACCTGGCTCGGCAACATGTTCGGTGCCAACGGCCTGGTCCTCGCAGGCACGGGCGGCGTGTTGATCTACGCCTATCTCGTGCGTTTCCTGCCGGCGGCGCTGCAAAGCGTCGATGCCGGATTCGCACGCATTGCGCCGAATCTCGACGCGAGCGCCCGCAGCCTCGGCGTGGGCGGTTGGTCGATGCTGCGTCGCGTGCATCTGCCGCTGCTGCGCGGGAGCGTGCTGACCGCGGCGCTGCTGGTCTTCGTCGATGTCATGAAGGAGCTGCCTGCCACGCTCGCACTGCGCCCCTTCAACATGGACACGCTCGCGGTCGTCACTAACCATCTCGCCGCCGACGAGCGGCTCGCCGAGGCCGCCGTGCCGGCCCTCACGCTCGTGCTGGTCGGTCTGCTGCCAGTACTGGTGCTCGCGCGCGCGATCGCCCGACGTTCCTGACCCGCCAGACCCACAGCCCGACCGGCGGCGCGCACGTTGTCGCTGTCGTTTCCGGAAACGATTGGGAGTTGCCGCCCCGATAGCGCCGCACTATAGTCAAATCAGACCCGGCGACGAAACCGGGATATCCGAGCGGCGACAAAATGATTGCGATCATCATTTGCAAATGTTGGCTGTTCATGGCCTTGGCGTCGGCACCGCCGCCGGAGGTATCGTTCAACACGGCGGACGGGGGCTGGAGCACCGTACTGCTCGCGGGGGCGATGCGCTAGCGGTGGTCCTGGGAGGGACCGGCACAGGCACGATACGTCGACACGGGCGCAAGACGCCCGATGGTGGCGTGCAACCTGTCGGGCTGAAGTCGGATTCGTGTCACCGGGCGCCGAGGGCGCCTTCCTCCTGAGCCGTTGCACGAGGCGGATGCCGTCGGCGGCGCTCGTCCTTATGGTGTTCGGTGGTGTTTTCCTGTGTCGTCGGGTGCGGCGCCGCGTGGCGTTTTTGCCACACACGTCGCAATTTCGCTGTCAATGCAGTGCCTCCGGGAGACAGGCATGGCGCTATGGCGGATCGATCTGGTGTCGCTGCGGCTGTTCGTGGCGGTGTGTGAGGAAAGCAGCATCGCGCGCGCGGCCGAGCGCGAGTTCATCGCGCCTTCCGCGGTCAGCAAGCGGATCAACGACCTGGAATCACTGGTGGGGTCGGCGCTGCTGCAACGCCATAAATGGGGGGTGCGCGCCACGCCCGCCGGCGAAGCGCTGCTGCACCACGCGCGCAACGTGCTGCGCAGTCTCGAGAAGATGCAGGGCGATCTGTCCGAATACACCAGCGGGGTGCGCGGCCACATCCGCATCTTCGCCAACGTGTCGTCCATCGTGGAGACGCTGCCCGACGAACTCGGTGCGTTCCTGCGCCGGCACGAAGGCGTGAAGGTCGATCTCGAAGAGCACACCAGCGCGCAGGTCGTGCGCGGGGTCGCCGACGGCGCCACCGACATCGGCATCTGCTGGGACGCCGTGGACACCCGCGACGTCGAAGTCTTTCCCTACCGCCACGACCAGATCGTCACCGTGCTCCACCGCGATCACGCGCTGGCCGGCGCTGCCCAACTCGCCTTTGCGGAGACGCTCGACTACGACCACGTCGGCGTGCATCCGGACAGCGCCATGTACACCGTGCTGCGGCGTCTGGCCGCCGAGCAGGGCAAGACCGTGAAGTTCCGCATCCACGTCTCGACCTTCGAAGCGGTGTGTCGCATGGTGCGCGCCAACCTCGGTCTGGCGGTGGTCCCGCGCGAGGCGGTGGGCATCTACTCGCAGGTGACGGACGGGGAGGCGCTGAGTATCGTGCCGCTTACCGACCCGTGGGCGCAGCGTCGGCTGATTGTGTGCGTGCGACGCTACGACGCTTTGCCGGTAGCCTCGCGCATGCTGGTCGATCACTTGTGCGCGCGTAACGTAACCGACGGAGCAAATGTGCCGCACGAGCCCACCCGATGACGGCACGAGCGGTCGGGCGACGTAACCCGACCCTTGCAGTCCTCGCCCGGGTGCGGGGGCGCGAAGCGTCACCGAGACGGTCGAAGGGTTTGCGGCGGGGGTTGGGCGACGCATCGAGCAAAGGCGTCGAGGCGGCAGGCGTGCTTCGAGACATCGCGAACGGCGATGCGTGGCATGCCGAAACACAACTTGTCGCCCCGGCATCGCGCGGCGATGCTTTCGAGGCCGATAGCGATTCCGGCCGGCGAGCCGGAGCGCGCCTGTGTCCCGCATCGGGCGGGAGGAGACACGCGATGAGACAAGCCGACACGCGCCGTGTGCGCGATGCCGTGGGACGACTGATCCTCGTTCTCACGCTGATGGTGTTGGGCCTCGTGGCATTGAGCCTGAGTCCCGGCGCGCCTGCCGCGACAGCCGCGTCCGCTGGGTCCGCCGCGTCGGTACAGCCGCTGGAGAAGCCGAAGATCACCATCGCCGTGGGCGGCAAGCCCGGGCTCTATTACTTGCCGCTGACCATCGCCGAACAACTTGGCTACTTCCGGGACGAAGGCCTGGAGGTGACCATCGACGACTTCGCCGGTGGCTCGAAAGCCTTGCAGGCCGTGGTGGGCGGCAGCGCCGACGTGGGCGCCGGCGCGTTCGAACATACGCTGCTCATGCAGACCAAGGGCCTGACGTATCAGGCGTTCGTGGTGCTGGGCGCGGCGCCGCAACTGGTGCTGGGTGTGGTCAAGGCCAAGGCGGGCGAAGTGAAGTCGGTCAAGGATCTGAAGGGCATGCGCGTCGGCGTGAGCGCCCCGGGCTCGAGCACGCACATGCTCGTCAATGTCGCCCTGGCCAAGGCGGGACTCAAGCCGGGCGACGTGTCGATCGTGGGCGTCGGGAGCAACGCAACGGTGGTCGCCGCCGCGCGCGGCGGGCAGGTTGATGCCGTCTCGAACGTCGATCCGATGATCACGCTGCTGCAAGAGTCGGGGGATCTCAAGGTGCTCGTCGACACGCGCACTCAGGCGGGCACGCGCGCCGTGTTCGGCGGCCCGATGCCGGCCGCCGTGATGTACGCGCCGCAGGGCTTCATCCAGAAGTATCCGCACACGGTGCAGGCACTCGCCAATGCGATCGTGCGCGCGGACAAATGGCTCCAGCACGCGTCGGCGGCCGATCTGATCAAGACCGTGCCGGAATCGTATTTGCTCGGCAATCAGGCGCTCTACCTGAAGGCGTTTGCCAACTGCCGCGAGGCGTTCTCGCCCGACGGCATGATGCCCGCCGGCGGCCCGGCCACGGCGCTCAAGGCGTTGGCCTCGTTTTCGCCCGAAGTCAAACCGTCGCAGATCCGGCTGGGCGACACCTGGACCAATACCTTCGCCGTGCAGGCGAATCGCCAGTATCCCTGAGCATCGGTCCACGAACGGAGGTTTGAATTCGGGGCCGGGACAGAGGTGGCTGAGCCGTCCGGCCACGGTGGCGGCGAGTGCCCCGGCAGGGCACATCGCCGGATTCGATCAACCGCGGCGCGGCGGATTCCCGTCGCACCCCGCGAGCGTGCCGGACCGGGTGCACCGTGAGGCGTCGCATACGGGTTGGGGAGGATAGGCGATGCAGGACGCGTCCCCTGCGGCACCGATGCCATTGAAGGGCATTCGTGTCGTGGAGTTTTCCCATATGGTCATGGGACCCACGTGCGGCATGGTGCTCGGCGACCTCGGCGCCGACGTCATCAAGGTGGAACCGGTCGGCGGCGATGCGACGCGGGGTCTGCTTGGGACCGGTGCCGGCTTCTTCCGCGCGTTCAACCGCAACAAACGCAGCCTTGCCGTGGACGTGACACGGCCGCAGGGACGCGAGCTGATCCTGCGTCTGGCGGCCAGGGCGGACGTACTGACCGAGAACTTCAAACCCGGCCGCATGCGTCGGATCGGACTGGATTACGCCACGCTTTCGCGCCTGAATCCGGCGCTGGTCTATGTTTCGCTCAAGGGCTTTCTGTCGGGGCCGTATGCGGGGCGTACGGCGCTCGACGAGGTCGTGCAGATGATGGCAGGGCTGGCGTACATGACAGGGCCGCCCGGGCAGCCGCTGCGCGCCGGGGCGTCGGTCAACGACATCATGGGGGGCGTGTTCGGTGCGCTCGCGGCGCTCGCGGCGCTCTACGAGCGCAAGGGCACCGGACGCGGGCAGGAAGTGCAGGGTGCACTCTTCGAGAATTGCGTGCTGCTCGCCGCGCAGCACATGCAGCAGTTCGCCGTCACCGGCGTGGCGCCCGATCCGATGCCGGCGCGGGTCTCGGCGTGGGGCATCTACGACGTCTTCGCCGCGCGCGACGGTGTGCAGATCTTTCTGGCCGTGGTGAGCGATTCGCAGTGGCGGATTTTTTGCGACGTGTTCGGCCGTCACGATCTGGCCGAGGACGCGCGGCTCGCCACCAACAACGACCGGGTGCTGGCGCGAGACTGGCTGTTGCCGTTGCTGCGCGAGATGATGCAGGGCTTCGACGCCGACTATCTGGCGGCGGCGTTCGAGCGCCACGGCCTGCCGTTCGCGCCGATCGTCAAGCCGCAGGCGTTGTTCGACGATCCTCATCTGCTCGCGAGCGGCGGTCTGGGCGATCTGGTGACGGAGCACGGCGAGCACACGCGCGTGCCGCTGCTGCCGATCGCGATGGCGGGCCAGCGACTGCCGGCGCGCCGAGCGCTGCCCGCGACCGGGGAGCACACCGCCGAAATTCTGCGCGAGCTGGGATACCTCGACAGCCAGATCGCCCGACTGTTCGACGAGGGGGTGGTGGCCGGGCCCGCGCACCCATCAACACCGCGAGACGCCGGCGACGCGGGTGACGCCGGTGACGCCAACGAGGCGGGCAAGGAGGGCGGGGAGGGCGGGGAGGGCGACGGCGCAGGTCCCGTTTTGTGAGAAGTCAACGCTGGGCCGCGCGCAATCGGCATTTTCCGAACGAAAGCGGCTCGCCGGCCGGTTGCGGTCAAACCACGCGGCGCGGTACGGTTGAGCCTCCGAGTTCGCCGACAGCCACCACGCCATGACCGACACCGCCACCACGCCCGAAGCCGATGGTTCCCATGCAGGCGCGGATGCGCCGCTCGACGGTGTGACCGTGCTGGATCTCACACGTTTGCTGCCGGGCCCGCTCGCGGGCATGCGACTCGCCGCGCTGGGCGCGCACGTCGTCAAGATCGAGGACAAGGGCGCGGGCGACTATGCGCGCGAGATGATGCTGGGCGACGGGGAGACGCCGCCGGGCGGGTTCTGGCGGCTACTCAATCGCGGCAAGACCGTGGTGCGCCTCGACCTCAAGGACGACACCGACCGGGCGACTTTCCTCGACTGGGTGGCGCGCGCGGACATCCTGCTCGAAGGGTTTCGTCCCGGCGTGATGGCCCGGCTCGGTTTCGATTACGCCTCGCTGGCGCGGCGACGTCCGTCGCTCGTGATGGCGTCGATCAGCGGATACGGGCAGCAGGGGCCGATGTCGCAGGCGGCGGGGCACGACATCAACTACATCGGTTACGCGGGGGTGCTCGATCAGCTCTGCGACGCGCTCGATGCGCCGATCGTCCCGAACTTCCAGATCGGCGACCTCTACGGGGGCGGCCAGGCTGCGGTGCAGGCCGTGCTGGCGGCGCTGGTGTCGGCGCAACGCACCGGTCGTGGCCGCTGGCTCGATATTTCCATGACGCACGAGGTATTTCGCTCTAACATCGTGCCCGCCGTGGCGATGCATCGCCAGGGGGGCACGGCGCGCGCCGGCGGCGATCTCCTCAACGGCGGCGTGCCCTGTTACCAGGTCTATCGCACGCGCGACAATCGCTTCATGGCAGTCGGGGCGCTCGAACTCAAGTTCTGGCAGACCCTGTGCGACGTACTGGGGCGCGACGAATGGAAGTCGCGTCACTGGTCGCTCGGTCAGGTCGTGGGCGGCGATGACGCACGCGCGCTGCAGGCGGAATTGGCGGCGGTCTTTGCGAGCGCGTCGCAGCGCGAGTGGGTCGAGCGCTTCGCCCACGCCGATTGTTGCGTCACCCCGGTGCTCCGGCTCGAGGAAGCGATGGTGCATCCGTTGTTCGCGCAGGTGCGCGATGCACTGATGCCCTGATCGGCGGCGCGTTACCGAATGTCACAATTTTTCGGGCCGCGGAGTTGCGAAGTCCAGGGCGCGATCGCGTAGAGTCGTCGCTGACTTTACCGCCTGGCGCCCCGACCTCCGATGACCCGACGGCTTGCACTTCCCGAACGACGACACTGGCTTGCGGACTTCGCACGACTCGCGCCCCGCCCGTGGACCGCCATGACCGTGCTCGGCGTCGTCACGGGCGCTGCATTGTGTGGCGGCTGTGCGTCGTATCAGGACGTCCCGACCGATCGCGGGGCGGTGCGCTCCACGCCGATGACGACCGGCGATCTGGCGCAGACCGACATCAATCGCATGGCGACGCTGGGCATGCGTGCCAACCTCGAGAGCCTGTATCGGCTGGCCGACAAGCTCTACAAGCGCAATCCGAGAGAATGGCGAAAGTCGGGGGCCGCGTCGCAAGCGCAGGCCATGGCGCAACTTCGCGCGGCGGTCGAAGGACGCCGTACGCTGACCGACCTGAAGGCGCTGCGCGACGTGCGCGCGCTGTCGCTGTCGCTCGACCCGGCGTTCCAGGGGGATCGGGTGGCCGCGTTCATCTTCAGCCTGTCGGACACGATCATCACGGCGCATGGCGGCTCGACGGTGTTCTACCTGAGCGACGGCCTCGATGCGCAGCGCATCTATAACGCGGCGCGCAACGTGGAAATCGCGGCGTGGCTGCTGGCGAGCCGTCAGGACACGGCCGGACATCCGTTGTTGCTCGCGAACGAAATCGCCGAGGTGCGAAACGTGAGCTTCGAGCGCGAGTTCGGCAAGATCGTCGGCCGGCTCGACCTGCTCGCCGAGATGCTGGACGAAAAATTCCGCCGCGCCGGAATCGGCTACGTGCAAAACTTGCTGGGTGCCCAGTTTCTCCAGTTCCTGCCCGTGCGCTGAGCGTGACGCGTGCGATGGGAGACGCTGATGGGGCGCAAATCTCACGCGGATGCTGTATATTTGCACAGTATTTTCGCTGCCCGCCATGTCACCCGCCACGCGCAAGATCATTCACTGCGACGCCGACTGTTTCTACGCCTCCGTTGAGATGCGGGACGACCCGTCGCTGCGCGGGATTCCTTTGGCGGTAGGCGGCCAGCCGGATCAGCGCGGGGTGGTCGCCACCTGCAATTACGAGGCGCGCGCCTTTGGCGTGCGCTCGGCCATGCCCTCCGCGCAGGCCGTCAAGCTGTGTCCCGACTTGCGCATCATCCCGCCTTCGATGGCGCGGTACCAGGAAGCATCGCGGCGGATCATGGCGATCTATCGCGATTACACCGACCTCGTCGAACCCTTGTCGCTCGACGAAGCGTATCTCGATGTCACCCTTGGCGATCGCTGCGAGGGCTCGGCCACGCTGATGGCTCGCGAGATTCGCGCACGTGTGGCCGCGGAAGTGGGACTCACCGTTTCGGCGGGCGTGGCGCCCAACAAGTTCATTGCCAAGATTGCCAGTGACTGGCGCAAGCCCGACGGCCTGTTCGTGGTGAAGCCCGCCGAGGTGGACGCGTTCGTGGCGGCGCTTCCGGTGGAGCGCCTGTTCGGCGTGGGCAAGGTGACCGCGGAGAAGCTTCGCGCGCTGGGCGTGGATTCCTGCGCGGATTTGCGAAGCCACTCGCTGACCGAGCTCATCGAGCGTTTCGGCGTGTTCGGGCAGCGGCTGTTCGAGCGTTGCCGTGGCATCGACACGCGCGAAGTCAGCCCCGATCGCGAGCGGAAATCCATCAGCGTGGAGACCACCTACACGCGCGACTTGCGCACGCTGGCCGACTGCGAGGCGGCCCTCGATCCACTGCTTCGTTTGCTTGCCGAGCGTATCGAGCGCGCGCGCCGCAACGAGCCGTTCGCCATTGCGAAGGTCTTCGTCAAGATTCGTTTCGCCGACTTCTCACGCACGACGGCCGAGGCCGGGGCGTTGGGGGTGGACGCCCGTCAATGCCGCGAACTGCTGGCTGAAGCCGTGGGCCGCAAGCGTCGGCCGGTGCGATTGCTGGGCGTGGGCGTGCGGATGCTCGACGCCGAAGCGACGCGTCAACTGCGACTGTTCGACGACTGGGACGCCGTTGAGCGCACCATGTCCACGAACGCGGGCGATAATGCGGCATCACAGGCGTAGATGACGCGCTGGCGATGACGGGAACATGGCACGCGCGCGCGGCTTGCCATGCCCGCGTCGTGCGACAGCGCATATGACATATGACTCGCGCAGCAATGCGCACCCGGACGAGGTGAAGGATGACGGAGATCATCGAAGTCACATTGCGGCTTACCGCGGCCCTGATTCTGGGCGGGCTCGTGGGCCTGAACCGCAATCTGCACCACAAGTCGGTTGGCTTGCGCACGCTGGCGATCGTGTCGTTCGGCTCGGCGTTGTTCGTGCTGGCCGTGGTGCCGTTTCCGGGCTCGGCGCTGACCTACGACAACTCGTCGGTCAGCCGTGTCGTGCAGGGGATCGTCGCGGGGATCGGTTTTCTCGGCGCGGGTTGCATCGTCCGGCCCAGCCGAGGCGCCTCGGTTCATGGGTTCACCACGGCGGCGGCGCTCTGGAGTACCACGGGGATCGGCATCATCTGCGGTCTGGGCCGCTGGCATATTGCCGTGGCCGCGATGGTGCTGCTGCTTATCGTGCTGGCGGTCGGCGGGCGGGTCGAAGCGCTCGCGCACCGATGGCTGGGACACGACGAACCCCGCAATGGCCTGGCGGATGCGAATGCGAATGCGGATGCGGACGCGCCGGCGCCGCGCGAGCGCGACGACAAGTGACCTCCATCTTGCGTTGGCAAAAGATGCACATCGCGGCCTCCCCGCGCGCTGACCACTGGCGGCGCGATTGTTGCGGATACCGAAGAAAAATGCCCGCCGAAGCGGGCAAATGACGTTGTCGCAGTACCCCCAAAAGGACGTAAGAGGGCGATTTCATTTTGGTGACCTGCCGGTTTTTCGCCAATCGGGGCTTGCCCGATTAGGGAAAGCACGTTCGGGAGACTACGTAAGGCACACCGCAGCGACCCATCGTATCGACCCGTGGTGTCGGTTTACCGCAGCGCCCGAAGCTCCGTGGCACGTGCGCGCGCGACTCGCAAGCCGTCGGCCTGGAGCGTGAGCGTGGCGGCATCGGCTTGCTGCGACGCCTCCGACGGCGACGTGTACGTGAGCACCGCCGCCTGACGTTCCCGATGAAAGCGCTCGGTGATGGGGGCGCACTCCGCCGCGGCTTCGTCGGCCAAACGGCCGGCGTCGGGCACGAGATTGACGTAACGCGCCACGTGTCCGTATAGACAGGAGCGGTATTGGGTGGCCGCGGCGTCGGCGGCGGCCAGGTGACGCTCGCGCAGGGTAGCGGCGTCGGGCGCCGGGGCATGCGCGGGTGTCGCACCGGCTTGTGTTTTTGAAGGGCTGGCACAGCCGGTGACGAGCAGGGCCGCCGCGAGACACGCCAGGAGCGGAGCGGCGCGCATTTGAGTCAAAATCGGAAACTTCCGAATCATGAGGTGATCGAGGCCGATGGCAAAAAGTCCGCGATCTCGCTATGGTACGGGATTTGGCGGGGACGTCCTCGCATTCCACCGAATTGGGCGTGCATGTGTCGCGCCGAACTGACATGAGCGAATTCCACAAAGGTCTGGTATGGCTGCGGCGCGATCTTCGCTGCGCGGACAACGCTTCGCTGGCGCAGGCGCTCGCGAGTTGCGCCGAGGTCTATGTCGCGTTCGTTTTCGACACGACCATTCTCGACGGACTGCCGCGCAACGATCGGCGTGTCGCTTTCCTTCACGACAGTGTTCGCGAACTCGACGAAACGCTCAGGGCGCGCGGTGGCGGGCTGGTCGTGCGCCACGGCGACCCGGCGCATGAGATTCCGGCACTGGCGAAGACGCTCGGCGTGCAGGCGGTGTTCGCCGCCCGGGACTACGAGCCGGCTGCGCTCAGGCGCGACCGTGCCGTCGCCCGGTCGCTGGGCGATCAGGGTATCGCTTTCGAACTCGTGAAGGACCACGTGATCTTCGAGATGAACGAGGTTCTGAGCGCTCAGGGCGAGCCCTACAGCGTATTCACGCCGTACCAGCGTGCCTGGCTCAGGCAGGTGAGGCCGGTCGACCTTGCACCGCACGGCAAGCCGTCCGATTTCCAGCGGTTGGCCCCACCGCCGCGCGCCGGGAACGGGGCGATACCGTCGTTGGCGACGCTGGGCTTCGATGTGCCCGAGTCGCGCCGCATCGCGGTGCCCGCGGGGGAGTCGGGCGCGCAGCAGCTGCTCGACGACTTCCTGCCACGCATGGCGCACTACCACGAACGACGCGACTATCCGGCCGTGCGTGGACCGAGCTATCTGTCCGTGCACCTGCGCTTCGGCACCGTGTCGATCCGCACGCTCGCGCGTGAGGCGCACGCTGCCATGCAGCACGGCGGGGAGGCCGGCCGCGGCGCGCAGACATGGCTCGGCGAGCTGATCTGGCGCGACTTCTATTTCATGATCCTGCATCATCACCCGCACGTGGACGGCCGGGCGTTCAAGCCGGCGTACGACGCGATCGAGTGGGCGACGGGCAAGGCGGCGGACGCTGCGTTCCTGGCCTGGTGCGAGGGGCGCACCGGGTATCCGCTCGTCGACGCGGCGATGCGTCAGATCAATCAGACCGGTTATATGCACAATCGCCTGCGAATGGTGACGGCAAGCTTTCTGGTCAAGGATCTGGGCATCGACTGGCGGCGCGGGGAGGCGTACTTCGCGCAGGCCCTCAACGATTTCGATCTGGCGGCGAACAATGGCGGGTGGCAGTGGGCCGCCTCGACCGGTTGCGATGCCCAGCCGTACTTTCGCATCTTCAACCCGGTCACGCAGTCGGAGAAGTTCGACCCCGAAGGGCGATTCATCCGAAAGTACGTGCCCGAACTGGCTGATCTGCCCAACAAGGCGCTGCATGCGCCCTGGCGCGCCGATGCGCAGACCTTGAGCGACGCCGGCGTGGTGTTGGGGCGAAACTATCCGGAGCCGCTGGTCGCGCACGACGTGGCGCGTCAGGAGACGCTGACGCGGTATGCAATCGTGAAATCGCCGGCGACATCGGCCGAGGCGAGTGGCGCGCCTGGCGCCGGTTGATCCCGTCGATCGGGCGAGGTATCCGCGAAGGGATCGGTGTATACCCCGGTCAACTTTTCCCGCCAACAGCCGTTGATACAGGTATGGCACGCAAGAGGCCTGGGCTTCGGCAGCGGTTCGTAACGTCGGGGGGCGTTGGCGGGCGTCAGGGAAGAAGCAGCGATAACAACAAGCCGTAGTTGAAAATGCTCCGGCGCCCGAAAGGGCGCGAACGTGAGCGAGGGCAGGCCAAAACCACACAGGGAAGCTGAGTCATCTCCACGGCCGCGCAGACGGCAGCTTCTCGAAACGGGGTTAGCGATGAGCGAGTGCCCGGAACGTCGACCGTTCCGGGCATTTTTTTATGCGCTTTCCGGCGACGGCTGCGCTCGTGAGACGGCGAGCACCGTCCACACCGCAAGATTGAACGGCAGGGTGAAGTAGGGCCAGCCGATCGACGCGAGGGCGTGACCGAGCACGACACACAGGATGCTGGCCAGCCAAGCGCCCGCGAAGCGCTGGGAGGCCGGGCGACCGAAGGCACCGAGGCCCAGGGCGGCGAGAAACGCATTGACACCCATGCCCCCGGCCTGCGCCGCGATCGACGGCCAGGACAGGCCGAACGAGGTGAGCGAGCTGAGCGAGGCCAGCCATGTCGGCAATGTCCGTGAAACGAGCGAGGTGGCGGATACGAGGCCTGCCCAGACGGCTACCGCCGCCGCGAGCGCCCAAAGCGTGGCGCGAACGTTCCAGAGTGCCAGCACGTACCAGGTCAGCAGGCCGAGCACCAGCGGCGCGATGAAGACCACCTGTCCCACCGAGCAGAATACGAACCCGGGCGTGGCGGCGTCGCAGGCCAGCGCGCCCGCGCGTGGCACCAGACCGACCCAGGACTGTGCGACCCAGGTGAGCGCCATCACGCCGATGAAGGGGCCTGTGAGCGCTGGAAACCGGCGGCGCGCGAGTCCGGCGGACACGACGACGGTCAGTGCCACGCATGCCGCGAGCCAGACGAAGCCGGAGACGCCGGGTTGCCAAAGCGCGCCGAATGCGATGCCGGTGAGCGCCGCGTTGTAACCCACGAGCCCCTTTCGTCGCTGCTCGGCCGGCAGTCGCAGCGCGATGGCGATCGCCGAGGCGATGGCGCTGGCCGCCAGCCCGGTGAGGGCGGCAGGGCGATCGGCGAGCGCGAGGACCGCGAGCAGCAACACACCGGCGCCAGCCGACGGAATGAAGTAGATTTGCGCGAAGTTCGCGGCCAGTCCATGCAACTCATCCGCCAGGCGTTGGAGGACCCCACCGCCGGACGGCAAGGTCGGTGCGGTCGATGAGATCGACGCGTTCCGTGATGTCGGTGAGCTCGGTGAGCTCGGTGAGGGCGCCGCCCCCGGCGAGGTCGACGTAGCGGGCTGCATTGACGAAGGGCGGAGCGTGGGCATGGACGGGCGTCGGAAGCGGCGGCTGGCGAATGAGAACGCGCATTCGGTGAGTCGAGGCCGGACTGGGTATCCGGCGATGTCGGTCGCGAGCATACGCCGAACCGACGCAGACGGGCGTGCGCGCGCCTTATAGTCGATATTTCAGGCGAAGGCGAGAGCGAAGGCACAAAGCAAAAACCCGCGCTCGGGAGCGCGGGTTTTGCGTTGAGGGGCGGGACGCCTGGGCTTACTTGCCGCCACCCTTGGCCGGCTTCACTGCCCAGCTGTCCTTGAGCGAGACGATGCGGTTGAACACCGGTTTGCCCGGGACCGCGTCGTGGCGGTCGGCAACGAAGTAGCCGTGACGCTCGAACTGCACGCGATCTTCCGGCGCCGCGCTCACCAGCCCCGGCTCGATGTACGCCTGCGTGACGCGCTTCGCATTCGGGTTGAGGGCGTCGAGGAAGTTCTTCTCGCCGGCATCGGGATGCGGGTCCAGGAACAGGCGGTCGTAGATGCGCACTTCCGCGGCCAGCGCGTGCGCCGCGCTCACCCAGTGGATGTTGCCCTTGACCTTGTAGTTGTCCGCGCCCGGCGTGCCCGAACGGCTGTCCTCGAAGTAGTTGCAGTGCACCGCCGTGACATTGCCGTCGGCATCGGTGTCGAAACCGGTGCACTCGACCACGTAGCCGTAGCGCAGACGCACCTTGTTTCCCGGGAAGAGCCGGAAGAAGCCCTTGACCGGCTCGGCCTGGAAATCTTCGCGCTCGATCCACAGCTCGCGCGAGATCGGGAACGTGCGCATGCCGCGCTCCGGGAAGTGCGGATGCACCGGCGCCTGGCAGTCTTCCTGCTTGCCTTCGGGGTAGTTGTCGATGATCAGCTTGAGCGGATCGAGCACGGCCGTCGCGCGCGGTGCCTTCGGATCGAGGTCATCGCGCAATGCCTGCTCGAGAATGCTCATGTCGATCCACGACGCCGACTTGGCAACGCCGATGCGCTCGCAGAACAGTTGCAGGCTCTCGGGCGAGAAGCCGCGGCGACGCAGGCCGACCAGCGTGGGCATGCGCGGATCGTCCCAACCGTCGACGAACTTCTCGTCGACCAGTTGACGCAGCTTGCGCTTGCTCGTGATCGCATACGTCAGTTGCAGGCGTGCGAATTCGATCTGTTGCGGCGTGGGGCGCGTGAACATGCCCGCATCGGCCAGTTCACCGAGCACCCAGTCATAGAACGGGCGCTGGTCTTCGAACTCCAGCGTGCACAGGCTGTGTGTGATGTTCTCGATGGCGTCCTCGAGCGGGTGGGCGTACGTGTACATCGGGTAGATGCACCACGCGTCGCCCGTGCGGTGGTGGTGGGCGTGCCGAATCCGGTAGATCGCCGGGTCGCGCAGGTTGATGTTGGGCGACGCCATGTCGATCTTGGCGCGCAGCACGTGCGTGCCGTCGGCGAATTCGCCCGCGCGCATGCGGCGGAACAGGTCGAGATTTTCCTCGACAGTGCGATTGCGGAACGGCGAATCCTTGCCCGGTTCGGTGAGGGTGCCCCGATTGGCGCGCATGTCTTCGGCGCTCTGGCTGTCGACATAGGCCTTGCCGCGCTGGATCAGGATTTCGGCACCCTGATACAGCTGCTCGAAGTAATCGCTCGCGAAGTACAGGTGTTCCTTTTGCGGCGTCTGATAGCTGAAACCGAGCCACTTGACCATGTCGATGATCGAGTCGACGTATTCGGTCTCTTCCTTTTCGGGGTTGGTGTCGTCGAAGCGCAGATGGCACACGCCGTCGTAGTCGCGCGCCACGCCGAAATTCAGGCAGATCGCCTTGGCGTGACCGATGTGCAGATATCCGTTCGGCTCCGGCGGAAAGCGCGTCTCGACGCGCTGGCCCCATTTGCCCGAGCGATTGTCTTCGTCAATGATGTTGCGGATGAAATTGGATGCCGCGTTCAGCTCTGTGCTCATGCCAGTCCAGTGTTCGGAGTTTGGCGAATATTCTACCGTACCGCACTGCACCACGGGCGAGCATCGATGCGCCGACACGCAGGCGCCCCGGGCGCCCGCGCGATGCCCCGCGCATGCGAGGCACCCGCGCGGCGGGACTAGACCGTCGGCGCTTGCGCGGACGCGCGCTGCCCCGGCCAGTTGGCATAGGAGAGCAGCCACAGCGAAATGATGTTGATCACCGGAATGAAGGCCAATATCGTGAACCACGGCGACAGGCCCAGCCGGGTCAGAATGCGCCAGACGGGGATTCCGACGAGCACGATAGCGACGAGCAAGCCAATCAGACTGGACATACGATATCTCCCTGAAGTCCCGCCGGCGGCGGGTTGTGACCCAGTATATAGCGTCGCCCGGTACGCCCGCCCTTCACCGCGGCTGGATTGTCCTATCCTGAAAACACTGCCGGTCCCACCGGCGGCTCTGTGAGTGACCCTTCCGGGAGGACATCATGGAACTGCACCTCCACTCGCATCGCTACACGCACCGCTCGCCCGACTGGGCCGCCGCCGCCGTGGCCGGTTTCGTCGCCTGCGCCTTTTTCTCCGCCGTGGAAATGCTCATGGTGCTGCTGGTCTCCGGCCAGAGTCCCTGGGTGCCGCCGCGCATGGTGGCGGCCATCGTCCTCGGGCCGGGCATCATTACCCAGCCCGCCACGTTCGATCTTTCCATCGTCGCCATGGCGCTGGTCGTCCACGCCACCATCGGTGTGGTGCTCGGCGTGGTGCTGGGCGCGATCGTCGCCCCGTTCCGGCTGGATTCGGACGTAGTGACCGTATCGGTCGCGGGCGCCGTGTTCGGTCTGGCCGTGTATGCCGTGAACTTCTACGTCATGACGCAGCTTTTCCCGTGGTTCATCGAATCGCGAGGCTGGACGATGCTCGCCGGGCACGTCATCTTCGGCGCGTTCGCCGGCTACATGTACTGGATCCTGCGGCAGATGGACGAGCCTTCGGCAAGCCGCTGACGTCGGGCGTTTTGCATCGAGTCGACGCGTCAAACGGCACGGTGCGTCGATTTCTGCTATCATTCGTCAACTGCACTCGATTTCCCGCTAATTCCGGGAGCCCTGAGGGCAGTCTTCAGCGGTATGCCTTGCCGGGCAAAAGCGTTGCCTGTCCGGCGAAAGCGAGCGCACGACACGAAAACCACTACAGAGGTGTCGCGCGACGCGTTGTGGCCACCGCTCCGAGCGCTCAGGCGCTCCCGCCGCCGTCCGTACCGGATGCGCGGTCATCGTTCCCCGAAACAGGAAGTCGTTCAGATCACCCGCCTTGCGTCAGGTTTGCGCAATCCAGGTGCGCACGCGGCCTGCACCGTCTTGCATCGAATTCGCGCTCAGGCGCGTCCGACATGGCCTGACCCAGTGAGCGCCGTGGGCTTGTGTCGCTTTTGTCGCTTGTGTCGGTCATGCGAATGTCGTGTCTTTGTCACATTCGGTCGCTACGCTGCGTGCACTTCACGGAAACATTTGTGCAAATTTGCACTCTCACCACCGTAAGCCGATTCGAGAGGAATAGTTATTAGTCAATTTTTTTGCAGTAGGAAGAATACAAAATGAAAACAACCCAATATCAGGAATTCCAGTACGTCGTCCATGCCGTCGAGCGCGACAATGCTCGCTGGGACGCGTTCTACGAGATTCATCGCCCGACCCGTCAGGGGTTGGAAAAGGTAGGGGCGTACCAGGTGCAGACCGCCTATGGTTTCGCCACGCAGGGCAACGCCCTCGACGACGCGGAGCGTAACGCCCGTGCCGATATCGAGCAGGGCATCGTCTATTATCAGTAAGCCGGTTTTTCCCTTCCCCCTTGTGTGCGAGATGCGGCATCGCCGTTTTGCGACGGTGCTATAGTCCCGCCTTTGCGTCGCGAGGCTGGAGAGTCGGGAATGGAATGGATGTGCAAGTCGTTCGATGAACTGGGCGCCACGTTGCTGTACCGCATTCTGGCCGCGCGCAACGCGGTGTTCGTGGTGGAGCAACAATGCCCGTATCAGGACATCGACGGTCGCGACCCTCAAAGCCTGCATCTTGTCGCGCAATCGCGTGACGCGTCGAATCAACCACAGATTGCCGCGTACCTGCGGCTGTTACCTCCGGGGCTGGCCTACGACGAAGCGTCGATCGGGCGGGTGATCACGGCGGCGTCGCACCGGGGCACCGGGCTCGGGCGCGAATTGCTTGCGCGCGCGGTGGCCATCGCCGAAGCGAAATGGCCAAAGGCCCCACTGCGAATCGGTGCGCAGGCCCACCTCGAGGCGTTTTACGGTAGCTTTGGATTCGTCAAGGCGAGCGAGCCCTATGACGAAGACGGCATCATGCACATCGAAATGCTGCGTGCGCCAGCGAGCCCCTAGACGCGCGTCGGCAAGGCGGCGCGGCGGATGTTGTCGCCGCGGGTGCCGCAATTTCGGCCGGGGCAATGCACCCGGCACTACAATATCTTCCATCGCAGTTCACGCGTTTCCCGACACATGGCCTTGTACTCCATCACCGGCGCCCAGTTGGCGTTCGGTCACGTGGCATTGCTCGACAATGCCGATTTTTCGCTCGAAGCCGGTGAGCGCGTCGGGCTTATCGGACGCAATGGCGCCGGCAAGTCGTCGCTGCTCAAGATCGTGGCGGGGCTGACCGCGCCCGACGACGGCCTCGTTGCGCGTCAGGCCGGCCTGAATACGGTCTATGTACCGCAGGAGCCGCAGTTCGATCCGGCGCAAAGCGTGTTCGACGCCGTTGCACTCGGGCTGGGCGATCTGCACGTGCTGCTGTCCGACTACGACCACACGGCCGAGGCGCTCGCCGACGCACCCGAGGGCGCGGAGCACGACGCGCTGCTCGCCCGCCTGAACAGTTTGCAGTCGTCGCTCGACGCCGCCGACGCCTGGCAGCTCAAGACGCGCGTGGAGACCACCATCGCGCAGCTCGGCCTCGACGGCCATGCCCGCGTGGGCGCGCTCTCCGGCGGGATGCAAAAGCGCGTGTCGCTCGCGCAGGCCTGGGTGGCGAAGCCCGACGTGATGCTGCTCGACGAACCGACCAACCACCTCGATTTCGAGGCGATTCGCTGGCTCGAAGAGTTGCTGATCGGCTATCGCGGTGCACTGCTGTTCATTACCCACGACCGCAGCTTCCTCGATCGCGTTGCCACGCGCATCGTCGAACTCGATCGCGGACATTTGCTCTCCTACCCGGGCAACTTCACGCAATATCAGGAACGTAAGGCGGCCCAGCTCGAGGTCGAGCGCGTGGAGAACGAGAAGTTCGACAAGTTGCTCGCGCAGGAAGAAGTCTGGATCCGCAAGGGTGTGGAGGCGCGTCGCACGCGCAGCGTGTCGCGCATCGAACGACTCAAGACCATGCGCAACGAACGGGCCGAGCGTCGCGAGATCCAGGGCAACGTGCGCATGGACGTGGCGCAGGCCGAGAAGTCGGGCAAGATCGTCGCGGAGCTGACCAACGTCACCAAGTCGTACGACGGTCGCGTGATCGTGCGCGACTTCTCGGCGACGCTCATGCGTGGCGACAAGGTCGGTCTCGTGGGACCGAACGGCGTGGGCAAGACCACCATGCTCAAGCTGATCCTCGGCGAGATCGCGCCGGACAGCGAACAGATTCGCGTGGGCACGAACCTGCAGGTGGCGTACTTCGACCAGATGCGCGCGCAACTCGACCCGGAACGCAATCTGCTCGACACGATCAGCCCGGGCAGTGACTGGATCGAAATCAATGGCACGCGCAAGCACGTCATGAGCTATCTGGGCGATTTCCTGTTTTCGCCGGAGCGCGCCCGCTCGCCGGTGAAGTCGCTCTCCGGCGGCGAGCGCAATCGTTTGCTGCTCGCGCGCTTGTTCGCGCGTCCGGCCAACGTGCTCGTGCTCGACGAACCGACCAACGATCTCGATATCCCCACGCTCGAACTGCTCGAGGAATTGCTCGAGGAGTACAGCGGCACGGTGTTCCTGGTGAGTCACGACCGGACGTTCCTCGACAACGTCGTGACCTCGGTGATCGCCGCCGAGGGCGACGGCCACTGGCGCGAATATGTCGGCGGCTTCACCGACTGGCAGGTGCAGAGCGCGCGCGCGGCGGCGCTTTCGGCACAGCATGCGCCGGCGGACGTTGCGCCGAAGGAAGCCGCGAGCGCAACCCGACGCGGCACGAACCGCACGGTCAAGCTCAGCTACAAGGAGCAGCGTGAACTCGACGGGCTGCCCGAGCGCATCGCCGCGCTCGAGAACGAGCAGAAAGACGCGGCCGCCAGGCTCGAGGACGGTTCGATCTTTGTGAAAGATCCGGCGGCCGGGGCGGCACTGTCCGAACGTTTCGAGGCGATTGAACTGGAGTTGCTCGAGGCGCTCGAACGCTGGGAAGTGCTCGAGGCGAAGCAGCGCGGCGAGAGCGCCTGATCGCGCTCGTCGCGTTGGGGTTCCCTTCGCGACACGAAAGACACGCAGGCGGCCGGTTGTCCGGCCGTCTTGCGTTGGCACCGTGGCGCGCTAACCCGAAGGCGCCGCGAGTGACAGTACAATAGGCCGCGATTCATGCGGTGCCGTCCGCACGTCGGACGGGCACCGAGTGCCCATTATGTGGGCGCCGCAACTCAAGTCGTTGATCCGGCGTCACTTTTGTCATGTGTTAATGGGTTTTCCCCGTGGTTGTCCACAGGAAGTGTGGATAATCGGCGGGCGCCGAACCCCAATTCAGTCACGCTATGTCGAAAAAAAATACGCCTGCCCAGTACAGCGAAGCGTCCATCAAGGTCCTCAAGGGCCTTGAGCCGGTCAAGCAACGCCCGGGCATGTACACCCGCACGGAAAACCCGCTGCACATCATTCAGGAAGTCATCGACAACGCGTCGGACGAAGCGCTTGGCGGGTACGGCAAGGAGATTCTCGTCACCCTGAACCGGGATGGCTCCGTGAGCGTCGAGGACGACGGTCGCGGCATTCCGGTCGGCATCCATCCGGAAGAAGGCGTGCCGGTGGTCGAAATCGTCTTCACGCGGCTGCACGCCGGTGGCAAGTTCGACAAGGCTGCCGGGGGCGCGTACACCTTCTCGGGCGGCCTGCACGGCGTGGGTGTGTCGGTGACGAACGCCCTGGCCACGCGGCTGGCCGTGACGGTCTGGCGCGACGGTCAGGTCTCCGAGCTCGAATTCGCCGACGGCGGCAACGTCAGCGTTGCGCTGCACTCGCGTGCTGCGCAACGTGGCGAGAAGAGGAGTGGCACGCGTGTCACGGTCTGGCCGGACGCCCGATACTTCGATAGCCCCACATTGCCGCTGGGCGAGTTGCAACGCCTGCTGCGCTCGAAGGCCGTGCTGTTGCCGGGCGTGCGCGTCACGTTGCGCCAGGAGAAGAACGGCGAAGCGCAGAGCTGGTTCTATGAGCATGGCCTGCGAGGGTATCTGGTCGAATCGCTCAACGGCGCGGAGCCGCTCATTCCGTTGTTCGAAGGCGAGCGTTTCGCCGACGGCAACGAAGACAGCTTTGCGGAAGGCGAGGGCGCCGCGTGGGTCGTGGCCTGGACCGAAGACGGTGCGCAAGTGCGCGAGTCTTACGTCAACCTGATTCCCACGCCTGCCGGCGGCACGCATGAATCCGGCCTGCGCGAGGGGCTGTTCCAGGCCGTGCGCGGCTTCATCGAACTGCACAATCTCCAGCCCAAGGGCGTGAAACTGCTGCCTGAGGACGTCTTCTCGCGCGTGTCGTTCGTGCTCTCGGCCAAGGTGCTCGATCCGCAGTTCCAGGGGCAGATCAAGGAACGCCTGAACAGTCGCGATGCCGTGCGTCTCGTGTCGTCGTTCACGCGCCCCGCGCTCGAGCTGTGGCTCAACCATCATGTCGAGCACGGCAAGAAGCTCGCCGAGCTCGTGATCCGTCAGGCCCAGGCGCGCACGCGCGCCGGTCAGAAGATCGAGAAGAAGAAGAGCTCAGGGGTGGCGGTGCTGCCCGGCAAGTTGACCGATTGCGAGACCGAGGACATCACGCGCAACGAACTCTTCCTCGTGGAGGGCGACTCGGCGGGTGGGTCGGCGAAGATGGGGCGTGACAAGGAGTTTCAGGCGATCCTGCCGTTGCGCGGCAAGGTGCTCAACACGTGGGAGACCGAGCGCGATCGCCTCTTCGCCAACAACGAAGTGCACGATATCGCCGTGGCCATCGGTGTGGATCCGCACGGCGCGAACGATACGCCGGACCTGTCGAACCTGCGCTACGGGAAGATCTGCATCCTCTCCGATGCTGACGTCGATGGTTCGCATATCCAGGTGCTGCTGCTCACACTATTCTTCCGGCATTTTCCGCAACTCATCGCCAAGGGCCACGTCTACGTTGCGCGTCCGCCGCTGTATCGCGTGGATGCGCCGGCCCGTGGCAAGAAGCCCGCGCAGAAGCTCTACGCGCTGGACGAAGGCGAACTCGAGTCGATTCTCGACAAGCTGCGCAAGGACGGGGTGCGCGAGACCGCGTGGTCGATCAGCCGTTTCAAGGGGCTGGGCGAGATGAGCGCGGAGCAGCTCTGGGAAACGACCATGAACCCCGATACCCGCCGGCTGAGCCCGGTGGCGCTTGGCGGCCTCGATTTCGATGCCACGGTCGCACGCATGAACATGCTCATGGGCAAGGGCGAGGCGGCCCAGCGCCGCAGCTGGCTCGAGGCCAAGGGCAACGAAGTCGAAGCCGACATCTGAGCGGCTCGCAATCTTTCCCACGATAGGAGCCTCGCGCACGTCCAGGCGAGCGTGAGCGCTCACATAATGGGATAATCCAACCTCCACCCTACCGGGAGTCGCGTTATGTTGCGTTCCATGCGTTGCATTGTCGTGCCGTTGGCGTTCGCGTGCGCAAGCACTGCCGTTCTGGCACAGTCGGCCCAGCCGCGCGTCTTCTTCGTAGCGCCCGCCAATGGGGCCGTGGTGAGCAACCCGGTGGTGGTCAAGTTCGGCGTCGAGGGCATGACGGTCAAACCGGTTGGGGAAGTGGTGGCCAACACCGGCCATCACCATCTCATCATCGACGGCGATCCGATTCCGGCAGGTCAGGTCGTACCCGCAGACGACTCGCATCTGCATTTCGGCAAGGGCCAGACCGAGACGACGGTCAATCTCACGCCGGGCGACCACACGTTGACGATGCAGTTCGCCGACGGTGCGCACCGGTCGTACGGTCCGGCCATGAGCCAGACGATCAAGGTGCATGTCAAAGGCCAGCAATAATCAACTTCCGATGACGGATCGGCTTCGCGCGATCCGTCGGCCCGCGTCCCTGAGGCGTTTTGCGGGCGTCGCGCTGGCAGCCGCGCTGCTTGCCGCGACACCGCTCGCGCACGCCGAACTCTATGGCTACGTCGACGAGAACGGTGTCGCGCACCTTGCGGCGCGCAAGCTCGATGCACGTTATCGCCTGGTGCTCGGCACGAGCGGCAATGTGGACCTGCGTGCGTCGCAAGGCGGTGTCGTCAGCGGCGCGGACCGGTCGCGCCTTTACGACGCGCTGGCGCGCCATCCCAACCTGAAGAAACTCGCGCCCCTGATCGCGCAGGCGTCGAAGCAGTTTCACGTCGATGCGGCGCTGCTCAAGGCGGTCATCGCCGCCGAATCGGGCTTCGACAGCGACGCCGTATCCCCGAAGGGCGCCGTCGGGCTGATGCAGGTGCTGCCGACCACGGGCGAGCGCTACGGCGTGCGTGCCGACGCACGACGCACAGTAGCCGACAAGCTGACCGATCCGCGGACGAATGTCCTGACGGGGGCGCGTTACCTGCGTGATCTTCAATCGCGCTATCCGAATCGTCTCGAACTCGTGCTCGCGTCTTACAACGCCGGCGAAGGGGCCGTGGCGCGCCACGCCAATCAGATTCCCCCTTACGCCGAGACGCGCGACTACGTCGCCGCGGTGCTCGAGCTTTACCGCCGCTTCAATCCGGACGCGCCCGTCATCGCTGCCGCCGGCGCGCCACTGCGTGCGGGCGCGGCGAAGGTCGGCGGGGCGCGGGTGAGCGGATCTCGTGACGGGCGAATTCACGTCATCCTCGGCGCGCCCTCCGGTCTGCCGGTCGTGCCGGCAACGCTGCCCAACGCGTCGGCACGGGCGCCGGCGTCGGCGCTGTCGTCGCCGCCGGCCACGGACTAGCGCACGTCCCGACCCCGGGCCACGACGGATGGTCGGCGACGCCGTCCGGATGCCAACCCCGCACGAATCTGAATTCGCGACTTGCTTTGCCGTTCGCCCATGCTTTTTGCCGAAATGTGCCGACGAGCTTGGTATGATCTCGCGGTCGACGTCTCCCCGAACATTCGCCAAACGTTCGCAGCAAACCCACAGGTTTTATGGAACAAGTAGAAGATCTCTTTACGCAACCGTCGGATGACGACACGCTCACGCTCGGCGCATACGCCGAGCGTGCTTATCTGGATTACGCCATCAGCGTGGTCAAGGGCCGTGCCCTGCCTGACGTTTGCGATGGTCAGAAGCCGGTGCAGCGCCGGATTCTGTTTGCGATGAACGAAATGGGCCTCGCGGCCGACGCCAAGCCGGTGAAGTCGGCGCGCGTGGTCGGCGACGTCCTCGGTAAATTCCATCCGCACGGCGATCAGTCCGCGTACGACGCACTGGTGCGCCTGGCGCAGGACTTCTCGATGCGCTATCCGCTCATCGACGGCCAGGGCAATTTCGGTTCTCGCGACGGCGACGGCGCGGCGGCCATGCGGTACACGGAAGCGCGCCTGACGCCGATCGCGAAACTGCTGCTCGATGAAATCGACGCGGGTACGGTCGATTTCGTGCCGAACTACGATGGCTCGACCGAAGAGCCGCGTCTGTTGCCGGCGCGCCTGCCGTTCGTGCTGCTCAACGGGGCCTCGGGCATTGCCGTGGGCCTGGCAACGGAGATTCCGTCGCATAACCTGCGCGAGGTGGCGTCGGCGGCCGTGGCGTTGATCCGCAATCCGAAGCTCGACGACGCGGAGTTGATGACGCACGTGCAGGGCCCGGACTTCCCGGGTGGCGGCCAGCTGATCTCGAGCGCCGCGGAGATTCGCTCCGCCTATGAAAGCGGGCGCGGCAGTCTCAAGGTACGTGCACGCTGGAAGATCGAGGAGATGGCGCGCGGCCAGTGGCAGGCGGTGGTCTACGAGCTGCCGCCGAACACGTCCGGCCAGAAGGTGCTCGAGGAAATCGAGGAAATCACCAATCCGAAGGTCAAGCTGGGCAAGAAGTCGCTCACGCCCGAGCAGCAGAACCTCAAGCAGTCCGTGCTCGGCATGCTCGACGCCGTTCGCGACGAATCGGGCAAGGACGCGCCGGTGCGCCTGGTGTTCGAGCCGAAGTCGAGCCGCATCGACCAGCAGGAATTCATCACGATGCTGCTCGCGCACACGAGCCTCGAATCGAGCGCATCGGTCAACCTGGTGATGGTCGGCGCCGACGGGCGCCCGGGACAGAAGTCGCTTCGCGAAATCATCACCGAGTGGATCGGCTTCCGTTTCGAAACGGTCACGCGCCGCTCGCGCCACCGTCTGGGCAAGGTCGACGACCGGATTCATATTCTCGAAGGCCGCATGATCGTCTTCCTGAATATCGACGAGGTCATCCGGATCATTCGCGAGTCGGACGAGCCGAAGGCCGCGCTGATGAACGCGTTCAAGCTGAGCGAGCGTCAGGCGGAGGACATCCTCGAGATTCGCTTGCGTCAGTTGGCGCGTCTGGAAGCGATCAAGATCGAACAGGAACTCGCCTCGCTGCGCGACGAAAAGACCAGGCTCGAGGAGCTGCTGGCCAACGACAGCGCGATGAAGCGTCTGATCATCAAGGAAATCGAAGCCGACGCGAAGCAGTTCGGCGACGAGCGGCGCACGCTGATCCAGGAGGAGAAGCGTGCGGTGGCCGAGGCGCGCGTGGTCGATGAACCCGTCACGGTGGTCGTTTCCGCCAAGGGCTGGGTCCGGGCGCTCAAGGGGCATGGGCTCGATGCACAGGGCTTCTCGTTCAAGCAGGGCGACGCCTTGTACGGCGCATTCGAATGCCGTACCGTGGATCCGCTCATCGCCTGGGGCAGCAACGGCCGTGTCTACTCGGTGGCGGTGTCGCAACTGCCGGGCGGGCGCGGCGACGGCGTGCCCCTGACGTCGCTGATCGAGCTCGAATCGGGCTCCCGGCTGTTGCACTACTACGCGGCGTCGGGCGAGCAGCCATTGCTGCTGGCCACGACGGCGGGCTTCGGCTTCACCACCAAACTGGGCGACATGGTCAGTCGCGTGAAGGCGGGCAAGTCGTTCATGACCATCGACGAGGGCGCCGAGCCGTTGGCCCCGACGCCGATCTGGCAGGGGGCAAGCGCCGTGGCGTGCCTGTCGAGCGACGGTCGCCTGCTCGTTTTCGGCATGGACGAAATGAAGTCGCTCACCGGCGGTGGACGCGGCGTTACGTTGATTGGACTGGAAGCGAAGCAAACGCTGGTGTCGGCAGTGCCGATCAGCGAAGCCGGCGTGATCGTCCATGGCGAAGTGCGTGGCGGCAAGTTGCAATCGGAGGCCCTCTCGGGCGCATCGCTGGCGCCGAACATCGGCAAGCGTGCGCGCAAGGGGCGTGCGCCGGGCGTCAAGTTCGCGACGTTCAAACCACGTTCGCTCGAGCCGGTGTTGCCCGCCGCGCCCTCGGCATCCTGACGGGAGTCACGCATGAGCGTTTATGCCTTCAGTCTGTTTCTGCATCTGGTGAGTGTCGCCGTCTGGATCGGCGGCATGTTCTTCGCGCTGGTGTGCCTGCGCCCGGCGTCGTCGGAGCTCTCGCCGCAGCAGCGCCTGCCGTTGTGGGAGGCGGCGCTCACGCGCTTCTTCACCTGGGTCGGGGTGGCCATCGTGGTCATCCTGCTCTCGGGCGGTCACATGATGCTCGGCATGGGCGGCCTTCACGCGCGCTGGCCAGTGCATGCGATGGCCGGCATCGGTGTGGTGATGATGCTCGTCTTCGGTCACATCCGGTTTGCCCTGTTTCCGCGCCTGCAGCGGGCGGTGCAGGCGCAGTCGTGGCCGGACGGCGCGGCGGCGGTGAACGGCATTCGCCGCCTCGTGATTCTCAATCTCGTGCTCGGCGTGGTGGTGATCGGGCTGGCCGCGTCGCTGCGCGGCTGATCGTCTCAGTCTGCCTGCTGCGACGTCGCGTCGAGCTGCCCGGCCACTTCGCGGCACATTGCCGCGAAGGCCTGAACGAGCGGACTGGTGTCGTCGCGACGCTTTGCCAGCAGCAGCGGGGTATGGGCGTCGGGCTCGCTCAGGGCCCTGAAGCGAACGCCCTCGATCTGGATGCAACGCACCGCCTCGGGCAATACCGCAACGCCCAGGCCGCTGGCGGCGAGCGCGACGATCGTCGTCGACTCGCGCGCTTCCTGCACGACGCGCGGGGCGAAGCCCGCACGCTCGCACATGCGACGGATCTTTCCATCGACCGCCGTCCCGACGTCGGGCGGATGCATGATGAACGCCTCGTTCGCCAGATCCGCGATCGACAGGCTCTCCCGGTGCGCCAGTGCATGCCCCTGATGCAATACGACCACCAGCGCTTCGTCGATCAACGTTTCGAAATGCAACCCTGACATGGGCGGTGCGTCCTCCGCCTGTCGCAGCAGACCGATGTCGAGCGTGCGCTCGGTCAAGGCATCGCGCTGGCGCTCCGAGGGCGACTCGCTCAACGTGAGTGTCACGCGCGGATATCGTTGCCGATAAGCGGTCAGCACGCGCTTCATCAGATTCGTCATCGGCGCCGAGGTCGTGAATGCGATGCGCAGTTCCCCGGCATCGAGCCCGGCAATCTGCTGAACTTCCCGGCGCGCCGCATCGGCATCCGCGAGGATCTGACGCGCGCGCGCGAGGAATGTCCGCCCGGCCGCCGTCAGGAAGACGCGTCGCCGCGAGCGCTCGAACAACGCCACCCCCAATTCCTCCTCGAGGGCGCGAATCTGCATCGATAACGGGGGCTGCCCGATATTGAGCTTTTCCGCCGCCCGACTGAAGTGCAGTTCCTCGGCCACGGTGATGAAGTAACGTAAGTGCCGCAGTTCCACCCCTGCCTCCTTGCCGGTGCTCGATTGATTGCTTTTATATATGAAAATGTCGCTTAAATATATATTGGACGATGGGTAACGGCAAACCTATCATTCGTCGTATACATTTCATTCTTGGCTCGCGCGAGGCGGGCCGGCGTCATGGCATCAACGAATTCCCTTCCTTTTCCCAAGGGCGCGGCGGCAGGCGGCGAATCGGCGTCCGCGCTTCCGGCGGGCATCGCCCGAGGCACGCGCGAGTACGCCGTCATCAGCCGGGCGCTCTTCTTCGGCGGCTTCTCGACGTTTGCGCAGTTGTACTGCATGCAGTCGCTGTTGCCGCTGCTGACCACCACGTTCGGTATCACGCCGGCGCAGGCCAGTTGGTCGGTGTCGGGGGCGACGATGATGATGGCGCTGGGGCTGCTCGTGACCTGCGTGGCGGCCGATCGCGTGAGCCGCAAGCGCATGATGACGATCGCGTTGCTGAGCTCCTCGGTGCTCACGATCGCCAGCGCGTTTTCCACCAACTTCCAGACGGTTGTCATTCTTGGCGCGCTCAAGGGACTGGCGCTATCCGGATTGCCGGCCATCGCGATGGCCTACCTGAGCGAGGAGATCGACCAGCGCTCGCTCGGCATGTCGATGGGGCTGTACATTGGGGGCAACATTCTTGGCGGCATGGCAGGGCGCGTGCTTTCGGCCTTCGTCGCCGACATGTTCTCGTGGCGGGTGTCGGTTGCCGCCATCGGCCTGGTGTGTCTCGCGATGGGCCTGGAGTTCGCGCGAAGCCTGCCGCAGTCGCGTCGATTCACGCCGCGCCACATGACGGTGCGTGAGGCGCTCGGACATGCGCGCCGCCATCTGGGCGACCCGGCGCTGCTGGGCCTCTATCTGTTTGCCGGTCTCATGATGGGCAGCTTCGTGAGCATCTACAACTATCTGGGCTTTCACCTGTCGGCGCCGCCGTTTCAGTTGCCGCACGCCGCCATCGGCGCGATTTTCGCGATGTACCTGATCGGTGTGGTGGGTTCGTTCATCGCAGGCCCGCTGTCGGACCGCGTGGGGCGTCCGCGGCTGCTGTGGGTGCTGGTCGCGCTGTCGCTCGTGGGGTTGCTGACGATGCTCGCGTCGCAGGTGCTGGGCGTGGTGATTGGCCTCGCGATTTTCACGTTCGGCTTTTTCGGGGCGCACACCGTCGCGAGCAGTTGGGTCGGACGGCGCGCGACGCAGGGGCGGGCCATCGCTTCGGCGCTGTATCTGTTCTTCTATTATCTGGGCTCGAGCCTGCTTGGCAGTTATTCCGGCGTGATGCTCAAGTCGCACGGCTGGTACGGCGTGGTCGGGCTGCTCACGGTCACGGTGGTCGTCTCGTTGGGCGTTGCCGTTGCCATGCGTCGCGCTTACGGCAACGTCAAGCCGCTCTGATCGACGCCGGAAACGGCTTCCGCCGAAAGCACAACAGCCACCCGAGAGTGGCTGTTGTCGTATTCACCGTTCGCAAGGCGCGCACGTTGCGCCGCCTTGCGCATGCCGGATTCACGCGAGTTCGGCAATCAGTTCGATCTCGACGCAGGCGTTCAGCGGAATCTGCGCCACGCCGAAGGCCGAGCGGGCATGCTTGCCGGCGTCGCCAAACACTTCCGCGATCAGCTCGGAGGCGCCATTGGTTACCAGGTGCTGCTCGGTGAACTCCTGTGTCGAATTCACGAGGCTCATGAGCTTCACGATGCGCTTGACCTTGTTCAGGTCGCCCGTGTGTGCGTGCAGCGTGGCGATCAGTTCGATGGCGACGGCGCGCGCGGCGGCCTTGCCTTCGTCGACGCTCACGTCCTTGCCGAGCTTGCCGGTCCAGATCTTGCCATCCTTCTTCGGCAGGTGGCCCGAGAGGAACACAGTATTGCCCGTTTGGGCGCTCATGACGTAAGCGGCGGCGGGGGCGCCGGCGCTCGGGAGTTCGATACCCAGTTGCTTCAGTTTGTCGTAGACGGACATGTACAGCTTCCTTGCAGAGGCGTTGATGGGATTCGGGCCGGCGCAACGAGGACGTCATTGACGTCGATCGAACGGCGCCGGCGAGTGCGCTGGCGATGCGCGGGCGTGGCCGGCGTGGCGGGCCAGCGGCACCTGGCGCCAGGTCGGTGCGAGCCACACCGCCCCGGCACGCGCACCGATCAGGCGGCGCGGCGCGTGAGCGCGTCGGCGACGAGCGCGCCCAGACGCGCCACACCGACTTCGATCTTGTCGGGCGGCACCGTCACGAACGACAGTCGCAGCGTATTCGACTGCGGCGTGCCGACGTAGAACGGAGCGCCGGGCACGAACGCCACGTTCTGCGCAATCGCTTTTTCCAGCAACTGCATGGTGTCGATGCCTGCGGGCAATGTCAACCAGATGAACATGCCGCCGGCGGGCGTCGTCCACGTCGCATCGGCTGGCATGTGCCGGGCGAGCGAGGCGAGCATCGCCTTCGCCTGCGCGGCATAGAGCGTGCGGATCGACGGAATGTGCGTGTCGAGGAAGCCGTCTTTCACGACTTCGTACGCGATGCGCTGCGTGAGGCTCGGCGTGTGCAGATCGGCGGCCTGCTTGGCCTGCACGAGCTTGGCGATGACGGCCTGCGGCCCGATGATGAACCCCAGGCGCAGACCCGGTGCCAGCACCTTCGAGAACGATCCCATGTAAAGCACGTGCTCGGGCGCGAGTGACATCAGGCTCGGCAGACGCTGACCCTCGTAGTCCAGCTCGCCATACGGATCGTCTTCGATGATCGCCAGGCCGTCGCGCCTGGCCACGGCCGCCAACGCTTCGCGGCGTGCCATCGGCAGGCGACGACCGGTCGGGTTCTGGAAGTTCGGCATCGCGTACAGAAAGCGTGCGCCCTGCACCAACGCCGGCGTGAGCGCTTCTGGCAGCAGGCCGTGGTCGTCGGTCGGCACAGGCACGTACTCGGGCGAGAACAGCGAGAACGACTGCAATGCCCCGAGATAGCTTGGCGCTTCCACGAGCACGCGGCTGCCTTCGTCGATGAAGATCTTGCCGATCAGATCGAGCCCCTGCTGCGAGCCCGTGGTGATCAGCACGTTTTCGGGGGCGAGCGTAAGGCCGTCGCGCGAGTAGCGCTTTGCGATCCATTCGCGCAGCGGCGCGAAGCCTTCGGTCGCGCTGTACTGCAGGGCGGCCTGCGGCGATTCGGTCAGTACGCGATCGGCGGCAGCGCGCATCTGGGCGACGGGAAACGTGGCGGGCGAGGGCAGGCCGCCGGCGAATGAAATGACGTCCGGGCGCTCCGTGACCTTCAGGATCTCGCGAATGGCCGAGCTGGTCAGATTGCGGGCACGTTCCGAATATTGCCAATCATGCATGATGGTCTCGCTTGGATGGTGCGGCGTTTGCGTATCGCCGCGAGTGTCGGACGCCGCGGGTGCCGAAGGCGTGAGGGCAGGCGCAGGCGTCAGGGGGCAGACGCGGGGCGGCGCAAGGATCGCACGCGCCGCCGCAGCGTCGTCAGACCGGTTTGCCCGTGAGTCGCGAGGCGCCGATCTTCATGTTCTTGCCGAGTGCAATGGTCAGTACCACGCCCGCGGCGAACAGCCAAGTGACGGTGTCGACCTGTTCGCCGAAGAACAGCGCGGACAATGCAATCGTGAAAAAAATCTGAAGCAATTGTACTTGGCCCACGCGCGCGATGCCGCCCATGGCGAGGCCCGCGTACCACGCGAAGAACCCGATGAATTGCGAGAACAACGTGACGTAGGCGAACGCGCCCCAGGCCTTCGCGCTCACCGGCCACGGCTGATGCCACGCGAGCCAGCCCACGGGCACGAGCAATACCGGCGCGGACACCACGAGCGCCCAGCAGATCACCTGCCAGCCACCCATTTCGCGCGCGAGCTTGCCGCCTTCGGCATAACCGAGTGCACCGATGACGACGGCGAGCAGCATCAGACCGTCTGCCGCGTGCAGGCTACCGCCCCCGGCGCGCAGTGCGAACGCGATCACCAGTGCGCTGCCCGCCAGGGCGCAAACCCAGAAGCCGCGCGACGGACGCTCGCCACCGAGCCAGTAGGCATAGATGGCAACGAAGAAGGGCTGCAGGCCGTTGACCACCGCGCCGTGCGACGCGGGAATCGTCTTCATGGCCCAGGCGGAGAACACGGGGAAGGCAATGATCACGCCGAGCGAGGTGACGGCGAGGCGCTTGAGCTGACGCGGCGTTGGCCAGGGTTCGCGTCGCCACCAAAGCAGCGCCCCTGCGAACACGGCGGCGACGAGCGCGCGACCCAGTCCGTTGAGCAGCGGGTTGACCTCCGCCACGACGATGCGCGTCATCGGCAGTGTCAGGCTGAAAATGAGCACGCCAATCAATCCGATCAGCATGCCCTGCGATTCGCGCGAATTCATGATGTCGCCTCGTGTGTCTCGGGGTCCGTCTGCCCGCCATGCGTTGTGCCGGGCATCGTGGGCGGTGTCGGATCAGCGCAAGGTGCGCGGCCCGTCGGGGGTTTCGATTTCGGCGGCGAGCGACGGCTCGACCAGCGTGTCTTCAATGCGAATCAAGGCGTCGCCCCCCAGCCATTGCAGTTGTTCGTTGAGGACGCTCGCCCGGGGGTGAAAGCCGCGCAAGGCGGTCACGGCGCAGTCCGAGGACGGCAGCGACTCGCTCGGATGGTGCGGCGAATCCCACTGGATCAACGTCGGCAGCAAGCCCTCGCCGGCGCCTTGCCATGCAGGCAGGCTGCCGTCCTCGGGCACACCGATCCGCCACGTCAGCACGCCGCGCTGCATTTCGATCACCGGCGCGAGGCGCGTCGGGTATTGCGCCTGCCAGCGCGGCAGCGAGCGAGGCCGCTCCACGCGCGCCACCCAGTGCGCCAGATACGGGCCGCGCGCCAGCCGTGCCTGCACCGCGTCGTCGTCAAGCCCGAACCAGCGCGGGCGCGCAGGTGCGGGTGCCTCCGGATCGATCGCGATGATCTCGAGATAGACGCCGCCCCACAGACCCAGCAAGCTGTTGTGGGTACCCATGCGGGCGTGCTTGCCGCCGCGCTGCGGCACGACGTCCTTCAACCCCAGTTGCTCGATGACATGCGCCTCGCCGGCTTCCAGCGTGGCGGCGGCGACAACGAGATGGTCCAGTTTCAGGGCGTGGGGTGTGGACATAGTGGGTTCAGACGGCAAAACCGATAGCTTACTCCGGCTCGTGGGGCCGTCGCGCATTCGACAACGTGCACGGCGACGCGATACCGGTGCATCCGCGCAGCGCTCATGTCGCCGCGCGGCTCGTCAGGCGGGCCGACAGATCCCGCCACACCAGACGCCAGGCGAGGCGGCCCGCGCGCGGTGCACGCGATCCGGCGATGGCCGAGAGTGTGGGGGCCGGCTGACTCACGCGCAACCGGGCGCCTTCGTTCCAGGTTCCCAGCCACACGCGCTGGCCCGCGCGGATTTCGAAACTGTCGCCCGCCCGCAACCAGTGGTCGGCGGGTTCGCCCTCCACCGTCAGCCACAGCAGGCCTTGCAGGACCTGAAGCGATTGCGGCAGGTCGGCAGCCGGGCTCTGCCAGAAGACGGTCTGATCCCGGTCCAGTTCGAAGAGTCGGATTTCACGCATGGCGGTCTCCAGTTGAGGGGACACTTTATCGGTTAATGCCGGTACAGTACCGATACAGATGCGCATCTAATCTTCGGTACAGTTCGGGATTGACAGGGAATGTGGCTGGCGTAAAGTGGCGACCCATGAGCGGAATGGGGCTGACACTTTGACCACGAGGCAACTGTCAGCCGGAAGGGCGTCACCTGTCGGAGGCGCCCACCGCAAACGCCGGCACCGGCACAACCGGTGCGTTCCGTAGGTTTGGCGCAGCGCGCCCCTCATCCGAGGGGGCGCGAAGGTGGATGGACGATGACGACAACGAACCGCATTTCCCCGCTGGTCCTTGCGGACAACGCGGCGCTCGACACCGCGCGCATGACGCTCGTCGATCAGCTCGTGCATTGGGCGAGCCTGCGTATCGAGGAGCGCGTGTTCCTGCCCGGCATGCGCATGCCGTCGATTCGCGCATTGGCCGAAGACAAGCGCGTGTCACGTTTCTCGGTCGTCGAAGCGTACGAGCGGCTGGTGGCGCAGGGGTATCTCGAAGCACGTCGCGGCTCGGGGTTTTACGTGCGCGAACGGCCGGTGATGCCGCCGCAGAACGCTGCCGCACCCATGGTGGCCCAGGGGCCGCTCGATGTGGCGTGGCTCGTGCGCAGCATGCTGCATCAGGTGGCGCCCGAGCGCGGGCCGGGCATGGGATATCTGCCGTCGAGCTGGCTCGACGCCGACATGATGACGTCGGCCATGCGCTCGATGAGCCGTCAGTCGAGCGCGCATCTGTTGCAGGCGGGCAATCCGCACGGTTTCCTGCCGCTGCGCATGCAGCTTCAGACCCAGCTCGCCGAACTGGAAATCGGCGCACGCCCGGAGCAGATCGTGCTGACGTCGGGCATCACGCAAGCGGTCGATTTCCTGCTGCGGCTTTACGTGCGCGCGGGCGACACCGTGCTGGTGGGCGATCCGGCGTGGTTCGTCGTGTTCGGCCGGATCGCGTCGCAGGGCGCCCACACGGTCGGGGTCCCCTACACCCCCGACGGGCTCGACATGCAGGCGCTGGAGCGTCTGGTGCAGCAGCACCGGCCGAAGCTGCTCATCCTCAATTCGATTCTGCAGAACCCGACCGGCACATCGCTCACGCCGGCGCGCGCATTCCAGATTCTGCGGCTCGCCGAGCAGTACGACTTCATGGTGCTCGAAGACGACATCTACTGCGACCTGTGCCCACCGCACCAGCAGGTCGCGCGCCTGGCGAGCCTCGATCAGCTCAAGCGCGTGATCTACATGGGCAGTTTCTCCAAGACGCTCGCCGCCAACCTGCGCGTGGCGTTCGTGGCCTGCTCGCCAGCATTGGCAAAGACGTTCGTCGACCACAAGATGCTGTCGGGCTCGACCACGCCGGAGATCAACGAACGCATCGTCTACAAGGCGTTGACCGAGGGACACTACCGGCGCCACGTGGAGCGTCTGCGCTCGCGCCTGGACGAGGTTCGCGACGGCGCGCGGCGCAACCTGGAGCGCATGGGAATGCGCATGTTCGGCGATCCGACGTCAGGCATGTTCCTCTGGGTCGACACGGGCGTCGACACGAATGCAATCGCGGCGGCCGGTCACGAGGCGGGCTTCCTGTTCGCGCCCGGCGCGCTGTTCTCGCCGCGTCAGGCGCCCAGCACGTGGATGCGCATGAACATCGCCTGTTCCAGCGACCCCGCCATGCTGATGTTCCTCGCCCGCCAGCTTGAAATGGCCGCGTAAGGCCTGAGGTCCGTAACCTGCGGTGCGCGCCACCGGCGGTGGCGGGGCCATCGCCGAGTCTTGTCGGTACGCGCCACATCGTCGTGCATCTCGCGGCAAAATAACCCTTCCGGCGGCCTTGAAATGCCGGTCGCCCGTCCCTATGTTCCAGCATGTACCGCCGGCGCGGCAGCGCGCGCGCAAGTGCGCCCGGCGGCGGTTCGCGTCGACATTCCATCCATCTCACCGATTCACGAGGTTCCCGACCATGGCGCAAGAAACCATGAGCTTTCAGGCGGAAGTCAAACAGCTTCTGCAACTGATGATTCATTCGCTGTACAGCAACAAGGAAATCTTCCTGCGCGAGCTGATCTCCAACGCCTCGGACGCCGCCGACAAGCTGCGCTTCGAAGCGATCAACAACGCCGCGCTGTATGAGCAGGATCCGGAGCTCAAGATTCGCGTGTCCTTCGACAAGGACGCCCGCACCATCACCATCGAGGACAACGGCATCGGCATGAGCCGTGAGGAAGCCATCGCGCACCTGGGCACGATCGCCAAGTCGGGCACCCGCGAATTCTTCTCGCGTCTGTCGGGCGACCAGCAGAAGGATGCCGCGCTCATCGGCCAGTTCGGTGTCGGCTTTTACTCGGGCTTCATCGTGGCGGACCGCATGACGGTCGAATCGCGCCGCGCCGGCCTGCCGGCGTCCGAAGGCGTTCGCTGGTCGTCGACGGGCGAGGGCGACTTCTCGGTCGAGACCATCGAGCGCGACGCGCGCGGCACGGCGATCACCCTGCATCTGCGCGAAGGCGAGGACGAGTTGCTCTCGTCGTGGCAGTTGCAATCGATCATCCGCAAGTATTCCGATCACATTTCGTTGCCGATCGTCATGCGCGGCGAGAAATGGGATGCGGACAAACAGGCGATGGTGCCGGCCGAGGCCGATGAAACCGTCAACCAGGCCAGCGCGTTGTGGACCCGCGGCAAGAGCGACATCACCGACGAGCAGTACACGCAGTTCTATCATCACATCGCGCACGACACGCAACCGCCGCTCGCGTGGACGCACAACCGCGTGGAAGGCCGCAGCGAATACACGCAGCTGCTGTACGTGCCCGGCCACGCGCCGTACGACCTTTGGGACCGCAATTCGCATGGCGGACTGAAGCTGTACGTCAAGCGCGTGTTCATCATGGACGATGCCGAGCAGTTGCTGCCGAACTACCTGCGGTTCGTGCGCGGCGTGGTCGATTCGGCCGATCTGCCGCTGAACGTCTCGCGCGAAATCCTTCAGGAAAGTCGCGACGTGAAGGCGATTCGCGAAGGCTGCACGAAACGCGTGCTGAGCCTGCTCGAGGACCTCGCCGAGAACCAGCAGGACAAGTACGCGCAGTTCTGGGGGGCATTCGGTCAGGTGCTCAAGGAAGGCACGGGCGAGGACCATGCGAACCGCGAGCGCATCGCCAGGCTGCTGCGCTTCGCGAGCACTCACAACGATTCCGCCGAGCAGACCGTGTCGCTGGCGGACTACGTGGGCCGAATGAAGGACGGTCAGGACAAGATCTACTACGTGACGGCCGAGAGCTGGGTGGCGGCAAGCCACAGCCCGCATCTGGAAGTGTTCCGCAAGAAGGGCGTGGAAGTGCTGTTGCTCACGGACCGTGTGGACGAATGGATGCTTTCCTACCTGCACGATTTCGACGGCAAGGCGCTCGTGAGCGTGGCACGCGGCGATCTGGATCTGGGCGCGCTGGAAGATGCCGAAGAGAAGGCTGCCAAGGAGAAGACCAGCGACGACCTGAAGCCGCTCGTCGAAAAGATGAAGGCAGTGCTCGGCGAGAAGGCCAAGGACGTGCGCGTGACGTTCCGCCTGACCGATTCGCCGTCGTGCCTGGTCTCGGACGAGAACGACATGAGCGGTACGCTCCAGCGTCTGATGAAAGCCGCCGGCCAGACAATGCCCGAGTTCCGCCCGATTCTCGAAATCAATCCGGACCACGCGCTGGTCAAGCGACTGACGGCCGAGAGCGCCGATCTGTCCGACTGGACGCACCTGCTGTTCGATCAGGCGCTGCTCGCCGAGGGCGGCAGTCTGGAAGATCCGGCCGCGTTCGTGAAGCGCACTAACGCGCTGTTGCTCACGGCACGCTGAGCGCCGCTCGCGCGGGCGATGTGCCGATGCGGTTCTCGCCCGCCCGCGCTGTCCTGAGCAAGCAAGGGGGTGCGCAGCCCCCTTATAATGCCGAGCCATGACTTTCCGATTCGATGTAAGCGGGCGGCGTTGGCAGGCCGTCCCGGCGCCGGCGCTCTCGCGTCATCACAAGGACTGGCTGACGCGGGGCGGCGCGCTTACGCGTCATCTGTGTGCGCTCGGGCGCGTGAGCGTACGTGTCGTTGCCGAGCGCGTCATGCCGGCCGATGCCGATCAGTGCCGCGCGATCGGTGTGGCGCCGCGCACGCCGATGTGGGCGCGCGACGTCATCCTGCTCGTCGATGGCGAGCCCGTGGTCGTGGCGCACAGTGTGACGCCGCTCACTTACAGCCGGTCGATCTGGCAGGCGATGCGCCGTTTGCGCACGCGCCCGTTGGCCGATCTGCTCTATCACGATCCCGCGGTCACGCGATCCGTGTTGGTGTCGAGTCCGTTGGGGCCGCGCCATCTGCTGCACGGCCGTGCCCGGCATGATGCCCGGGATCCGCTCATCGGTGCCAACCCGCGTGCGCGGCTGTGGGCGCGGCGCTCGGTTTTCCTGCGACACGGAGCACCGTTGCTGGTCACCGAAGCCTTCCTGCCCCGCTTCTGGCGGCGCCTGCAAGCGACCGAATCCGCACATGCCGCACAAGCGCGCCAGAGCGCATCGGGGCCAAAGGCGCATGCGTGAGCCGTCCATGGCATTGCCTGGCGATCTTTCCGATCTGAAACGCAACTTCCCGCCGGTGGTGGACGCGCGAACGCGCGTGCTGATTCTCGGCAGCCTGCCCGGCGAAGTCTCGCTCGCGCAGCAGCAGTATTACGCGCATCCGCAGAATCGCTTCTGGCATCTGGTGGGCGAGGTGATCGGCGAACCGTTGCCTTCGCTGCCCTACGCGCAGCGGCTCGAGGCGGTACTCGCGCATGGCGTCGGATTGTGGGATGTCGTGGCGCAGGCGCGCCGTGAGGGCAGCCTCGACAGCAACATTCGCCTGCACGCCGGGAGCGACCTCGCGGGTCTGATCGGCACGTTGCCGACGTTGCGCGCCGTGGCGTTCAACGGCGGGACGGCGGCCCGCATCGGCCAGCGTGCGCTCGCGCAAGGCGGCTTGGCGCTGCCGGTGTTGCTTCTGCCGTCGAGCAGCCCGGCATACACCATTCCCTACGCGACCAAGCGCGATGCGTGGCTCGCGTTGCGCGACTGGCTGACGTGAGCGCCTGGCAGGGGCGGCGAACGCGGCGTTTGCTGCGTGTCGTGCGTATGCGCGCACATCGGGCTCACCGGTTGTGTCGAGCGCATCGGGCGTGTCGGACGTGTCGGGCGGTGTCGGGGGTGTCGGTATGAGGCGGCGTCGTCGGTACTCGGGGCGAACCCGGTACAATGCGAACCCATCGGAATTTCCCGAGTTTCACAGAAGGACACATGACCCTCATCAAACGCAAATCCATCGAAGCCGAAGCCTTCGTCGCCGACGCGTCGTCCGCCCGCTCGCAGCGTCCCGCCTACAAGCCGCGTTTCGCACCGGTGACGTTCTCCGAGATCGGGGGCGTGCGTTTCCTGCATTTCGGCACGGAATGGGTGCAGGGCGCGATGCGTTTGTCCAAGCCTGACCGTATCGAACTCGAATACGCGCAGCAGATGATGGCGTGGTTGCTGTTCATGCGCGCGCCGAAGCACGTCGTGCAACTGGGGCTGGGCACCGGCTCGATCACGAAGTTTTGCGCCAGACAGTTTCCGCGCACGCAGGTCACCGCCGTCGAGCTGAATCCGGCCGTGGTCGTCGCCGCGCGCACGATGTTCGATCTGCCGGGCGACTCCCGCACCCTGAAAGTGCGCGAAATGGATGCCTGGGATTTCGTGACCGACGCCGCCAATCACGGCACCGTCGACGTGCTGCAGGTCGATCTTTACGACGCCACCGCACGCGGTCCGGTGCACGACACGCCGGCGTTCTACAAGGCCTGTCGCGCCACGCTGCGCGAGCCGGGCATGCTGACGATGAACCTGTTCGGCGACCACGACAGCTATCCGAAGAACATTCGCCGCCTGCGTCAGGCATTCGACAACCGCGTGATCGAATTCCCGGAAGTGCACGATGGCAACGTCATCGTGCTGGCCTTCAATGGACCGCTGCTGTCCGTGCAATGGAAGGACGTGGAGGCGCGCGCGAAGGTAGTGGAAGCAGCGACGGGCTTGCCCGCGAAGCGCTGGGTCAAGCAACTGCGTTCCGCCAATGGCGATGGCGGTCCCGTGCTCACGATCTGACCGCGAGCGCACCGCGCGCATGCAATGAAAAAGCCAGCCGGGAGGCTGGCTTTTTCGTTGGGGGGCGCGGCATTCGCATGCGGCGGCATTCCACCGTTGCCCGCATGCCCGTGCATGCCCGTGCGTGTCCGTGCGTGTCCGTGCGTGTCCGTTGTTACGCGGGCACTTCCTCGATGCGCAGCGCTTCGCCGCCGGCGACGATGGCCAGCAGGCGATCGACGTTCGGGTGAGCCCCCGGACGATTGCGCGCGTCGGCCGTGTGTTCCGCGAACACGGCCAGACCGTGTTGCGCTGCCTTGGCGTCGAGCGTGCCGAATGCCTGCTTGAGGTAGTGGTACACGGCGAGCGAGCCCTGCTTGCCCGGGGCGTTCTCGATGGTCGCGACGAGCGCGCCGGCGGTGTCGTGCAACTCGATGCGTGCAATGCCGTCGATGGTGATGCCCTGCTGCGTCATCTGCGCGAGGTTGTCCTTGAAGACCGGAGTCGGTTCGATCACTGCCATGGTTCTGCTGCTCCTGCGGTTACGTAAGAATTGAAGTGTCGCTGCGCGCGGGATGGTATCACCGGGCGCGGCGGCGGCGCACGGTGCGCGATCGATTCAGGCGCGACGCCACTGAAGAATCGCCAGCGTCAGCACGCCGGCGATCAGGCCCCAGAACGCCGAGCCAATGGACAGCAGCGTCAGCCCGGAGGCCGTCACCATGAAGGTGATGAGCGCCGCTTCGCGCTGCCTGGTGTCGTGCATGGCGTTGGCCAGTCCGTTCATGATCGAGCCGAACAGCGCAAGGGCGGCGATCGAGACCACGAGCGCTTTCGGGAACGCCGCGAACAAGGCGGCAATGGTCGCGCCGAAGGTACCCGCGATCAGGTAGAACACGCCCGACCAGACTGCTGCGGTGTAACGCTTGGCGGGGTCTTCATGGGCCTCGCGCCCGGTGCAGATGGCGGCCGTGATCGCCGCCAGATGGATCCCGTGCGACCCAAACGGCGCAAGCAGTACCGAGGCGATGCCCGTCGTCGAAATCAGTGGCGATGCAGGTACCTTATAGCCGTCGGCGCGCAGCACGGCCAGTCCGGGCACGTTCTGGGAGGCCATCGCCACCACGAACAGCGGAATCGCGATGCTGATCGTCGCCGACAGCGAGAACGACGGCGTAGTCCATACGGGTCTGGCCAGCGACACGTCGAAACGACTGAAGTCGAGCAGGCCAAGTCCGCCCGCGACGGCCGTGCCCACGATCAGCGCCAGCAAGATCGCGTAGCGCGACGCGAAGCGCTTGACCACGAGGTAGGTGAAGAACATGGAGAGCACGAGCGCGGTCTGGTGCTGCGCGGCGACGAAGATCTCCAGCCCGATGCGAAACAGGATGCCGGCAAGCAATGCAGACGCCAGCGCGGGCGGCACCCGGCGCATGATCGTCTCGAAGCCGCCCGTCAACCCGCACACCGCAATGAGTGCATTGCAGACGATGAAGGCACCAATGGCCTCGCCATAGGGCACGCCAGGCAGCGACGTGATCAGCAGCGCGGCGCCCGGCGTCGACCACGCCACGACCACGGGTGTGCGATAGCGCAGCGACAGCCCGATGGTGGTCACCCCCATGCCGATCGACAGCGCCCAGATCCAGGACGAAATCTGCGCCGGCGAGAGATGGGCGGCCTGGCCCGCCTGGAACATCAGAATCAGCGAGCTGGTGTAGCCCGTCATCATCGCTACGAAGCCGGCCACGATGGCCGACGGCGACGTGTCTGCCAGGGGGCGGAGCGGCGGCAGGGAGGTCGTGCTGGACGTCATGATGGAAAGGTGTCTCTCGTTACGTTGTTATTGCGTTGTTATTACGTTGTTATTGCGTCGGTAGTGCGCCGGTAGTGCATCGGTGGTGGGTTGCTAATGCGCCGTCGTGCCGCAGTGCGGCGGTGCAGCGGCGCGAGGCCATGCCGTGGCGCTGCACGGGCGCCGCACCGACCGTGTGACGGCGGGCTTACTTGCTCAGCACCCGCATGGCCGATTCGAGTCCGGCGATCGTGATGGGATACATCCGATTGGCAAATAGCTGGCGGATCACCGAAATCGATTGGCGATACTGCCATATCGCCTCGGGCTCGGGGTTGAGCCAGGCATGGTGCGGAAAGCGATCGATGAAGCGGCGCAGCCATACCGCGCCGGCTTCCTTGTTGTTGTACTCGACCGAGCCACCCGGTTGCAGCACCTCGTACGGACTCATGGTGGCGTCGCCCACGAAGATCAGCTTGTAGTCCGCCGGATACTTGCGCAGCACGTCCCATGTCTCGAAGCGCTCGCTGTGACGACGACGATTCTGGCGCCACAGAAAGTCGTAGACGCAGTTGTGGAAGTAATAGAACTCGAGATGCTTGAATTCGGATTTTGCCGCCGAGAACAGCTCTTCCGTGCGCGCAATGTGGTCGTCCATCGAGCCGCCCACGTCCAGCAGCATGAGAACCTTCACATTGTTGTGGCGCTCCGGCACCAGCTTCAGATCGAGCCAGCCCGCGTTGGCGGCCGTGGAGCGAATGGTGTCGTCGAGATCGAGTTCTTCGGCCGCACCCTCGCGCGCGAACTTGCGCAGTCGGCGCAGTGCGACCTTGATGTTGCGCGTGCCGAGCTCGACGGTGTCATCGTAATCCCGGTATGCGCGCTGATCCCACACTTTCACCGCGGTGCGATTGCCATTGCTCTCGCCGCCGATGCGAATGCCCTCGGGGTTGAAACCACCGTTGCCGAAGGGCGACGTGCCGCCGGTGCCGATCCATTTGCTGCCGCCTTCGTGGCGGCCCTTCTGCTCGTCGAACAGTTGCTTGAGGCGTTCCATGAGCTTGTCCAGGCCGCCCAGCGCCTGGATGCGTGCCTTGTCCTCGGGCGAGAGTTCGCGCTGCATGCGCTTCCTGAGCCATTCGAGCGGCACTTCGCCCGACGCGTCGACGACCTGCTGCACGCCCTTGAAGTACGCGCCGAACGCCTGATCGAACTTGTCGTAGTGCTTCTCGTCCTTGACGAGCGAGAGGCGCGCCAGATAGTAGAACTCGTCCAGCGAGGGCGCGATGACCTGACGCTGCAGCGCTTCGAGCAGCGTCAGGTATTCCTTGACCGAGACCGGCAGCTTTGCCGCGCGCAGGGTGTAGAAGAAGTCGATCAGCATGACGGCAGCGCGCTTACCGGTTGGCGCGATTCATGAACACGAGACGCTCGAACAGATGCATGTCCTGTTCGTTCTTGAGCAGCGCGCCCGCGAGCGGCGGAATGGCCAGCTTGTTGTCGGCGCTGCGCAGCGCCTCCGGCCCGATTTCCTCGGCCATGAGCAGCTTGAGCCAGTCGATCAGCTCCGAGGTCGACGGCTTCTTCTTCAGCCCCGGGATCTCGCGCACCTCGAAGAACGTCGCCATGGCGGCGCTGACCAGTTCGCGGCGAATGTTCGGGAAGTGCACGTCGATGATCGACTGCATCGTGGCCGGCTCGGGGAACTTGATGTAGTGGAAGAAGCAGCGGCGCAGGAAGGCGTCGGGCAGCTCCTTCTCGTTGTTCGACGTGATGATGACGAGCGGGCGATGCCGTGCCTTGATCAGCTGGCGCGTCTCGTAGACGTAGAACTCCATGCGGTCGAGCTCGCGCAGCAGATCGTTGGGGAATTCGATATCGGCCTTGTCGATCTCGTCGATCAGCAGCACCACGGGCCGGTCGGCCTCGAAGGCCTGCCAGAGCACACCCTTGACGATGTAGTTGGCGATGTCGCGAACACGCTCGTCGCCCAGTTGCGAATCGCGCAGGCGCGACACGGCGTCGTATTCGTAAAGCCCTTGCTGCGCCTTCGTCGTGGACTTCACGTGCCATTGCAGCAGCGGCATGTCGAGGGCGGCGGCGACTTCCTCGGCGAGCATGGTCTTGCCGGTGCCGGGTTCGCCCTTGATGAGCAGCGGACGTTGGAGCGTGGCCGCAGCATTCACGGCGAGCTTGAGGTCGTCGGTGGCGACGTACTGGGAAGAGCCTTCAAAGCGCATGATCGGAGCCGTCCGCAAACAGCCGGCCAGTCGGCCGGTCAGGGAAAAAGTTCAGTATAAGACATTGCGCATACGGCTCGCTTGAGCGGCGAAAATCTGCCTTTGCGTCAAGGACTTGTGCAAAAACTTCGGAGAACTGTGCGGGTCACCCCCGAGTTTGCGGGGCGGAGTGGGTAGGTTACAATCGATTGCTTTTTTCACAGGTCGGCGGCCTTGGAGCCGGGACGCGGACCTGCGTGTTGCGGGCCGGTATTCCAACCAAAAACGTTCCCAAGAAGACCATGAAAAAGTTCCTCACGATGATGGCGCTAGCGCTTGGTGGCACGTCGCTCACGCTGCATGCGGCCGAACTCACGCCAAACATCGAAGCGGCGAAGGGCAAGGTCGCCATGTGCATCGGATGCCACGGCATTCCCGACTATCGCACCGCGTTCCCCGAGGTGTATCACGTGCCCAGGATCGGCGGACAGAACGCGAAATACATCGAAAACGCGCTGAACGAATACAAGAAGGGCGATCGCAAGTTCCAGTCGATGCACGCCATCGCAGCCACGTTGTCCGATCAGGACATCGTCGACATCGCCGCTTACTACGCGGCGCAGTCGGCGTCGACGCCGGTCAATCCCCAGAAGTAAAACGTGCGTGGCTGAGGAGAACACGATGAAGCATTCGATGTATGCGACGACCAAGGCCGCCCTGGCGGCATCCCTGATGCCTCTGCTGGTCGGCGCCATGTTCGCCGGCTCGGCGCATGCTGCCGGCAATGTGGCCAATGGCAAGGCGCTGGTGGAGAAGGGCATGTGCGTGAGCTGCCATGGCGCCAATCTGAACGCGCCGATCACCCCCGAATATCCGAAGCTGGCGGGGCAATACGCCGACTACGTCTACAACGCGCTGCGTGCCTACCAGAACGAAACGAGCCTGGTGTTTGGCCGCTCCAATGCCATCATGAAGACCCAGGTCATGTCCAATCCCGCCACGGTGGGCAAGGACGGCAAGCCGCGTCCCTTCACGTCGGAAGAATTGAAGGACATCGCCGCCTACGTGGAATCGCTTCCCGGCGATCTCGTCACGAAGAAGTAAGGGCGACGACGGCCCCCCGGTACGGGCCCGCGAGGCGCGCCCGAGGAGGGGCGGTGTCGTGAGGGAGGACCTGCCGTCCGGCAGACAAGAAAACGACGGTGACCCAATGGGTGTCCGTCGTTTTCTGTCGTCTGGCGAGGCGTTATCGCGAGGCCTGCTGCTCGATGCGCTGGAGGTAGGCGTCGGAGTCCGGCGGCTGGCCGCTGCGCTGCGCTTCCCAAAGCGTTTGTCCGAGGCACTCCATGATCCGGTGCTGCGCCTCGTGCGGTGAATCGAGGCGGTTCGTCAGTTTCTCGTAGGCGGCACGGATGCCTGGCGGCTGATCGATCGAGACCTGCTCGCTGATCGCCAGATGCATCGACAGATGCAGGAACGGGTTGGTTTGCCCGGCCTCGGGCGAATAGTCGCGACTGCTCGCATCCTCGGTATCGTCGAGCGCATCGTGATACTCGGGGTGCTCCTGAATCCAGTCGGCTGCAATCGTCTCGAGCGGCGTGAGAATGCCACCGCTGCGTTGCTTGTGCCAGGTGGTGCAAAAGAATTGCCGGACTTCGTCGCGGCTCGGATTGAACATGGGGACTCCGTGGGGTTCGGGTAAGGCATGCCGTGGCTACAATGGCGCATGCATTGCCGCGGTATGCCGGGTCGGTCCGCCGTGAACGTAACGCGCCGATAACCCTTGTAAACACGCCGTATTGTCGCTCAATTTTCCCAATCATGTCGCAAAGCCCCCGCATGCCTGCCGCCTCCGGCGGCGTTCCCGCCATGCCGTCTGTCCCGCCGCCGTCGGCATGGGGCGGCGTGGCGCTGATCGCCCTGTCGGCGTCGGCATTCGGCGCCATGGCCATCTTCGCGCGCGCGGCCTCGGCGTCCGGGGCCGATATGTACGCGATGCTCCTGTTCCGCTTCTTTGTCGCGTCTGCGCTGCTGCTGATCTGGTGCCGGGTGCGGCGCGTGTCGTTTCCGTCGCGCCGCCAGACGATCGGCATCGCGCTCATGGGCGGCATCGGCTACGTCGGGCAGTCGTTGTGCTTCTTCGGGGCGCTGCAATACGCGCAGGCGTCGCTCGTTGCCCTGCTGCTCTACCTTTATCCGGTGTTCGTGACGATTCTGGCTGCGATCTTCCTGCATGAGCGCCTCACGCCGGTGAAGCTCGGCGCGCTCGCGCTGTGTTCGCTGGGCACGGCACTGACCGTGGGCGGGGGGCAGGGGCAACCGCTCGGCATGGCATTGGCCGTGGCGGCGGCGCTGATCTATTCGGGGTACATCGTCGTGGGCGCGCGTCTCACACGTGGAGTCGACGCGAGAGCGACCGCGACGCTCGTCTGCCTGGCCGCCACCGTGTCGTTCGGCGCCATGGTGGCGATACGCGCATCTCAGGGCGTTTCGCTGCAATGGCCGGGCAGCTTCGGCGGATGGGCGGCGCTGCTGGCCATCGCCGTGTGCTCGACGGTCATTGCGATTCTCACCTTCTTCGCCGGTCTTCAGCGTCTGGGGGCCGGGCGCGCGTCGATGCTCTCGACGCTCGAACCCGTGGTTACGGTCCTGCTCGCGGCCATGTTGCTGGGCGAAACGCTCTCCATCGCCCAGTGGGGAGGGGGCGTACTGATTCTCGGCGGCGTACTCTGGCTCTCCGCGCGCGGCGGTGCCCCGGGAGCATGAAGGTCGCCCGGGTGGCCCGCGGTAGCGAATTTTGCCGCGTCAGCACGCGCGGCGCGACGACGGTACAATCGCGCATCGTTCGCCAACCATCACCCGAGGTCATTCGTCATGAGCAGCATTGCCAAAGAAGCCATCGCCCAACTTTTCACCGACGCCCGCACCCACAACGCGTGGCTCGACAAGCCGGTCAGCGACGAGACGCTGCGCGAACTCTACGAACTCGTGAAGTGGGGCCCGACGTCGGCCAACACCACGCCTGCACGCATCGTTTTCGTGAAGAGCCCGGAAGCCAAGGCGAAATTGCTCGAGTGCATGGCACCCGGTAATGTCGAAAAGACGCGCACCGCGCCGGTGACGGCAATCATCGCCTTCGATCTGAAGTTCTACGAGCACCTGCCGAAACTGTTCCCGAACGGCGCCGAGAAGATGGTGCCGATGTTCTCGGGCGACGCTGCCAAGGCCGCTGGCGCGGCGCACATGAACAGCTCGCTGCAAGGCGGCTACTTCATCCTCGCCGCGCGTGCGCTGGGTCTGGATTGCGGACCGATGGCCGGCTTCGACGCCCAGAAGGTCAATGACACGTTCTTCGGCGGCACCGAGTGGCGCGTGAACTTCATCTGCAACCTGGGCTACGGCGATCACGCGCAGCTCTTCCCGCGCAATCCGCGCCTGTCGTTCGACGAGGCCGCGCGCATCATCTAAGGCACGCACGTGCGGCCCGCCCGGAAGCCGGGTCGGGCGGCGAGCGCGTCATGCAAAACGGGCGGTCCCGATGTCGGGGCCGCCCGTTGTCGTTGGTGGCGAGAGTTCGCGCGTCAGGTTTTCGGTGCAGGGGTTTTCGGCCGGAAATCGCACAGCGGTTCGATCGCGCAATGCCAGCACTCGGGCTTGCGGGCCTTGCATACGTATCGACCGTGCAGAATCAACCAGTGATGCGCGTCGTGCCTGAACTCTCGCGGCGTCACGCGCTCGAGCGCGAGTTCCACGGCGAGCGGATCCTTGCCGGGCGCCAGGCCGGTGCGGTTCGCCACCCGGAAGATATGCGTATCGACCGCGATCGTGTCCTCGCCGAAGGCCGTATTGAGGACGACGTTCGCGGTCTTGCGACCCACGCCCGGCAACGCCTCCAGCGCCTCGCGCGAGCGCGGCACTTCACCGCCGTGCGCGTCGAGCAACAACCGACAGGTGGCGATGACATTCTTCGCCTTGGTGCGGTACAGGCCGATCGTCTTGATGTACTCCGATACGCCCGCTTCCCCGAGTGCGAGCATCTTCGCCGGTGTGTTGGCCACCGCGTACAGCTTGCGCGTGGCCTTGTTCACGGACACGTCGGTCGCCTGGGCCGAGAGCAACACGGCGATCAGCAATTCGAACGGCGACGTGTACTCGAGCTCCGTCGTCGGGTTCGGATTGAGTCGTTGCAGGGTCTCGAACAGGGCACGGCGTTTGGCGTCGTTCATGGCGTTGGCGCGTCGGTCGGATGTGGCTTTGTCGGGGTGGCGTGTGGCGTCTCAGACCGTTTTGGCATCGTCGCCGTCACCGTGGGGCGACGCCGGGGAAAGCCCCAGACGCTTGCGCCGCGCTTCGGCTTCATCGATCTGAGCTTGCACGGCGGCGGAGACATTCTCGGTGTTCTTCGGACCCAGTCCCTCGGCCGCCAGCGCGGCCTTCTTTTGCCGGGCGCGCTCCAGCGCGGCCTGGATGATGGCCTGCTTGCGGGCCGCTGCCGCTGCGGCGTCGGCGTCCTGGGGCGACTGGGGGGGCGCGCTTGTTTCGACCTGCGAGACAGCGGGCACGACGGCGCCGGCGTCCGGCCCTTTCGATCCACCGGCTTGCGCGACACGCGCCGCGCGGGCGGCCAGACGCGCTTCGCGTTCAGCCTTTTCCTTCGCCAGGCGTGCCTGATGGGCTTCGAAATGTGCGCGGGCGGCGTCGGCTTGCGGGGGCGACCAGGCGTCCCAGCCGGTTCGCTCGCCCGTCACCGGCACCATGTCGATGCAGTCGACCGGACAGGGCGGGACGCACAGATCGCAGCCGGTGCAGCGCGCTTCGATGACGGTGTGCATGAGCTTGGCGGCGCCGACGATGGCGTCGACCGGGCAGGCCTGCAGGCAAAGCGTGCAACCGATGCATAGCGATTCGTCGATGACGGCGCGCGGACGCGGGCGCTCGATGCCGTTCTGCGGATTGAGGGGGATGACGGGGCGCCCGAGCAGTTGCGCCAGGCGTGCCACGCCCTGCGCGCCGCCGGGCGGGCATTGGTTGTAACTGGCCTCGCCGCTGGCAATCGCGTCGGCATAAGGGCGGCAGCCTTCGTAACCGCACTTGGTGCACTGCGTTTGGGGCAATAGGGCATCGATGCGCTGCGCGAGCGCGGTGACTTCGGACACGTCGTTTGCGGGGGATTCTGCGGAAAGTCAAATTATCCTGCATTTTGCGGAAACACTGAACCGATGTGCCATAATTCCGCCCGTTGAGAACGACCGGCCGATCATGACCACATCCCAAACCAAGATCAAACGGGACCCCGAACGTACCCGCCAGCGCATTCTTGCCGCGGCGATCGAGGAGTTTGCGGAGCGGGGTTCCAGCGGTGCCCGCGTGGATAGCATCGCTCGCCGGGCCGACATCAATGAACGTATGCTGTATTACTACTTCGGCAACAAGGACCAGCTTTATCTGGCCGTGCTCGAAGAGGTCTATGGCGAATTCAACCGCGCCGAACACGCGCTCAGACTCGACGTGCTCGCGCCGCTCGACGCGGTGGCCGAGCTGGCCCACTTCGTGTGGGATTACTACGCCGAGCATCCCGAGCTGATCCAACTGATCAACAACGAGAATCTGCACGAGGCCCGGTCGATGCGGCAGTCGACCGAAATTCGCCAGCGGATCTCACCCATCGTGGAGCTGCTCGCGCAGACGCTCAAGCGGGGCGAGGCCAGCGGGGAGATTCGCGAGGGCATCGATCCGGTCGATCTCTACGTGACGATTTCCGCCATGGGTTACTACGTGATGTCGAATCGCCACACGCTGGCCATCGTCATGGGGCGCGATGTGATGGTCGGGGAGTCGCGCAAGTCCTATTCCGCGTTCAACACCCGGATGCTGCTCGACACGCTGCGTATGCGCTGAGGCAGCGCGGCCGCGTTCGTTCGCGTTGCGGCATGCAGGAAAAAACAAACCGCCGCGGGGGCTTCGGCCCGCGCGGCGGTTTGTTTTTATCCGACGAACGACGGCTTGCGATCAGGCGTGCCTGGCAATGAAGTCGCGGATCTGCGGATAGATCACGTTGCGCCAGCGGCTACCCGAGAAGATGCCGTAGTGACCACACGAAGGCGCCGTGAAATGGGCCCTTCGCTTGGCAGGAATGCCGGTGCACAGCTCATGCGCGGCCTGCGTCTGGCCGCTGCCCGAGATATCGTCCAGTTCGCCTTCGATCGTGAACAGGGCAGTGGTCTTGATGTCCTGCGGACGGACTCGCTGACCGGCGACGTCCCAGGTGCCCCGCGCGAGGCTGAAGTCCTGGAAGACGGTCTTGATCGTGTCGAGGTAATACTCGGCCGCCATGTCGAGCACGGCGTTGTACTCGTCGTAGAAGCGACGATGGGAGTCGGCGTCGTCATTGTCGCCGCGCATGAGGTCCAGGTAGAAGTCCCAGTGCGACTTCAGGTGGCGATCCGGATTCATGGCCACGAAGCCGGCGTGCTGCAGGAATCCCGGATACACAAGACGCCCCGAGCCCGGGTAGTTCGCCGGCACGGGGTGGATCACGTGATTCTCGAACCACTCGTACGACTTGTTGGTCGCCAGCGAATTGACCGACGTGGGGCTCTTTCGCGCGTCGATCGGCCCGCCCATCATCGTCATGGTCTTCGGTGTCTTCTCGCCATTCGACGCCATGAGCGAGATCGCCCCGAGCACCGGCACGGTCGGCTGGCAAACGGAGATCACATGCAGGTTCTCGGCGCCGATGTGGCGAATGAACTCCTGGATGTACGCCACGTAGTCGTCCAGATGGAACGCACCGGCTTCGAGCGGGACCATGCGGGCATCGACCCAGTCGGTGATGTAGACCTTGTGATCCTTGAGCAGCGTGGTGACGGTGTCGCGAAGCAGGGTGGCGTGGTGGCCCGAGAGCGGTGCCACGACCAGCACGACCGGGTCATCCTTGAGCTGGCCCACGGCGCTCGCGTCGTCGGCGTAGCGCTTGAAGCGCAGCAGGCGGCAGAACGGCTTTTCCATCGCGGTCATTTCCACGACAGGAATGTTGTGACCGTCGACTTCGACCGCCTTGATGTTGAATTCGGGTTTTTCGTAGTCTTTGCCGAGCCGGTACAGCAGTTCGTATCCGGCGGCGATGCGCGGGGCGCCCGGCATCATGGCGAGGAGGCTGCCCGGGTTGACGAAAGTCGTCGCCGCCGCCTTGGCCCACGTGGTGAGGGGATTCAGCCACGCTCGGTTGTACTCATGAATCTGATACAGCATGTTGTGTGCCCTGAGGCGGATGATGAAGGAATTATGCAACCGTTTATCGCGGCTGTGCAACGCAGCATAACCCTGATATATGGCATTTGCGCATCAGCCCGATAGTTTTGTTTAATTGGCGTCATTGGTGATAACTATCGATGCTGCGCCGCAGCAGGCGCCGGGCATGAAGAAGCCCGCCGGAAGGCGGGCTTTTCGATCGGCGCCGGTTCGCGCCGTTCCGGGGGTGCTCGAGCGCGCGATTAACGCAGCACCTGGGCGATGGCCGACGCGACGTGATCGATGTTCTTGTCGTTGAGCGCGGCCACGCAGATGCGACCCGTGCTCACGGCGTAGATGCCGAACTCTTCGCGCAGGCGTTCGACCTGGTCGGCGGTCAGGCCCGAGTACGAGAACATGCCGCGCTGCTTGATCACGAACGAGAAGTCGCGGTCCACACCGTGCGCGCGGAGCTTTTCGACGAGCGCCAGACGCATCGCGCGGATGCGCTCACGCATCTCGGCCAGCTCTTCTTCCCACAGGGCGCGCAGCTCGGCGCTGCCCAGCACGGCGGCAACGACCGATCCACCATGCGTCGGCGGGTTCGAGTAGTTGGTGCGGATCACGCGCTTGAGCTGCGAGAGCACGCGGGTCGTTTCGTCCTTGCTGCTTGTGACGATCGACAGCGCGCCCACGCGTTCGCCGTACAGCGAGAACGACTTGGAAAACGAGCTCGACACGAAGAAGTTCAGGCCGGACGCAGCGAACAGGCGTACCACGGCGGCGTCGGCATCGATGCCGTCGCCGAAGCCCTGGTAGGCGATGTCGAGGAACGGCACGAGCTTGCGGGCCTTCACGACCTCCACGACTTGCGCCCACTGGTCCATCGTCAGGTCGACGCCGGTCGGGTTGTGGCAGCATGCGTGCAGCACCACGATCGTGCCTTCGGGTTCCTTGCCCAGCATGTCGAGCATGCCCGGCAGGTTCACGCCGTGCGACTCGGCATCGTAGTAGGGGTACGACACGACGTTGAAGCCTGCCGTGGTGAACAGCGCGCGGTGGTTTTCCCAGCTCGGGTCGCTGATGGCGACGGTGGCGTTCGGGTTCAGTTGCTTGAGGAAGTCCGCGCCGATCTTCAGTGCGCCAGTGCCGCCGAGCGCCTGCGCCGTGACCACGCGGCCTTCGGCCAGCACGGGCGACTCCTTGCCGAACAGCATTTCCTGCACGGCCTTGTCGTAGGCGGCAATGCCTTCCATCGGCAGATAGCCGCGCGGCAGGCCGGCGGCCACGCGTTGTTCTTCCGCTGCCTTCACGGCCTTGAGCAGGGGCAGTTTGCCTTCCGCATTGAAATACACGCCCACGCCCAGGTTCACCTTGTTCGGACGGTGATCGGCGTTGTAGGCTTCGTTCAGGCCAAGAATGGGGTCGCGCGGGGCGAGTTCGACAGCGGAGAAGAGAGTCATTTCGACGGCTCGAGGCAGGTAGTAGGAAAATGCAGCGGGTCGGCGCCAACGGACGCAGGATCGGCCCAACACGGTATTTTAGCGAAGATTGACCGCGCTTGTGGTAAACACCCAGGCCCGTCACGCGAATTGGCGGTATTTCGGCACGAAAACTGCCACGGAATGCCAGAAATTGGCCAGAAGCCGGCGAAATCGGCTGCCGTTGTTGCGAACGGCGGCAAGGCTGCACGCCGGTGGCGCCGGTCGCGCCGTTCGGGGCGGTGCGGTGTCCGGCTTGTCACCCATCGGATTCAGGGAATCGTCCGACGCGCTAAAATGCCAGATTCCGTCCTCCATGCTTGCGCCTCGCCATGACTCCTGCGGCTGACCACGATCTCGACGAAAGCAAGTTCCAGACGTTTCCCGATTCGCCTTATCAGCTCTATTGCCCCTTTCCCCCCGCGGGCGATCAGCCGACGGCCATCGCCCAGCTGAGCGAAGGCGTGGAAGACGGGCTGGCGTTTCAGACGTTGCTCGGTGTGACGGGCTCGGGCAAGACATTCACGATGGCCAACGTCATCGCGCGCCTCGGGCGCCCGGCGATCGTGTTCGCCCCGAACAAGACACTGGCCGCCCAGCTGTACTCGGAGTTTCGCGAGTTCTTCCCGCGAAATGCGGTCGAGTACTTCGTCTCCTACTACGACTATTACCAGCCGGAAGCCTACGTGCCGCAGCGAGACCTCTTCATCGAGAAGGACTCGTCGGTCAATGAGCACATCGAGCAGATGCGTCTGTCGGCAACCAAGAGCCTGCTGGAGCGGCGCGACGTGGTGATCGTCGCGACGGTCTCCGCGATCTACGGTATCGGTAACCCGAGCGAATACCACCAGATGATTCTGACGGTGCGCCAGGGCGACAAGCTCGGGCAGCGCGAAATCATCGCGCGGCTGATTGCCATGCAATACACGCGCAACGAGACGGATTTCGGGCGCGGCACGTTCCGGGTGCGTGGCGACACCATTGACGTCTTCCCGGCCGAACACGCCGAACTGGCGCTTCGCATCGAGCTGTTCGACGACGAAGTCGACACGCTGCAACTGTTTGACCCGCTCACGGGCCGGGTACGGCAAAAGGTGCCGCGATTCACCGTATATCCGTCGTCTCATTACGTGACGCCGCGTGAGACGGTGTTGCGTGCGATCGAAACGATCAAGGACGAGCTTCGCGAGCGACTGGACTTCTTCTACAAGGAGGGCAAGCTGGTCGAGGCGCAGCGCCTCGAGCAGCGCACGCGGTTCGATCTGGAAATGTTGCAGGAACTGGGATTCTGCAAGGGCATCGAGAACTACTCCCGGCACTTGTCCGGTGCGGCACCGGGCGAGCCGCCCCCGACGCTCGTCGACTATCTCCCGCCCGACGCGCTGATGTTCCTCGACGAGTCGCACGTGCTGATCGGGCAGTTCAACGGCATGTACAACGGCGACCGGGCGCGCAAGGAGAACCTCGTGAACTACGGGTTCCGCCTGCCGTCGGCGCTCGATAACCGTCCGCTGAAGTTCGCGGAGTACGAGCGCAAGATGCGGCAGGCCATCTTCGTGTCGGCCACGCCGGCCGATTACGAGAACAAGCGAACCGGACAAGTGGTCGAGCAGGTGGTGCGGCCGACCGGGCTGATCGATCCGATCATCGAGGTGCGTCCCGCGCGCACGCAGGTCGACGACGTGCTCTCGGAGATCAACAAGCGTGTGGCCGTGGAGGAGCGCGTGCTCGTGACCACGCTAACGAAGCGCATGGCCGAGCAACTGACCGAGTATCTGTCCGACAACGGCGTGAAGGTCCGTTACCTGCACAGCGACATCGACACCGTCGAGCGCGTGGAGATCATCCGCGATTTGCGCTTGGGCGCTTTCGACGTACTCGTTGGGATCAATCTGTTGCGCGAGGGTTTGGATATTCCGGAAGTGTCGCTCGTGGCAATTCTCGATGCGGACAAGGAGGGCTTTCTGCGTGCGGAGCGCTCGCTGATCCAGACGATCGGGCGGGCGGCGCGCAACGTCAACGGGACGGCCATTCTGTACGCGGACAAGATGACCGATTCGATGAAGCGGGCCATCGGCGAGACCGAACGCCGGCGCGCGAAGCAGATGGCGCACAACGAGGCGCATGGCATCGTGCCGCAGGGCGTGAAGAAGCGCATCAAGGACATCATCGACGGAGTCTACGATCCGCAGGATGCCAAGGCCGAAATGGCGGAGGCGAAAGAGCAGGCCCATTATCAGGACATGTCGGAAAAGCAGTTGGCCCGCGAGATCAAGAAGCTCGAGAAGCAAATGCAGGAGCATGCACGCAATCTCGAGTTCGAGAAGGCCGCCAAGGTGCGCGACCAGTTGCTGCATGTGAAGGCGCTGGTGTTCGGCACCGACGGGGCCAGCGAGACTGAATTGGGGCCGAAGGCCTGACGCGCTCGCGCGCCGACGCCGTAGGCGGGAATTCAGTGGTTGCGCGAACATTCGCGCCGGTAAATCCTCGACTTCAAGGAGTCATTCTCATGAGCGCATCGGCAGCCGTTCTCGCCATCCTGGCCGCTTTGTGGCTGGGTGCCATGATTCCCGGCCCCAGCTTCGTGCTCGTCGCCCGCAACGCCATCGGTCAGTCGCGCGGCGACGGGCTCGCCACGGCGCTCGGAATGGGCGCGGGTGGCCTCGTCTTCGGCGGCGTGGCGCTGGCCGGGCTTTATACGTTGTTGCAGGCGGTGGAGTGGCTCTATATCGGGCTGAAGATCGCGGGCGGCGTGTATCTGATTTACGTCGCATCGAAGATCTGGCGGGACGCCGGGCGTCCCGTCACGGTCCACGACGCGCATTCGGGTCTCGTGCGCAGTGGTCGCAAGTCGTTCCTGATGGGGCTCACAACGCAACTGAGCAATCCCAAGACGGCGATCTGGTACGGCAGTATCTTTGCCGCGTTGCTGCCGCAGCACCCGCCGCTTTGGTGCTACATCGTGCTTCCGCCCATGGTGTTCGCCGTCGAATGCGGTTGGTACACGATTGTGGCGCTGTGTTTCTCGAGCGAGGGACCACGCGGGCTTTACCTCCGAGCGAAGACGTGGATCGATCGGATCGCCGCCGGCGCCATTTCCCTGCTGGGCCTGCGGCTGATTCTCAACGCATCGAAGCCCACGCTCTGAATGGCATCGGGTTGGCGGGGCGCAAGCATTGCGTGCAGAGGTGCCCGCAATCTTCGGCGCGGGGGCGATCGGGGCAATTCGGCGGTCGCGCATGGCGCGCTGGTCAGGTCTGCCAATCAAGCGCGGCCCAATGTTTGGAAGGGGGGGCCGGGATTGAATTAGACCGGACGTATTAGGGGCAAATACTCGACTTCTCCCCGTCACGATTCTGCGTTCCAATGGGGCTTTCAGGGGAGCCAATTGCGCGGCAAATAATGGGCGGTGGGTGCGGGCCCCCGACAACTCAGTCGCGCGAACACCGTGAGGGCTTGAATGTGGGAAATGCTCGATGGTGATATGAATGGCTTTGAAGTCTGGATGTATCTTCAGTGCATTCAAACCAATGACGATGTGGAACTGTACTCGTTCATTGGACTTTGCCGGCATCGCAGCGCGCCGTTCGACAACTTCATTCCTCTCAAGCCCGATTCCGGTGTCGCGTTCGATGCACGCGCCGACGCGGCCCGAGCGTGCCGCCAGTTGGCAAGATCTGCGATCGACGGCAAGCGGCCTGTCGGCTCGGGCGACCCGATGTCGGCGCTGCCCCCATGCTCCGACAAGACGAGTGCAGAATCGTGCCGAAGCGGAGAACGCGTCGCACCGCTTCACTGACTCGCAATCGTTCAGCGTCGGCCGCCGATTGTGGCCTTGGGCGGCACGCGCGTCGTTTCATTTTGACTTCTGAACCGACGGATGGCACCGGGATTGGTGCTGACAGGTAATGACGTCGACCTAAGGCGTCGTCTTCCGATCCCAAGGCGGTTCATCGCCGAACGCTTCCGCGAGGTAATCGATGAACCGCCGCACCTTGAACGGAATGCGCCGCGTGCTCGGATAAACCGCCTGAATCGTCAGGTCAGCGGCGCGGTAGGCCGGCAACAGTTCCACTAGTTCGCCGCGCTGGAGGTGCGCGCCGAGCACGAAGGTCGGGCCATACACGATGCCCGCACCTCCGATCGCGGCAGCGAGCAACATCTGGGCGTTGTTGGCTGTCATCCGACACGGTCCGTCAATGACATGCGCGCGATTCTCGCGGTCGCGCAATGTCCAGTCACCCGCCGACACGGCCTCGCTGAACGCCAGACGTTGCGCCTGCATCAATGCTTCCGGGGTGCGTGGTGTTCCGTGGCGCTCCAGGTACGCGGGAGACGCGCACAAAACCATTCGACACGGCGCGAGTCTGCGCGTCACCAGCCCAGGGTCTTCCAGGCGGCCGATTCGGATCGCGACGTCGACGCCTGCCTCGATGAGGTCGACATAGCGATCTCCAAGCTGCACCTCCACATTCACGTTCGGATGATCCGCCATGTAGCGCGCCACGACTTCGCCCAGATGCATCACACCGAACGTGACGGGCGCCGCGATGCGTAACACACCGCGCGCCGTGGCTTGCGTATCGCTCGCCTCCCGCTTCGCTTCGTCGAAGGCCTCGAGAATCCGCTTGCACCGTTCGTAGTACGTCTGGCCGGTTTCGGTCAGACTCAAGCGGCGTGTGGTGCGATGCAGTAGTCGCGCACTCAACTCGGCCTCGATGGCACTTACGTGCTTGCCGGCCATCGCAGCGGACAGCCCGAAGCGGCGCGCCGCGGCGGCGAGGCTGCCCTCCTCGACAGCGGCGACGAATATGGCGAGGCTCGTCAGTCGATCCATGTTGCCCTCCGATTCGATAGCAGGATTATCGACTGAACAAACTAAACGGGCAATTATCGATCCACGGAATCGTATCTACGATATGAGCCTCAACTAACAGCCGAGGGCACCATCATGGTCATCGAGTCGAACGGTACGCGGATTCACGTCAACCAGCGGGGCAGCGGCGAGCTGGCGCTGGTGTTCCTTCACTACTACGGCGGCTCTGCGCGCACATGGGATGCGGTGGCGGACGAGCTCGCGGACAAGTACCGAATCGTTGCCACCGATCACCGCGGTTGGGGCGATTCCGAGGCACCTGCCGATGGCTACCGCATCGCCGACCTCGCCGCTGACGCGGAAGGCGTCATCGACACTCTGGGACTCAGGCGCTACGTTCTGATCGGTCATTCGATGGGTGGGAAGGTTGCCCAACTGATCGCTTCGCGCCGTCCGGACGGCCTGCGGGGGCTTGTCCTTGTCGCACCATCGCCGCCGTCGCCCACGCGCCTCTCCGACGCCCAACGCGCAACGTTGACGGGCGCCTACCAAACGCGTGAATCCGTGTCGTTCGTCATCGATCACGTGTTGACCGCAAGACCGCTGAGCGCCGTTCAGCGCGAGCAAGTCATCGAGGATAGTTTGAGAGGGGCGCCGCAGGCCAAGGCGGCCTGGCCCGACATTGCCATGCGCGAAGATATCACTGCGGCGACGGCGTCGATTGACGTGCCCACCATCGTGATCTCCGGTGAACTCGACAAGGTCGACAGCATTGAAACGCTTGAGGCGGAACTGCTTCCGCGCATCCCGCATGCGGCGCTGCACGTCCTTCCCGAAACGGGGCACTTGTCTCCTCTGGAGGCGCCGGGTGAAGTGGCGGGATGCATCGCGCGATTCGTCGCGGCGATCGAAAGCGACTCGGTCATCTGCCGCTCGCCGGATCAGGTCCCGGCCGCCTTCGATGCCGCGTTGAATTCCGGCGATCTCGATGCCGTGCTCGGCGTGTTCAGCAACATGGCCACCATGCGGATGCCGGAGGGTCTCGAGGTGCGGGAAAGTCCGGCCGGTTTGCGTGTTGGCCTGGCTCGGTTGCTGTCATTGCGCCCCCGTATCCGTAGCGAAGTGCGCCGAGTGGTGACGAGCGGCGACATTGCCCTCGTCCTGCTCGACTGGACGCTGGGCGTCACGCTGCCGGACGGGCGTGATCACGAAACGCGCGGCACGGCCACGCACGTGATGGAAAAGGGCCGCGATGGGGGCTGGAGGTTGCGGATCGCCAATCCGGGCGGAGTGAACTGAACAGTGGCGGGAGCGTCACGCCCAGCACCGGAAATCGTCGACGAACGCCTCGATGTCGAGCAGAATCTATGCCCCCCGCTCCCGAGCCACCGCAGATGCTTCGATGATTCGCGTCGTGCCGCGTCCGACGTGTCGCGTTGGGCGTCGGCGACGCATTTGCCGCGCCGGTCACGAAATGGCACGGCGCTCGGAAGGAAGTATTTCCGATCTTTCCGGGCAAACTCGGGAACGCCCGCGGCGACGCGACTTCCGATCGCCGGATCGGGGAGCAGGGCGAGCCGGTGTTCAGAACCGGTTCGCACGTCATGAGTCCGACAGGCTGACGACAGGACGTTCCGGCACCTGCCATGTGTGGCTCGATGCTTCGCTCAACTCACTGACTTCAATGAAAAAAACCTCGGTTCTCTTTATCTGCATGGGCAACATCTGCCGCTCGCCCAGTGCCGATGGCATCTTTCGTCACCGTCTGGCCGAAGCCGGGCTGAGCGATCTGATCGAGGTCGATTCGGCGGGCACGCACGGCTATCACATTGGTCATGCGCCCGACGCTCGCACGCAGGCGGCGGCCGAGCGTCGCGGTTACGACCTGAGCGCCCTGCGCGCGCGACGCGTCGAGCGAGGCGATTTCGCGCGCTTCGAGTGGATCGTGGCTATGGACAACGCCAACGTGGCTGAGCTGATGGCCGATTGTCCGGCCGAGCATCGTCACAAGATTGTGCGATTGATGGACTTCGCCACGCGGCACGACGCCGAGGAGGTGCCCGATCCGTATTACGGCGGCGCGCAGGGCTTCGAGACGGTGCTCGACTACATCGAAGACGGCATCGACGGCCTGCTCAGACGGCTTCGACAGGGCGCCTGACCGGCTCCAGGGAGGCGCGCGGCTTGCCGGGATCATCGGCCGCGCTCTGCCGCGTTCCCGGCGCACACCGGGCGAATCCTCGTTCGCGCGCGTGTGCGCCGCTCCCGACGATTTCGCCAGCAGTCCCGATGGCGCTATCATTCGCCCCATCGCCGGCGTGTGGCCGTCCTTGCTGCTGTCGCCACTGCCGCGTTCGCGGCACCTGCGCGGTTTCCACGGCATTTTCGCGACTCCTTTCATCCGTTTTCTCGCCTCTCCCATCGATGCTCAATTCGCTTACCTCGTACTGGCGCAAGTGGCGTGCCTCCCGTCACGCCGGCCATCAGCTCGACGAACTGCTCGCACACGCCGACCCCGGCGCGCCGCTTGCCGTTCGCAATCAGTGGCTGATCGAACTGGCGCACTGGGTGCAGAAGCGGGGTGCGCTCGTCAACGAAGATCGGGAGGAGGGCGAGACGGCGAGGTATCGCCCGCACACGCGTTTGCGCTATCTGCTGCAAATGCTCGGGCGAAATCCGGCGTGGCGGTTGCCGGTGGCGCGCACGCTGCGCAGCGTGATCCACGAAAGCGACGCCATCTCGCTGCTCAGCGACACCGGCATGCCGGTGCGTCCCGGGTTCTGGGGCGCCCTGGTCGAGCGTATCGAGAAGGCGCTGATTCCGCCGCCGCCCACGCGCCGCGATCTCTCGGCGCTGTGCTCGCTGATGTTCCCCGACGGCCGCGCCGCCGACTGGATCGCGGCCATGCCGCCCGAATTGCTGGCCGACCTCATCGCGCTGCTGCATTTCGGCGAAGGCGAGGACGAGAACACTGACTGGAATCCCTTTGCGCAGGATTTGCTCGCGGCGATGCACCACCTCGTCGACCAGATTGCGTCGACCGGTCTGTCGCAGGCGGTGCGCTCGCGCCTGCCCTATCCGCGCGTGACCGAATCGCCGTTTTACCGGCTGGGGCGGGCCATGCAGGAACTGGAGGACGCCGGCCAGGCATTCGCGCACGGCGCGCCACCGTCGCAGCGCTTCGTCCAGCAGATCAACGTGTTTCGTGCGCTGCTCGACGACTGTGGCCGCGCCGTGCGTCAGGTCTATGCGCATCTCGACGAGAACGGCGTGAGCGTGGACATCGTCTTCCAGGTCGAGCGCGCGAAAGCGAGAATCCGCCGCCTGGAGCGCCTGCTCGACGCATGGCTTACGCAGGGCGAGCGTGGCGACCGGGCCGTCGCGCGGGTCAAGCTGCTCGCCGACCTGGTGCGGGCGAACAAGGCCAGCCAGAGTGTGGGCGAGCTCGCGCGTACGTCGTTCGGCCTGCTCGCGCGCAAGGTCGTGGAGCGCAGTGCGGAAACCGGGGAGCACTACATCGCCCGCAATCGCAGCGAATACTTCACGATGTTGAAAATGGCCTGTGGCGGCGGGCTCGTGACGGTGGTCACCGTGTATGTGAAGTTCATGATCACGAGTGCGCACCTGCCCACCATCGTGGAGGGCTTCCTGGCCGGGGCGAACTATGCGCTGTGCTTTCTTTTCATGCACTTCTGCCACTTCACGCTGGCAACCAAGCAGCCGGCCATGACCGCGCCGGCCATCGCGAGCAAGCTCGACGACGTCGATACGCCCGCCGGGATGGACGCCTTCGTGGGCGAGGTACTCGCCCTCGTGCGAACGCAGGCGGCTGCCATCTTCGGAAATCTGGCCATGGTCTTCCCGTTCTGCCTGCTGGTGCAGTGGTCCGTATCGGCGGCGCTCGGCATGAACACGATCCCGCCGGAGAAGGCGCATGCCACGCTGGCGTCGTTCTCGATCCTGGGGGTCACCCCGTTCTTTGCCGCACTCACCGGCGTGCTGCTCTGGTGCTCGAGCCTGATCTCCGGATGGGCGGACAACTGGTTCGCGCTTCACGGCATCGGCGACGTGCTGGCCTACAACCGCCGGCTGCGCTTCGTCTTCGGCCGCAACGGCGCGGCGCGCATCGCCGACGGGTGCCGTCGGCACATCGCACCGGTGCTGGGGAACCTGACGCTCGGCTTCATGCTCGGTCTCGTGCCGGCGGTGCTGACGGCTTTTGCGCTGCCCTTCGAAGTCCGTCACGTCACGCTGTCGACGGGGGCGATCGCTACGTCCATCGGGGTGCTGGGGCTGCCGGTGCTGCACGACCCGGCCCTGTGGCTGGCGGTGGCCGGGGTCGGATCGATGGCGCTGCTCAACGTCGGCGTCAGTTTTGCGTTAGCATTCCACATGGCGCTCCGATCGCGTGCACTGCGACTGGGCGACCGCCGGCAACTCCATCGCGCCATCTGGCGCGCCGTGCTGCGCAATCCCCTGGTGCTGCTGTTCCCGCTGCGCTCCCCGCAGCCAGACATTCGTCCCGAAAAATGAGAAATTTCACAAGCGGGCGACGGAACTTTCGCAAAAAGTGGGCCAGAAGTACTTGACTAAATTCGTAGGGAATTTATACTTGACGAAAATAGTCGAGATTAATCCCCTGCATCATCATGAGACTTACCACGAAAGGCCGTTTCGCCGTCACGGCGATGATCGACCTGGCCATGCGCCAGGACGCGGGTCCCGTGACGCTTGCGGGCATTAGTCAGCGTCAGCGAATCTCCCTCTCTTATCTGGAACAGTTGTTCGGCAAGCTGCGTCGCCACGAAATCGTGGAGAGCGTGCGCGGGCCGGGCGGCGGCTACAGTCTGGCGCGTCGCGCGGAAGAGGTGACGGTGGCCGACATCATCATTGCGGTCGACGAACCGCTCGACGCCACCCAGTGCGGCAGCAAGGGTAATTGCGAGAAGGGCCAGGACGGCCATCGCGGTCATTGCATGACGCACGAGCTGTGGGCGACGCTCAACCAGAAGATGGTCGAGTATCTCGATTCCGTTTCGCTGCGCGACCTCGTCGAGCAGCAGCGCAGCAAGCAGGCCCAGCAGGCTGTTCTGCGCGACACGCGCGAGTCCGGCACCAACAACCAGACCATTGCAGCGCGTATTCCCAATTCGGTCTTCGATATGGCCCGTTCATAACAGGCGCCGCGGCACGATCCTGGAGCACCCCATGAAAAACGACACCCTCAACCTCCCCATCTACATGGATTACAGCGCCACGACGCCGATTGACCCGCGCGTCGTGGACAAGATGTTGCCTTACCTGCGCGAGCAGTTCGGCAACCCGGCGTCGCGCAGCCACTCGTTCGGCTGGGCTGCCGAGCAGGCGGTGGAAGAGGCGCGCGAGGAAGTTGCCAAGCTGGTGAACGCCGATCCGCGCGAGATCGTGTGGACGTCGGGCGCCACCGAGTCGAACAACCTCGCCCTCAAGGGCGCGGCGCACTTTTATCAAGGCAAGGGTAAGCACCTCATCACGGTGAAGACCGAGCACAAGGCGGTGCTCGACACCATGCGCGAACTCGAGCGCGAAGGCTTCGAAGTCACTTACCTGGACGTGAAGGACGACGGTCTGCTCGATCTCGAAGTGTTCAAGGCGGCACTGCGTCCGGACACGATTCTCGTGTCGGTCATGGCCGTGAACAACGAAATCGGCGTGATCCAGGACATCGGGGCGATCGGCGAGATCTGCCGCGAGAAAGGCATCATTTTCCACGTCGACGCCGCCCAGGCCACTGGCAAGATGCCGATCGACCTGGCCACGCTGAAGGTCGACCTGATGTCGTTCTCGGCGCACAAGACCTACGGTCCGAAGGGGATCGGCGCGCTGTACGTGCGCCGCAAGCCGCGCGTTCGCATCGAGGCGCAGATTCACGGCGGCGGTCATGAGCGCGGTATGCGCTCGGGCACGCTCGCCACGCACCAGATCGTGGGCATGGGCGAGGCGTTCCGCCTGGCACGCGAGGAAATGGCCGTCGAGAACGAGCGTGTGCGCATGCTGCGCGACCGTTTGCTCAAGGGCCTGACGGAAATGGAAGAGGTGTATGTGAACGGCGACATGGAAAAGCGTGTCCCGCACAACCTGAACATCAGCTTCAACTTCGTCGAAGGCGAGTCGCTGATCATGGCGATCAAGGACGTGGCCGTGTCGTCGGGCTCGGCCTGCACGTCGGCGTCGCTGGAGCCTTCGTACGTTTTGCGTGCCCTGGGTCGCAACGACGAACTGGCGCACAGCTCGATTCGCTTCACGGTGGGTCGTTTCACGACCGAGCAGGAAGTCGACTACGTGGTCGAGCTGCTCAAGAGCAAGATCGGCAAGCTGCGCGATCTGTCGCCGCTGTGGGAAATGTACAAGGACGGGGTCGATCTGAATTCGATCCAGTGGGCCGCACACTGAGTATTCAAGGAGTTAGCCATGTCGTACAGCAAGGAAGTTCTGGATCACTACGAAAACCCGCGCAACGTCGGCTCGTTCGAAAAGGGCGATGACGCCGTCGGTACGGGCATGGTCGGCGCACCGGCCTGCGGCGACGTGATGAAGTTGCAGATCCGCGTGAACGAAGCCGGCGTGATCGAAGATGCCAAGTTCAAGACCTACGGTTGTGGCTCGGCGATCGCTTCGTCGTCGCTGGTGACCGAGTGGGTCAAGGGCAAGACGCTGGATCAGGCGCTCGCCATCAAGAACACGGAAATCGCGCAGGAACTGGCATTGCCGCCGGTGAAGATCCACTGCTCGATTCTGGCGGAAGACGCCATCAAGGCGGCGGTTGCCGACTACAAGCAGAAGCACGGTCAGACGGCTGATGCCGCCTGAGTGCGGAACGCATAGAGGAAGCAGGCAAACATGGCCATTACACTGACCGAGAAGGCCGCGCAGCACGTTTCGCGTTACCTCACGCGGCGCGGCAAGGGCGTGGGTCTGCGGCTGGGCGTGAAGACGACCGGCTGCTCGGGCCTGGCCTACAAGCTGGAATATGCCGACGAAGTGGCGGGCGAGGACACGGTCTTCGAAAGCCATGGTGTGAAGGTGATCGTCGACCCGAAGAGCTTGCCGTATATCGACGGCACCGAGCTGGACTTCGCCCGCGAAGGCCTGAACGAAGGATTCCGCTTCAACAATCCGAACGTCAAGGATGAGTGCGGCTGCGGCGAGTCGTTCCGCGTCTGACGCTGCGCCGTTGCGCGAGATCGTTGGCTTTCGGCAGGACGACGAAGGTCAATGGGTCGCGCGACTGGCCTGCGGGCACGGTCAACATGTCCGGCATCTTCCGCCCTGGCAGATCCGGACATGGACGCAAAGCCCCGAAGGTCGTGAGGCGATGCTCGGTAGTCGATTGCCGTGCCGCAAGTGCGAACGCGGCGAGCCGCCCGATGCGTGACACGATCCGACACGGCATGCCGTGATCGACGAGCGTCGCCAACAGGGCGAACGGATGGCAGCGTAGGCAACAAGGCGGCGCGAGCCGCTTTTTTTACGATTGCGCGATGAGTGCATTGACTGACAACTATTTCACGCTGTTCGAGCTGCCGCAGCGTTTCACGCTCGACAGTGAGGCCCTTGACGCGGCATACCGCGCGGTGCAGTCGCGCGTGCATCCGGATCGCTTCGCCAGCGCGAGCGACGCGGAGCGCCGTGTGGCGATGCAATGGGCGGCGCAGGCGAATGCGGCGTATCGCACGTTGCGCGATCCGCTGCAGCGCGCGACTTATCTGCTGTCGTTGCAGGGCATCGACGTGGGCGCGGAGAACAATACCGCGATGGCCCCCGATTTCCTGATGCAGCAGATGGAGTGGCGCGAAGCCATCGACGACGCCGTGGCCGCCCGTAACGTCGGTGCGCTCGATGCGCTGGCGAGATCGCTGCGCGACGACCGTCGTGTGCGGCTCGCGAAGCTGGGCGACTGGCTCGAGAGCGAAGCCTGGCAGCCGGCGGCGGAAGCCGTGCGGCAACTGATGTTCATTGCGCGCGCCGAGGAAGACGTGGCGCAGCGCATCGAAATGCTGGAAAACGCGTGACGGCCCGGTGCGGCGCCGTCACATGTCCCTGAGAACTGCTTGAGAACAGGGTGCACGCGCGCGCGCGTGGCCCGCATTGCAAAGTCATGGCCCTTCTGCAAATTTCCGAACCCGGCATGTCCCCCGCGCCGCACCAGCGGCGACTCGCCGTGGGCATCGACCTGGGCACGACGCATTCGCTCGTGGCCTCCGTGCGCAGCGGCGTGGCCGAAGTCCTTCCCGACGAACAGGGCCGCGTGCTGCTGCCGTCCGTCGTGCGCTATCTCGGCGGGCCGCGTACCCAGATCGGGTACGACGCCAAGGCGGCGGCGGCCACCGATCCGCGCAACACCATCGTCTCGGTCAAGCGGTTCATGGGCCGGGGCCTGGCCGATGTCGCTCACGCCGACAACGCGCCGTACGACTTCGTCGACGCGCCCGGCATGGTGCAAATGAACACGGCCGGCGGCGTGAAGAGCCCGGTGGAGGTGTCGGCGGAAATCCTCGCGACGCTGCGTCAGCGCGCCGAAGATACGCTCGGCGATGATCTCGTTGGCGCCGTCATTACCGTGCCCGCCTATTTCGACGATGCGCAGCGTCAGGCGACCAAGGACGCCGCGCGGCTGGCCGGGCTGAATGTGCTGCGGCTGCTCAACGAGCCGACGGCGGCGGCCATTGCGTATGGTCTGGACAACGCGGCGGAGGGCCTCTACGCGGTCTACGATCTCGGCGGTGGCACCTTCGACATCTCGATCCTGCGGCTGACCAAGGGCGTTTTCGAAGTGCTCGCGGCGGGCGGCGACTCCGCGCTCGGCGGCGACGACTTCGATCAGGCGATCTACCGTTGGGCGGTAGAGGCCGCGGGGCTCGATATCGCAACGCTCACCCCGCAGGATGTACGCAGCCTGCTCGATCACGCGCGTACCGCCAAGGAAGCACTGACGGATGCCGACACGGCGACGATCGCGCTCACCTTGTCGGCGGGACGCAAGGTGGAACTCTCGCTCGCGCGCGAGCAATTCACCGCGCTCGGCGCATCGCTCGTGCAGCGCACGATCGGTCCGATGCGCAAGGCGCTGCGCGACGCCGGAATGGGCCCGGAAGACGTGAAGGGCGTCGTCCTGGTCGGCGGCGCGACGCGTATGCCGCAAGTGCGCGAGGCGGTGGCCGGGTTCTTCGGCCGGGAACCGCTGGTCGATCTCGATCCGGATCAGGTGGTGGCGCTCGGCGCCGCGGTGCAGGCCAACCTGCTGGCGGGCAATCAGGCCGAAGGCGACGACTGGCTGCTGCTCGACGTGATTCCCCTCTCGCTCGGCGTGGAGACGATGGGCGGGCTGGTCGAGAAGATCATTCCGCGCAACGCGACCATTCCGGTAGCGCGCGCACAGGAGTTCACCACCTTCAAGGATGGCCAGACGGCCATGGCCATTCACGTGCTCCAGGGCGAGCGCGAACTGGCCTCCGACTGCCGCTCGCTCGCGCGCTTCGAGTTGCGTGGCATTCCGCCGATGACGGCCGGTGCGGCGCGCATTCGCGTGACGTATCAGGTCGACGCCGACGGGCTGCTCTCGGTCTCGGCGCAGGAAATGCATTCCGGCGTGGCGGCCTCGATCGAGGTCAAGCCGTCGTACGGTCTGGCCGACGAGGACATCTCGCGCATGCTGCAGGACAGCTTCGGCTCGGCCGAGCAGGACATGCGCGCCCGTGCGCTGCGCGAGCAACAGGTCGAAGCCGAGCGTCTGCTCGTGGCGATCGACAGCGCCTTGCAGGCCGATCCCGAGCTGCTCGATGCCGACGAGCGCGCACACATCGACACGCTGCTGGCCGATCTGCGGCAGAAGGCGTCTGGCGACGATCAGGCCGCCATCAAGGCAGCGACCGAAACGCTCTCGCATGCGACCGATGCGTTCGCCGCCCGCCGCATGGACAAGAGCATCCGCGCGGCGCTCGCCGGCCGGCGCGTGGCCGACATCGACAAACTGTAAGACACCACGGAAACCGAAAGCCATGCCTCAAATCGTTGTATTGCCTCACGTCGAGCTTTGCCCGGAAGGCGCGGTGCTGGAAGTCGCGCCGGGCACGTCCGTGTGCCGGGCGCTGCTGGACAACCATATCGAAATCGAGCACGCCTGCGAACTGTCGTGCGCTTGCACCACATGCCACGTGATCGTGCGCGAGGGGTTTGAAGCGCTGGAACCGGCCGCGGACGAAGAGGAAGATCTGCTCGACAAGGCCTGGGGGCTCGAGCCTACGTCGCGCCTGTCGTGCCAGACGCTGATGCCCGCCGATTCGGATCTGGTCGTCGAGATTCCGAAGTACACGATCAATCACGCCAAGGAAAATCACTGAGCGACGCCGTCCGGCGTTGTGCGGTGACACGAGAGAAACAGGAGCCTGCCCCATGAAATGGACTGATACGCTGGATATCGCGATCGCGCTCACCGAGGCGCATCCCGACGTCGACCCGCAATACGTGCGCTTTACCGACCTGCGGGAATGGGTGATGGCACTCGACGGCTTCGACGATGCGCCGGAGCGCTCGGGCGAGAAGATCCTCGAGGCCATCCAGATGGCGTGGATCGACGAAGCCGACTGATCCGCGGGTGACCGGCGCGACCGGCCCGCCTGAGCGTCGCCTCCGGGCGCCGACAAGACAAAAGCCGCTCCAGAGAGAGCGGCTTTTGTCTTTGGTGGGGCGGGCGGTCAATGCGCTCGCATCGCAGCGATTGCCTCGGTGCCGACCGCAAGCATGTCTTAACCCGCGCGCACCAGGCCGTTGTTTTCGAGTCGCACGCGGTCGCCCGGTTGCACGCCCGGCGCCGACTGATACGTCCAGTAGCGGGTCTTGCCGGTGTCCATGCGCACATACACGCGATATACCGTTTCGGATCGCACGCGCTTCTCGACTTCGTTCCCGGCCAGTCCGCCGCCAAGGGCGCCGACCACCGTCATTGCGGTGCGGCCGTTGCCCGCACCGAACTGATTGCCGAGCAGACCGCCGGCAACGGCACCGCCCACGGCACCGAGACCCGTTGCCTGACCTTGCGTACGAATCGGCTCCACCGACTGGACCGTGCCGCAGGTCGAGCACGTTGCCGCCTGCTGACGCGCCGGTGCGGCGGCTTGTTGCGCGTAGGACGGTTGCGGCGCCGGGGTGCGTTGCGCCGGGGCCTGCTGCGGCGCATATTGCGCTTGTTGGGTCGGCTGCGTCCCTTGCTGGGAGGCTGCGGCCGGCTGCGTCGACCACGACGGCTGCGATTGCGGCGACGTCAGCGCGTATTGCGAACTGTTACCCGGCGAACTGTTACCCGTCGGGGCAGGGCCATCGGTGCTTCGCGCAAGCGGCAGCACACCCGTGATGGCGGCCACGCCAAGCAGACTCACGACCACGACGCTGCCGGCAGCGGCAGCAATCAGCGGGTGCATGCGACGCGGTTGCAGATCGTTATCCATGTTGTTTTCTCCATCGTGCGGTAAGTGCGATTCCCCTTTCTGCGTGCTGGCGAGCACGGGGCGATTTCGCATGAGAAAAGTGTCGTTCACGGCAAAGTCGGCATCCGTTTCATTTTGTAACGCGATGTAAAACCTGCGTCTCGGCAAGTGCGCGGACGTTGCGGTCGGTGTGAATTTAAGTCGATGAATCATAAGGGGATTTTGGTATTCTGATGGCGCCGTGTGCGCCGTAGGGGCTGCCGCGCCTTAACATCTGAAACAAGTGCCGAGGGAGGTCATGTGAAGCGTCAGGCATCGACGTCCGACATTTCCCCGACGTGCGCCGGGGACGATGCACCGACTGCGCGAAGCGGGGCATTGCCGCGTGTCGCAGTGCCGGCGGCGGCCGTAATGCTGGCGCTGCAACTCGCGGCGCTTGGCGCATGGGCGCTCAGCTGGTTGACGTCCGACGCCGAACCGCTCGGCGCATCGGGTCATGGCATGCCACCGCTGGGTCACGATCTGCGTGTGTTCTGGACGGTGTCGTGGATTACGCGTCACCTCGGTCCGCTCGCCGCTTTCGACCCGACGACGTTGTTCCCGGAGCTGCTCAGGTTCTTTCCTGCCTATCCGGATGCCGGGCATTGGCTTTACCCACCTCCGTTTCAGTGGGGGATTCAGCCGCTCTCGTGGCTGTCCTACCCTGCGGCGTATGCGGTCTATGTCGTCGTGAGTCTGGCGGCGTACGTCGCTGCGGTGAGGATCTGGCGGGGCCAAAGTGGCTGGCCGTGGCTGGTGGCGCTGGCGTTTCCGGGGCTGTGGATTGCCTTGCTGGCGGGACAGAATTCGCTCGTCACGTTATTGCTGATGTGCGTGGCGCTCACGTATGGCGGATCGCGTCCTTCGTTGGCCGGGCTCTGCGGCGGATTGCTCGTCATCAAGCCGCAGTTGGCGTTGCTTCTGCCGCTGTGGTGGATTTGCGCGGGTCAATGGCGCGCGTTGACGACGATGGTCGTCGTCGGTGCCGTTGCCTGCGGTCTGTCGATGGCGTGGGCGGGCTGGCCGCTATGGCGCGCCTTCTTTCTCGCGGTTGCGCGGTTCAACACCGAGGTCGTGCAGCAGGGCGCGGGAGGGATCTGGCACGCCATGCCGACCGTCTTCGCCATGGCGCGCCTGCACGGCGTGGGACTGTCCGGCGCTTACGTGCTCTACGCGGTGATCGCGCTGCCATCCGTGCTCTTCACCGCATGGCTGTGGACGACCCCGGCGCCGCCAGCGCTGCGTGTTGCCGCGGCGACGACGGCAACGCTGCTCGCGCAACCCTATCTGCTTTATTACGAACTGGCATGGCTGGTCGTGCCGCTGATGGGGCTGACCGGGTTACCCGAGTGGGCAGGGGCGGGCGGTACGCCCATGGCGCGATCGCGCCGTGCGATGCTGCATGGCGCCAGCACAGCGCTTGCCTGGCTCGTATGGATCGTGCCGTTGCAAGCGTATCTCGCAGCCCTGTGGCCGCCGATGGGGCAGTGGGGCGTCGTGCTGTTACCACTGACGATGCTGTGGATCGTGTACCGTGCGCTGCGTTGGTGGCGCGCGCATAATGGCACGCATTGTCCGCGAACGTGACGCCATGATCGATACCCTGCCGCCGCTGGAAACGCCGCTCGACACCGCGAGCCATCCCCACGTCTATCCGTACGTGGTCACCCGTGCCTGGGTGGATGAGCACGACCCTGCCGGCGATGTCAGCGAACCGTTCTCCAGCGATGTTTTCGTCGTCCTCGTGCTCGACGGCCCGCGCGGCCTGCGCCGTTTGCAAGCGCGGGATTTGCACGCTGCGAGACTCACCTTCGAGGAAGCTTTCAGTCAGGCCGCGTCGAACCTCTCGCGGGCCTGGACGGCGCGTCATTTCGAATTCGGTATAGCCCGACTCGACGACGGCACCATGATCGGAGGGTGTCGAGGCAACTGGATGGCACCCGCAGGCGGACTCGTGCTCGGCAACCTCTACCAATCGATGGTCGATCATTTCGAGGTGCGCGAATTCGCTGCCGTGGCGCTCAACCGGACGTTCCTGCTCGTGTTCCCGACCGATCCGAAGACGCTGGGCTCGCTGGCGTTGCGACAACTCGCCGAGGAAGCGTCGAGTGGTGCGATTCTCCCCATCTCGCGTACCTGGTTGCGTCTCGACGGCGATTGGCCGTCCGCCTATCGTGGAACCCCGGCTTTCTGATGCGAAGCGCTCGTTGTGCCATTTTGCGCAGGTCATGCGCGCGATGCGACAGCGTGCAGCCCGCCGTTGCCTAGACTCGCAACCGGCACAATCCGCTGCCAGTCCCCGAGGAGTCTTCGCATGTCCGTATTCTCGTCGCGCCCGACCAGTGGTTCCCCTTCTCCTGTCCTGACGTCAGTCGCATCGACCGACCCGGCGCGCGCGGCGACCGTGGCGACGTTGCCGTCGGCTGTCGCCATGGCGCGTGAATTCGTCGGTGCCCGAGTCGGCGATGTTGCGGCGAGCGTCGTTGCGCCGGGGCCGCGCGGCCCGCGACGGCGAATGGCAGGGGACGATCCGGTGCAGGGGGAGGCGGGGGCGGCACCGAGGCCGTCGAAACGGCCGGCGTCCGCGCTGTCCGCCGAGTCTCGCGAGATCGCGGGCAATGATAAGGGGCTCAGGGTAAGCTTCGCTGCGCATCTGACGTACGTGTCGATCAGCGAGCCTCGCCGCCGCGGGCCCGCTGACGCCGACGTCGAATGAAAAACGCCGCAGCATGCTGCGGCATTTTCAATTTCGCTGCGACGGTGGTTTGTCGCAGCTTGACGGCAAGCGCCCTCGATGCGCGTCAGTCTTCGCGGCGCAGGTGCGGGAACAGCAGCACGTCGCGAATGTTCGGGCTGTCGGTGAGCAGCATGATCAGGCGATCGATGCCGATACCGCAACCGCCCGTCGGGGGCATGCCGTATTCGAGCGCGCGAATGTAATCGGCGTCGTAGTACATCGCTTCCTCGTCGCCGGCGTCCTTCTGCTCGACCTGCGCGCGGAACCGTGCCGCCTGATCTTCGGGATCGTTCAACTCGGAGAAGCCGTTGGCGATCTCGCGTCCCGTGATGAACAGTTCGAAGCGCTCGGTGATGCCGGGTACCGAATCCGAGGCGCGCGCGAGCGGGGAGACTTCCACCGGGTAGTCGACGATGAAGGTCGGCTCCCACAGCTGGCTCTCGGCAGTCTCTTCGAACAGTGCCAGCTGCAGTGCGCCCAGACCGGCGTTCTTGAATTGCGGCGCGTCGACCTTCACGCCGTACTTGCCGAGCGCAGTACGCACAAACTCGACGTCAGCCAGTTGCGCTTCGGTGTACTCGGGCGCGTACTTGCGGATCGCTTCGACGATCGTCAGGCGATGGAACGGCTTGGACAGGTCCAGCTCGCGACCCTGATACTGGATGGTAGCGGTGCCGAGCGCGTCCACGGCAGCATTGCGGATCAGTGCCTCGGTAAAGTCCATGAGCCACCGGTAGTCCGTATAGGCGGCGTAGAACTCCATCATCGTGAATTCCGGATTGTGGCGCGGCGACACGCCCTCGTTGCGGAAGTTACGATTGATCTCGAACACTCGCTCGAAGCCGCCGACGATGAGGCGCTTCAGGTAGAGCTCCGGCGCGATACGCAGGTACATCTGCATGTCGAGCGCGTTGTGGTGCGTGATGAAGGGCTTTGCCGCGGCGCCGCCCGGAATCGGGTGCAGCATCGGCGTTTCGACTTCCATGAAGTCGGCGTCCGTCATGTACTTGCGGATCGAGGCGATGGCCTTGGCGCGGGCGCGGAACGTGCTGCGCGTCTCCGGCGAGGTGATCAGGTCCACGTAACGCTGACGGTACTTCGTTTCCTGATCGGACAGGCCATGGAACTTGTCCGGCAGCGGACGCAGCGCCTTGGCGAGCAGTCGCAGTTCCTTGACCTTTACCGACAGTTCCCCGGTGCGCGTGCGGAACAGCGTGCCGGTGGCCGCGATGATGTCGCCGATGTCCCAGCCCTTGAAGGCGGTCATCGACTCGGCGCCCACGTCGTCGCGGCCGATGAAGAACTGGATCTGGCCGCTGCTGTCCTGCACGGTCGCGAAGGCGGCTTTGCCCATCACGCGCTTGAGCATCATGCGACCGGCGACCGACACGGCGACGGGTTCGGCTTCGAGCGCTTCGTTCTCGACGTCCTTGAAGCGTTCCTGCAGATCGCCGGCACGCTGCTCGGGCCGGAAGTCGTTCGGAAAGGCCACGCCGTTGGCGCGCAGTGCCTGCAGCTTCTCGCGGCGCTCCGCGATGAGCTTGTTGTCGTCCTGCGGCAGGTCGCCCGCCGGGTTGGCCGCGTGGGCCGGGGTGTTTTGATCGGTCATGATGCGAACGATGAGGTTATTCGGTAAAACGCAGCGTGTGCAGCAGGGCATTCTTGAGCGAGCCGTCGGGCGCGCCCAGCCAGATCAGTTCGGTGCGATCCTGATGCGGGCCCGCGTTGGCCGCCGCACTCGGGTCTCGCACGAACAGTGCCGCGATCGATTGCGAGCGCGGCTCGTACAAAATGTGGACATACTCGCTCGGGCAGTCGTGCGGCTTGCAACTTTGCACCAGCAACCACGGCTTGCCGGCAACGCTCACACGTTGCGACGGCGTCGACGTGCCGCCCTGACGCACCCATGCGGGCACATTGCGCGGCGCCACGATGCGCGCGTAGGCGCCCGAGAAATCCGGGCGCTTGAGCAATTCATGCAGGTACGGTCCCGTCTCGGGACTTGCACCCGGTGCGCCCGGTGTACTGGCCGGAGCGGCAACGGCGGCGCGCTGCAGACACAGCGCGCTCACCACCCACACGGCGAGCGTGCGGACAAACGCCATTCCTTACACTCCCTGCTTGAGACTCGCCGAGATGAAGTCGTCCAGATCGCCGTCGAGCACCTTGCCGGTGTTGCCGGTTTCCACGCCGGTGCGCAGATCCTTGACACGCGACTGGTCGAGCACGTACGAACGAATCTGGTGGCCCCAGCCCACGTCGGTCTTGCTCGACTCCAGCTTGTCCTGCTCGGCGCGACGCTTGCGCATCTCGTGTTCGAACAGGCGCGAGCGGAGCATGTCCCAGGCTTCGGCGCGGTTGCGGTGCTGCGAACGATCGTTCTGGCAGGCCACGACGATGCCGGTCGGGATGTGCGTCAGGCGCACCGCGGAGTCGGTCTTGTTGATGTGCTGGCCGCCGGCGCCGGAGGCACGGTACGTGTCGGTACGCACATCGGCGGGATTGATTTCGATGTCGATCGAATCATCCACTTCCGGATAGACGAACAGGCTGGCAAACGACGTATGGCGTCCACCCGACGAGTCGAACGGCGACTTGCGCACCAGACGGTGCACGCCGGTCTCGGTGCGCAGATAGCCGTACGCGTAATCGCCGGTGACCTTGAGCGAGGCGCTCTTGATGCCGGCGACGTCGCCGTCCGACACTTCGAGGACTTCGGCCTTGAAGCCTTTGCGCTCGCAATAGCGAAGGTACTGGCGCAGCAGCATGCCGGCCCAGTCGTTGGCTTCGGTGCCGCCGGCGCCGGCCTGGATGTCGATGAAGCAGTTGTTGGGATCGGCCGGATTGTTGAACATCCGGCGGAACTCCATTTCACCCACGCGCGCGGCAAGCGCCTGCGTGTCGCTCTCGAGCGCCAGGAGCGAATCTTCATCGCCCTCTTCGCGGGCCATGTCGAACAATTCCTGCGTGTCGGAGAGACCGGCGTCCAGTTCCGTCAGGTTCGTGACGATGCCGTCGAGCGACTTCTTTTCCTTGCCCAGCGCCTGGGCACGCTTGGAGTCGTTCCAGATGTTGGGGTCTTCGAGTTCCTTGTTGACTTCCGTCAGGCGAGCTTGCTTGACATCGAAGTCAAAGATACCCCCTGAGCTCGCCGACGCGAGTGCGCAGATCGGCGAGCAGGGATTCGAGGGCGTTGAGGCGTTCGGCTTCCATGAGCTTTGACAGGTGCGAATTCGGGAAAACCGAAATTATAGCGCAGCGAAGCCCCCGTTTCCCCCACTTTTCGGGGGAATTCGGTCGATGGCGGACCGCGACGCCGGCCGCGCTCCGGTAACGTCTTCAGCGAGCGGCGTGACGCAGTCCGAATGCGTCGCGTGCGTAACCGGCGTCGGCGAGCGACGTGTCGTCGAGCGCGGCAAGCGCCTCGGCCTGCAACTGCTGTTCATAGTGCACGCGCCATTGATCGACGGCGCGGAAGAACAGGCCGAGCGGCGTGACCGGCGCAGTCACCACCGGGGCGGAGGCGTTGAGATGACCAGCGGCGGACAGAGGGCGGTACATGATGTGACTTCCTTCACGAGAGGCGGCGCGCTGGCCGGGGCGGGATGCCCCGGCAGACGTCGCACTAGGGATAACCCGAAGCTTATGCCTTTCCCGTACGCTAAAAAAGTGAATTGTTGAGGCAATTCAGTTCACTATTATTGAAGTGTCGACGGTTGTCGCCTACCATCGTCGACTTCGATGTGTGTATCTGCGCGCAGCAGGGCTACCCGGCCCAGGAGAGGATCATGGATTTTCTGCAACTTCAGACCTTCAAGGCCATCGTGGACGAAGGCAGCGTGCTGGGGGCGGCCGAGGCGCTGCATTGCGTGCAGTCGAACGTGACCGCGCGTATCCGTTCGCTCGAACACGCGGTCGGCGTGAAGCTCTTTCACAGGCAAGGCCGCAAACTGCAACTCACCCCCAGCGGACGCACGCTGCTTGGCTACGCGGATCGGATACTCGCGCTCTCGCGTGAGGCGAGCGCCGCGCTCAATCCGGCCAACGAGCCGGCCGGGGATTTCTCGCTGGGAGCCATCGAATCGTCGGCCACGTCGCGGCTGCCGGCCGTGCTTGCGCGGTTTCATGCGGCCTATCCGAAGGTGCGCCTGAACCTGGTGACGGATACGTCGCTCAATCTGCTCGACGAGATTCAGCACGGCCGCGTCGACGCCGCGTTGATCGCGGGCACGGCCTGCCTGGAAGCGCAGGCACAGGCGCTGGTGGTCGCCGACGAGATCTATCGTGAGCCGATCGTGCTGGTTGCGCCCGCGCGGGCCGGTCGGGTGCAAGAGGCCTCGGATCTGTCGGGTGCCACGCTGCTGATGTGGCCGTCCGGGTGCCCGTATCGCGCGACGATGGAGCAGTGGCTTGCGTCGAACGCTGTCACGCCCGGGCGCATTCTGAGTTACGGCAGTTATGCGACGATCGTCGCCTGCGTCGGCGCCGGAGTGGGATATTCGCTCGTGCCGCGCGGCATCTATCAACGTTATCGGCAGGAGGCGAACATCGTCGGCCACGCGATGGAGGACCTCGCCGCCGTGCCGAACTTTTTCGTTCGGCATCGCGGCGTGGAGGTGCATCCGGCACGAGAGGCCTTTCTGCGCGTGATGCGCGAGTACGTCGCCGGGGCGCCGCCCACCGCGGCCTAGGGCCTGTTGGCGACGCCCCGCCGACGCTAACCCTGGCCCTGGGCGTGCTCGATGATCATCTGCACGCGCGAGACGCCGTTGAACGTGTCGGCCGCCAGGCGATAGGCAAACTGTGCGCGGCTTGGCAGGGTGTCGGCATGATTGAACCAGATGGCGTTCATTCGCATGCGCCCGCGCCCCAGTTGCAGCTTCAGGTGCTTATCCTTGAGGATGGCCTGCGAGAGCACGTCGAACTCGCCTGAAAAGACCGGCGGCGGGAACCCCTGGCCCCAGACCTGCGCATCGAGGATGGCCACGAACGGCGGGACGAAACACTCGTCGCCGATGTCGCCGTCGGTTTCGATCACGCGCGACAGCGCCTTCTCGTCGAGCCATTCCTGTCCGACCGCCTCGAACGCCGCCTGAAAGCGCGGCAGGGCGTCGGCGGCGATACTCAGTCCCGCCGCCATGGCGTGACCGCCGAACTTGGCGATCAGGCCCGGCTCGCGCTTCGTGACGAGATCGAGCGCGTCGCGCAGGTGAAAACCCGGAATCGAGCGGCCGGACCCCTTGATCTGCCCGTCGTCGCCCGGCGCGAACACGATCGTCGGTCGATAGAACTTTTCCTTCAGGCGGGCCGCGACGATGCCGATCACGCCCTGGTGCCAGGTCTCGTTGAACGCGCAAAGCGTGGTGGCCGAACGCGGGTCGAAGCGCGCGAGATCCGCCAGCGCTTCCTGCTGCATGCCGGCTTCGATTTCGCGGCGCTCGCGATTCATGGCGTCGAGTTCCTGCGCGAGCGTCCAGGCGCGGGCGTCGTCGTCGGTGAGCAGGCATTCGATGCCGAGCGACATGTCGGCCAGGCGGCCCGCGGCATTCAGGCGGGGACCGAGTCCGAAACCCAGGTCGAAGCTGCCGGCCTGGCGGGCATTTCGGGCCGCGGCGCGAAACAGCGCGTTGATGCCCGGATGCATGCGACCCGCGCGCATGCGCGCGAGGCCTTGCGCAACCAGGATGCGGTTGTTGGCGTCGAGCTTCACGACGTCGGCCACGGTGCCAAGCGCCACCAGATCGAGCAGGGTATCGAGACGCGGCTGCTCGCGCGCGCCGAAAGCTCCCCGAGCGCGCAGTTCGGCGCGCAGGGCGAGCAATACGTAGAACATCACGCCCACGCCCGCGAGATGCTTGCTCGGAAACTCGCAGCCCGGCTGGTTCGGGTTGACGATGCAACGGGCGTTGGGCAACTCGCTGCCCGGGAGGTGGTGATCCGTCACCACGACCTCAATGCCGAGGCGCTGCGCGGCCGCCACGCCGTCGAGGCTGGCGATGCCGTTGTCGACGGTAATGAGCACGTCGGGCGGGCCCTGCCTGCCTTGCGCGGCGAGCGCCACGATCTCGGGCGTGAGGCCATAGCCGTATTCGAAGCGGTTCGGCACGAGGTAGTCGACCTTCGCCCCGAACATGCGCAGGCCGCGCACGGCGACGGCGCAGGCGGTCGCGCCATCGCAGTCGTAATCGGCGACCACGAGCATGCGCCGGTTCGCGGCGATGGTGTCGGCGAGAAAGACGGCGGCTTCGCGCGCGCCTTTGAGCTGCGTGGGCGGAATCAGACGGGCGAGGGCGGTCTCGGTCTCTTCGCTGGCCAATACGCCTCGCGAGGCGAACAGTCGGGCGAGGACCGGGTGGATGCCGTCGCGTGCGAGGGCGTGCGCGGCGGCGTCGTCGACCTGACGCGTGACGATGTCGGTCATGCCGCGTCCTCGCCGATCCGGGCGAGGGCCGACATGCGCGCGTCGAGCGACTGGCGGCGCCAGAACTTTCGCAGATCGACGCCGCGCGAGCGGATCGTCACGCTGTGAAAGTCGCCGCACAACGTGAGCGCGACTTCCCGGGCCTGCCCCCTGGCGACCCGTTCGAGCGCCGGCGCGAGCCACGTGCGGTCGATCTCGACGAGGGCGTCGCGCCAACGCGCCCAGTCTTCCCTCAGGAAATGGTCGGTCAGCGTGTCGATCTGCACGACGGTGCGCCCGTTGGCGGCGGCGAGCCCGGCCCGAGTGGCATGAAGGGCGATCTGCAGGTGGGTGGCCAGACCTCGGGTGGCGGGGTCGTCGGACAGCACCGTGACGCACGGACGGTTCAGGCGCGGCGCGGCAATGCGTTGTCCGCCGGCGTACAGCCAGAGGGCGTTGACCGGCGGAAGACGACGCGCCTCGCGGGCCTGGTTGGCGGGGTGGTCGTACCAGGCCATCTGCACTTCGTTCTGCCACTTGCGCCACGTCAGCTCGGCCTTGCCCTGCGGCAGCCAGATGTCGACGTTACGGCCTGCCGCGCGCCCGGGCGACGCCGTAAGCAGCTCGCCCAGCGCGGGCGCGCTCAGGTACCAGCGGTCGGAACGCGGCGCGATCAGCTCGCCGCCGACGTCCGCGAACAGTGCATGGGCCGTGGCGAAGAGCGCGGCCGACTCCTCCGGGCTCAGCGACAGCTCGGCCGGGTCGGTGAGCACCAGGTGGTCGGTGGCGATGTGGATGTGCGCCGGCTGCGCGCAATACCAGTAACGGGTGTCGAGCGAGCCGCTGTCCTCGAGCAGCATGAACGGCGCGAGCGGCGCGCGGGCGGGCACGCCGGGCAGGCCGAAGGCGTCCGACAGCCAGCGCTCATGCGGCAGCGTGGGGACAAACGGGTCTTCCGGCACGTCCTGCGCCGACGGGACGCCGCGCGCGAGCAACTTTTCGAGCGCGGGCAACTCCAATCCGGCCAGCAGTGCGGGAAAATGGGCCGACGCGGGGAGCGCGAACGGCAGGAGAAAGTGCAGGGCAGGTGTATCCATGTCGAGGCGAATTGTATGGCAAACTTCGCGCTGGCAGTTGGGTGACCCTGACGTCAGGTACGGAACGTGCCGTCCGTCGCCCCGGGCAGGGACCGGGGACGCGGACTCGGAAGCCGGTGCGGGCCGCCGGCGCGGGCATGCTCCGATCGATCCTTATCAAGAATCAGGAATCCGTTTGAAATTCCCATACGAATGGCAGATCGGCTGGCGCTACACGCGCACCGGCAAGCGATCATCCGGCAACGGTTTCATCTCCTTCATTTCCTTCATCTCCATGGCCGGCATCGCCCTTGGCGTGGCGGCGCTCATTGTGGTGCTCTCGGTGATGAACGGCTTCCAGAAGGAAGTTCGGGACCGCATGCTTTCCGTGCTGGCGCACATCGAAGTCTTCGCGGTGGACGGCAACCTGCCGGACTGGCAACGAACGGCCGCCGAGGCATTGCAGAACAAGAACGTCATCGCCGCCGCGCCCTATGTGGGCGAGCAGGCCATGCTCACGCGCGAGGACAACGTGCGCGGCGTGGTGCTGCGAGGTATCGTGCCGAGCGAGGAGGCCAAGGTCTCGGATCTCGGCAAGCAGATCACTGAAGGCACCCTGGCCAACCTCACGCCGGGCAGCTTCGGCATCGTGCTCGGGCGCGAGCTCGCGCGCGGGCTGGGCGTGAGCATCGGCGACAAGATCACGCTCGTCGCCCCGCAGGGAACCATCACGCCGGCCGGCGTGCTGCCGCGCGTGAAGCAATTCACCGTGGTCGCGATCTTCACTGCCGGTCACTACGAATACGACAGTTCGCTCGCGCTGATCGATCTGCACGATGCCGAAACGCTTTATCGGCTCGACGGGCCGACGGGCGTGCGGCTAAAGATTCAGGACATGGAGCAGGCGCCGCTGGTGGCGCGCGAGCTGGCCAAGACGCTCTCCGGCAACATGTGGGTGCGCGACTGGACGCAGCAGAACAAGAACTGGTTCGTGGCGGTACAGACCGAGAAGCGGATGATGTTCATCATCCTGACGCTCATCATTGCCGTGGCGGCGTTCAACCTGGTGTCGTCGCTCGTGATGACGGTCACGGACAAGTATGCGGATATTGCGATCCTCCGCACGCTCGGCGCACAACCGCGCTCGATCATGAAGATATTCATGGTGCAGGGCGTGACCATCGGCTTTGCCGGGGCGTTGCTCGGCGTGGGGCTCGGCTGCCTGATCTCAGTGAATATCGGCACCATCGTGCCGTTCATCGAGCGCCTGCTGGGCATTCACTTCCTGCCCCAGGACATCTACTTCATTTCCGAACTTCCCTCGGATCTGCAATCGTCCGACGTGATTCGCATCGGGGTGATCTCGTTCGTCCTCTCGGCACTGGCGACGATCTATCCGAGCTGGCGCGCGTCGCGCGTCAAACCGGCGGAGGCCCTGCGCTATGAGTAACGCGACCCCATCCCTGGCTCCCGTGCCGAACCTCGCCTACGACGGTCCCGTGCTGCGCGCCCGGGATCTGCACAAGACTTTCCGGCAGGGGCAGCTCAACGTGACCGTGCTCAACGGCGCGAGCCTCGACGTCGCTCCCGGCGAAAAGGTGGCGATCGTTGGCGCATCCGGCTCCGGCAAAAGCACGCTGCTGCACGTGCTGGGCGGACTCGACGACCCGTCGCGCGGTGAGGTGTCGCTGCTGGGCAAGCCGTTCTCCTCGCTGCGCGAGCGCGACAAGACAGCGCAGCGCAACCAGTCGCTCGGTTTCGTCTATCAGTTCCACCACCTGCTGCCGGAGTTTTCCGCGCTCGACAACGTGGCCATGCCACTGCGTATTCGTCGTTTGCCCACGGAGCAGGCGCGCGCGAGTGCGCAGACGATGCTCGAGCGCGTGGGCCTTGGCCCGCGCATGAAGCATCGCCCCTCGGAGTTGTCGGGCGGCGAGCGTCAGCGCGTGGCGATGGCGCGCGCACTGGTCACGCAACCGGCGTGCGTGCTTGCCGACGAGCCGACCGGCAATCTTGACGGACACACCGCCGAGACCGTGTTCGAACTCATGCTGGAGTTGTCGGAGACGCTCAGGACCAGCTTCGTGATCGTGACCCACGATATCGATCTGGCGCGCCGGTGTGATCGGGCGTTGCGTCTGCGCGAAGGCGTGCTGGAGCCCGCGTAATCCGTTTGTGACGGACAGTGGGGAAAGGGTGCGAACGCCGGGGATTCCCCGGCGTTTTGCGTTTTCCGGCGGCCTGCGCGCGGGGTGGAAATCGGCAACGTCCTAGACCGTGATGCGGTGTTGTCCGATGGTCATCCCGCACTCGTCGTGCGAGCCTTGTCACTGCCCCTTAGAATTGACGCTCAAGGACATTCGACCATGTGGATCGACACCCATTGCCATCTCGACGCGGCCGAGTTCGACGCCGACCGCGGCACCGTCATTGCCGAAGCCACCGCTGCGGGGGTGGCGGGGCTCGTAGTGCCCGCCGTCGAGTGCGCATCGTTCGATGCGGCGCGGGCGGCAGCGAACGCGATGCCCGGCGGCGCCTACGCGCTCGGCATCCACCCGCTGTACACGCCACGTGCGCGCGACGAGGACATCGCGACGTTGCGCCGAGCCGTGGAAGCGGCGATCGGCGATCCGCGATTCGTCGGCATTGGCGAAATCGGTCTGGACTACTTCGTCAGGACACTCGACCCCGAACGCCAGCAGTTCTTCTACGTCGAGCAATTGAAAATCGCGCGGGACTTCGATCTGCCGGTCATTCTTCACGTACGCCGGTCACAGGATGCGTTGCTCAAGCAACTGCGAATCTTCACGCCGCGCGGCGGGATCGCGCATGCGTTCAATGGCAGCCGTCAGCAGGCGGACATGTTCATCGAGCGCGGTTTTTGCCTCGGATTCGGCGGGCAGATGACGTTCGACCGGGCGTTGCAGATTCGCCGCCTCGCCGTGGACCTGCCGCTCGATGCGCTCGTGCTTGAAACCGACGCGCCGGACATTGCGCCGGAGTGGCGCTACAAGCAGCGCAACAGCCCGGGCGAATTACCTCGCATCGCGCAGGTGCTCGCGGATCTTCGAGGCGTGTCCGCCGAGGCGCTGGCGCACGCCACGCGCGCGAATGCCTGGCGCGTGCTGCCGCGCTTGTCGGGCGCCATGGCCATGGCGCCCGGCGACGGGCCTGCGCCCGCCAACTCCCTCATTGACCACGCCGGATCGCGCTGACGCGGCGGCGTCGCGCGGTTCGCGATTCATGACGCGGTGACGTCGTGCGGCTGGTGCTGCTTGCCTGGGTGGCGGGCGTCTGGTGGCTTCAACAGGCGTCGGCGCTGCCGTCGGGCGCGGGTTTCGGTGCTGCCGTGGGCGCGGCGGCGGCCGTGCTTGTCGTGTGGGCCGGTTTGGCGGTCCGTACGAAATGGCGCATGGGGCGCATGGGGCGCATGGCGCGCATGGGGCGCATGTGGCGCGTGGGGCGCGTGGGTTCCGTCGCGGACGATAGTTGCGCCGGTTCCGGGAACTCGGGAAATGAGGTGCGGCACCGCTGCGCAATGGTTCTGATCGCCGTCTGTGTGGGCGTTTTCGGCTATGCATGGGCAGCGTTGCTCGCCGAGATTCGACTCAGTGACCGGCTCCCGTTGGCGTTGGCGGGGCAGGATCTGATCGTCGAGGGCGTGGTGGCGGGATTGCCCGCAACCCTGGACGGCGGCGTGCGATTTGCTTTTGACGTGGAGCGGGCGTACGTCGCCAGCGGGGCGTGCGGGGGCGCGGGCGACCGCCGGGTGTCGTCCAATCCGGCATCCGGTGCGGGTTGGCGCGACGAGAGGGGCGCCGGGGGAACGCAGCCGGCCTGCACAGACGTGCCGGTGCCCCGGCACATCGAGCTGGTTTGGTCCCGGCAACCCGCGTGGGCCGGACGGCGCAACGAGGTCAGCGCGCCGCCCGCTGAAGTGAACGCGTCGCACGCGATGGACAAAGTGCCGGCGCGAGGCACCTTGCCGCGTGCGGGGGAACGCTGGCGCTTGCCCGTGAGGGTCAATGCGCCGCGAGGCTTCGCGAACTGGCATGGCTTCGATGCGGAGCTCATGGCACTGGTGCGCGGCATTCGGGCGTCGGGGTACGTGCGCGCGGGTTACGGACAACGACGGGCGTCGCAGCGGCAGCAACTGATGCGTCTGGAGCCGGGGCCGGTGCAAGGGTACCGATGGGCGGCCTGGCGCGAACGTCTGCGTGACGACTTTCGTGCGGCACTGCGGACGTCGGCGTCATCGCCGCCAGCCTCCGCATCGACCTCATCAGCGTCGCCAGCCTCGCCAGCGCCATCCGCAACACCCGTGTCACCCGAACCCTCGACATTCTCGACGTCGTCGGCGCGTTACGGCGGCGTATTGATGGCCCTCGCGCTCGGAGAGCGCAGCGAGATCGCCCCTGACGACTGGCAAGTGTTTGCCGATACGGGGGTCAGCCACTTGCTCGCCATCTCAGGGCTGCATGTGTCGCTCGTGGCCGGAGCCCTCGGTGCGCTCGTGGGCCTGCTCTGGCGACGCGCCGGGTGCCGACGTATTCCTTTGGCATTGTGGTGGCCAGCGCCGAAGGCTGCGGCGGTTGCCGGACTGCTGGCCGCGATCGCGTATGGCGCCGTGGCGGGGTGGGGCGTACCGGCGCGGCGCGCGGTCGGCATGGTGACGATCGTCGTCGTTGCACTATTGAACGGACGATTCGCAGCCCCCTCGTATGCGCTCGCGTGGGCGTTGGCCGTCATTGTGGCGCTCGATCCATGGGCGGTCGTGGCGCCAGGCCTTTGGCTTTCCTTCGGTGCGGTTGCGGCGCTTGTGCTGGCGGGGCGGCGGCGGCCCGAGGCGTCGGGCAGGCGGCGCGGGACGGTGGACCCAGCGCGCAGCGGTGACCCGGGCGCCGGGCGCCACGGCGCGCGCGAGGCCGATCGCCACAGTGCGCCGCGGCGCGCGTGGACCGTTGTCGCCCGTGCGACGCGAGCCCAGTTCGCCGTCACGATCGGCATGGTGCCGTTGTCGCTCGCCTGGTTCGGCGCAGTGCCGTTGCTCGGCCCCATCGCCAACGCGGTGGCCATCCCCGTCATGACGCTCATCGTGACCCCGTTGGCGTTGCTCAGCCTGATATTGCCGGCGGTGCTGGCGCAATGGACGCTGGCCGTTGCCCACTGGGCCGTCGTCTGGCTGGCCGAGTGGCTGGGGTGGCTGGCGTCAAGTCCCGGCGCCGTGTGGCGCGCGGGCGTCGCGCCGACGTGGGTACTGGCCACAGCCGTCGCCGGGGCTGCGGTGGTCCTGATGCCGCTCCCCCGCTGGATGGGCGGGAAGAGGGCCGGGTGCGTGGGTTGGCGATTCGCTGGTTTGGTCCTGATGGGGCCGGCGTGGTTCGCGTCGCCGCCTCGACCGGGCGACGGTGACTTTCGCGTCACCATGCTCGATGTCGGGCAAGGAAACGCCGTGCTGGTCGAGACGGCAACACGCACATTGTTGTTCGATGCCGGACCGCCAATGGGGGCTCGCACCGACGCCGGGCGTCGCGTAATCGTGCCGTATCTGCGCGCACATGGCGTGCGGCGGCTCGACCGGCTCGTGGTGAGCCACGCGCACGACGACCACTTTGGCGGCGCGCGCAGCGTCTTGCGGGCGTATCCGGACGCGCAGGTGTTCTCGTCACTGCCGGGCGAGCATCGGGTGCGTCGCGCGGCGCGGGACCATCGGACCTGTCTGGCGGGCCAGCAGTGGACATGGGAAGGCGTGACGTTCCGTTTCCTGCATCCCGACCCGAACGCCCTGCGCGCGGCATGGGCGGGGCGCGCCGGCCCCAATAGCGTGAGCTGTGTGCTGAAAGTGTCCAACGAGCGCCACAGCGCGTTGCTCGCCGCCGATGCGGAAGCTCCCCAGGAGCGCACGATGCTTGCGCGCTTTGGTTCGGCATTGCACGCCAATGTCCTGCTCGCCCCGCATCACGGCAGTCAGACGTCGTCGACGATGGCGTTCGTGCAAGCGGTTGCGCCGGAGCACGTGGTGTTTCAAACGGGGTACCGCAATCGTTTCCGTCATCCGAGACCGTCCGTCGTCGAACGCTACCGCGCAGCTGGAGCGACCGTGTGGGACAGCGCGGTGCACGGTGCCGTGCGATTTTCACTGAATCGCGACGGCATCGAGGCCAAATCCTGCCGCGAGCAACGCCGACGGTACTGGCACGCGGAAAGCTTCGCTACCCCGTGACGAAGCTGATGTGCGTGTGACAAGGGTCGCCTTCGCGCGCAATGGCCGTCGGGGCAAATCGCCGAGGCGGGCGAGGTATCAACAAGCGCCAGATGCCGTCGTGTGCGCCCCGGAACGAAGCGCGACGTGCCTGACGGCGCCCGTCGCGCAGGACGCGCCGCCCGAGCGATTCGATGGAAACCTCTACCGGCGCGCTGCGGCCGATTCGTTAGAATGGGTCAGCGCGCGCTCCGCTGCAAGCGTACTTTGGTGGGCTGTGGCGAAGATTTCCGGCGCATGCGACCCGGCAGCCGGGCGCCGCGATGCCAAACCGGATTCGAAGCCAACGTCGAAGCCAAAGTCGAAGCGGCATTCGCAGTCAACGTCGAGGCGAAGTTCGAGGCAAGATTCGAGGCCGAATCGATCGCCGAAGCCCGCGCGGCAACCGCTCGCCACGACAACGAATTCCATGACACGAGACATCATCCATTTTTCGCACGGCAACGGTTTCCCCGCAGGCGTGTATCGCAAGATGCTGGGTGCGCTGGCCGACGAATACGACGTGCGCGCCATCGACCGCATCGGTCATGACCCGCGCTATCCGGTCACGCCCGGCTGGCGGTGTTTGCGCGACGAGCTCGTCGATACCCTCGAGCGCCAGTACGGTGGCGAACCGGTCTGGCTGGTCGGGCATTCGCTGGGTGGTTTTCTTAGCCTCATGGCGTCGCTCAAGGCGCCGCAATCCGTGCGCGGCGTGGTGATGATCGATTCCCCCATCGTGACGCCCGGTTGGCGCACGCAGATGTTGCGCCTGAGCATGCTTACCGGATTGTACGAGCGCATGTCGCCGGCGGGCGTGACCAAGCGGCGGCGCGATCATTGGCCGGACTGGGAGGCCGCATGGCGGCACTTTGCCGGCAAGCCGGCGTTCGCCGGCTGGGATCCGGATGTCCTGCGCGATTACATCGACTGCGGCACCGTACCGACGGGAGAGGGCGATGTTCGGCGGCTCGCGTTCGCACGCGAGATCGAGTACCGGATCTATCTGACACTGCCTCCGCTGCTTGCCGTGCGTGCCATGCGCGGCGTGCCGGTGCCGGCAGGATTTCTCGCCGGTACCGAGTCGCGTGAACTCAGGCAGGCGGGAATCGGCGCGACACGCCGCATCGTCGGTACCCATCTGCGTTATGTGAAGGGGACACACCTCTTCCCGATGGAGCGGCCGCTGGAGACAGCATCGGCGGTGCGCGACATGCTCGCCCAATTGCGCGGCGATCACCGCCGTTCGCTGGCCGCCTGAACCGGGTGCCGCGCGCCGCGCAGGGAATCGGCGCACGGCGCGCCTTCGCAGGTCGGTGAAACATGCATCGGCGTGCATTGGGGTGCATCGTGGTGCATCGACACACATCGGCATACGTCGAGGTGAAGTGGTGTCTGTCGGTGCCTGCCCGAAAGTGCCGACGTGCGTCGGGGCGCGCCGCACGCGCCGGGGCGGCCCGCACGGTGCCTGTCAAGACCAAAATTTGCCGCGCCGCACATCGAGGGCAAGGCGGCTTTCGGGTATAATCCGGCTTTCCCGCGAGCAATTACTGCGATGACCAAATTCGTTTTTGTCACGGGCGGCGTGGTTTCCTCTCTTGGTAAGGGAATTGCTGCCGCATCTCTGGCCGCGATTCTCGAATCGCGTGGCCTCAAAGTCACCCTCCTCAAGCTTGATCCCTACATCAACGTCGACCCGGGCACAATGAGCCCGTTCCAGCACGGCGAGGTGTTTGTGACCGAGGACGGTGCGGAAACCGATCTCGATCTGGGCCATTACGAGCGCTTCATCAGCGCCAAGATGCGTCGTGCGAACAACTTCACGACGGGCCAGATCTACGAATCGGTGATCCGCAAGGAGCGCCGCGGCGAGTATCTCGGCAAGACCGTTCAGGTCATTCCGCACATCACCAATGAAATTCAGGCCTTTGTCGAGCGCGGCGCGCGTTCGACGTGGGACGGCCATCCCGACGTCGCCATCGTCGAGATCGGCGGTACGGTCGGCGACATCGAGTCGCTGCCGTTCCTTGAAGCCGCCCGTCAGATGAACCTGCGCCTGGGCCGCAACAGCGTGGCCTTCGTGCACCTGACGCTGGTGCCGTACATTGCCACGGCAGGCGAACTCAAGACCAAGCCGACCCAGCACAGCGTGCAGAAACTGCGCGAGATCGGCATTTCGCCGAACGTGCTGCTGTGCCGCGCCGACCGACAGATTCCTGAAGACGAGTGCGCCAAGATTTCGCTGTTCGCGAACGTCCCTCAGGACGCCGTGATTTCGGTCTGGGACGTCGACACGATCTACAAGATTCCGCAAATGCTCCATGACCAGGGCATGGACAAGATCATCTGCGACGAACTGAAAATCGAAGCCAAGCCGGCCGACCTGTCCATGTGGACGCGTCTGGTGCAGGCCGTCGAGAATCCGAAGCACGACGTCACCATCGGCATGGTCGGCAAGTATGTCGATTTGACCGAATCGTACAAGTCGCTCATCGAAGCGCTGCGTCACGCCGCCATCCACACGGAAACGCGCGTGAATATCGAGTACATCGATTCCGAGCAGATCGAGAAGGACGGCACCGATGCGCTCAAGCATCTCGATGCGATTCTCGTGCCGGGCGGTTTCGGTCGCCGCGGCACCGAAGGCAAGATCAAGGCGATTCGTTTCGCCCGTGAGAACCGCGTGCCCTACCTGGGCATCTGCCTGGGCATGCAGCTTGCCGTGATCGAATTCGCACGCGACGTGGCCAAGCTCGCTGACGCGAACAGCACGGAATTCGAGCCGTCGACACCGCATCCGGTCGTCGCCCTCATCACAGAGTGGCAGGACCGCGACGGCAAGATCGAGCAGCGTACCGAGGACTCGGACCTGGGTGGCACGATGCGTCTGGGCTCGCAACGCGTGCCGGTCAGGGCCGACACGCTTGCCTCGCGCATCTACGGCGACACGGTCAACGAGCGTCACCGTCACCGCTACGAAGTCAACAATCACTATGTCCCGCAGCTCGAGGCGGCAGGTCTGGTGATCTCGGCGCGCACGCCGACCGAGAATCTGCCGGAAATGATGGAGCTGCCGCAACAGGTGCACCCGTGGTTCGTGGGCGTTCAGTTCCACCCCGAGTTCACCTCGACGCCGCGCGATGGCCATCCGCTGTTCAAGGCGTACGTCGAGGCGGCGCTGGCCGGTCAGCAAGCCCGCAAGAAGGCTGCCTGAGGCTGAGTTGCCGCGAGCGAGAAACAAGGAGTTTGCATGAAACTGTGTGGTTTCGAGGTTGGCCTGGACAAACCGTTTTTCCTGATCGCAGGCACCTGCGTCGTCGAGTCGGAACAAATGACGATCGACGTCGCGGGGCAGCTCAAGGAAATCACGGGCGCGCTTGGCATCCCGTTCATCTACAAGTCGTCGTTCGACAAGGCGAATCGTAGTTCGGGCAAGTCCTACCGCGGCCCTGGGCGCGAGGCGGGTCTGAAGATCCTCGAGGAAGTTCGCCGTCAACTCGGCGTGCCGGTGCTCACGGACGTGCATACGGAAGAGGACGTGGCGGTGGCCGCGCCCATCGTCGATGTGCTGCAGACACCTGCCTTCCTGTGCCGCCAGACCGATTTCATTCGTGCCTGCGCCCAGTCGGGCAAGCCCGTGAACATCAAGAAGGGCCAGTTTCTCGCGCCGCACGACATGATCAACGTCATCGACAAGGCTCGCGACGCCGCGCGCGAAGCCGGCCTGCCCGATGATGTCTTCATGGCCTGCGAACGCGGTGTCTCGTTCGGCTACAACAATCTGGTGTCGGACATGCGTTCGCTGGCGATCATGCGCGAGACCGGTGCGCCGGTCGTGTTCGACGCCACGCACTCCGTGCAGTTGCCGGGCGGACAGGGCACCAGTTCGGGCGGCCAGCGCGAGTTCGTGCCGGTGCTCTCGCGAGCGGCCGTGGCCGTGGGTGTCTCGGGACTGTTCATGGAGACGCACCCTGACCCGGCCTGCGCGTTGTCGGACGGCCCCAACGCCGTGCCGCTGGGCCGCATGCGCGAACTGCTCACTACGCTCAAGACCATCGATGCGGCAGTGAAGCAGGGCGAGTTTCTGGAAAATAATTTCAACTGAAATGAGACACACCGTCCTGGGGCCAGTATCAGCACGCTCACAGGACGGGTATAGCGGTCAGACGCCTTGGCAGCATGGCGTCGAGTCGTTAAGCTTGTCGCGCAGCGGTCGCAGTGGCCGTCGCGAGGGTGAGCCTCAGGAGATGCCCGCGTGCCGTACGCCGAGCGCACCGTCGACATCGATGTCATCCCACAGGCCGCCGTGCCTCAATTCGAGGCGCCGTTGTTCCCCCGTCCAGGTGTCGCCTCTGTCGGTGCGCGCGCAAGCGCGGCATCGGCGTCCATGTCAGGATTCGGCGCGTGCGGCTCACATGGGCTTGCGCGCCCGACCTGGACGGCGGCCGGTGACGGATGGCGGCGCGAAGCAGGTTCCCTTTAGCGTTTTTGTCTTACAGATACCGAGGAATACATGAGTGCAATCGTAGATATCATCGGGCGCGAAGTGCTGGACTCGCGCGGCAACCCGACGGTCGAGTGCGACGTGCTGCTGGAGTCGGGTGTGATGGGCCGCGCGGCAGTGCCGTCGGGCGCGTCGACCGGTTCGCGCGAAGCCATCGAGCTGCGTGACGGCGACAAGGGGCGGTATCTCGGCAAGGGTGTGCAGAAGGCTGTCGAGCATATCAACACCGAGATTTCGGAAGCGATCATGGGCCTGGACGCCGCCGAACAGGCTTTTCTGGACAAGACCCTGATCGAGCTCGACGGCACCGACAACAAGTCGCGCCTCGGTGCGAACGCCATGCTGGCCGTGTCGATGGCGGTGGCCAAGGCCGCTGCCGAGGAAGCCGGCCTGCCGCTGTATCGCTACTTCGGCGGTTCGGGCGCCATGCAAATGCCGGTGCCGATGATGAACATCGTCAACGGCGGCGCACACGCCAACAACAGCCTGGACATCCAGGAATTCATGGTGATGCCGGTCGGCCAGTCGAGCTTCCGCGAAGCCCTGCGTTGCGGCGCGGAGATCTTCCACGCGCTCAAGAAACTGATCGCCGAGAAGGGCATGAGCACGGCCGTAGGCGACGAGGGCGGCTTCGCCCCGAACTTCGCCTCGAACGAAGAGTGCCTGACCACCATCCAACAAGCCGTCGAGAGCGCCGGCTATCGTCTGGGCGACGACGTCCTGCTGGCGCTGGACTGTGCTTCGACCGAGTTCTTCAAGAACGGCAAGTACGAGCTGGCCGGTGAAGGTCTGTCGCTGACCTCGGAAGAGTTTGCCGACTACCTCGCCAACCTGTGCGACAAGTTCCCGATCGTTTCGATCGAGGACGGCATGTCGGAAGACGACTGGGCCGGCTGGAAGATCCTGACCGAGAAACTCGGCAAGAAGGTGCAACTGGTCGGCGACGATCTGTTCGTGACCAACACGAAGATTCTGAAGCAGGGCATCGAGCAGGGCGTGGCCAACTCGATCCTCATCAAGATCAACCAGATCGGTACGCTCACCGAGACGTTTGCCGCCATCGAAATGGCCAAGCGCGCCGGGTACACGGCCGTGGTGTCGCATCGCTCGGGCGAGACCGAAGACTCGACGATCGCCGATATCGCGGTGGGCACCAACGCCGGTCAGATCAAGACCGGTTCGCTCTCGCGCAGCGACCGTATCGCCAAGTACAACCAGCTTCTGCGCATTGAAGAGGATCTCGGCGATATCGCGTCGTATCCGGGCAAGGAAACGTTCTACAATCTGCGCTAATTCCGTTTCCCCGGGAGAGGGGCCGTGACGTCGGTCGCGGCACGTTTCCCGGAATTCTTGCCAGGCGAAAGCATGCGAATGGTGACCTTGGTGCTGGTGCTGCTGCTCGTGGCGATCCAGTATCCGCTCTGGTTCGGCCACGGTGGTTGGTTGTACGTGCACGAACTGCGCGACGAGCTGAGCGCCGAACAGCAGAAGAACGAGCAGTTGAAGGAACGTAACGATCGTCTGGCCGGCGAAGTGCAGGATCTGCAGGACGGCACCTCGGCGATCGAAGAACGTGCTCGTTTCGAGCTGGGCATGGTCAAGGATGGCGAAGTGTTCGTGCAGTTCGTCGGTCCGGATGGCGCTGGCGGCCCGCAAGGGGCTTCGGGTGCCGACGCGCCGCTCGTCTCGTCGACCGAGCCCGCGCACAAGTCGGTGGGGGCCGCGGCGCCCGCCGCAACGCCCGCGTCGCCGTCGAAGGGCAAGACGCAATCTGCGCACAAGTCGCAACATCACTGATTGTCACTGGCGCGGCGCGCGGACGGTAGTACGCAAAAAGGCGTTCCTCACGGAACGCCTTTTTACTTTGTCGCGCGCGGCGCCAATGCCGGCCGGATTCAGAAACCGATACCCACCCCGATGGACGAGCGCGGTCCATACCCGCCCGGCCCGTACCATCCAGGGCCATACCAACCGGGACCATACCAACCGGGACTGCCCCAGCCGCCATAAAAGTAGGCGTTGCTGTTGTAGTAGGTGCGCATGGCACTTTCGTAGGCGCGCTGCGCGCGTTCGCGCTCGATGGTCGATTCCTGCTCGTCGTAGATGCGCTTGTTCAGGCGCGTCAGATCCTGCGCTTGCGCGTCGCTCAGGGCCGGCGCCACCGGCGTCGCCGGCAGGCGTGCCGCCGGTGCGTCGGGTGGCGGCAACTGCCATTGCGCACAGCCGGACAGGAGCGTCATGACGGCCACGCCCAGCGCCGCGGCGGCGGGCCGGATAGCCGAGTGATCCATGGAACCGAATACCTTCATGCGTCAATTCCCCGGGCGAGTGCCTGATCGAGTGTCGGAAGGCGTGTCGGATTGACCCGCGGCGTCGCGGCGCGATGGCACCGTCCGACGTCGCAGACCGACGTTGTCATTGAGATTCACTGGCCTGGCTTACGGTTCCGTGCGGTACTGCGTTCGCTGTTCCGGTTGCGCCGGCGATTTGGGCGCGAATCAATGCTGCGCGGACGGCGCGGCGTGCGATTGCTCGGTGAACAGTTGCGCGGCGTCCACCTTGTCGAAATGGTACGTCTGACGGCAGAACTCGCAAGCAACTTCGACGTTCGGACGCTCGTCGAACACGCTCATGACCTCGGCCTCCCCGAGCGTGCGCAGCATGTTGGCCACGCGCTCGCGCGAACAGGTGCAGCGAAACGACGTGACCAGTGGTTCGAACACGCGTACCGCCTCCTCCCAGAACAGACGATGGAGCATGGTCTCCCGGTCGGTGCTCAGCATTTCCTCGCGCTGGAGCGTGTTGCCCAACTGGCAGACCCGGTTCCACGTATCCTCGTCGAGTTCCGGTGCGCGCTCGGCGCCGGTGCCCGCGGTACCGCCATGTCCCGGCAGCTTTTGCAGCAGCATGCCCACGGCGTGATTGTCGTCGCAAGCCAGCCACAGACGGGTGTCGAGCTGCTCCGAGTGATGCATGTAATGTTCGAGGACCGAAGCCATGTCGGGCAGGGCACCGTGCTCGTCGGACAGCGGCACCACGCCCTGATACGGTTGCTGGCCCGGTTGCTTCTCACGCGGGTCGAGCGTGATGGCGAAGTGCGCGCGACCGCGGACATTGACGAGCGACTCGAGCGTGGCGTCGCCCGGAATGTCGCCGCTGTACTTGGCGGTGGCGCGCATCGTCAGATCGGCGTTGCACTCGACCACGGCCATGCTCACCGGACCGTCACCGTGCAACTGCAGGATGAGGGCACCGTCGAACTTGACGTTCGCGGTGAGCAGCGCGGCTGCCGCCATCATCTCTCCCAGCAGATGACGCACCGCCGGCGGGTAGTCGTGGCGCTCCAGCACGGCACGCCAGGTGGCGTCGAGGCTGACGTACTCGCCGCGTACCGGGGCGGCGTCGAACATGAATTTCTGAAGTTGGTCGGACACGGTCGAATTCCTGAAAAATGCGGCAACGGCGGTCAGTGTGACGGGCGGCGATCGAAGGCGAGGCGCACTGGGGCTGCCGCAATCGCCGGGACACCGGGCAAATCGTCCCGAATTGGCACAAAAGCCGAAGATTGGCGCGTCGATATTGCGTTATCTGGGGGCGCGCGCCGCATTTTCAACTCGCCGGCGCCGCAGGTCATGCGCCGGACGGCCAGCGCACGCCGCTCGCCGACGGTGCGTTCAGCCGATGCGCACCAGTTGTTCCTTGAAGACCTGACGGCGCGCCGCGTACACGTCGGCGTTGCGTTTGAGGTTGGCGACTTCCTCGTCGGTCAGCTCCCGCACCACCTTGGCCGGCGCGCCCAGAATCAGGGAGCGGTCGGGGAACGTCTTGCCTTCGGTGACCAGTGCGCCGGCGCCCACGAGGCTGTCGCGCCCGATGACCGCACCGTTGAGCAGCACCGCCTGAATGCCGACGAGGGAGTTCTCTCCCACCGTGCAACCGTGCAGCATGGCCTGATGGCCCACGCTCACCCCTTCGGCGAGCGTAAGCGGGTATCCCGGATCCGCATGCAGCACGGCGCCTTCCTGAACGTTGGTGCCCACGCCGACCCGGATCGGTTCGTTGTCGCCGCGGATCGCGACCCCCGGCCACACGCTGCTGTTCTCCGCGAGAATCACCTCGCCGATGATGGTCGCGGTGTCGGCCACGAAAGCACTCTCGTGGATCTGCGGGGTCTTGTCTCCAAGTTTATAGATCGGCATGGCAGCTTCGCTTCGCGGTTAAAATCGACGAAATTGCTATTGTAACGTCATGGCCGACTTCACTCCCGTGCCCGGCGGCGACACCCCGGGGACCGCCGCTGCCGGCGGCATTCCAGCCTTTCCGAAAGCTTCCAGTGAATCCGATTGCGCGCGCGAACGCGCGCTGGCCTTGCTGCGCCAGCGAGACCCGTACGAGAAAGCCGCCGGCGTGAGCGCGCTGCGCGACGCCGTCCGTACGGGCGCCATGCGTTGGTACCCGTCGCGCCAGATCGCGCCGTGGCGCCCGTCTGGCGGCATCGACGGCGTTGCGGTGAACGACCAAGGCGCAGGCGATGGCGAGCGCGAAGCCGGCATCCCCGGGCGTCCCGACGCCCCGCCACTGGTCTCGCCCCGTGAGCTCAAGCACCGCGCGGTCACGTCGGTGGACGGGCGCGCGGCGCTGCTGCATGCGCTCGCCCACATCGAATTCAACGCGATCAACCTCGCCCTCGATGCCCTCTGGCGTTTCGACGGCCTGCCGCCGGCGTATTACGACGACTGGCTCAAGGTCGCTGCCGAGGAGGCCTATCACTTCTCGTTGCTCGCCCAACATCTGACGACGTTGGGCGAGCCGTATTACTACGGCTGCTTTCCCGCCCACGACGGCCTGTGGGAGATGGCGCGCCGCACCTCGGGCGACTGGCTGGCGCGTCTGGCGCTGGTGCCGCGCACGCTCGAGGCGCGCGGCCTCGATGCCAGCCCGCCCATCAAGGCCAAGCTGGCCGGCGCGGGCGACAGCGCCGGTGCGGCGATCCTCGATATCATCCTGCGCGACGAAATCGGCCACGTCGCCATCGGCAATCGCTGGTATCGCTGGGGCTGCGAGCGTGCGGGTTGCGAGCCGATCGCGACGTATGCCCGGTTGGCGGCCCAGTACAACGCACCGCGCCTGCGCGGGCCATTCAACCTGGAAGCGCGCCGCGCCGCGGGATTCGACGACGCCGAACTCGCCGCACTCCAGGCGGGCGCGTAGCGTCATTTTTGATGCCGCGGTGCAGCCGATATACTCGACGTTCCTCAATCGTTTCGATCTTCAGTATCCGTGAGCGTCATGCTTGATTCGCGATCCGAGTTCCTGACCGTGCGCGGTCTGCGCCATCATGTCCGGCAATGGGGCACGCCCGGTGCACCCAAGCTGTTTCTCCTGCATGGCTGGATGGACGTTTCGGCGTCGTTCCAGTTTGTCGCGCAGACGCTGGCCCGGCGCTGGCACTTGCTCGCACCCGACTGGCGCGGCTTCGGCCTCACCGACTGGCCCGTGGCCGAGGGGCGCAGCGAGAGCTACTGGTTCCCGGACTATCTGGCCGACCTGGAGGCGCTGCTCGACGTGTACGCCGAGCCCGGCGAGGCCATCAATCTGATCGGACACAGCATGGGCGGCAATGTCGCCTGTCTGTATGCGGGGGTGCGCCCCGCGCGCGTGCGCCGCCTCGTGAACCTCGAAGGCTTCGGTTTGCCGCCTGCGCCGGCCACCGCCGCCATCCGCCAGTTGGGCCGCTGGCTCGACGACCTGCAGGCACCGCCCACGCTGCGGGCGTACGCGTCGCTCGACGACGTGGCCGCCCGACTGCGCCGGACCAACCCGCGCCTCACGCCGGAGCGCGCGGCCTGGCTCGCGCAACGCTGGGCGCGACGGGCTGCCGACGGTCAATGGCATCTGCTTGCCGATGCCGCGCACAAGATGGCGAATCCGTATCCTTACCGACTCGAGGAAGCCCAGGCCGTATGGGGCAATGTGAGCGCGCCGGTGTTGCACGTCGAGGCGACGGAGTCCGACGTGCTGCAGCACTTCGCCGGAGCGCAGGGCAAGGACGTCTTTCGCGCGCGTTTCGAGGTCTTTCCGAATTTGACGGAGGCCTTCGTGGCCGACGCCGGCCACATGCTGCATCACGATCAGCCCGAGGAAGTCGCGCGGCTGATCGACGACTTCTGCGCAACGTAGGCAAGGGCGTCGGCGGGTCACTCGCGTCGAGTGCACTTGAGCGGTAGAATGAAGCCGTCATTACTACGTCACGCGCCGGTGTCTGGTCGATCGGACGTCGCATTGCCCGGCGGCACATCATGCTCAACGCGGATCTTCATTGTCATTCCAGGGTGTCGGACGGCACGCTCGCGCCGTCGGAAGTGGCGCAGATCGCGTTCGAGGCCGGCGTCGACCTGTGGTCGCTGACCGACCATGACGAAGTCGGCGGACAGCGCGAGGCGCGTGCGGCCGCTCAGGCACTGGGCATGCGCTACGTGAGCGGCGTGGAAATCTCGATCACGTGGGCAAATCGCACGGTGCATATCGTCGGGCTGAACATCGACCCCGACAATCCCACGCTGATCGACGGACTGGCCGCCACGCGCGGCGGACGGGCCACGCGTGCCCAGCAGATGAGCGATCAACTGGCCGCGGCGGGTATCCCGAACGCCTATGAGGGCGCTTTGCGTTACGTCGGCAACCCGGACCTGATTTCACGCACGCATTTCGCGCGCTATCTGGTGGAAATCGGCAAATGCGCATCGGTGTCGGACGTGTTCACGAAATATCTCGCCGAGGGCCGCCCGGGCTTTGTGCCGCATCGTTGGGCGACGCTGGAGGAGTCCGTGCAATGGATTCTCGGCGCGGGTGGGATTGCCGTCGTGGCCCACCCCGGGCGCTACAAGTTCTCGCCGCTCGAATTCGGGGCGCTGTTCGACCGCTTCCAGGCGCTGGGCGGCGAGGCGATCGAAGTGATCACCGGCAGTCATACGCCGGAGCAATACCGCGAGTATGCCGACGTCGCGCGTCAGTACGGTTTTCTGGCGTCGCGCGGCTCGGACTTTCATGGACCGACCGAGAGCCGTGCGCTACTCGGCAAGCTGCCGCCGTTGCCCGACGACCTCACGCCCATCTGGAGCCGTTGGCAGTAACTTCACGACGCCATGTCGCAATTCTTCCAGATCCATCCGGAAAATCCGCAGTCACGACTCATCAAGCAAGCCGCCCAGATCATCGACAAGGGCGGCATCGTGGCGATGCCGACCGATTCGAGCTATGCGCTCGCCTGTCACATCGACGACAAGCAGGCCGTGGATCGCCTGCGCCGCATTCGCGGACTCGACGAGAAGCAAATGTTGTCGCTGCTCGTGCGTGATCTGTCGGAGTTGGCCGAGTTCGCCCTCGTCGACAACCGGCAGTACCGCCTGATCAAGGCGACCACGCCGGGGCCGTATGTGTTCATACTCGAGGCAACGAAGGAAGTGCCGCGGCGCCTCTCGCATCCGTCGCGAAAGACCATCGGCCTGCGCGTGCCGGAGCATGCGATCACGCTGGCATTGCTCGAGGCGCTGGGCCAGCCGCTGCTGGCCACCACGCTGATTCTGCCGGGTGAAACCGAGCCGATGAATGACCCCGAGGAGATCCGCGAGCGGCTGGAAAAGCAGCTTGACCTGGTCATCGATGGCGGGGCCTGCCCGAAGGAGCCGTCGACCGTGGTGGATCTGACCGTCACGCCGCCGGAGGTGCTGCGTCGCGGACGGGGTTCGCTCGCGCCGTTCGGCCTGTCGTGACGGACGTGGTCCGCCGCACGTTGCAACACGCGGTAATACTGGCGCGCAGGCCGGCTTGCTACAATAGCCGGCTATGAATGCAGACCTGATCCAGACCGTTGCGGTCTACGCGCTCCCCGTTCTCTTCGCAATCACTTTGCACGAGGCGGCCCACGGCTACGTCGCGAAGTATTTCGGCGATCCAACGGCCTTCCTGATGGGGCGGGTGACGCTCAATCCGCTCAAGCACATCGATCCGATCGGCACGGTGCTCGTGCCGCTCGCACTTTATTTCATGACGAGCGGCGCATTCCTTTTCGGGTACGCAAAGCCGGTGCCGGTGGCGTTCGGCAGTCTGCGAAATCCGCGCGTCGATACGATCTGGGTGGCGCTCGCCGGTCCGCTGTGCAACTTCGCTCAGGCGATTCTCTGGGCCGTGTTCGGCCTCGGCCTGCAGGCGGCCGGCGTGCACGAGCCGTTCTTCATGATGATGGCGCAGGCGGGATTGCTGGTGAACCTCGTGATGTGCATGTTCAACCTGTTTCCCGTGCCGCCGCTCGACGGCGGCCGCGTGCTGGTGTCGCTGCTGCCCGCGCGTGCGGCCTATACGCTCTCGCGCGTGGAGCCCTTCGGCTTTTTCATCGTGATGGCGCTGGTGGTCAGTGGCGTACTCGGCCGCGTGTGGTTGTGGCCGCTCATCCAGTGGGGCCGCGACTTGATCGTGTGGATGCTCACGCCGCTGATGTCGCTGATTTCCTGACGTATTTGCACAAGATAACGAGACCATGTACCCCGAACGCGTTTTCTCCGGCATGCGACCGACCGGTCGTCTGCACCTCGGTCACTACCACGGCGTGCTCAAGAACTGGATTCAGCTTCAGTCGGAGTATCCGTGCTACTTCTGTGTGGTCGACTGGCACGCGCTCACCACGCACTACGAAACGCCGGAAGTCATCGAGCAGAACGTGTGGGACGTACTCATCGACTGGCTTGCCGCGGGGATCGATCCGAATCAGGCGACGTTGTTCATCCAGAGCAAGGTGCCCGAGCACGCCGAACTGGCCCTGCTGATCGGCATGAGCACGCCGCTGGGTTGGCTCGAACGTGTGCCGACGTACAAGGAGCAGATCGAGAAGCTCAGGGAAAAGGACCTCTCGACCTACGGCTTCCTTGGCTACCCTGTGCTGATGGCGGCCGACATCCTGCTTTATCGCGCGCTGCATGTGCCGGTGGGCGAGGATCAGGTGCCGCACGTCGAGATGACACGCGAAATCGCGCGTCGTTTCAACTACCTTTATGGCCGCGAGGCGGGATTCGAGGAGAAGGCGCTGGCGGCGGCGAAAAAGCTGGGCAGCAAGCGCGCGAAGCTGTATCTGGAACTGCGTACCGGGTACCAGGAGCAGGGCGACGAGGAGGCGCTGGAGCAGGCACGCGCGATGCTCTCCGAGTCCCAGTCGCTGTCGATGGGCGACCGCGAGCGGCTGTTCGGCTATCTCGAGGGCGCGCGCAAGCTGATCCTCGTCGAGCCGCAGGCGCTGCTCACGCCGGCATCCCGCATGCCGGGGCTCGACGGCCAGAAGATGTCGAAGTCTTACAACAACACCATCGGCCTGCGCGAAGACGCAGAATCGATCACGAAGAAGGTGCGCACGATGCCCACCGACCCCGCGCGCGTGCGTCGCACCGATCCGGGGGATCCGGACAAGTGCCCGGTGTGGCAGTTGCATCAGGTCTACAGCGACGACGACACGCGCGAGTGGGTGCAGAAGGGCTGTCGCAGCGCCGGAATCGGTTGCATCGAGTGCAAGCAGCCGGTGATCGAAGGCATTTTGCGTGAGCAGCAACCCATGCTCGAGCGTGCACAGAAGTACATGGACGATCCGTCGCTGCTGCGCGCCATTGTGGCAGACGGCTGTGAAAAAGCCCGTAAGTCGGCGCAGGAAATCATGCGCGACGTGCGCGAAGCCATGGGACTTCAGTATTCATGACGGATTCGGCCGTGGCGGGGACGATGCATGGCACGGGTGCGCCGTCAGCGTGGGTCGTGCGTTGGGCGCATCTGATCGCGTCCGGCGCCCGCGTGCTCGACCTGGCGTGCGGCCAGGGGCGCCACGCGCGATGGCTGGCCGCGCGCGGCGCTCGTGTGACGGCCGTCGATCGCGACGCGGCGGCGCTTGCCACCATGTCAACGCTCGCAAACGTCACGACGCTCGCGGCCGATCTCGAAGGCGCGCCGTGGCCGTTCGCCGCGGGGGAAACGTTCGACGCGGTGATCGTCACGAACTACCTGCACCGGCCGCTGTTCGGCACCATTGGCGCCAGCGTTGCGCCGGGCGGGGTGCTGATTTACGAGACCTTCGCGCAGGGAAACGAAAAGTACGGGAAGCCGTCCAATCCGCTGTTTCTGCTGGCACCGGGCGAATTGCTCGATCTCGCGGGTGAGGCGAACTTGCGAGTGGCGGGCTTCGAGGATGTCACGCTGCCGGCGCCGCGCGCGGCCTGCGTGCAGCGTCTGTGCGCCACGCGCGCGGTCCCCGGGGAAAACCCCGCCAGCGCCGCGCTGTACGAGGCGGCTTCGTAATCCGCTACAATCCACCCTTATCGCTGAATTGTTCGATCAACCATGACTACCCAAACTCCGATTCAAGGCAGTATTGTCGCGATTGTCACGCCGATGGCAGAGGACGGCAGCCTTGACCGTGAAGCCCTGCGCAACCTGATCAACTGGCATGTCGACGAAGGCACGGACGGCATTGTGATCGTCGGTACGTCGGGCGAATCGCCGACCGTCAACGTCGAAGAGCATTGCGAACTCATCGAGATCGCCGTGCAGCAAACCGCCGAGGCCGGCAAGTCGCGCGGCCGCAAGGTGCCGGTGATCGCCGGTACGGGCGGAAACTCGACCGCCGAGGCCATCGAACTCACGAAGCATGCGAAGCAGGTCGGTGCGGACGCATCGCTGCAGGTCGTGCCGTACTACAACAAGCCGACGCAGGAAGGGCAGTACCAGCACTTCCGCGCGATCGCCGAAGCCGTCGAGCTTCCGGTGATTCTCTACAACGTGCCCGGCCGCACGGTCGCCGACGCCAGCAATGAAACGCTGCTGCGTCTGGCGCAGGTGCCCGGCATCATCGGCGTGAAAGACGCCACCGGCAACCTGGATCGCGGCATCGACCTGATCCGGCGCGCCCCGAAGAGCTTCGCCGTGTACAGCGGCGACGACCTGACCGCCGTGGCGCTGATGCTCATGGGCGGACAGGGTAATATCTCGGTCACCGCCAACGTGGCACCGCGCGCGATGCACGAAATGTGCGCGGCCGCGCTGGCCGGCGACGTGGCCAAGGCCCGGGAATGGCAATTCAAGCTGTTCGAATTGCACCGTGCCATGTTTGTCGAAGCCAATCCGATCCCCGTGAAATGGGCGCTGCAACAGATGGGCATGATCGCGTCGGGCATTCGCCTGCCGCTCACGCCGCTGGCGCAGCCGTACCACGAAACGGTGCTCGCTGCCCTCAAGTCGGCCAACATTGCCGTTGTCTAAGCTGTCGTTCAGGCACCCGGGTTCGTTGCCCATCCCTTTTTTTGCGACTCATGAAACGAATCGTCAGTAATTCCGTAGCTCGTCCCGTGCTGGCATGGGCCGCTATTGCCTCGTTGGCCCTCGTTGCCGGATGCAGCTCGCTCTCGAGCGCCTTGTCGTCGGACAAGGTCGATTACAAGAGCTCGAAGACCGGCCCTTCGCTCGACGTGCCGCCCGATCTGACGAACGTTCAGGCCGTCGATCGCAAGTACGTGACGCCCGGCGGCACCGCCACGCTGTCGAATTACGAGAATCAGCAGAAGGTGGTGGCAGCCAACCCCTCGACTACCGTGCTGCCGGATGTGCCTGGCATGAAGGTGGTGCGCGACGGCAACGAGCGTTGGCTCGTGATTCAAAAGCCCGCCGGCGACCTGTGGCCGACGTTGCGTGAATTCTGGCAGGAAAACGGCTTCGTGCTGACGATCGATTCGCCCGACACGGGCGTGATGGAAACCGATTGGGCGGAAAACCGCGCCAAGCTCAATCAGGACATCATTCGCGATCTGCTCGGCAAGGTCCTCGACGGTCTGTATTCCACCGGAGAGCGCGACCGCTTCCGCACCCGTGTCGAACGTGATCCGAACGGTGGCACGGACATCTACATCACGCATCGTCGCATGGTCGAAGTCTTCACGAACTCGCAAAAGGACACGACCAAGTGGGAGCCGGCGCCGAACGATCCGGGTCTCGAGGCCATCATGCTGACCAAGCTGATGCAGCGCTTCGGTGTCCAGGCCGATCAGGCCAAGGCGCAGGTGGAAAGTGCCAAGCCGGGTGCGCCGGCGACCCAGGTCGTGAAGACGGCCGATTCGGCCTACCTCGACATCAACGAGCCGTTCGACCGTGCATGGCGCCGCGTGGGCGTGGCGCTCGATCGCGGCAACTTCACCGTGGACGATCGTGATCGCGCCAAGGGCTTGTACTTCGTGAGCTACGTCGATCCGGCCACGCTCGCCAAGGACAATGGTTTCTTCTACAGCCTGTTCCATGCGAAGGAAGTGCAGGACAGCAAGAAGGCGAAGAAGTACAGCGTGAACGTGCAGGGGCGCGGCGACAACCAGACCCGCGTGCAGGTGCTCGACGACAAGGGTAACGTCGACAACTCGCAGATCGCGCAGACGATCATCAGTGTGATCGGCAACCAGCTCCGTTAAGGCGGGGCGTGCGGTTCGCCAGTCTAGGCAGCGGCAGCGAAGGCAATGCCCTGCTAGTGGAGGCGTCGGAAGGCGCCTCCACGACGCGTATTCTCCTCGATTGCGGTTTCTCGATGCGAGAGGTCGAGCGGCGCCTGGCGGCTCGCTCGGTCGACGTGGCGTCGCTCGCCGCCATCGTCATCACGCACGAGCATGCCGACCATATTGGCAGTGCTCTCTCCCTCACGCGCAAGTATCGGATCCCGCTCATCATGAGTTGGGGCACAGGGCAGGCCGTCAAGGCGCACGCCACGCTCAAGGTGGACGCCGACGACGCGCTGGTGCGCTGGTGCCGGTCCGACGAACGCCTTGCGGTCGGTGCGATCGAGCTTCATCCGTATACGGTACCTCACGACGCGCGTGAGCCGCTCCAGTTCGTCTTCTCCGATGGCGCGCGTCGGCTGGGGGTGCTCACGGATGCCGGATGCCCCACGGCCCATCTGATCGCTACGCTGGGCGGGTGCGATGCGCTGGTGCTCGAGTGCAATCACGACCGCGAAATGCTGGCCAACAGCAAGTATCCTCCGTCGCTCAAGGCGCGCATTGGCGGCACGTACGGCCATCTGGCCAACGATTCGGCGGCGGAAATTCTCGGGGCGATCGACCGTACCCGATTGCAGCGCGTGATCTGTGCGCATTTGAGCGAGCAGAACAACACGCCGGAACTGGCCATGACGGCGATGTCGGCTGTGATCGGCAGCGAGGCGACGGAGATTCTCGTGGCCACCCAGGCGGGAGGCTTCGATTGGTTGACGTGCTAGCCGGCGCCTGAGGCTGTGTGTGCGCGACGTGTGCGGAAGGAGGGCGTGGGGGCGCGTGAGGCGATAAAAAAGCCGGTCGAATGACCGGCTTTTTTGTCTCGGCTGCCTTGCGGCAGCGAGAGCTTACTTGCTGGCAGCAGCGTCAGCAGCCGAGGCAACGGCGTCAGCAGCAGCACCAGCAGCCGAAGCGGCCGTGTCAGCAGCAGCACCGGCAGCCGAAGCAGCCGAATCAGCAGCAGCGCCAGCAGCCGAAGCGGCGTCCGAAGCAGCCGTAGCAGCCGAAGCGGCAGCGTCAGCAGCCGGAGCAGCGGCTTCTTCCTTCTTGCCGCAGGCGGTCAGGGCGATAGCCAACAACGAAGCGACGAGGAGAGACTTCTTCATGATCACGTCCTTTTATGGTAGAAGACAAGCGAATGAATAATTAGTTACGGTAATACGCTCTTGCCAGCGCAAAGCCGATTGCGAGACATTGGCAATTGAGGATTACCCTTGGTCATGCAAGCTGCTTGGCGAGAAATTATATTGGGTTTTCCCCAATGCGTCACGTCAAACTCGCGCAATTACCCCGCTTTTTTCCTTACGGCGCGCAACTTTCGCGCCGGCCCCGGGTCGGCGGAAATCTGTACCCAGCCCGAAGCATACCAATCGTACATAATTTCGACGATTTCTTGGTCTTTTTGCTCGAAATTCGCACATTCCTTGGCATTGAGTCGACGTTTGTCGGCGAGCGCACGCAACGTCGATCGCGTACTGACGGGGACTTCCAGCGGCTCGCCGTTCACGTAGTATCGGTTGCGTCGATACAACAATTGGGTCTTCGGCGACAGTGCGATACCTCGCGACGCGGCTTCCCGGGCGAATCGGCCGGGCGAAACGGGGGATGCCGGCGGGTCGAAAAACACATGCGACTTCGGCTCGCTCAGCCAGCGGCCCAGAAAATCTTCCACTTCCTTGCGCCCCCAGCGGACTTTCTCCAGCTGTGCCGCGAGCGTGTCGACCATCGCATCGGGCAGCGCGGCGGGGTGTTTGACGGCCGGCTGCTTCGGGTCGGCATATCGGCCGGCGAAATGACGGGCGAACGCGAGCTCCGGCGCGTTCTCCGCGAGGTAGTACAGGAAGTTCTGCAGCATTTCCTGTTCGAGCGGTGCGCGAAAACCGATCGAGTAGGTCATGCATTCGCCCTGGGCCACGCCGTCGTGCGCATAGCCAGGCGGCAGATAGAGCATGTCGCCAGGTTCAAGTACCCACTCCTGTTCTGGCTCGAAGTGCCGGAGGATGCGCAACGGTACGCCCTCTTGCCAGGTCGTGTCGCGCTGCGGCCCGATGCGCCAGCGTCGCTGGCCGTGCGCCTGCAGCAGGAAGACGTCGTAGGAATCGAGATGCGGGCCGACACCGCCGCCATCGGTCGCGTAGCTGATCATGACGTCGTCGAGACGGGCGTCGGGAATAAAGCGAAACTGTTGCATGAGGGCGTCGACGGCGGGTGCATGAAGGTTCACGCCCTGCACGAGCAGTGTCCACTGTTTGCGCGATAGCGGCGGCAGCGAGTCGGCGTCGAAGGGCCCGTGCTCGAGGGTCCAGCGTTTGCGCGAGTGGGTGATGAGGCGCGATTCCACGTCGTCCTGCGCGGCGAGGGCGAAGAGCGCCTCACGCGAGAGCGGCGCCATGAAGCCGGGAATCGCCTGCCGAATGAGCAGTGGGCGCTTGTGCCAATAGCGCTTCATGAACGCATCGGGGGTGAGGCCGCCGAGCGGGGGCGAGGAGGGGCGGGAAGTCGTCATGCGGATGTCGAGGCTTGGCTCCGATCGATTGCCGGGTCGCTGTCATACGGCTGCGCGTATAATGCGGGCTGTTTTTCGGAGAGTTTGATGAAGATCGAAAAGAATACCGTCGTCTCGGTGACTTACAAGTTGTCGGACGCTCAGGGCAACCTGATCGAGGAAAGCGGCGCCGAGCCGATGGTTTATCTGCACGGCGGCTATGATGGCACGTTCCCCAAGATCGAGGAAGCGCTCGATGGACAGGACGTCGGCTACGAAACGCACCTGCAACTGGAGCCGACCGATGCCTTCGGCGACTACGATCCGGAGTTGATCAAGGTCGAAGAGCGCAGCCGTTTCCCCGAGCCGCTTGAAGTCGGCATGCAGTTCGAGGGCACGCCGGAAGATGGCGATGACGAAGCGGACACGCTGATCTACACCGTGACCGATGTGGCGGACGACAAGGTCGTGCTCGACGGCAACCATCCGCTCGCCGGCATGGCGCTGCGCTTTGAGCTGACGGTGGCGGACGTGCGTCCCGCAACGGAAGAGGAAGTCGAGCACCAGCACGCGCACGGTGCATCGGGTCTCGAAATCGTCGACGAAGACGAAGACGACGCCCCCACGCTGCACTGAGTCTCGGCGCGTCGGATTGCCAGACGGGCGATTCGCGCCTCGGGTGCGGTGCATGCGGGCGAACGGATCGCGCATGCCAAGTTGGAACGGACGCCGGGTTCGGCGCATTGCCTCGCGCAATGTGCCGGATCCGGCGTTTGCATTTTGTGCGCGCCGATTGTCAGTTGCGGCGCGTCGCGCCGCGCGGGGCCCCTTCGCGAATGAGCGACGGGCCGATCGGCATGACGCCCTGGTTCGGGTCCGAGCTCATGCCGTTCACGTGAGTCGCGGAAGCCCCCGGCTTGGGGTAGAGCGAGGAATAGGGCACAGCAGTCGGCGCGGTCCCTGACACGCCGTCGGAGGGTGCGAACGGCGCTGTCGGTGCGGACTGCGATTTCTCCGGCTCCGGGTTGGGCATGATGCCGGGTACGGGCGCCGGCCCGATTCGCGCGTTGCCGGGCGCTGCATTGCTGTTCGGCGGTAACAGTTCGCTGTCGAAGCGGAACAGTTGAGGTGTGCGTGGATCGACACGCACCCGCACCCAACGGTTCGCCGTCGGTGATCCGAAGGTGCTCAACTGGGTAAACGTCTTCACTGGCGCGCCGTGCGCGTCGCGCAGCGGCTGTGCATGATGCATCGTCCGGCCGCCGTCAATCAGCAGGATCGGCCCCTTGAATCGCGCTGCGAGTCGTTGCAGCTGGGTGCGGAAGTCCTTGTACCCGTCCACGCCGCGCCGCCCGGCGCGATCGGAAAAGATTCCGCCCAACCCGCCGCTGCGCGCGGGCTCGAACTGCGGATCCGCCGCCGCGACGACAACGATGCCCCGTGCTTCCTTTTGCTTGGCATAGACCAGGGCGTGCTGCAACCACACTCGCGTGGCGATCACGCGGTCCTCGTACTCGCCGTTGCGTCCACCCGCGGAGCGGTAGTTATTGTTGTTGCCGGGTAGATTCAGTCCGACGAACACCACGCCGCGGTAGAACCACCGCACGTTCTCGTGGTACTGGCGAAAGCGTGCCATGTCGCTCTGACGCGTGAGGTCGAACTGTGCGTAGCCGACGGGGCCGGGCCCGAGCAGGGCGTCGTCGTCGAATGCATGATCGCGCAGGAAGTCGAGGCGCTCCACCGGGTTATAGCCCCCGTCTCCGGGGCGCTGGCAGTCCGCCCAGTCGTTGCCGCCCGGTACGTAGATCAGCGGCTTTGGGGAACTGGCCAGCAGACTGAGGCGCTGCGTGATGAGATCGTCGCGGCACGACTCCGTCGGTCCTTTCAGGTTGCCCGCGTGCACGACGAATGCCGCAGCACTGTCGCCGATGCTGGCCAGCACGCTGCGCACCACAGGCACTTCCGTGTTGCCGAACGGGGTGTTGCCAAGCACCGCAAATTCGAATGGCGGCGGCTTCGCGGGGCCTTTGGTCGGCGCCCTGGTCGCAGCCTTCCCTGGCACGCGTGCATTGGCGGCGCACGCGGGTGACGGCAGGGCGAGCGTCACAACCCAGGCGAGCGCGAACGTCGCCGCGCAAAAGACGCGTACGGCCCGCCGGCCAATCGGCGGCAAACCGGTGGGGCGCTCGCGACGCGGGGGCTTCACGAAACGTCAGCCGTTCGCGCGGCCGTCCATCAGGCCTCGCAGTTCGTACAGCAGGTCAAGCGCTTCGCGCGGACGCAGGTCGTCGGGATCGATTTGCGCCAGGCGGGCCAGCGTCGCTTCGGCAGCCGGGGCAAGCGTCGCGTGATCGGTGCCATGGGCAACGGCACCGTCTTGCGACCGCACGGCATCGTCCGTGAAGCGATCGTCGTCGAGCGTCGCGCGCGGCGCGAACAGATCGAGTTGTGGTGCCGCCGGATCCAGCGCCTGCTGTTCGAGCAGCGCGAGGTGCTTGCGCGCCGCGCGAATCACCGGCATCGGCACGCCGGCAAGCTGTGCGACCTGAAGGCCGTAGCTCTGGCTCGCCGGGCCATCCTGCACGGCATGCAGGAACACGATGCCCTCGCCGTGCTCCACGGCCGACAGATGAACGTTCGCGCATTGCGGGAATTCGTCGGGCAACTGCGTGAGTTCGAAGTAGTGCGTGGCGAACAGGGTGTAGCAGCGATTGTGGCCGAGCAGATGGCGTGCAATCGCCCAGGCGAGCGCAAGGCCGTCGAAAGTCGACGTGCCTCGCCCGATCTCGTCCATGAGCACCAGGCTGTGCTCGGTGGCCGTGTGCAGAATCGCCGCCGATTCGGTCATTTCCACCATGAATGTGGAGCGCCCGCCCGCCAGATCGTCCGAGGCGCCGATGCGCGTGAAGATCGCATCGAGCGGACCGAGGCGCACGGCTTCGGCCGGCACGTAGCAGCCGACGTAGGCGAGCAGGGCGATGAGCGCGGTCTGACGCATGAACGTCGACTTGCCGCCCATGTTCGGGCCGGTGATCAACAGCAATCGGCGGGCATCGCCGAGCGAACAATCGTTGGCGATGAAGCGCTCGACCTGTTGCTCGACCACCGGGTGACGCCCCTGGCGAATGTCGACGACACGGTCCTCCACCAGCTCGGGTTTGACCCAACCGAGCGTCTCGGCGCGTTCCGCGAGTGCGGCGAGTACATCGAGTTGCGCCAGGGCCTGGGCAATGCGCTTGAACTCGGTGATGTGCGGCAGCAGGTCCTGAAGCAGCGCGTCGTAAAGCATCTTCTCGCGCGCGAGCGAGCGCTCCTGCGCGGACAGCGCCTTGTCCTCGAAGGTCTTGAGCTCGGGCGTGATGTAGCGCTCGGCATTCTTGAGCGTCTGGCGGCGGCGGTAGTCGTCGGGCACCTTGTCCGTCTGCCCGCGGGTGACTTCGATGTAGAAGCCGTGAACCTTGTTGAACTCCACGCGCAGATTGTTGATGCCGGTGCGCGCCCGTTCGCGTGTCTCCAGGTCGACGAGGAACTGGCCGCAGTTCTCCGAAATGTCGCGCAGCTCGTCGAGCTCGGCGTCGTGACCGCGGGCGATGACGCCGCCGTCTCGCAGCATTGCGGCCGGCTCTTCGGCGATGGCGCTGGTGAGCAGGGCAAGGGCGGCGTCGGGGATCGCGAGATCCTCGTGCAGCATGGCCAACAGTGGCGAGCGGGCTTCCACGGCGCGCAACGTCGTATGCAGCTCGGGCAGCCGGCGCAGGGCGTCGCGCAGGCTGGACAGGTCGCGCGGGCGCGCCGTGAGCAGGGCCAGGCGCGCCGTGATGCGCTCGACGTCGGCCACGTTGCGCAGCTCGCTGTTCAATGCGCGCCACGCACCCGGGCCTTCGAGCAACGTGGCGATGGCCAGCTGACGCGACTGCGGCACCTGCTGATCGCGCATTGGATGGTGCAGCCAATGGCGCAGCAGACGGCTGCCCATGGTGGTGCCGCAGGTGTCGAGCAGCGAGAGCAACGTCGGCGATTCCGTGCCGCGCAGCGTCTCCGTGAGTTCCAGGTTGCGACGTGTGGCGGCGTCCAGGCCAATATAGGCCGCCTCCCGCTCCACGTTCAGACTTTGCACATGGCGCAGCGACTGCCCTTGCGTGGCGGCTGCGTACTGGAGCAGGGCGCCGGCCGCGCCGAGCGCCGGATTCAGGCCGTCGCAGCCGAATGCGGTGAGGCTCGCCACGCCCAGTTGGTCGCGCAGGCGCTGGGTGCCGGCGGCCGTGTCGAAATGCCAGTCGGGCACGCGCGTGGTCGTGCCAAGCGAGAATCCCTCGAACGCCTCGAGTGCGCTGTCGGGCACGAGTGTCTCGGCCGGACGAATGCGCTCCAGTTCACGCGGGAGCTTGTCCGCAGCGATTTCCATCAACCGCAGTTCGCCGCTCGCCAGCGACAGCCAGGCGAGACCGGCGACTCGCTCGCTCGCGCGACGTGCCGCCGTGACCTGCACGGCGAGCAGGTACTGATCGACCTTGTCGCTGAGCAGCGCGGCATCGGTCAGCGTGCCCGGCGTGACGATGCGTACAACCTTGCGCTCCACCGGCCCCTTCGAGGTGGCCGGGTCGCCGATCTGCTCGCAGATGGCCACCGACTCGCCCAGCTTGACGAGCTTGCCGAGGTACTGCTCCACCGCGTGATGCGGCACGCCGGCCATGCGGATCGGTTGCCCGCCGGACTGGCCGCGCGCGGTGAGCGTGAGATCGAGCAGGCGTGCGGCCTTCGCGGCGTCGTCGTGGAAGAGCTCATAGAAGTCGCCCATGCGATAGAAGACGAGCATGTTCGGATGCTCGGCCTTGATACGCGTGTACTGCTGCATCATCGGCGTCATCGGGGGCGTCGGCTTCATTGTTTCCGGGGCGGCTGGGGTGTCTTGGGCTTGGGTGCTCGTCATGAATTCCATCGGGTCGGGCGAGTCGGGTCACGAAGCGGCGGGCGGTGCGGCGGTGCGTCTGCCGAATGGGGCAACTGTCTCGCCCGTCGCCCTCGTGGCGCGTTGGATGCGCAATTTTACGACGGGTTCGCCGAGCGACGGTATCGAGCGCCTCGCGATGTCGCTTCCCGGTGTCGCGCAAGGTGTGACGCGCGAATGCCGAATTTGCTCAAGTTTCCCAAAAATGTGCCGTTTCGGGTGGTAAGCTCTCGCAAAAAGCCACCAAAAACCAAAAGCAGCATAAAGCTACTCTCGTACGGGCCAGCATGGTGAAGTCGTTGAAGGGGCGGGTTGCGGCCATGACCGCGCTCGTTTCCATGGTATTGATCGTCGGCGTAGCCGTCGGCATCGAGTTTTTCGTCTACGGTGAATTGCGAAACTCGCTGCAGGCCCAGCTCGACACGCAGGTCAAGCTCGTGGCCGATCAGCTCGACGACAAGATGCGCGGAAAATTCCTCGCGCTGCACCGCATGGCGAGGAATATCGGCGATCCCCGCACGTTGACACCGGCTCAGTTCGAATCGTTCGCCAACATGTCCGTGTCCATGCCCGAGACGTTCAACACGCTCTTCGTGGCCGACCTCGACGGACACATGCGCTACGATTCGACCTTCGCGACCACCGCCATCAACATCGCGGACCGCGATTATTTCCGACAGTTGCTTGCGGGCGCGCCGCAGGCGGCATCGAGCGTGATCGCGGGCAAGATCACCAACTCGCCCGGCATCGTGCTGGCTGTGCCCGTCACCGACAAGCAGGGGAAACTGATCGGCGTCATCGGCGGCGCCGTCAATTTGCTGCGACAGAACTTCATCGTCGATCTGGCCAGTAACGCCGTCGGCCAGACGGGACGGTATTGCCTCATCTCCAACGACAGTCCGCCGCGCTATGTGATCCAGGCCGACGTCACCAGGATCCTCTCGCCCGTGGGGCCGGTGCAGACGCTTTGCGGCGTGCGCGACGGCGGATCGAACGAATGGCTTCACATGCATCCGCTCGTCGCCCGCGCACCGATGGCCGCGACCGGCTGGACGGTCGTGGCCGTGCTGCCCGGCGCCGAAGCCTTCGATCCGCTTGCGCGCGTGCGTCGGCGTGTCATCTTGCTGGCGATCGCGGCGATCGCAATGACGGCCCTGGTGATGTGGTGCGTGGCGCGGTGCCTGCTGCGCCCGCTCGACAAGCTTCGCGTTCTGGTGGCTCGCAGTGGGGGCGACATGCGGGCCATGCAGTCATTGCCGGTGCAGCGTGCCGACGAGATCGGTGCGCTGGCGAATGCATTTCGCGACATGATGGAGCGTCTGGGCGAACGGACCGAGGCGCTCGAAGTGTCGCGCGAGGCGGCACGCGCGAGCGTGCGCCGCATGCAGGAAATCGCCGACCGCGTGCCGTACCTCGTGGCCTATCTCGACGGCGATGAGCGATTCGCGTTCGTCAACCGCGCGTGCGAGACACGCCTGCGTCGCCGACGAGACCAGATCCTGGGGGCGACTGCGCGGGAGTTGCTTGGCGTTTCGTTGTACCGCGAATTCGCGCCGCACCTTGCGCGGGCGTTCGCGGGCGAGGCGGCCACGTTCACATGGGACTTCGGCGAGGGCGCCGCCTACCGTTGTTTCGAAGTGAGCTATCAGCCGGAATGGGCGACGCAAAACGTGCTCGCCGGCGTGCACCTGTTCGTGCGCGACATCACCATCGAGCGCACGAACGAGCGGCGCTGGCGACGCGAATCGCATACCGACCACCTGACGGGGCTGCTCAATCGCAAGGGCTTCGATCAGGCGCTCGCCGCCGCCGTTCGCCGCGCGCGTGAAGGCGCGGGGGCGCAGGCATTGCTGTTCGTCGATCTCGATCGCTTCAAGCTGGTCAACGACACATGGGGACACGCGCTGGGCGACGAGTTGTTGCGGCGCCTGGCCAAACGGCTCGTGGCGAACGTGCGAGAGGGCGACGTGCTCGCTCGCTTCGGTGGCGACGAGTTTGCCGTGATCATGCGCGACGTTCACGATGCGCTCGATGTCGAGCGTACGGCGTTGTCGATTCTCGATGCCGCCTCGCGGCCAATGGCGCTCTCGGTGGGAGAGGTGACGGTCGGCGCCTGCGTGGGGGTGGCGATGGTGGCGAGCGGCGAGGACAAGACGCCCGACATGTTGTTCGAAGCCGCCGACCGGGCGTTGTACGACGCCAAGCACGGCGGGCGCGGTCTCTTCGTGCTGGCCCCGAGCGTGGATGGCACCGCCGGTGCCGAGGGCTCCGGCGACGCCGCCGCGCGCGCCGGGTGAGCAGGTGAGCGAGCGCTCACCGGGGAGGTGGCCGCTCGTGGCCCATGCGTTGCCGAGCGTTGCGCCGGTATGTGGCACGCCGAGGCAGGCGTTCCTGTTAGGCAGAGGCAATCGGGCCCGCCGTTACGATCAGCTTCCCCGAAGTTACGAACATGCGTTCCTTGCCGCACAATGGGCGACGCCGTTCGCGCGCCGCGCGTCGCGGCGCACGGTTCGGATGAGTCGGTGTACACAATAGGAGGCGGGCATGAAACTCGAAGGCGGACGAAGCCGGGCAGCAACGCGGGCGGCTTCCGACGCAGGGTGGCGCGAACCAGGGGCGCGCCGTGATCCACCGCGGGCATCGCATCGGGCGGCGCGCACGCAACACGGTGCCGATGCAAGCGACCACGAGCCGAGGCATCAGCGGCTGTCGGTTCGCGAAAAAGAAGTGTTTCACATGCTTGTCGACGGCCTGGCCGTCAATGAAGTTGCACACGCACTGCATGCCAGTGAGCGAGCAATCACCTCGCACGTTGCGCATATCCTGCACAAGCTCGCGCTCGACGACGCCGCAGAGCTGATCGGCTATGCCATCCGGCACGGACTGATCGACGAGGGGGCGGAAGGCGCGGGCTGAGTGCGCTCGGACGCTTCGAGTTGCCGCGCGCGACAGACTCGCCCCGTCCGGGGCCAATCCGGCGCGCTGCGTGAGATTGAACTGATCGCACGCGGCGCGCCAGTCATTCCGCTTGATGCCTCGGAATCGTCCGAGGCGGACGTCTCGAATACTCCTGAAAGATCGCGATCCTTCGGGTTGACCTCGCTGACGGGCAACGCGACGGTCCAGTCGGTGATATGGTACCGGCTCTACACCATTTTCATGGACGAGGGGGCGGTCTCGCCGGCGCGGGCCGCCGCTGTGCGTCGGGGCGCGCAACCATCGTCAACCAGACAACGGAACGAGGACAGACACGATGAAGGCAATTGAGATCAGCCAGTACGGTGCACCGGAAGTGCTCAAGCTCACCGAGCGGCCACGCCCCGAACTGAAGCCGGGCGAAGTACTCATCAAGGTCAGCGCGTCGGGTGTGAACCGTCCGGACGTGCTCCAGCGCATCGGTCAGTATCCGGTGCCGCCGGGGGCGTCGGATCTGCCCGGGCTGGAAGTAGCAGGCGAGATCGTGGAAGGCGCGCTCGACGGTGCGGACAACCGTTGGGGGCTGAAGATCGGTTCGCGCGTGTGCGCTCTCGTGCAGGGCGGCGGTTACGCCGAGTACTGTGCCGCACCGCTCGCACAGGTGCTGCCTGTGCCGGACGGGCTCACGGACGTGGAGGCGGCGTCGTTGCCCGAGACGTTCTTCACGGTGTGGAGCAATGTGTTTGATCGGGCGCATCTCGGCGAAACCGAATCGGGTGAGAAGGAGACGCTGCTCGTGCAGGGCGGCACGAGCGGCATCGGCGTGACCGCGATCCAGCTCGGCGTGGCGCTCGGCCATCGCGTGTTCGCGACCGCGGGCTCGGACGACAAGGCGCGTGCCTGCGAGGCCCTCGGTGCCGAGCGCGGCATCAATTACAAGACCGAGGATTTCGTCGCGGTGACCAAGGCGCTCACCCAGGATCGTGGCGTGGACGTGGTACTCGACATGGTGGGGGGCGACTATCTTCCGCGCGAAGTCCAGGCGCTCGCATTCGATGGTCGCATCGCCATCATCGCGCTGCTGGGCGGAAGCAAGGCCACGCTGGACATGGGGGCGTTGCTGCGCCGCCGGCTGACGGTGACCGGCTCGACGCTGCGTCCGCGCTCCGTCGCCTTCAAGGCCGCGATCGCGAAGCAACTCCACGAAAAGGTTTGGCCGTTGTTCTCGGCGGGAAAGATCCGCCCGGTGATCTATCAGACGTTCCCTGCCGAGCAGGCGGACAAGGCCCATGCCCTGATGGAAACGAGCACGCACGTCGGCAAGATCGTGCTGACCTGGTAAGCATGCCCTCGTCGGTTGGCGGGAAGAATCCGCATGGAAGCCTGGAATCATGCGGGTTCTTGCGTTCGAAAGCCGGCGAAATTGACCCCCATGCCCCACACGCACTAGAATGAGAGGTTTTTCGTCCATACGCATTGGGGGATAAGGCGTGACAACTGGTACCGCAGCTTCGGCTCGCACCATTAGCCGCAAGGCTGGCAAGCTCGTCGTGGGCAATTGGAAACTGCACGGCAGCCTGGCCGGCAACGAGGCATTGCTGGGCGACCTGCTGGCCTCGCCGGTGCTGAGTGCGCCGGGGGTGACCGCGGCCGTGTGCGTGCCGTTCCCTTATCTCGCGCAGTGTCAGGCACGTCTGTCCGGGCAGGTGTTGGGCTTCGGCGCACAGGATGTGTCCGCTCACGTGAGCGGCGCCTTCACGGGCGAGGTTGCTGCGACGATGGTTGCCGAGTTCGGGGCGCGCTTCGTGATCGTTGGTCACTCTGAGCGTCGCCTGTATCACGGCGAAACCGATGCGAGCGTGGCGGCCAAGGCGAATCGTGTGCTCGACGCCGGCATGACGCCGATCGTTTGTGTGGGTGAAACGCTGGCGGAGCGCGAGGCGGGCGAGACGAAGGCGGTGGTAGCGCGTCAGCTCGAGGCGGTGCTCGCATCGCTTTCTTCGGAGCAGGCCGCGCAGATCGTCGTGGCCTATGAGCCCGTCTGGGCGATTGGTACGGGCAAGACGGCGACGTCGGCCCAGGCGCAGGAAGTGCACGCCCACCTGCGTTCGCTGCTGCGCGCGAAGGATGAGGCGGTATCGGATGTGGCAGTGTTGTACGGCGGCAGTGTGAAGCCGGACAACGCGGCCGAGCTGTTTTCAATGGGAGACGTCGACGGCGGTCTGATCGGCGGCGCGGCGTTGAAAGCAATCGATTTTCTGGCGATCTGCGAGGCGGCCCTGTCGCGCTGAGGTCGTCGCCGTTCGGCGTAACGGCATGAAATAGTCATGACGCAGTGCAGCAAAATGCGCTGCAAATTGGATTCTTCTACACGGGTGATGAGATGGGGTTGTTGAAAACGTTGTTGATCGTGGTGCAGGTGCTTTCCGCGCTGGGCATCATCGGTCTGGTGTTGTTGCAGCATGGCAAGGGTGCCGACATGGGGGCTGCGTTCGGCAGCGGCTCGTCGGGCAGTCTCTTTGGGGCATCGGGCTCGGCCAACTTCCTGTCGCGCACCACGGCGGTTCTGGCGGCCGTGTTCTTCGTGACGACGCTGGGGCTGACGTATCTCGGCTCCTACAAGCCGACGGCAAATATCGGTGTCCTTGGCAATTTGCCTGCTGCGACGTCGCCGACCGCGGCTTCTGCACCCGTTGCGGCAAGCGCCCCGGCCCCGGCTTCGGCGGTGAATCCGCAAGACGTGCCGAAGTGATTTTCGGCGCGTTTTTGACAAGTAATAAGCTGTAAAGAAAGTAGAAAAAAATTCGATTTGTGCATTGAACAAAATGCTGAAGGGCGCTAATATAGCGGTCTTGAAGCGATTCGTAAGTGACAGCGGATTGCAGAATTTGAATGCCGACGTGGTGAAATTGGTAGACACGCTATCTTGAGGGGGTAGTGGCGAAAGCTGTGCGAGTTCGAGTCTCGCCGTCGGCACCACAGTTCTCCGATGCCAGCCTTGCGATCATGCTTTGGCTGGCATTTTATTTTGTGCTCACCGTTCATCCGCTTTCTGGTCCCCACGCCATCGACGAGAGCGGTTCTTTGAACTAACCGAAAGAGGGTAGAGTTGAACCTCGGAACCTATTATCCCGTCCTGCTGTTTCTTCTGGTAGGTGGCGGTCTTGGGGCGGTACTGATTGGGATCGGTAAATTCCTCGGCCCCAACAAACCCGACAGCGAAAAACTCTCTCCGTACGAGTGCGGCTTCGAGGCTTTCGAAGACGCGCGCATGAAGTTCGATGTGCGCTACTATCTCGTCGCCATCCTTTTCATCCTGTTCGATCTCGAGACGGCATTCCTGTTTCCGTGGGGCGTCGCCCTGCGCGATATCGGCTGGGTGGGCTTTATCTCCATGATGGGTTTCCTGCTTGAGCTGCTCGTCGGTTTCGTTTTCCTGTGGAAGCGCGGTGCGCTCGACTGGGAATAAGGCCGCCAAGGTCACTGGCTGCATTGCAGAAGGATTCAGGGTAAGCATATGAGCATCGAAGGGGTTTTGCGCGAAGGGTTCGTCACCACCACGGCTGACAAACTCATCAACTGGACGCGCACGGGTTCGCTGTGGCCGATGACGTTCGGTCTGGCCTGCTGTGCCGTTGAAATGATGCACGCCGGCGCGGCGCGCTACGATCTGGACCGTTTCGGCGTGGTGTTCCGTCCGAGCCCGCGTCAGTCGGACGTGATGATCGTGGCCGGCACGCTGTGCAACAAGATGGCGCCCGCGCTGCGCAAGGTGTACGACCAGATGGCCGAGCCGCGCTGGGTGATCTCGATGGGGTCGTGCGCGAACGGCGGCGGCTACTATCACTATTCCTACTCGGTGGTGCGCGGTTGCGATCGCATCGTGCCGGTCGACGTCTACGTGCCGGGCTGTCCGCCGACGGCCGAGGCGCTGGTCTACGGCATCATCCAGTTGCAGTCGAAGATCAAGCGGACTGCGACGATCGCGCGTAAATAACCGCTACCGCCCATGTCTAAACTAGAACAACTCAAGACCACCCTGCAAAACGTGCTTGGCGCCCGCGCCGAGCAGTTGGTGGAGGCCCTCGACGAGCTTACGCTGACCGTCAAGGCGAGTGACTATCTGGACGTCGCGCGCACGCTGCGCGATCACCCGGAACTCAAGTTCGAGCAACTGATGGACGTTGCCGGCCTGGACTATTCGGCCTACGGCGACGGTGCCTACGACGGCCCGCGCTACGCCGCCGTCTCGCATCTGCTTTCGCTCACCCACAACTGGCGCCTGCGCGTGCGTGTGTTCGCGCCGGAAGACGATCTGCCGGTCGTGGCGTCGCTTATCGACGTCTGGAGTTCGGCCAACTGGTTCGAGCGCGAGGCCTTCGATCTGGTCGGTATCGTGTTCGAAGGACACCCGGATCTGCGTCGCATTCTCACGGACTACGGCTTCATCGGTCACCCGTTCCGCAAGGACTTCCCGACCTCGGGCTATGTCGAGATGCGTTACGACCCGGAGCAGAAGCGAGTGATCTACCAGCCGGTGACGATCGAGCCGCGCGAAATCACGCCGCGCATCATCCGCGAAACGCATTACGCCGGTCTGAAACATTAAGGTGGCCTTGTGGCAGACATCAAGAATTACACCCTGAACTTCGGTCCGCAGCACCCGGCAGCGCACGGTGTGCTGCGCCTGGTGCTCGAGTTGGACGGCGAAGTGATCCAGCGTGCCGATCCGCACATCGGCCTGTTGCACCGCGCGACCGAAAAGCTCGCCGAATCGAAGACGTTCCTGCAGTCCGTGCCGTACATGGATCGTCTCGATTATGTGTCGATGATGTGCAACGAGCACGCTTATGTGATGGCGATCGAAAAGCTGCTCGGCGTGGACGTGCCAATTCGCGCACAATACATCCGCGTCATGTTCGACGAGATCACGCGCGTGCTGAACCACCTGATGTGGATCGGCTCGCATGCACTCGACGTGGGCGCGATGGCGGTGTTCCTCTACGCCTTCCGTGAGCGCGAAGATCTGTTCGACGTGTATGAAGCGGTCTCGGGTGCGCGTATGCACGCGGCTTACTACCGTCCGGGTGGCGTGTATCGCGATCTGCCGGATTCGATGCCGAAATATCGTGCCTCGAAGTTCCACAACGAGCGCGCCATCAAGAAGATGAACGAGGCTCGCGAGGGTTCGCTGCTCGATTTCATCGAAGATTTCGCCACGCGTTTCCCGAAGTGTGTCGACGAGTACGAAACGTTGCTCACCGACAACCGTATCTGGAAGCAGCGTCTGGTGGGCATCGGCGTGGTGTCGCCCGAGCGTGCCATGCAACTGGGTTTCTCCGGGGCGATGCTGCGCGGTTCGGGCATTGCCTGGGATTTGCGCAAGAAGCAACCGTACGAAGTGTACGACCGCCTCGAGTTCGATATCCCGGTGGGTAAGGAAGGCGACTGCTACGACCGCTATCTGGTGCGCGTCGAGGAGATGCGTCAGTCGGCCAGCCTCATTCGCCAGTGCGTGAAGTGGCTGCGGGCCAACCCGGGGCCGGTGATCACTGACAACCACAAGGTGGCGCCGCCGTCGCGGGTGGAGATGAAGTCGAACATGGAAGAGCTGATTCACCACTTCAAGCTCTTCACCGAAGGCTTCCACGTGCCCGCCGGCGAAACGTATGCCGCTGTTGAGCACCCGAAGGGCGAGTTCGGCATCTATCTGGTGTCGGACGGAGCAAACAAGCCGTATCGCCTGAAGATTCGTGCGCCGGGCTTTGCCCACCTCTCAGCGCTCGATGAGATGGCGAAGGGACACATGATTGCCGATGCAGTGGCAATCATCGGTACCCAGGATATCGTGTTCGGCGAGATCGATCGCTAAACGCGCAGCGGGCGCCCCGGGCGCCCGCAGGTTTTAATTCGGCAGGGTTTCGCAGGTCGATACCATTGCCGTTCCAGTAGCCGTGCCTGTGAGTTGCGGGCGGTCGAGACATCGACTTGCCCGCACTGGCGCGAGCGGGGATAACGTTTTAGAGAACAGTCGGATCGGAAATGCTTTCTCCCGAAGCCCTGAAGAAAATCGACCGTGCCGTTGCCAAATACCCTGCCGACCAAAAACAGTCGGCGGTGATGCACGCCCTTGCCGTAGCGCAGGTCGAGAAAGGCTGGTTGTCGCCCGAAGTCATGCAGTTCGTGGCGGACTACCTCGAGATGCCCGCAGTCGCGGTGCAAGAGGTGGCAACCTTCTACACCATGTTCAACACGAGCCCGGTGGGCAAGTTCAAGTTGACCGTGTGCACGAACCTGCCTTGCCAGCTCACGCGCGGCAAGGAGATGGCCGACTATCTGAAGGAAAAGCTGGGGGTCGACTACAACGACATCACGCCCGACGGTCTCTTCACGGTCAAGGAAGGCGAGTGCATGGGCGCGTGCGGCGATGCGCCCGTCATGCTGGTGAACAACCATCGCATGTGCGGCTTCATGAACGAAGAGAAGGTCGACGCGCTCCTCGATGAGCTCAAGGCCAAGGCCGCTGCCGGAGAGAAAGCATGACGTCGCTGCACAATCGTCACATCAAACCGCTGATTCTCGCCGATCTGAACGGCGAGAACTGGCATCTCGAAGATTACGTCAAGCGCGGCGGATACCAGCAGCTCGCACGTATCCTGAAGGAAGGCATCACGCCGGAGCAGGTCATTGCGGACGTCAAGGCGTCGGGCCTGCGGGGTCGTGGCGGCGCGGGCTTCCCGACCGGTCTGAAGTGGAGCTTCATGCCGCGCGCGTTTCCTGGCCAGAAATACCTCGTCTGCAACTCGGACGAAGGCGAACCGGGCACGTTCAAGGATCGCGACATTCTGCGCTACAACCCGCACGCGCTGATCGAGGGCATGGCCATCGGCGGTTACGCCATGGGCATCACCGTCGGTTACAACTACATCCACGGTGAAATCTACGAAGTGTACGAACGCTTCGAAGAGGCGCTCGAGGAAGCCCGCGCGGCCGGCTATCTGGGGGACAACATCCTCGGTACGGACTTCTCGTTCCAGTTGCATGCCCACCACGGTTATGGCGCGTACATCTGCGGCGAAGAAACCGCACTGCTCGAATCGCTCGAAGGCAAGAAGGGCCAGCCGCGTTTCAAGCCGCCTTTCCCGGCGAGCTTCGGTCTGTACGGCAAGCCCACGACCATCAACAACACCGAGACGTTCGCTGCCGTTCCGTTCCTGCTGGCCACCGGCCCGCAGCAATATCTGGAAATGGGCAAGCCGAACAACGGTGGCACCAAGATCTTCTCGGTGTCGGGCGACGTCGAGCTGCCGGGCAACTATGAAGTGCCGCTGGGCACGCCGTTCCCCGAACTGCTCCAACTCGCGGGTGGCATGCGCGGTGGCAGGAAGCTCAAGGCCGTGATTCCGGGCGGCTCGTCGGCGCCGGTCGTGCCGGCCGGGCTGATGATGGAAACGACGATGGATTACGACAGCATCGCCAAGGCAGGTTCGATGCTGGGTTCGGGCGCCGTGATCGTGATGGACGAGACGCGCTGCATGGTGAACTCGCTGCTGCGTCTGTCGTATTTCTACTACGAAGAGTCGTGCGGTCAATGCACGCCGTGCCGCGAAGGCACCGGCTGGCTGTGGCGCGTGGTCAACCGTATCGAGCATGGCGAAGGCCGCAAGGAAGATCTGGACCTGCTCAACTCGGTGGCCGAGAACATCATGGGCCGTACCATTTGCGCGCTAGGCGACGCCGCGGCGATGCCGGTGCGCGGCATGCTCAAACACTTCTGGGACGAGTTCGCCTACCACGTCGAGCACAAGCATTGCTTGGTCGGCACTCACTAATCCCTTTTGACGCTTGGCATTGAACCGCTATGGTTGAAATCGAAATTGACGGCCAAAAGGTCGAGGTGCCCGAAGGCAGCATGGTGATCCAGGCTGCCAAGAAGAACGGCACCTACATTCCCCACTTCTGTTACCACAAGAAGCTCTCCATCGCGGCGAACTGCCGCATGTGCCTGGTCGAGGTCGAGAAGGCCCCGAAGGCCGTGCCGGCCTGCGCCACGCCGGTGGCCAACGGCATGATCGTGCGTACGAACTCCGAGAAGGCTGTGAAGGCACAGCAATCGGTCATGGAGTTCCTGCTGATCAACCACCCGCTCGACTGCCCCATCTGCGATCAGGGCGGTGAATGCCAGCTCCAGGATCTGGCCGTGGGTTACGGCAAGTCGGCATCGCGTTACCAGGAAGAGAAGCGCGTGGTGTTCCACAAGAATGTGGGCCCGCTGATCTCGATGGAAGAGATGTCGCGCTGCATCCACTGCACTCGCTGCGTGCGTTTCGGCCAGGAAGTGGCCGGCGTCATGGAATTCGGCATGCTGGGGCGCGGCGAACACTCGGAAATCACGTCGTTCGTCGGCAAGACGGTCGACTCCGAACTGTCGGGCAACATGATCGACCTGTGCCCGGTCGGTGCGCTCACGTCGAAGCCATTCCGCTACAGCGCCCGCACCTGGGAACTCTCGCGCCGCAAGTCCGTGAGCCCGCACGATGGCGTGGGTGCGAACCTCGTGGTGCAGGTGAAGAACAACAAGGTCATGCGCGTGGTCCCGCTCGAGAACGAAGCGGTCAACGAATGCTGGATTTCGGACAAGGATCGTTTTTCGTACGAAGGTCTGAACAGCGATGATCGCCTGACCAAGCCGATGCTCAAGCAGGGCGGCGAGTGGCACGAAGTCGACTGGCAGACGGCGCTCGAATACGTCGGGCATGGGCTCACCGACATCATCCGCGACCACGGCGCCGACGCCGTTGCGGCGCTGGCGTCGCCGCACGCCACCGTCGAGGAACTGCATCTGCTGCAAAAGTTCGTGCGCGCACTGGGCAGCGAGAACGTCGATTTCCGTCTGCGTCAAACGGACGTTTCGGGCGGCACGCAAGGCGCGCCGTGGCTCGGTCTGCCGATCGCCGAGCTCGACAAGCTGCAAAGCGCGCTCGTCGTGGGTTCGTTCCTGCGCAAGGATCATCCGTTGTTCGCTTCGCGACTGCGCTCGGCCGTCAAGGCCGGCGGTCAGCTCAATGTCCTGCACGCGGCGGACGACGATCTGCTTGTGAAGCTCGCCAACAAGATCATCGCGGCGCCGAGCGCCTGGGTGAGCGAGCTTGCCGGTATCGCCGTCGCGGCTGCCGCTGCCAAGGGCGTGGCCGCGCCGGCCGAGCTGGCCGGCGTGAGTGCCAGCGATGCCGCCAAGGCCATCGCCGCATCGCTGGTCAATGGCGAGCGTCGCGCGATTCTGCTGGGCAACGCCGTGGTGCAGCACCCGCAATTCGCACAACTGCACGCCATCGCGCAGGTGATCGCCGACATCACGGGCACATCGCTGGGCTTCCTGACGGAAGGCGCGAACACGGTGGGCGGTCATGTCGTGAAAGCCACGAACGCCAAGGGCGCGGCGGCACTGCTCGCACAACCGCGCCAGGCTTACCTGCTGCTCAACGCCGAGCCGGAATACGACTCGGCCGACGCGAAGCAGGCCCTCGCCGCGCTCAACGCCGCGAAGATGGTCGTCTCGCTCTCGCCGTTCAAGCACGGCCTCGAGTACGCCGACGTGCTGCTGCCGATCGCACCGTTCACCGAGACGGCTGGCACGTTCATCAACGCCGAAGGCCTGCCGCAACACTTCAACGGTGTGGTGCGCGCGCTGGGCGAAACGCGCCCGGGCTGGAAGGTGCTGCGTGTGCTGGGCAACCTCCTCAAGCTGCAAGGCTTCGAGCAGGACACCGCCGAGCAGGTGCGTGACGAAGCGCTCGCCGGCTTCTCGGCAGCGGTGCTCGACAACCGCGCCAAGGCCGCGCTGGTCGCGCCGAAGGCGGCGAGTCAGGGCCTGGAGCGCCTGGCCGATGTGCCGATCTACTCGGCCGACGCCCTGGTGCGCCGCGCCCCGTCGCTGCAACTGACCAACGACGCCAAGGCCGCGCTGCGCGCCACGCTGCCGGCCGCGCTGTTCGACAGCCTCGGCCTGGCCGCCGGCGACGCCGTGCGCGTGCGTCAGGGCGACGCCGTGGTCACGTTGCCGGCCGCGCGCTCGGAATCGCTGCCTGCCAACGTGGTACGCGTACCGGCAGCCACGCCGGCGTCTGCCGCGCTTGGCGCGATGTTCGGTGAAATTTCGGTGGAGAAGGCGTAAATGAGCCTGAACGAAGTCATCAATCAATACGGCACGCAGCTGCTGGGCGTGGCCTGGCCGACGGTGTGGGCACTGGTCCGCATCCTCGTCGTGGCCGTGATCCTGCTGCTGTGCGTGGCGTATCTGATTCTGTGGGAGCGCAAGCTCATCGGCTGGATGCACGTGCGTCTCGGTCCGAATCGCGTGGGCCCGGGCGGGTTGCTCCAGCCGATCGCCGACGTGTTGAAGCTGCTGCTCAAGGAAGTCATTACACCGACGCAGGTCAGCAAGGGCATTTACGCCATTGCGCCGGTGATGGCCGTGCTGCCCGCGTTTGCCATCTGGGCGGTGATCCCGTTCCAGCCGGGCGCCGTGCTGGCCGACGTGAACGCCGGCTTGCTGTACGCCATCGCGATTTCGTCGATCGGTGTGTACGGTGTGATTCTCGCCGGCTGGGCGTCGAACTCGAAATACGCGTTCCTTGGCGCCATGCGTGCGTCGGCGCAGATGATTTCGTATGAAATCGCCATGGGTTTTGCGTTGGTCACGGTGCTGATGACGGCCGGCTCGCTCAACCTGTCGGACATCGTGCGCTCGCAGGAGCACGGTATGTTCGCGGGCATGGGGCTGAACCTGCTGTCGTGGAACTGGCTGCCGCTGTTGCCGATGTTCGTCATCTACTTCGTTTCGGGCATTGCGGAAACGAACCGTCACCCGTTCGACGTGGTGGAAGGCGAATCGGAAATCGTGGCCGGTCACATGATCGAGTACTCGGGCATGGGCTTCGCGCTCTTCTTCCTGGCCGAGTACATCAACATGATCATCATCTCGGCGTTGGCCTCGGTGCTGTTCCTGGGTGGCTGGAGTGCGCCGTTCGGCTTCCTGTCGTTCATCCCGGGCGTGTTCTGGCTCGCGTTCAAGGTGTTCCTGCTGCTGTCGGTATTCATCTGGGTGCGTGCGACGTTCCCGCGCTACCGCTACGACCAGATCATGCGTCTGGGCTGGAAGGTGTTCCTGCCGCTGACGATCGTCTGGGTGATCGTGGTGGGTGTCTGGATCATGTCTCCCTGGAACATCTGGGGCTGAGGCGAACGGAGTAGAGGAATCCCATGGTAAGGGCAATGAAGGACTTTTTCGGCAGTTTCCTGTTGTTGGAACTGCTCAAGGGCATGGCGCTCACGGGGCGCTACACGTTCGCACGCAAGGTAACGGTGCAGTTCCCGGAAGAGAAGACGCCGCTGTCGCCGCGCTTTCGCGGCTTGCATGCGCTGCGCCGCTATCCGAACGGTGAAGAACGCTGCATCGCCTGCAAGCTTTGCGAGGCGGTGTGCCCGGCAATGGCCATCACGATCGAGTCGGATGTGCGCGACGACGGCACGCGCCGTACCACGCGTTACGACATCGATCTGACGAAATGCATTTTCTGCGGCTTCTGTGAAGAGAGCTGCCCGGTGGACTCGATCGTCGAGACCCACATTCTCGAGTATCACGGCGAGAAGCGCGGCGATCTGTACTTCACCAAGGAGATGTTGCTCGCGGTGGGCGATCGTTACGAAAACGAAATCGCGGCGGCCAAGGCGGCCGATGCGCCGTACCGTTAAGCAGGGCAGGGCGCGGCGTCTCGATGGCGCGCCCGGTACGGCAAATTGACGTTGGCTAATTCTCGCGACACCCGGTGATTATGGAATTCACAACCTTTCTTTTCTACGTGTTTGCGCTGATCCTCGTGGTCTCGGGCCTGAAGGTCGTGACCTCGCGCAACCCCGTGCAGTCGGCACTCTTCCTGGTGCTGGCCTTCTTCAACGCCGCGGCGATCTGGATGCTGCTCGAGGCCGAGTTCCTCGCGATCATGCTGGTGCTCGTGTACGTGGGCGCGGTGATGGTGCTGTTCCTGTTCGTGGTGATGATGATCGACATCAACCTCGACGAACTGCGACGCGGCTTCGGCAAGTTCATTCCGCTCGCGAGCGCCGTTGGCGCGATCATGATCGTGGAAGCGGCGCTGGTGCTCATGCGCGGTTACGGTGCCACGCGTGCGCCGGTCAAGGCGGTCTCGGCGCCGGACGTGGCAAACACGAAGGCCCTGGGCATTGCGCTGTACACCGACTATATCTTTGCCTTCGAAGTGGCAGGTCTGATCCTGCTGGTGGCCGTCGTGGCAGCCGTTGCGCTCACGATGCGTAGCCGCAAGGATCACAAACAGACCGACCCGAGCCAGCAGGTGCGCGTGAAGGCGCGCGACCGTGTGCGTCTGGTGTCGATGCCCGCCGAAGCCCGTCAGCAGTCCACCGGCGCCGACACGCCGGCGGCGGAATAAGGAGACAGGATGATGTCGTTGTCGCTAGCGCACTACCTGGTGCTTGGCGCGATTCTTTTCGCGATCAGCATTACCGGTATCTTCCTCAACCGCAGAAATGTGATTGTGCTGCTCATGGCCATCGAGCTGATGTTGCTCGCGGTCAATCTGAACTTCGTCGCGTTCTCGCATTACCTGGGCGACATTGCCGGCCAGGTATTCGTGTTCTTCATTCTTACGGTGGCCGCCGCGGAAGCCGCGATCGGTCTGGCCATTCTGGTCACCTTGTTCCGTAAGCTCGAAACGGTCAACGTCGAAGATCTCGACCGCCTCAAGGGTTAACAAAAGCGAACGCTGTTATGGCATCCACATTGAATCCCAACCTGCTGCTCGCGATCCCGCTGGCGCCGCTCGTCGGCTCCGTGATCGCCGGCCTGTTCGGCAAGCAAGTCGGACGCGCGGGCGCCCACACGGTCACGATCCTCGGCGTGCTGGTCGCATTTGTCCTCTCGGTCATGACGTTCATCGACGTCATGAACGGTGCGAGCTTCAACGCCACGGTCTACGAATGGGCCCGCATCGGCGATCTGAAGCTCGAGATCGGCTTCCTCGTCGACACGCTGACCGTCACCATGATGTGCGTGGTGACCTCCGTGTCGCTGATGGTGCACATCTACACCATCGGTTACATGGCCGAAGATCCCGGCTACCAGCGCTTCTTCTCGTACATCTCGCTGTTCACGTTCTCGATGTTGATGCTCGTGATGAGCAACAACTTCCTGCAACTGTTCTTCGGCTGGGAAGCGGTGGGCCTGGTCTCGTACCTGCTGATCGGCTTCTGGTACACGCGTCCGACCGCGATCTACGCCAACATGAAGGCGTTCCTGGTCAACCGTGTCGGCGACTTCGGGTTCCTGCTCGGCATCGGCCTGCTGCTGGCCTTCACCGGCACGCTGAACTACGGGGAAGTGTTCGCCAAGGCCAACGAGGTCGCGGCCCTGTCGTTCCCGGGCACCGACTGGCGCCTGATCACCGTGGCCTGCATCTGCCTGTTCATCGGTGCGATGGGCAAGTCGGCGCAGTTTCCGCTGCACGTCTGGCTGCCTGACTCGATGGAAGGCCCGACCCCGATCTCGGCACTGATCCACGCGGCCACCATGGTGACCGCCGGTATCTTCATGGTGAGCCGCATGTCGCCGCTGTTCGAACTGTCGGACACCGCGCTGTCGTTCATCACGATCATCGGCGCGATCACGGCGTTGTTCATGGGCTTCCTGGGCATGATCCAGAACGACATCAAGCGTGTCGTGGCCTACTCGACGCTGTCTCAGCTCGGTTACATGACGGTCGCGCTCGGCGTGTCGGCCTACCCGGTCGCCATCTTCCACCTGATGACGCACGCGTTCTTCAAGGCGCTGCTGTTCCTCGGCGCCGGCTCCGTCATCATCGGCATGCATCACGATCAGGACATGCGCAACATGGGCGGCCTGTGGAAGTACATGCCGATCACGTGGATCACGTCGCTGCTCGGCTCGCTTGCCCTGATCGGCACGCCGTTCTTCTCGGGCTTCTACTCGAAGGATTCGATCATCGAAGCGGTGGCCGCCTCGCATCTGCCGGGCTCGGGCTTCGCTTACTTCGCCGTGGTCGCCAGTGTGTTCGTCACGGCGTTCTACTCGTTCCGCATGTACTTCCTGGTCTTCCACGGCAAGGAGCGTTTCGGTCAGGCGCACGCGCACCACGATCACGACGCGCACCACGAGGAAGAAGAGGATTCGCACGACCACCATCATGGTCTGGCGCCTGGGCAGAAGCCGCACGAGTCGCCGGCCGTCGTCACGATTCCGCTGATTCTGCTGGCCATCCCGTCGGTCATCATCGGTGCCATCGCGATTGCCCCGATGCTCTTCGGCGACTTCTTCAAGCAGGGCGTGGCGTTCAAGGACGTGATCTTCATCGGCGAGAATCACCCGGCGATGGAAGAGCTCGGCCAGGAGTTCCACGGCTGGGTGGCGATGGCGCTGCACTCGTTCGGCACGCTGCCGATCGCGCTGTCGGCGCTGGGCATTCTCCTCGCGGCATTCTTCTATCTGAAGCGTCCGGACATTCCGGAAGCGCTGAAGAACCGGTTCTCGGGCATCTACAACCTGCTCGACAACAAGTACTACATGGACAAGATCAACGAAGTGGTCTTCGCCAAGGGCGCGCTCAAGATCGGCCGCGGCCTGTGGAAGGCGGGCGATCAGGGTCTCATCGACGGCGCCGTGGTCAATGGCAGCGCGCGCCTGGTGGGCTGGTTCGCCGGTGTCATCCGCTTCGTGCAATCCGGTTACATCTACCACTACGCGTTCGCCATGATCATCGGCATGCTCGGGCTCCTGACGCTGTTTGTGACGTTGAACGGCAAGTAATAGGGGGAGCCAATAACAATGCAATCGCTACCGCTTCTGAGTCTGGCCATCTGGCTGCCCATCATTTCGGGGATCGTTGTCCTCGCGGTGGGTAACGACCGCAACCCGGGCGGCGCACGTGTGCTGTCGCTCATCGGTTCGCTGGCCAGCTTTCTGGTCACGTTGCCGCTGATCTCGAACTTCAACGCCGATACGGCCGCGTTCCAGTTCGTCGAGAAATCGAGCTGGATCGAACGCTTCCATATCAACTACTTCCTTGGCATCGACGGCATCTCGCTGTGGCTGGTGGTGCTCACGGCGCTCATCACGGTCATCGTGGTGATCGCGGGCTGGGAAGTGATCACCGAGCGCGTGGCGCAGTACATGGCCGCGTTCCTGATCCTGTCGGGCCTGATGATCGGCGTGTTCTCGGCGCAGGACGGCCTGCTGTTCTACGTGTTCTTCGAAGCCACGCTGATCCCGATGTACCTGATCATCGGTGTGTGGGGCGGTCCGAACCGTGTGTACGCGGCTTTCAAGTTCTTCCTGTACACGCTGCTCGGTTCGCTGCTGATGCTCGTCGCGCTGATCTATCTGTACAACGTGACGGGCTCGTTCACGCTGACGGACTGGTACGCCGCGAAGCTGCCGATGAACGTGCAGATCCTGCTGTTCGTGGCCTTCTTCATGGCTTTCGCCGTGAAGGTGCCGATGTGGCCGGTGCACACCTGGCTGCCCGACGCCCACGTGGAAGCGCCGACGGGCGGCTCGGTGGTGCTGGCCGCCATCATGCTCAAGCTCGGCGCCTACGGTTTCCTGCGCTTTTCGCTGCCGATCGCGCCGGACGCGAGTCACTACCTGTCGGGCTTCATGATCGCGCTTGCGCTGATCGCCGTGGTCTACATCGGCCTGGTGGCCCTGGTGCAGACGGACATGAAGAAGCTGGTGGCGTACTCGTCGATCGCGCACATGGGTTTTGCGATTCTCGGCTTCTTCATGTTCAGCGAAATCGGCATGCAAGGCGCGCTGGTGCAGATGATCTCGCACGGTTTCGTGTCGGGCGCCATGTTCCTGTGTATCGGCGTGCTGTATGACCGCATGCACTCGCGCAACATCGCCGACTACGGCGGTGTGGTGAACACGATGCCGAAGTTCGCGGCGCTGTTCATGCTCTTCGCGATGGCCAACAGCGGTCTGCCGGCGACGTCGGGCTTCGTGGGCGAATTCCTGGTGATCCTTGGCGCCGTGAAGCTGAACTTCTGGGTCGGCCTGCTGGCGGCGACCTCGCTGATCACCGGTGCCGCGTATTCGCTGTGGATGTACAAGCGCGTGATTTTCGGCGCCATTGCCAACGATCACGTGCGCGAACTGGTCGACGTCAACAAGCGCGAGTTCTTCATGCTGGCCGTGCTGGCTGCGCTGACGCTGTTCATGGGTATCTATCCGAAGCCCTTCACCGACCTGATGCACACCTCAGTGGTTAACCTCCTCGCCCACGTGGCGCAGACCAAGCTGCCGTAATCGGGGAGGAAATCTAGATCATGCAAAACATCAATCTGCTGCCTGCGCTGCCCGAGGCCATCCTGCTGCTCATGATCCTCGTGATCATGATGTGCGACGCGTTCCTCGGCCAGACGCGCAAGCTGAACTACGTGCTGGCGCTGCTGACCAGCGCGGTCGTCTCCGTGCTGTGGGCGTGCAATGCCGCCGACCCGGCATCGCATTACCTGTTCGGCAACGTGTTCGTGGCCGACCCGATGTCGAATCTGCTCAAGGCCTTCGGCGGCCTGGCAACGTTCGTCACGTTCATCTACGGTCAGAAGTATCTCGAAGCGCGCGGTCTTGCCCGTGGCGACTTCTACGTCCTCAGCCTGTTCTCGCTGCTGGGCCTGTCGGTGATGATCTCGGGCAACAACTTCCTGACGCTGTATCTCGGTCTGGAGCTGATGTCGCTGTCGCTGTATGCGCTGGCCGCCGTCTGGCGCGAATCGACGAACGCGACCGAGTCGGCCATGAAGTACTACGTGCTGGGTGCGCTGGCTTCGGGCTTCCTGCTGTACGGCATGTCGATGATGTACGGCGCGACCGGTTCGCTCGAACTGGCCAAGGTCTTCGAGGTGATCGCCTCCGGCGCGGTGAACAAGATCGTGCTGGTGTTCGGCGTGGTGTTCATCGTCGCCGGTCTGGCGTTCAAGCTGGGCGCCGCACCGTTCCACATGTGGGTGCCCGACGTCTACCAGGGGGCACCGACGCCCGTCACGCTGCTCATCGGCGGCGCGCCGAAGCTGGGTGCGTTCGCGCTGCTGCTGCGTTTGCTCGTCGAAGGCATGCTGCCGCTGGCGCTCGACTGGCAACAGATGCTGATCATCCTGTCGGTGCTCTCGCTGGTGGTCGGTAACCTGACGGCGATCGTGCAGACCAACGTCAAGCGTCTGCTGGCTTACTCGACGATCTCGCACATGGGTTTCGTGCTGCTCGGCATGCTCGCGGGCGTGGTCGGCGGCAAGATCGACGGCATCGCCGACGCTTACGGTTCGTCGCTGTTCTACAGCGTGATCTACCTGCTCACGACGCTCGGCACCTTCGGTATCGTGCTGCTGCTCTCGCGTCAGGGCTTCGAAGCCGAGAACCTCTCGGATCTGAAGGGCCTGAACCAACGCAGCCCGTGGTTTGCGTTCGTCATGCTGATGCTGATGTTCTCGCTCGCGGGCATTCCGCCGCTGGCAGGCTTCTATGCCAAGCTGGCCGTGCTGCAGGCGGTGGTCAAGGCCGGCATGGTGTGGCTGGCGGTCGTGGCGGTCATCGCTTCGCTCATCGGCGCGTTCTACTACCTGCGTGTCGTGAAGCTCATGTACTTCGACAAGCCGGAAGACACCAACGCGCTGCAAGGCAGCGGTACGATGCGCTTCGTGCTGTCGCTCAACGGCCTGGCGTTGCTGTATCTCGGCCTGATGCCCGGCTCGCTGATGGACTGGTGCCTGCGCACCATCAAACTGACGCTGGCCAGCTGAGCGGGCGGGCGTCGGGACAGACGGTGGCGGCGCAAGCGTGACGGGGCATTGAATCGGTCACGCCGCCGCCGGTGCGAACGAAAGCACGAACGGACGGAGACAACAACCATGGGCATGTCGGCAGGTGGTACGCTCGTGATTCTGCTGGCCTTGTTGGGGGCGAACCTGCCGTTCGTCAACCAGCGCCTGTTTGGCCTGGTCGCACTCAGGCGCGGGGTCAAGCCATTGTGGTGGCGCTTGATCGAGATGGTGGTGGCGTACTTCGTTGTGGGGGCACTGGGCTACCTGATCGAGGCCGGCATCGGCAACGTGTTCGCGCAGGGATGGGAGTTTTACGCCGTAACGGCGAGTCTGTTCGTCGTGTTCGCGTTTCCGGGCTTCGTCTACCGGTATTTGTGGCGTCATCGACCGGCGGCTGCCGCCTGAGATGTCTGCTTCGCAAGACGCCGCCCATTGGGCGGCGTTTTGTTTTGGGATCGCCAATTTTTTTGCCGTGGAGGGCATATGACCCAACGTCAAGTCGACGACCAGCATTTGATCGAGTCGCGTCTCGCGACCGATACGGTGTACGAGGGTGCGTTTCTGACCATCAAGCGCGATACGGTGCGTTTGCCGGATGGCAAGCAGGCGGTGCGCGAGTATACGACCCACCCGGGCGCGGTCATGGTCATTCCGCTGTTCGACGACGGGCAAGTGCTCATGGAGCGCCAGTATCGCTATCCGCTCGAGCGCGTGATGACGGAGCTTCCGGCGGGCAAGCTTGACGACGCCGAAGGGGGGCTGGCCTGTGGCCAGCGCGAACTGCTCGAGGAGACGGGGTACCGCGCGGGACGCTGGGATTACCTCACGCGCATCCACCCGGTGATCTCCTATTCGACCGAGTTTATCGACATCTGGCTGGCGCGAGACCTGTCACATGGCGAGCAGAATCTCGACGAAGGCGAATTCCTGGACGTGTTCAGGATGCCCGCCACCGAATTGCTGCAATGGGTGCGCGACGGCCGTATTACCGACGTCAAAACGATCATCGGCGCGTTCTGGCTGGAAAAGATATTATCTGGAGTCTGGCAGCCGAACGAGCGTTCGCCGCTGCGCTGATTTCCGGTCATTTTTCGATCCCGCGCCCTGGCGCACCTGCGTGGCAGGGCGGGAGCACAAGCATCGCGTCATGAAGGTTTTTGATCTGCGTTGTGCCCATGAGCACACCTTCGAGGGCTGGTTCGGCTCGGAGGATGACTATCTTTCGCAACAGGCGCGCGGCCTCGTCGCGTGTCCGGTCTGTGGCGACACGGCGGTGGCACGCATGCCGTCGGCGCCGCGCTTGAATCTGTCCGGTGCCACATCGCGTACCGACGCCGTCCCGGCGGGCGACGCGCGGCAGCCGGCCGCGTCAGAGGCGCATCGTGCACTGCAGACCCTTTGGACGAAGGCCGTGCGTCACGTGATCGCTAACACCGAGGACGTTGGCAACCAGTTCGCCGAAGAGGCGCGCAGGATCCATTACCAGGAAGCCCCGGAGCGCAACATTCGCGGCACCGCGTCGCGTGAGGAAGCTGAGGCGCTTGCTGAAGAGGGCATCGACATCATGGCGTTGCCTTTGCCGGACAGTGTGAAGGAAACGCTTCAATAGACCGCTCGGCCGTCTCGTCTCGGCACCGGAATCAGTGTCCGGGAGAATTCGTTGCGAACGTGACCTTGCGTCGCGCGGTCCGCGCATCGTTGCAGACACGTGAAGCAGGAGGATGGAATGACAACGCTCGAGTATTACTTCGAAGACTTTTCCGTCGGAGACACCTTCGATCTGGGGGAATACACGTTCACGGCCGACGAGATCGTGCGATTCGCGCAGCAATTCGACCCGCAGCCGTTTCACGTCGACGACGCGGCCGGGCGGGAGTCGCACTTCGGCGGCCTGGTGGCGAGCGGATGGCACACGTGCGGGATCATGATGCGACTGAACGTCGACAAGTTGCTCTCGCGCTCATCGAGCATGGGCTCACCGGGGGTGGAGCAGATCGAGTGGCTCAAGCCGGTGCGCCCGGGCGACACCCTCAGCGTGACGAGCAGTACGTTGGAAGTGCGTGAATCGAAGAGCCGGCCAGACCGGGGAATCGTGCGCCAGCTGTGGACCGCGACCAATCAGCACGGGGAGGAAGTGTGCCGGTTTCGCGGCACCGGCCTGTATCGGAAGCGCGGCGCCTGAGCGCCAACGTCGCTCACCCGGGCGCGGCGCGCACGACCTCCATCACCGTCTTGCCGCCGACATCGACCTCCGCGAGCGCCTTGAGATGGACCCGCCTGACGGAGAATTGCCAGACGCCGCCGCTATCGAACGCCCGGTACAGCCTTGGCAGGTCGTGTCGTTGGAGGTGTGCGGCAAATGCGGCAACGGCATCCGCGATGCGTGAGAACTCTGCCAATCCGAAGTTGGGGTCGTAGAAGACCGACTTGTCCGGCGTCACCATTACTGACAGCGAATGTGCGCACGTGCTGACGATATAGGTGGCGTGCGTCGGACCGCTGCGGATGGCATCGCTGAGTGAGCCGATGTCGCGCAGCCCCAGGTTCGTTTCCGCCACGCTGGCGGCCTCGTTGGAGTGCAGCTTCGCCAGTTGCTGCCGCAATTCGAGCGCTTCGCTCGACTTGGGCGCGAGCACGGCGCGTTCGAGCTTCGCGACCAATTCGCCTTCGCGCCCCGCGTGCCGTGCCACGGCCATCAGACGCACCAGCGGCAGGCAGAACCCCGTGTGGCCATCGCCGTTGGTGTTGACGTAGGCGGACTGAGGCAGTGCGGTGAATTTTCCCCCGGCATCGCGAATCTCGCTGGCAACGATGCGCGAGCTCATCGCCGCACGTAGCGTTGCCTCGGCGCGTTCAGCCTCTTCGATTCTGCGCGACAGAATGCCCAGAAGCCGGGGGTCGGTCAGCGACGGGTCGACGAAATCCAGTTTAAGGAGTTCCGACGGTCTGGCCGTGTCCGATGGCAATAGCGGGCTTTGTTGGGCATCACGGCGCCCGGCCGCGAATGCAGCTCGACGCTCGAGCGATGCCGATTGGCGCTGTGCGGTGAGTTTCGAGCGGTAGCCGAGATCCAGGAACTTTCGGTTTACCGCCTCGTGAAAGACGGTTTCCTGCGCGGCATGTGAGGCTGGTGCGATGGCTGGCGTGTCGTCGAGATACCACTCGTAGTGTTCATTCTGCCGAACCTGGGGCCCGGGCGTTGTTGGGTTTCCGGTGTCGACCATCTGCCATGTTCGTTCCTGCGCGCAATATTCGACATCGAAATACTGATCGCCGGAGCGCAGCACCATGCCGTGTTCGCCGCGATAGAGGTTCGGCATGAGTTCTCGCAGGCGTCCCAGGGGCGTGGCGGTCACGAAGCGCTGCAGGCGGCTGCGCAACGCGGCATTGGCCGTGTAGTACCAACCGATCGGAATGCCGCATGCGCCAATGACCAGCGAGTTCACGGCGGCTTCGCGAATCCTCGAATCTTCGAAGGCGAGCGAAGTAGCGCCGATGAACAAATTCCCCATCGAAAGGGCCAGATGCAGTGGTGTCATCCCCGGCAAGGGAGCGCGCATGAAGGTGCCCATGCCGGTGACAAAATTCGTCGTGGCCATCCAGTGCAGCAGGGTGGCCAGAGATCCCCCGACTTCACGAAGTGAGCCTGATGGTCGGCTTTCCGTTTCCGCCCTCGCCCGAAACGTTTGCGAATAGGCCTGGAAGGGATCGCCACGGATCGGGACGATGGATGTCTCGAGTCCGTCCGGCGGGAAGCGGGCGTCGGGCGTCGTGATGGCGGAGATGCCCTTCTCATTTGCATTGCGCCGATCGACAACGGTAAACGCACCGGCCAACCGTTGGCGGCTGTCGGGGTCGCGAATCTGGCTGAGCAGCCAGTGGTGAAGCTGACCTTGTGTTTCGACCGCCGCCATTGTGCCGGGCAGCAGGCCCGGCGCATACACGAGCCGCCAGCCGGAGCGCATGTCGGCGAAGATCTGGATATCCGAGACGGCGGTGCCAACGCGTAGCCACCCGATCTCGATGCCGGCGGGTGGGGGAAGTGGCGTGTCGATTCCATCGAGATCCAGTGTGTGCGACTGGCTCACGCCAGCGATTCTTTGCGCGATATTCGCTGCCGGTGCGGGCAAACGGCCATCCTGCGCTTGCACGAACGATTCGATGATGAACGCGCCTTTGAGAGATCGGTATATGTCGTGCGATTGCTGTGACCAGAATGCGTCGAAAAGATCGCATTGCCGGTTGATGAAGGCGTTCACGTCGACGGCTGCGAGTAATGTCGCGGGTGTCAACTGCCCAATGGCCATCGGTCTTGCCCCGACGGGATGCTCATCCATGGAGAACATCGCCACGGTGTGCGCAGGCAGCGTCGCCTGCCGGCTGCCGCTCGCCAGACCGGTCATCAGTTGCTGCAGGGAGGAGGTTTCGACGCATTGCAACCGGCGCTTCGCGGACATGGCCGGCTGTCCCGACGCCGACATGCCACTGCGATAGATGTGCAGATAGACGCGGGACGCATCGATCGTCACACCTGCCAGGCGGTCGACGAGGTTGGCCATGTACTGCCCGGCGCCCGCATCGATATCCGGCAACGCCGCCGATAACGCCAGACGCAACTGACCAAGTTGGCGCACTTGCTGCATTGTCCGTAGATCGACCGTCAGACGCTCACCGCGTTTGAGCGCCTCCGGGGGATATCTGTGCGGAAATCCGGTCTCGGCGGGTGACGCGTCGTGGGTCGACGTGGCGCTGGTATCGGTTGCGGTGCCCGCCAGCCACGATATCCATTCCTCACTGCGACGATCGTCGAGCCGATGCGGATCGCTGCGGGCCTCGTCGCGACGGATCACGTCGACGCTGGTCTGCACGGACATTTGCAGAATGTCGCCGTGCCACATCTGGAACGTGATGCGCCCGGGAGGATGCGCCGCGCCGACATGCTGCGCGTCCAGCGGCAGGCGCCGTACGAGCTCGCGGTACAGACGTGACGCGTTGCCACGTGCCACGTCGGCCAGAAGGCTGTCCATGGACGCGTACTCCCGGAGCGGCCATTCGCTGCCCGGAACGACCATGAGTACGCGTTGCCGATGCCTGGTGAGCGTCGACGGACTCTCGGAAATCGCGAACATGCCGGCCGGGTGCACAGGTGAATCCTGCCCGGGAAACTCGATCGCTATGCCGTATCCTTTGACGTGGCTCAGGGCGCTGTCGAGCGAATCCGAGCGTTGGGCCGCGCTGGGGGCGTATGCCACGATCTGCGCGAGGGTCAGCCCGTCGATGGAGAGCTGTCCGGCGTTATACGCGAGCACTGATTCTTGTTCGAGCGCGTTCCGCGCGCATTCGTATATCGATGTCAGGCCGGCCGCATCGATGCTTGACGTTGCCATCGCCCCAAGGTTTGCCTCCCAGCGCGCCCGGCTCAGGCCGATGGCCGCGACGAAGCCGTCCACGGACAGGTCGGCGAACTCGTCGGAGGGCAGGGCATACGGGTGGTCGGTGACATTGCGTGTATAGATCCCATACGCCAGCGTCGTGTCGTGCACCCGATCGCTCCCGGCGAAGAATCGGGACGCGGCTTCCGACAGCGTGATCGAGTCAAGCAGTCCCCGGCGTGCGAAGGTGCCTGCGGGCAGGTGCAGGTGTATTGGGCGAACGAAATACCGGAACCGGTTGAGATACAACGCGTCGGGATCGAACGGTGTCTTGCCCGGTGCCAGGCGCTGTACCAGTCCCTCGTGGAGCAACTTCCGCAGGTTCAGCATGGGCGCGAGCGTCTCCGAGACCCGCCTGCGCGCGTCGTCACGCTCGGTCTGGGTTTCTGCGAGCGCGGTGATGCGTTGAACGGCTTCCGATGCTTCCCACGGGGCGCTCCAGGTCCCGCCAGTGCGCGATGAAGGGTGATGATGGGATGCATGCCGTATGCGATGCGCGGCAGTCGCTTCGGACGAGCGGGCATCGGACAAGGTGGGCGAGGCTGGTGCGATCGCGTCAGCGGCGGGGAACCGCAGGGGATCGTAGGCGAGTGCCTGTTGCCCGATCTGACCGGCAGCATCGGCGAGCGTAGCCAGACACGCGTCCACGGCATTGCCGATGACCTCGCGCAACGCCATGGCGCCCGTGGCACCCGATGACTCCGGAGAAGACGGGCCGGACGCGGTGTCGCTTGCGGCGCGGGCGTCCTTGGCGTGTGAGCGAGGAACGGCGCGGTCGACGCGCCATCTTTGTTGCTCCATTGCGAAGGCGTCGGCGAAGCGAAGGTCTCGTGCGAATTGTCGCGACTGACACACGTGCAGCGGTTCGGCGCAACCGATCTCCCTCACGATCTGCGTCACGCCCGCGTAAGCGTAAAGCAGTCCGGTAAGGGTGCCCACCGCGCCATGCCGTTCCAGGCGAAGCAGGGGAGGCCCCGCGCTGAAAGTTTGCGCGAGGGGATGTGCCCACGGCGCAAGATCATGCCCGTCACAGCGGGGATCGTGGCCGCTGCCCGCAAGGAGGCACCAGCGAAAGGCGTCGCGCACGCGATGCACCCAACGGTCGCCGGGCGCCTCGACGTCGTGCGTGTCGGAGGAGATCCCGCGCGTCGCTGCTCGTTCGAAGGAGCGTTGAATGCTGCGAAGATTGCGCGTCGACGTCACTCGCCTCGCGATTTCTTCCAGCGTCTCATAGGGACGGCGCGCGGCCAACGCCCGTTCCCATGAAGCGGCAATGTCGTGAGACAGCTCGGGGAACGTGTTGAGCGCGTCGACGAGTTGATCGATATCCCCCTCGAGAAATTGTGCGATGTCGTCCATGGGCGCATCGCTCAGCAACAGTGGCAGGCTGGTGCGAATGCCGGCGTGTGCGCGATAGACATCCTCCAGCGCTGACTTCCAGCGCAGCACTTCGGTGTGCGGCGTCGTGATGTAGAGCGACCGGAGGATGTCAGTCCCATTGACCTCATCAGCCGGATGCGCCGCCACCGTCGATCCGGGGAGCGCGAGATCGCGAGAGCGGTCACTTGCCACCGGGAGTGGCACGACTGTCGGGCAGGCATCGAGACGAGGCATGCGATATCGACTTTGGCGAGAGGGGATCGGGCGTTCGCGCAATGGCGACGAGGCACGAACGTGGTCCGCGCCATGTTGGTGGCGCCCCCCCGGCAAGGACTACCAGATATCGCTTGTCCGCGAGTGACGACGGCCGGCACGCCGCTTCAGGCATGTCGGGAATTCGCGCTCAAGGAAGGGGACGAATCGGGCAAAAGGCAGACAATCGCGAGGGCTGCCAGGCGGCGCTTTTGCTCACGTTGAGCCGTAGTGCGCGGTCACGTTCAGACCGTGCATATTACCGATCGCGGGAAGTCGAACCGCGCCGCGCCAATGCGACAGGATCACAACGATCAGGTATGCGACAAATCGCTCACCGACGCCGCCGGCGCATCGCGTTTGACTTGCGAGATGCCATCTTCCATCTGATCGGCGGTCGAGAACATCTGGCTTTGACCGATGATCTCGCCATTGCGGGCCTTGAGCACGAAATACGGTCGGCCGGATGTTGATGTCTTGCGCTCGAACCGGTGGTCGTCGACGGCGTTCTTGCGCACGGACTCGATGCCGTTTTGCGCCGACGCACGCGCCTTGTAGGTCTCGGAGGAGAGAATGATCTGCCCGCTGTCGGCCAGCAGGTGAAAGTGGAATTCACCGTTGGGGCTGCGCTTGAGTTCGAACTTGCCTGACATATGTGGATCTCCCGGATCTTCCAAAAGCCAGCGGCGAGGAACTGCGAACGGCTGAGGGCCGGCGGTGTATGGCCGGCGCCGGGCGTTGCCGATGCATCCAGAATCGAGCCGGTCCGAGGCAATTGGCACCGGCGCGCCGGCTTCACCCTTGTCCGTAGGGCGTACGCACCGTGTGGACAGCGCCTAGATTAGCACCGCCCGCGCCCGGACGAAACCGCACTTTGTTTCGAAGTGTAAACCCTGCCATGTGCTGCAGCGCCGCAGCGGCCAATCGCCGGCGTGCCGGCGTACCGGCCGCGGATCGTCCGGCGATCTTCCCCCCTTGGCGCAGGGATCCCGGGCGGATCGTTGCTCCGGCGTCGGCCTGCCCCTGACATTGCCCTGCGGCAGGCCCGACATCGCCCGATCGTCGGCGGCACATAACACTCAGCGTCGCGCGTACTGCGTGGCGCCGAACAGGATTTCACGGGCCTTTTCGTCCTGCAGCGGCTTGCGGGCATCGGCGAGCACTTTCACCCCGCGCTGCACCGCCGGACGCGCTTCGATTGCCTCGAACCACTTCTGCACATTGGGATAATCGGACAACTCCACGCCCTGATTTTTCCAGGAGCGCAGCCACGGCCAGATCGCGATGTCCGCGATGGTGTACATGTCGCCCGCCACATAGGGGTGTTGCCCCAGACGCTTGTCGAGCACCCCATAAAGCCGGCGCGCCTCGTTCGTGTAGCGCTTGATCGCGTAGTCGATCTTCTCGGGAGCGTAGATGCGGAAATGGTGCGCCTGGCCAAGCATCGGCCCCACGCCGCCCATCTGGAACATCAGCCATTCCAGCGTCTCGTACTTGCCGCGCACGTCCTCGGGAAGGAATCGTCCGGTCTTGCCCGCCAGATAGAGCAGGATAGCCCCGGATTCGAAGAGGGAAATGGGCTTGCCGTCGGGACCGTCCTCGTCGACGATGGCCGGGATCTTGTTGTTCGGGGAGATGGCGAGAAATTCTTCCTTGAACTGGTCGCCCGCGCCGATATCGACGGCATGGGCGTGGTACGGCAAGCCGCACTCCTCGAGCATGATGTGGACCTTGTGGCCGTTCGGCGTGGCCCAGGAATAGACCTGAATCAATTGCGACTCCTCGTGGGGCCGTCTGGGGCGCCGCCACGCGGGCGGACGACCGTCTCCCCGGCCAGCGCTGCGACGATCCCGCCAGGCGCCCGGCACGGTGACGACACGGATGACGAAACAGGACGAGGGCGCGCGTCAGGCGCCCTCGGGAAAACTGCCCGGAAATTACACCACAGAACGTTTTTCCCTGCCGGACGCGGGGTCAGCCTCGTGCCACGCCCGCCGAAGCGTCGTCGTCGGCCGCCATGTGGCGTGCCAGTTCCAGCTTGGCGATGGCGTTGCGATGCACCTCGTCGGGGCCATCGGCAAAGCGCAGCGTGCGTGCGCTCGCGTAGGCGTACGCGAGCGGAAAATCACCCGACAGCCCAGCCGCTCCGTGCGCCTGCATCGCCCAGTCGAGCACCTGGCACGCCATGTTGGGCGCCACGACCTTGATCATGGCGATCTCGGCGCGCGCCGCCTTGTTGCCTACGGTATCCATCATGTACGCCGCCTTGAGCGTGAGCAGACGCGCCTGCTCGATCAGGCAGCGCGCCTCGGCAATGCGCTCGCGTGTGACGCCCTGCGCGGCGATCGGCTTGCCGAACGCCACCCGGGAGAGCGTGCGTTGGCACATGAGGGACAAGGCGCGCTCGGCCAGGCCGATGAGTCGCATGCAATGGTGGATGCGTCCCGGCCCGAGGCGGCCTTGCGCGATCTCGAAGCCACGGCCCTCGCCGAGCAGGATGCTGCTGGCCGGGACGCGAACGTCGTCGAGCACGATTTCCATGTGGCCGTGCGGCGCGTCGTCGTAACCGAACACGGTGAGCGGACGCACGCGCGAGACACCCTTCGCATCCGCCGGCACCAGAATCATCGACTGCTGCGCATGTTTCGGCGCGTCCGGGTCGGTCTTGCCCATCACGATATAAAGCGCGCAGCGCGGGTCGCCCGCACCGGTCGACCACCACTTGCGTCCGTTGATGACATAGTCGTCGCCGTCGCGACGAATCCGGCATTGCACATTGGTGGCATCGGACGATGCCACGTCCGGCTCGGTCATGAGAAACGCGGACCGGATCTCGCCGCGCAGCAGTGGCGCCAGCCATTGCGCCTTCTGGGCGTCCGTGGCGTAGCGCTCCAGCGTTTCCATGTTGCCGGTGTCGGGCGCATTGCAATTGAACACCTCGGGCGCCCACGGCACCTGTCCCATGATCTCGCACAGTGGCGCGTATTCGACGTTCGTCAGGCCGGCGCCGCGCGCGGAGTCGGGCAGGAAGAGATTCCAGAGGCCCGCCTTCCGTGCCAGCGGCTTGAGGCGTTCGATGACCTGCGACGGTTGCCAGGCGTCGCCCTGACGCCGCGCGATGTCGATTTCCTCGAGATAGCGGCGCTCGTTCGGAAAGATGTGTTCATCGAAGAACGCGCTCAGACGCGCGCGCAACGCGTCGACTTTGGGGCTGTAGCTGAAATCCATGACGTCTCCGGTCAGTGGCGGACTACGGGTGCGAAGGGCATGCGAAGTCTTTGCAAATCAAGGTCGGTGCGGGCATCGAGCGGCCACGAAGCGTGCGAGGCCGCGGTGCGCCTTCACGCACGTTGCGCATCGCTGCGCTGGGCGTACTGCCAGGCGAGTTCGGCCATCGGGCGGGCGCGTCGGCCGGCGTCCAGCGCTTGTTGACTCGCGGCGGTACCGTCGCTCACGCGCTTCATGATGCCTTGCAGGATCGCCGCGATGCGGAACATGTTGTACGCGAGGTAGAAGTTCCATTGCGACGGTCGCGCGATCCCCGTGCGTTCGCTGTAACGCCTCACATAGTCGGATTCGTCGGGAATGCCCAGCGTCTCCCGATCCAGACCGGCAATGCCGCGAAACACGCCCGGACTGACATGCCAGGCCATGCAGTGGTAGCTGAAGTCGGCGAGCGGGTCGCCCAGCGTCGACAGTTCCCAGTCGAGCACGGCAAGCACGCGCGGCTCGCTGGGATGGAAGATGAGATTGTCCAGCCGGAAGTCGCCGTGCACGATGGTGGTGCGCTCGGGTGCGTCGGTGGGCAAATGCTCGGGCAGCCACGCGATCAGGCGATCCATGGCATCGATGGTCTCGGTCTCCGACGCGCGGTATTGCTTGCTCCATCGCGCGATCTGGCGGGCGATATAGTCGCCGGGCTTGCCGTACGATTCGAGGCCGATCGCCCGGTAGTCCACGCGGTGCAGCGCCGAGATCACCCGGTTCATTTCGTCGTAGATGGCGCCGCGTTCGGCCGCCGTCATGCCGGGCAGGGCCGGATCCCACAGGACACGCCCCTCGACGAAGTCCATCACGTAGAACGCGAGACCGATCACGCCTTCGTCCTCGCACAGACCGCGCATGCGCGCTACCGGCACATCGGTGCCGGCGAGCGCATCCATCACGCGATACTCGCGCTCGATGGCGTGCGCGGACGGCAGCAGTCTGGCCGCCGGCGCGGGCTTGGTGCGCAGCACGTACGCCGCGCCGGGGGTACTCAGGCGGTAGGTGGGATTCGATTGGCCGCCATTGAATTGCGTGATCGCGAGCGGCCCGGCGAAGCCGTCGACGTTCGCAATGAGCCAGCGCTCCAGCGCGGCGGCGTCGAAAGGCACGCGCGAACCCAGCGCGCGCTCGCCTGCGAATGCGGAAAAGTCCTGTGGAAGCTCCTCGGCCATGCTGTCTCCTGCATTTCCGGTGCAACGTGGATCGGGACGATTGCTACGATTCGGTAACTCGACGACTACCCGGCGAGATGCGCCGCGTTCGGCCGCGCTCAGTCTCGCCGACGTGTGCGCAGGAACGACGCGAAGATCTTCTCCATGACGGTGAGCCGGTTGTCGCGATGCAGCGGCTGCGGTGGCGCGAAGTTCATCAACCGTACCACCCAGTCCTGTGGCTTGTCGCCCACGTCGAGGGCGTTGATGCACGCGGGCGTCTGGGCGAGCTGCCCCAGGAATAGCCGTCCGTGCGGATGCATCGCATGCGAGAGAATCGCACGGTTCACGCCGCCATGCAGCACCAGCAGCACGGTGTCCCACGATGGGTCGGCACGCAACTCCGCCAGGGGCGGCACCACGCGATCGAGCAGCTCTCTCACCGACTCGCCGTTCATGAAGCGGGTCTCTTCGGGCACGAGTCCGTCGAAGGCGCTCAGGAACGCCTGCGCCAACTCGGCCGGCGGCACGTCGGCAAGACTGCCCGCGCGAATTTCCTGCCAGCAGGTCCACGTCTCGATATCGATCCGCTGCCCCGTCTCGGCCAGCACGCGCTCGGCGGTCTCGCGCGTGCGCGGCAGGCCGCTCACGATCACGCGGTCGAAACGGATATTCTCGGCGGCGAAGGCACGGCCGGCGGCGCTTGCCTGCTCACGGCCAAGCGCGTTCAGGGGGACGGTGTCGGCGTCGACGGGCTTGCCGCTGTCGTCGAAATAGGTCACGTCGCCGTGGCGCATCAGATAGATGCGGCGACGCGCGGGCGGAGTGAAAGTCAGCGGGCCGGCGGCGGTGCCGGGGTGGCCGAGAGCGCTCATGCGGTCAATCTCCTGAACGGGGTATGAGGGATACCGGTGTCCGCCACCCCGGGGTGGCGGCCGCGCGTGGGACGCCGGCGTGGGAGCACGGGGCGTTCGTGCCGCCCGCGCCGTCGTCGTTCGCGCGATCAGGTGTATTTTGCCGGACGTTTCTCGAGGAAGGCACTGATGCCCTCCAGACCGTCGGCATGGTGCAGCGATGCGACGAAGTTGTCGCGCTCGGCCCCGAGTTGCGAGGTGAGGGAATCGCTGGCACCGCTCTCGATGAGCGACTTGATACGGCCTACGGCGTTCGGCGAGAGCTGCGCGAGATCGGTAGCCCAGTTCAGGGCTTCGGCGCGTGCCTGACCCGGCGCGACCACGCGGTTGACCACACCCGCGGCCGCCAGACGCGACGCAGCCACCGGCTTGCCCTCGAGCAGGATCTCGGTGGCCAGCGCCCGAGGGAGGGCTTGCGAGAGGAACCACGAGCCGCCGCCGTCCGGGGTGAGGCCGACCTTGACATACGCCATCACGAACTTGGCGTTGTCGGCCGCCACGAGCAGATCGCAGGCAAGGGCGAGCGAGAAGCCCGCGCCCGCGGCGGCACCTTCGACGGCGGCGATGACCGGCTTCGGACAGGCGCGCAGCGCTTCGATCCACTCGGCCAGCGCGTCGATGCTCGCGGCCTGCACGGACGGGTCTTTCTGCCGATTTTCGAGCAGACGGTTGAGGTTGCCACCGGCGCAGAAGAAGTTGTCGGCGCCGGTGATCACCACCGCACGGATCGACGAATCGCGCTCGGCCGTGGCCAGCGCCTCGACGCCCGCAGCGTACATGTCCGGATGCAGCGCGTTGCGCGCTCCGGGGTTGGACAGCGTCAGCACCAGCGTATGGTCGATGCGTTCGGCAAGCAGTTCGGCGCTCATGGGGCGATTCTCCGGATCACTGTTCTTCGGTGAGCAGCGACACGCCGAGTTGCGCGCGGCGCGTGAGCCACGGCGACGGACGATAGCGCGGGTCGCCGTAGAACGATTGCAGATTGCGCAGCACCGTGAGCAACTGGCGCGCGCCCACGGCGTCGCCCAGCGCGAGCGGTCCCTTGGCGTAGCCCAGGCCCAGCGTCACGGCCCGGTCGATGTCGCCCGGCGAGGCAATGCGCTGCTGCGCGATGTCCGCACCGATGTTGACGATCGTGGCGATCACCCGTTGGGCGACGAATCCGGCCGAGTCGCGAATCACGGTCACCGGCGTGCCATCATGCGCGAACAGCGCGTGCGCCGCGTCGCGCGCGTCGACCGTGGTCACGGGCGTGGTCATCAGCGTGTGACGCTTGGCGCCCGCGAGCGGCAGCAGGGTGTCGACAGCTACAGTGCGCGTGGCGTCGAGGCCCTGCTCGACCGCGCATGTCGTCGCGTCGAGGCCGAGGGGGGTGACGACGATCAACGCCGAGTCCGACGGCTTGTCGCCGGCTTCGATGGTCACGCCCGTGGCACCGAGCAACTCCACCACGGCCGCGAAGCTGCGCGAATCGGCTCGGCTCACCCACACACTCGCGGGCAGTGTTTTCGGTGCGCTGGCCTCGGGCGGCACCTGCTGTTTGCCGTCGACATAGCGGTAGAAGCCTTCACCGACCTTGCGTCCGAGCAGGCCACCGGCGAAACGCACTGCCGTGATCGGCGACGGGCGGAAGCGCGCCTCTTCGTAAAACTGGTGATAGATGGATTCCATCACCGGGTGCGAGACGTCGAGCGCCGTGAGGTCGAGCAGCTCGAACGTGCCGAGACGGAAGCCGGCCTGCTCGCGCAGGATACGGTCGATGTCCGCGAAGCTAGCAATGCCCTCGCTGGCCACGCGCAGGCCTTCGGTGTTCATGCCGCGGCCGGCGTGATTGACGATGAAGCCCGGCATGTCCTTGCAGCGCACGGCGGTGTGGCCCATTCGACGACCCAGCGAGAGCAGGGCGTCGCCGACCTCGGGCGCGGTGCGCAGCCCGTCGATGACCTCGACGACCTTCATGAGCGGGACCGGATTGAAGAAGTGGTAGCCGGCCACGCGCTCCGGGCGCTCGCAGGCCGCGGCAATGGCCGTGATCGAGAGCGACGACGTGTTCGATGCGAGGATCGCATCGGGCGCCACGATGCCTTCGAGCGAGCGAAACAGATCGCGCTTGATCTCGAGCTTCTCGATGATGGCCTCGACCACGAGCTGGCAGTCGGCGAGATCCTCGAGCGCGCCGCAGGCCTGCAAACGCCCCATCGTCGCCTCGACGCTCGATGCCTCGATCTTGCCCTTCGCGGCAAGCTTGTCGAGCGTGTCGCGCAGCGCGTCCAGCGCGGCCTGCACGGCCTTCGCGTTGGTGTCGTAGAGCTTGACGCGCAGTCCGGCCTGCGCGGCGATCTGGGCGATGCCCCGGCCCATGGCGCCTGCGCCGACGATGCCCAATACGTCGATGGTCGTGCCGGAGGAGGGGGATGCGGAGGATGCAGTCATTCGGAGTGTCTCGAGGTTGGTGTCGATTGTCGTCGATCGAAATCGTCATGCAGGTACGGTTGCGCCGTTGGACCGGCGCCGCAACGACGTCGTGGGGGACGCCGCGCGAACGTGACTCGCCATTCTATCGTCCGACCGGTCGGTCGGGAAATGAATTTCCTGCCGAGTTCGCGAGCAATGCAAACCGATGCGCCTGATGCGTTGCCGCTATTGTCGCCGATCTGGCGCACGCTGCCAGCGCTTGTTCCGCTGCGCGGTCAGCCTGCAAGATGGCGAAACCGATCGCTCCGCGGGCGGTGCCGCCGGATTTCGGGACACGCCGTCACGCCGGTGTTTCACGAAGGGTCCCGCAATGCCGTTACACTTCGGTTGGCCGCCGGTCGAGCCCGGCCGCTAACGAGCCGTCGCCCTGAGGGCGGCAGTGCATCTGGGACGCATCATGAACATTGCGCACGTCGCACGGCGCCTCGACGCCGATGACGCCGGCCGTGCCGCATGGGAGACATCATGTTGAAGCTGTACGGATTTCCTATCAGCAACTATTACAACAAGGTCAAGGTTGTGCTGTACGAGAAGGGCCTGTCCTTTGAGGAGTCGGAGTCCATTCCGAGCCAGGAAGAGCCGCTGCTGCAATGCTCGCCGCTTGGCAAGGTGCCGTATCTGCAAACCGAGCATGGCTATCTGGCGGAATCGCAGGTGATCTGCGATTACCTGGACGCCGCGCATCCGTCGCCGGCCTTGTTTTCGGCCGATCCGTGGCGTCAGGCCAAGGAGCGCGAATTACTGACGATGCTGCAACTGCATCTGGAGTTGGTCGTGCGCGAGGTGTACACGCAGGCGTTCTTCGGCGGCACGGTGTCGGAGGGCACGCGCTCGCGCACGGAAAAGCTGCTGCGCCGCAATATCGCGGCCTTCAAGCGTCTGGCGAAGTTCGCACCCTATGTCGCGGGCGACACTTTCACGATGGTAGACATTGCGGCGGCCATCCATTTGCCGATTCTCGGCATGGCGACGCAAGCGGTGTACGGCGAAGACTTCCTGCAGGCCGTCGGCATCGACTGGAAGGCTTACGCCAAGCTGATGGCCGAACGTGAGTCGTTCCAGCGCATGCGCGCGGAGCAGAAGGCATATCAGCAAGCGCAGAAGGAGAAGGCGGCGAAGTAACGTCGTCGGGGCGTGGGTCGCCAAAGGATACGGGCCGCCATCGGTTCATGCGTCGGCTGCGCAGATTGCAGACACGAAGGCGGCATTTCCGGCCATTGGCGGCCAACGCGCCACACAGCCGAGCACTTCGGTGGCAGGATGGGGCTGATCCGGCATTTCAGGAAGGGAACGCGATGCGACAGGTCGGCCTGATTCTCGAAGATGGCTTTCAACTCATGGGGCTGGCCGCGTTGACGGCCTTTGAATTCGCCAACGCCGAATTGGGGGCGCAGGGCTATCGTCTGACGATATTGTCCGAGCGCGGCGGTACGATCCGCTCGTCGATGAACGCGGGGATCGAAACGGTGCCCATCGGGGTCATGCCCGATACGCTTATGGTGGCAGGGGAACTGCTGCCCCAGGAAGTCTCGCCGGGGCTGAACGATTACGTCGCCCGAGCGGGTGACGAGGCACGCCGGGTAGCGGGGGTGTGCACCGGCGCCTTCGTCCTGGCCCAGGCGGGCCTGCTCGACGGCCGCGCAGCCACCACGCACTGGGCACATGCGCGCACGCTGCAGGCGCGCTTTCCGAAAGTTCGCGTGGACGAGGACCGCATCTTCATCCGCGACGGCAACATCTGGACGTCGGCCGGCATGTCCTCGGCCATCGACCTCACGCTGGCCCTGCTCGAAGACGACCATGGCCCGGCGCTGTCGCGCGCCATCGCGCGAAAGCTGGTCGTGTACCACCGCCGGCCGGGCGGCCAATCCCAGTTCTCGGCGATGTTGGAACTGGAACCACGCTCGGATCGGGTCCGACGGGCCCTGACGTATGCGCGCGAGAACCTGCGCAACGCGCTCTCCGTCGAGGAACTGGCCGACGCCGCCAGTCTGTCCCCGCGTCAGTTCAGCCGGGTGTTTCGGGAGGAAACCGGGCAGTCCCCCGCCAAGGCCGTGGAGATGCTGCGTCTGGAGGCCGCGCGCGTAATGCTCGAGCATGGCCGTCATCCGCTCGATGTCGTTGCCCGCGATACCGGTTTCACGGATCGGGATCGCATGCGACGTGCCTTTTTGCGCAACTACGGACAGCCGCCCGCGAGCCTCAAACGTCACCTGAAGCTGATGGACGGTGACGAAGCGGCGTGACCTGATACGCCGGAACGATGTCATTCGGGCCGACCGGTGCACGGTGCGCCCGCCCGCATCGCCACCCAACGTGTGACATCCCTTTCCGCCTCGATCCGGGAAGCCGCGATGCCCGTCGCGCTCCGGCGTGATCCGGTCGTCGTCCCGCGGTATTCGCGATCGTTCGAAACGTCCTTGTCGGCCCGGTTGCTCCCCGGGCTTTTTTGCGTGCATGCCGCCTGATGACGGGGATGTCCGTTATCGACGTTTATATGTCATTTGAGACTTCCTGCCGAGCGCGCATAGTGCATCCATCGACAAACAGCGCCGGTGCGGCGCACGACAAGGAAGACAATCATGCAAACGACCGGCAACACGATTTTCATCACGGGTGGCACCTCCGGCATCGGCCGCGCGCTCGCAGAGCAGTTCCACGCGCTGGGCAATAAAGTGATCATTGCCGGCCGCCGTCAGGCCTTGCTCGACGAAGTCGCCGCCGCCCATCCCGGCATTGACGGCGTGGCGCTCGACATCTCGGATGCAGCCGACATCGACCGCGTGGCCGCGCAACTGATCCGCGACTACCCGACACTGAATGTACTCATCAACAACGCCGGCATCATGCCGTTCGACGACGCATCCGGCCGGATCGACGACGCTGTCTCGCGGCGCATTCTGGATACCAACCTGCTGGGCCCCATCCGCCTGACCTCGGCGCTGGTCGAACACCTCAAGGCACAGCCGCGCGCCACCATCATCCACAACACCTCGATCCTCGCGTACGTGCCGATCGCCACCAATGCCGTGTATTCGGCCTCGAAGGCGGCGCTCCATTCCTACGCGCTGTCGCAGCGCTTCATGCTCAAAGACACCAGCGTGTCCGTGCAGGAAATCGCGCCGCCGTGGGTGGACACCGACCTGATCAAGAAGAGCGGCGATCCGCGCGCCATGCCACTCGACGCCTTCATCGCCGAAACGATGAAGGGCCTGGCGACCGATGCGCCGGAGGTCTTCGTCGAGGCGGTTCGCGCGTTGCGCGACAACCCCGGCCTGGGCGAGCACGCCCTGGTCGACGGCTTCAACGCCGAGATCGCCGCCAACCCGATCCCGGTCTGACACGACCGCGCAATCACACGGGCCTGCTGCCGAGCGGGCCCGCTTCCCTCGGAGACCCGCGCCATGGCCGCGTCGCTTGCCCTGAATACCCGTGCCAACCTGCTTCCCGCCGGCTTTCTGGCCCTTGGCACCTTCGCCATCGGCACGGAAGGTTTCATGATCGCGCCATTGCTGCCGGTCATGGCGCGCGATTTCGCCATGCCGGTCCCGAGGGTAGCGTTGCTGGTTGTCGTATTCACGCTGGTGCTGGCGCTGTCCTCTCCGGTCGCCACCGTGGCCACCGGCCGGATGGCGCGCAAGCGGGTGCTGCTGCTGGCCATGTCGCTCTTCGCCATCGGTAATGCCGCCGCGGCGCTGTCGTCCTCGTTCGCCGTACTGCTCGGCGCTCGCGTGCTGATGGCCGTTGCCGCGGGCCTCTATGTGCCGGCGGCCAACGGGCTGGCCGGCGTCATCGTGGCTCCCGGCATGCGTGGCCGGGCTCTGGCCATCGTTAGCGCGGGGCAGACACTGGCCATTGCGCTGGGACTGCCACTGGGCGGTGTGATCGGCCACGCATTCGGTTGGCGGGCGACGTTCGGGCTGGTCGGCGCGATGAGCGCCATCGCAATCGTGGGAATCGCGGCGGGCATCGCACGCGAGGCGGGGCAGGGCGTCGTGGTGGCGAGCCTGCGCGAGCGCGTGTCGGTGACACGCCAACGAGCCATTCAGCGCCTCCTGGCCGTCAGCCTTTTCTGGGCCATCGGCGCGTTTGCCGTATATCCGTACATCGCCGAATACCTGGCGGCCGTTCTCGACTTCGATCCGAATGCGGTGACCGCGACGGTCTCGCTTTGGGGGCTGGCGGCGGCCGCCGGTGTGATGACCGGAGGCGTGTTCAATGACCGGTTCGGTGCCGAACGCGTGGTGCGCGCTTCGCTGGTGCTGCTCGCTCTTTCGTTCCTGGCACTGGCCGCCGCGTCCGGGTTGCCTGCGCGGATTGCCTTTGTGCCGGTACTCGTTGCCGTCGCGTTATGGGGCTTCACTGTGTGGTCATTTTTTCCGGCACAGATGTCGCGCCTGATCGGCGCCGGTGCCCCGGGGCAGGCAACCGTCGCCCTGGCGCTCAACACGTCGACCATGTACTTCGGCTTCTCGATTGGCAGCGCCCTGGGCGCGCTCGTATTGGGCACCGGCGCCCTCTGGGGCATCGGTCTCGTCGCGGCACTTGCCGAAGCCATTGCCCTGGGCCTGAACGCCCGACTCGGGACATGGCCCCAAGCCGCGAAGTCCCTCCATCGGAACGCAACGACCGGACTGGATGGTTGAGCACCGCTGATTTTCAACGTCCTCGCAAGGCGACGCTTTCGCCCGCGCGGACTCTCTCGAAAGGAAAACCCGTAATGACTTCACGTATCCAGACGCCCGCCGCAACCGTTGCCTCGGGCAACACTGCCGACGTTTTTGCCGCGATCCGCAAGGCCATTGGCATGGTGCCAAACGCCTACGCCGCCATCGGCGCCCTGAACACGCCCGCGCTGCAGGCGATGCTTTCCGCCGATGCGGTCCTCTCCCGTGGAACGCTGTCGGCGCAGGAACGCGAAATCGTCAAGCTGGTGGTGAGCGCCGTGGCCGGTTGCGACTATTGCGTGGCGGCACACAGCCTTGCCGCCAAAGCCTCCGGAATTCCGGTCGACGGCGTTCGTGCGATCCAGGCATTGGCGCCGACGGGAGATGTGCGCCGGGATGCCCTGGTGAGATTCGTCCGTGTGCTCCAGGAAAGCCGGGGAACGATTGCGCCGCAGGAGTTCGAGGCATTCCAGGCAGCGGGTTTTGGGGACGAGGCGGTCGTCGACGTTGCACTGGCCATTGCGATCATCACGTTCACGAACGTATTCAATCGCGTCAACGACACCACGGTGGACTTCCCTGCACTGAAGTGAGGCGGCCAACCCGCGTGCCGGCGCTCCATTTGCCGGCCGGCTATCGACCGGCGAACGGAGAACGGAGAACGGAGGTCGAGCGGGGGCGGCGCGATGCCGCGCGCCGCTCAGATCTTCGCGAGTCGCGCGAGCGCTTCGCGAAGCGTGGCGTCCTGCTTGGCGAAGCAGAAGCGCACCACGCCGGATTCGTGCGGTGAATGATAGAACGCCGACACCGGAATGGCGGCCACACCGATCTCGCCCGTTAGCCAAAGCGCGAAGTCGGCCTCGCTCATATCGCTGATCGCGCTGTAATCCACGCATTGGAAGTAGGTGCCTTCGCACGGCAGCAGTTTGAAACGCGTGGCGGCGAGCCCTTCGCGGAACAGGTCGCGCTTGCGCTGATAAAAGGCCGGGAGCGACAGATACGGCGTCGGGTCGCGCATGTAGTCCGCGAGTCCGACCTGCATCGGCGTGTTCACGGTGAACACGTTGAACTGATGCACCTTGCGGAACTCAGCCGACAACGCCGCCGGAGCGGCCACGAAACCGACCTTCCAGCCCGTTACGTGATACGTCTTGCCGAAGCTCGACACGATGAAACTGCGGCGCGCGAGCTCCGGATGGCGCGCCACGCTCTCGTGGCGCTTGCCGTCGTACACCATGTGTTCATAGACCTCGTCCGAGATCAGCAGGATGTCGGTGCCGGCCACGATCTCGGCAAGCTTCGCCAGATCCTTTTCATGCCACACCGTGCCGCTCGGATTGTGCGGCGTGTTGAACAGAATGAGGCGCGTGCGCGGCGTGATCGCGGCAGCCAGCTTGTCGAACGGAATCCGGAAGTCGGGCGCCTCGAGCGTGATGTAAACCGGCTTGCCACCGGCCAGCTCGATCGAAGGCACGTAGCTGTCGTACGTCGGTTCGAACACGATCACTTCGTCGCCCGGATGCACCGTGGCGAGAATCGCCGTGAGCAGTGCCTGCGTGGCGCCGGCCGTCACCGTGATTTCCGTGTTCCAGTCGTATGCCTGTCCGTAAAGCTGGCCGATTTTGTCCGCAATCGCCTGACGCAGCGCCGGAACGCCGGCCATCGGCGGGTACTGGTTGTGGTCTTCGCGCATGGCGCGCGAGACGGCGTCGACGATCTTCGGATCGCACGAGAAGTCGGGGAAGCCCTGGCCGAGGTTCACGGCCTGCTTCTCGGCGGCGAGCGCCGACATCACGGTGAAAATGGTGGTGCCGACATTCGGCAGGCGCGACGTGAGCGGCGGCGCGACCAGCGTCGGCGAGGGCGAAGCAGTGTGAGGCGCGTTCATTTATACGGTGGGACGAAGCAGTGATCAGGACGTCATTCTAACGCTTCGGCCTCACTTCGGCCCCTGCTTCGACCCCGCTTCGACGCACTACCTGCCGATGGCCAGCAGCGACGTGAAGGCGCTGGCCGTCACGATACGAAAGCCGAACTGGCGTGCCACGCGGCTCCGGAGTTTAAGCACGGCCTTGTCCTTGCTGACGAGCCAATGCGCATGGCCGTCGCGCGCGGCTTCGAGGAATTTCTGGTCGTCGCGGTCACGGCACAGGGGCAGGGACGCGGGCGGGGCAGCGTCGTCCGGCACCACGATACGGTGCGTGAGGGCGTCGACCCAGGCGAGTGCCGCCGCGTTGTCGATTTCGCGCGAGGCGAATTGCGGGTAGGTCAGCACCACGGCGAGTTCGTCGCGGCAGCGCGGCGCCATGAGTGCCGTGAGGCGGCGCTCCACGAGCGCGTCGCGCACCGGCCGGGCGACAGGGTCGTCGAAAACCAGCAGGTCGATCCAGACATTGGTGTCGAGCACCACGCGCGGCGGTGTGGCCAGGGTGTCGAGATGCTCGGCGAAGGCCCGGTCGGCGGGCGTGGCAACAGCGTTTTGAAGCATTGGATAGAATGTCGGTTTCTCGTTTTTGCAGGAACGCTGCACCCAATATGATAATTGTTCTTTCGCCGGCCAAATCGCTCGACTACGAAACGCCGCCGCACGTGAGCACGCACACCGTGCCGCAGTTCGTTGACGACGCGGCCGAATTGATCGAGGGCCTGCGCGAACTGAGCCCGGCGCAAGTCGGCTCGCTCATGAGCATCTCCGATCAACTGGCCGTCCTCAACGCCAACCGGTATGCCGAGTGGTCCCCGCGCTTCGACACCACCAACGCCAAGCAAGCCGTGCTCGCTTTCAACGGCGACGTCTATGAAGGTCTTGCCGCCCGCAGCCTGAGCGCAACCCAACTCGACTTCGCACAGAAGCATCTGCGCATTCTCTCCGGCCTGTATGGCGTACTGCGGCCGCTCGACCTGCTGCAACCGTATCGTCTGGAGATGGGCACGCGTTTTGCCAACAAGCGCGGGCGTGACTTGTATGCGTTCTGGGGCGAGCGCGTGACGCATACGATCAATGCGTCGCTTGCCGAGCATGCCGAGCCGCGTCGCGTGCTCGTGAATCTGGCGTCCGAGGAGTACTTCCGGGTCATCAAGCGACGTCTGGTGGCGGCGCCCGTGATCACGCCGGTGTTCGAAGACTGGAAGAGCGGCAAGTACAAGATCATCAGTTTCTACGCCAAGCGGGCGCGAGGGCTGATGGCGCGCTACGCCATCGAGCGCGGCGTGACCGACGTGCAGCAGCTCAAGGCATTCGACAGCGAGGGCTACGCGTTCGACGACAGCGTGTCGAACGATGCGCTCTGGGTCTTCCGCCGCCGAGTGGCATAGCGCCAGACCACCACGGGCCCCGAGCCAATGCGCCGGGGCCTCTTCGTTTTTGCCAGTCCTTGCGTCAGTGAGACAAGCCATGACCGTTCACATCAGCAGCCGGTTCGACAGCGGCGCCATCGAAGTTGTCAGCGCCGCGCAGGCGAACGATATCCACGTGCGCATTCCCCAGGACAACGCCGCGGCGTTCGCGCAGTGGTTTCACTTCCGGGTGCAGGGCGTGGCGGGTGTGCCCTGCCGCATCGTGTTCGATAACGCGGGGCAGACGTCATACCCGTGCGGATGGGAGAACTACCGTGCGGTCGCATCGTACGATCGCGTGACCTGGTTTCGCGTGCCGACGTCGTACGACGGGCGTGTCATGACCGTCGCGTTCACGCCCGCGCATGACAGCGTCTACCTCGCCTATTTCGAACCCTATTCGGATGAACGCCACCTCGCGCTGGTCGGCACGGCGCAGAATTCACCGCTCGCCCGAACGCGCTCGCTGGGGCGCACCGTCGACGGCCGCGACATGACGTTGCTCACGGTGGGCGAGCCGCGTGCCGGCAAGCGCAACGTGTGGGTGATTGCACGTCAGCACCCGGGGGAGACGATGGCGGAGTGGTTCGTGGAAGGCATGCTGCGGCGGTTGTTGGGCGCGGGTGACTGGGCCGGCGACCCGCTCGCCCGGGCCGTGCTGGACGAAGCGACGCTGCACATCGTGCCGAACATGAATCCCGACGGCGCGGCGCGCGGCAATCTGCGTACCAATGCGGCGGGCGCGAACCTCAATCGCGAATGGCTCGAGCCCGATCCCGTGCGCAGCCCGGAAGTCTTCGTGGTACGCGAAGCCATCGAGGCGCTCGGCTGCGACATGTTCTTCGACATTCACGGCGACGAGGCGCTGCCCTACGTGTTCCTCGCCGGCAATGATGGGGTCGAGACGGCATCGCCCGAGTTGCTCGCCCGCGAGAAGGCATTCGGCGAACGTTTCAAGGCGGCCAGCCTCGACTTCCAGGACAAGTTCGGCTATCCGCCGGGCAAGCACGGGCCGGAGTCGCTCAAGCTCGCGTCGAAGTGGGTTGCCCACCGCTTTGGTTGTCTGGCGTTGACGCTGGAGATGCCGTTCAAGGACAACGCCAACCGGCCCGACACGCACACAGGCTGGAACGGCGCGCGCAGCGCGGCGCTCGGTGCGTCGATGCTGGCGGCGATCTGGGCGCAGATGCAGGCGGACCAGAAGTAAGCCGTGAACGCGATACGGCGTCCGCGGACGCCGCATCGTGCGATCAGTGCGCCTTCTTCCTGGTCGTGGCCTTTTTGGTGCCGGACGACTTCGACGACGACTTGCTGCCCGACGACTTCGCAGCGCTCCGCTTGCCCGACTTCGCGGTGGCGTGCGATGCTTTGCCGCGCGTGTGACCGCGTGACGCGCGCTTGACCGGTTGCTCGACCTGCGGCAGCGGCGACGTGTAATCGAAGCCCATCATGCGGCCGTCCGCGTAGCCACAACGTATGTGGATGTTGTCCGTCTGGCCGGTGGTGCGTTTGCCGATGCCGTCGAGCTCGACCATCTGCGTGACGTCGACGCGCTGTTTGCGATCGTCGAATGGCCCCGACCATGGCGCGACTTTGGCGTGGTCCGCGTCGAGGGCGTTGTCGGCGTACTCGACGCTCTCGTACCCGGGCAGCGTCGCCACGACGAAGCTCGCATGCGCGGCGCAGTCGGCGACCAGCGGGTCGGCGTGGCGCGTGTTGATGAACTGCTCGACCAGCGCACGATGCTGCTCGAGCGTGAAGGCCTGTGCAGGAGCCGCGAAGGCCGACAGGCAAAACGGCGCGGCCACGGCGATCGAGGCGGAAGCGGCGACCTGGCGCACGGCTCGCATCACGACGCCGACGGCGCGTTGAAAAAATCGATTCGACATTACTTGACGTAGTCTCGGGGGCGGACGGGTCTGGACAGACCCGAGCATTGCAGAGCAATGCGGGCACGCGGTGGTCCATCGTATGAGCCGATTGCGTGCGCCGCTCGCGAAGAGGCTTGGCCGCATTTTGAAAGACAGCGGCCAGGCGGCTCCCATCTTAACCGAAAAAAGCGCCGCTCACGCCCGCCGGGTAAGCCCGCAAACGTAACAGGGCAGGGCGGGAAAGTGACGGCGCGTTACAATGCGGGCCTGATTCACGCTTCGATGCCACGCCGGCCTGCGCAAACTTCGCGCGTTCGCACCGCATTCCTTTCGCATGTTCGCAAACTCACGCACTGTCGAGAGTGCTCAAACCGGTCCGCACGACAAGCTCGCGGACCTCGTGCATCGTCATCGCGAAGCGGTGTTCCGCAAACCGCTGGCCGCTTACAGCGCGGCGGCTTTCGACGCGGCGATGCACGCCTGGCGCACCGCCGGCGCCGCGCCGCTCATCGTCGACGCCGGTTGTGGCGTAGGCGAAAGCACGTTACGTCTGGCAACGCAGTTTCCCGATCACTTCGTCATCGGCATCGACCAGTCGGAGAGTCGCATCGTGCGAGGCAAGGATTGGTGGGAAGGCGTGTGGCCCGAGAACTTCGTGTGGGTGCGTGCGGATCTCGTCGACTTCTGGCGGCAGTTGGCCGACGCAGGCGTTCGCCCGGCACGCCACTACCTTCTCTATCCGAATCCGTGGCCGAAGATCGGGCAGCTCTCGCGTCGCTGGCACGCGCACGCCGTGTTTCCCACGGTCATCGCGCTGGGCGGCGTGCTCGAGTGCCGCAGCAACTGGCACCTCTACATCGAGGAATTCGCCCTGGCCACCGAGTGGCTCAGCGGTGTGCGCCCGAGCGTCGAGACGTGGGCCCCGACGCCCGGCGATGCGCCCATGACGCCGTTCGAGCGCAAGTACCTCGCGTCCGGCCATGGACTGCATCGTTGCGTGGTGACGTTGCCGTGAGCGCACGGCCGCACCGTCCCCGGCACCATGTCGGCGCCGACGCGATCAGTGGAAATGCGGACGGCTCGGTTCGGCGTCTTCCGGCATTTCGGCGTGGACCACCTCGCCCACCGGATCGGGATACAGCGGCACGCCGCAATCGTCGCAATACTCGGGATCGAAGCGGCCCGGATGCTTGCGAATCTCCGTCACGCCGCACGCCTTGAGCAAGTCCGTGACCTCATCGAGTGCGCCGCCCTCGACTTCCCCATTCTCGCGGCCGTACAGCGGCCATACGACGCCGTAGATCACGTCGTTGCTACCGCGTTGCGTGAAGCTGATGCGGTACTCGTCGATGTTCTGTTCGCCGAACCCGGCGATCACGGCGCGCAACTCCGGCGGCGTGAGCGTGAGCACGTCTTCGAGATAGCGCAGCGCTGTGCGGATCGTGTGCGGGCGAATGCGTTCGTCGGCCTCGCGACAGCTCGCATAGTAGGCGTCGGGCAGCAGGCATTCGATTTCGCAGCCGGGCAGGAGTGCGTTCAGGTTCGGGCCACCCTGTGCCGACCAGGCTTCCTGGCATTGGCCGCGCTCGGCGTGACGCGCGCCGTCTTCCTGCCAGCGGAACATCGGCGCGCCCTTGGGCACCGTGACGGCAGCGAGAAGGAAGCGCGGATCCGCGAGAATGGGCGCGGTCTCCGGCAGATCGCCGCCCGGTTGCTTCACTTCGGCGTTGTCGACGGCCGCACGCACGAGCTGCTGCGTGACTTTCCACGATTCGCAATGCGTTCGCGGGAGCTGATCGATGCTGTAGAGGTACGGCGAAATCGCCACACGGGCCGATTCGGCCAGCACGTGCGCATGCAGGTGCGCGCGGATCGGCATCAGGGCGTCGCCTTTCACGGGGCCCGAGGGAATCGCATAGCGTGTCCAGGCGAGAATCGGCACGGCGACGAGCAGGCCGTCCCAGACCTGGCCGTCGGCCTCGGGCTCGGCCGATTCGCTTTGCGATTCGATCAGGTCGGCCAGCGCGCCGTAGGCCTCGCTGTGATTGGCCTGCAGGTGGTCGAGCGCGGCGTCGATGGCGGGCTGGTTGCCCGTGCGCAATACGCGGGTGAGGAGCGTATCGAGCTGGGCTTCCCAGAAGCGGTCTTCGATACGGCTTCCCGAGGCGGCCAGCGCGAGCGCGTGGCCGACCAGCTTTTCGGCGTCGGGAGTCAGTCGTTTGGCGGTGCGTGAGCGCATAGTCGTGCAAAGCAGAAACACATGAACTCACGATTGTACGGCATGCGTGAACGCGATTGATGGTACGTACCGCCGAATCGCGTCGTCCCCGTCGGATCGGGGAGGGGCGGGCGTCAGAAATCGAAGGCCAGATTGGCCGGCGCCGACAGTCGCGTGCGACGCGTGGCCGGGGCGCCGGTGCCGGTGACCGGCGCGAGTGCGGCGCCTTCGAGCGAGAGCAGCGCCAGCTTGCGCTCCAGTCCGCCGGCGTAGCCTGTCAGCGTGCCGTCCGCGCCGATCACGCGGTGGCAGGGGACGATGATCGATATCGGATTCCGCCCGTTTGCGGCGCCGACCGCGCGCGACTTGTTGACGTCGCCCAGTGCATGCGCGAGATCGCCGTAGCTGCGCGTTTCACCGAAGGGAATGCGTTGCAGTTCGGCCCACACCTGCTGCTGAAACGAGGTGCCTTGCGGGGCGAGCGGCAGCTCGAACAGGCGGCGGCCTTCGTGAAAGTACTCATCGAGTTGCTGCTTCGCCGTGGCGAGCACGGCAAGATCGTCGCCGTCACGGCGCACGTCCTGGCTGTCGGGCCAATCCTTCTGGTGCGAGAAATACACGCCGGTGAGCGCTTCGCCGTTTGCGACGAGCAGCATTTCACCGAACGGACTGTCGTAGAACGTTTCATAGCGGGTCATGCACTTTCCTCCAGCAAAATCCCGACAGGTTGCCCTGCCGGTCCCTGTGCCGCCGCGCGCCAGACATGTAGCGCCGCGTATGCACGCCAGGGCGCCCAGCGGGCCGCGCGTGCGGCCACGCCACGACCGTCCGCCACGCCCAGCGCCTGGCGCAGCACCAGATCATCCACCGGCATCGCGTCCGGCGAACCGAGGGCACGCATCGCAATGTACTGCGCCGTCCATGGGCCGATGCCCTTGATCGCCAGCAACGCGGCGACGGTCGTCTCGAGCGGTGCGAGCGGGTCCAGTCGCAGGCGGCCCTCCACGATCGCCCTCGAGACGCCGTGAATCGCGGCAATTCGACTTCGAATGATACCGGCTTCGCCAATCGCGTCCGCGGGAGCCGCAAGCATCTGCGTCGCGCTCGGGAACGTATGGGTCAGGCCATGCACGGGTGAGGGCAGCGGCGTGCCGAAGCGCTGCGCCAGACGGCCAAGCAGACGGCGCGCGCCCTTGACCGTGATCTGCTGCCCGACGATCGCCCGCATTGCGATCTCGAACCCGTCGACGGCGCCGGGCACGCGAAGTCCCGGGGTGGCGGCGGCCAGCTTGCCCAGGTGCGAATCGATCACATCCGGGCGTGCGCCCAGATCGAACAGGTGACGCAGCTTGCCCAGCACCTGCGGCACGCTCCCCGCCAGGGCCGGTGGCAGGGTCACCTGCAGGGCGTGGCGATCCGGCAGCGGGGTCACGCGGCACCAGCCCGCAACGATCCGGCCGTCCTGACGTTCGATGTCGAGGGTTCGCGTGTATGTGTCCGCCTCGCGCACCTCCACACCTTCGATGGCGCGCTCGCCGAGGAAATCGAGCAGGGCATGCCACGCGAGCGGCGGGCGATAGGCGAGCTGGAAGACGAGATCCCCGTCGGGCAGGGCGGCATGTCGGGCGTTCTGGCGAAGGCGTCCTGGCGGGAAGCCGTATCGCGTCTTGAACAGGCCATTGAAGCGTCGCACGCTGCCGAAGCCTGCGGCCATCGCGACCTCCGTCACGGGGAGTGCCGTGTCGGTGAGCAGTCGCTTGGCGAGCAGCAGGCGCTGGGTTTGCGCGTACTCGACCGGCGATACGCCGAATTCGTCTGCAAAGATCCGGCGCAGATGTCGCTCCGTGATGCCGATGCGTGCCGCGAGCGCCGGCAGGTCCGCGTGATTCAGAAAACCTTCGTCGATCATTGCCGCCGCGGCGTCGGCGAGCTCGCGCGTGGCATCGAAGCGGGCACTGCCGGGGGCGAGTTCCGGCCGGCACTTGAGACAGGGGCGGAACCCGGCCTTTTCCGCAGCGGCGGCGCTGCCGTAGAACGAGCAGTTCTCGAAGCGGGGCGTGCGCACATTGCACACCGGGCGGCAATAGATACCGGTCGACGCGACACCGACGAAGAACCAGCCGTCGAAGCGCCGGTCGCGGGCGGAGACGGCCTTGTAGCAGACCTCGGGGTCGAGCGTCATGGGAGAAGTCCGGCAGGGCGGGGGAACATGACACCACTCTACGCGCCAGACAGGGCGCGGGCTAGTCATTTTCGGACATGACAGCGGCATACCGGTGCGGCGAACGCTGGTTCGTGCGCCGGGGCGTGGGGAGATGGCGACGAATGCTGCGGATGGGTCGAATGGGTCGGATGGGGTCGGGGTTAGCGGGGGGGCGGGGGGGCGTGGGGGCGGCAATTTAGCGGAAGGAGCGATGATCTCCGGCAACCGTAAACGACAAAAACCCGGCACGAGGCCGGGTTTTGAAGCACTGCCGACAACGAGCGAGGCCCGTTACCCGGCAGTGCGGATCGGCGTTGTGCCGATGTCGATCAGGCGGCCGCGAGCAGTTGACGCAGCACGAACGGCAGGATGCCGCCGTGCTTGTAGTAGTCCACCTCGATCGGCGTGTCGATGCGCAGCAGAACCTGCACCTTCTGCGTATCGCCGTTCTTGCGATGGATCACCAGCGTGACATCCTGTTGGGGCTTGATGTCCGTCGACAGCCCTTCGATGTCGAACGTCTCGTCGCCCGTGATGCCGAGCGACTGCGCGCTGTCCGAGCCCTTGAACTGCAGGGGCAACACGCCCATGCCGACCAGATTCGAGCGGTGGATGCGTTCGAACGAGCGGGCGATGACGGCCTTCACGCCCAGCAGTTGCGTGCCCTTGGCTGCCCAGTCGCGGGACGAACCCGTGCCGTACTCCTCACCGCCGAACACCACCGTCGGGGTGTTCTCGCCGACGTACTTCATGGCGGCGTCGTAGATCGACAACTGCTCGCCGCTCGGCTGGTGAATCGTCAGGCCGCCTTCGACGCGCGAGCCGTCTTCCTTCGGCGGGATCATCAGGTTCTTGATGCGCACGTTGGCAAACGTGCCGCGCATCATCACCTCGTGGTTGCCGCGGCGCGAGCCGTAGCTGTTGAAGTCCGCCTTGAGCACGCCGTTTTCGAGCAGCCACTTGCCTGCCGGCGACGTTTCCTTGATCGAGCCCGCCGGGCTGATGTGATCCGTCGTGACGGAGTCGCCGAACACGCCCAGCGCGCGTGCGCCGTGGATCGGCTTGATGTCGGCATTCGGCTCCATCGCGAAGCCCTCGAAGAACGGCGGCTCGGCGATGTACGTCGACGTCGGCCAATCGTAGACCTGGCCCTTCGAGCCCTTGATCTTCGCCCACAGCGGGCTCGGGTCCTTCACCGTGTCGTAGTTCGCCTTGAAGACCTTCGCGTTCATCGCGAACTTCATCAACTTGTGGATCTCTTCGCTGGTCGGCCAGATGTCGCCCAGGTAGATGTCGCGGCCGCCCTTGCCCTTGCCGACCGGCTCCGTCATCAGGTCGCGGGTCACGTTGCCGGCGATGGCGTACGCGACGACCAGCGGCGGCGAAGCGAGGAAGTTGGCGCGGATGTTCGGGTGAATGCGCGCTTCGAAATTGCGGTTGCCCGACAGCACCGCGGCGGCGACCAGATCGTTCTTCACGATCGTCTCGTTCAGCTCGGCCGTCAGATCGCCGGCGTTACCGATACAGGTCGTGCAGCCGTATGCCGTCACGCCGAAGCCCAGCTTCTCCAGGTACGGCAGCAGGCCGGCGGCTTCGAGATACTCGGTAACCACACGGCTTCCCGGGGCGAGCGACGTCTTGATGTGCGGCGCGACCTTCAGGCCGGCTTCCACCGCCTTCTTGGCGAGCAGGCCGGCCGCGAGCAGCACGCTCGGATTCGACGTGTTCGTGCACGACGTGATGGCCGCGATCAGCACGTCGCCATTGCGCACGTCGATGCCGCTTTCCGTCTTGTAAGTCGCGTCGAGCTGCTCCTGGGTCTGATTGAAACCGTTCTCGGCGACCGGCTTCGTGAACAGATCCTTGAACGTCGACTTTACGTTGCCGATCTCGATGCGGTCCTGCGGGCGCTTCGGTCCGGCCAGCGACGGTGCGACCGTGCCCAGGTCCAGCGTGAGCGTCTTCGTGTAGTCGATTTCGTTCGTCTTCGGAATGCCGAAGAGCTTCTGGGCCTTGAAATACGCTTCGAACGCGTCGATCTCCGACTTCGTGCGGCCCGTGCCCTTGAAGTAATCGATCGTCTTTTCATCGACCGGGAAGAAGCCCATCGTGGCGCCGTATTCCGGCGCCATGTTCGCGATGGTGGCGCGGTCCGGCAGCGCGAGACTGGTCGTGCCTTCGCCGAAGAACTCGACGAACTTGCCGACGACCTTCTCCTTGCGCAGCATTTCCGTGATCGTCAGCACCAGATCGGTCGCGGTCACGCCTTCTCGCAGACGGCCCGTGAGCTCCACGCCCACGACGTCCGGCGTAAGGAAATACACCGGCTGGCCCAGCATGCCGGCTTCGGCTTCGATGCCGCCAACGCCCCAGCCCACCACGCCGATGCCATTGATCATGGTCGTGTGGCTGTCCGTGCCCACGAGGGTGTCCGGATAGAACACGTTGTCCTTCTTGTGCACGCCGCGAGCCAGATATTCCAGGTTCACCTGGTGCACGATGCCAAAGCCGGGCTGCACCACGCCGAACGTGTCGAACGCCTGCATGCCCCACTTCATGAACTGATAGCGCTCGTTATTGCGCTGGAACTCCAGCTTCATGTTCAGATCGAGCGCCTTCTTCTCGCGGAAGTGATCGATCTGGACCGAGTGGTCGACCACAAGATCCACCGGCACGAGCGGCTCGATGCGCTTCGGGTTCTTGCCCTGGCGTTCGGCCACGTTACGCATGGCGGCAAGGTCGGCCAGCAGCGGCACACCGGTGAAATCCTGCAGCACGACGCGCGCCACGACGAACGGGATTTCGTCGACGCGCTCGGCGTTCGGCTTCCAGTTAGCCAGTTGGCGGACATGCTCCTCGGTCACTTTCTTGCCGTCGCAATTGCGCAGCACCGACTCGAGCACGATACGGATCGACACGGGCAGGCGTGCGACATTCACACCCAGGGCTTCACCGAGTTGGGGCAGCGAATAGAACTTGCCTTTCTTGCCGCCGCCGAGTTTGAACTCTTTCAGCGTTTTGTGGAGGTTGTGGGCCATGATCTTTCCTTGAGTGATACAGAAAAACGAAGCGGTGGTGATTCGATTAATGGGGGCCAGCTTCGCACGGGCACTGGCGTGTGTGCCCGCTGCGGCCCCGTTGCGCCGGATGGCCGGTGCGACGGGTCTTGCAGAGATTGCGAATGTTGCAGATGCAGCGGCAGGAAAGCGGCTGGTGCGTCATGCGTTCCGTGTTGGCGTCAACCCGGTGGTGCTCAGTTGGCCACCTTGATCAGTTCGTTCGATTGCGTCGGAGCCAGCTTGTTCTGCTCGGCCATCGCGTGCGTCATGCATTCGTCGGCCAGACGGGCGCCGCCGTCGCGGTGCGTGAACAGCATGGCCTTGGCCGGAATCACGACCAGGTCCAGGCCGCTGGCGGCGTCATAGAAGCGGTCGGCGCCGGTCGTCGTCTGCTGGCGCGGCAACTTGTAATTGCGCCCCGACCAGAACAGCGTCAGGATCTGGTCGCGCTTCATGTCGCCCTTCAGGAACAGGCGCTCGTTGTCCTTGCAACTCCACAGTTCCGAGCCTTCGTCCGGTTGGGCGGGGGCGGCAGCAACCGTCGCCTTCTTCGCCGGCGCCTTCTTCTTCGGCGCGGCCTTCTTGGTCGTCTTGTGCTTCGGAGCCGGGGTGTCGGCAGCGAACGCGGCCGGTACGAGCGCCGTGGAGCACAGGGCAACCAGCGCGGTCAGGCAAAGCTTCTTCATGGTGAGTCTCCGAAAACAAAGTAAGGGCTGACAAAAGCGCAGATTATCGTACGAAGTCCGCGTCGTTCGACGTCACCATACAAATTTTTTCAATTCCTTCGCGCCAGACGCCACCGGCGACGACGGCAGGTGCCGGCGTCGCGCGAGCGTGGGTATTGCGGTATGGAACCCGGAAGACTGGCGTGTCGGGAAGACGCTGGTGCGCGGACAAGCCGTCTGGGTGGGGCGCGGTGCGCGAAGGGCGGAAAACTTGGCGAAGCAAACGCGGCGGACGGCGCCGGATGTGGCGGTGCAGCAGGGACGCCGCGAGCAGCACACCAGGGAGCCGGTGCCATGCACGTTCTGCAGCAGTCGGACGTTGCATTCGCTTGGCCAAGGAATCGCTCGATATTGCGAGAAACAGTGCGTCTAGCATACCGCGATGGCTGCGCGGCGTCGCGACACTGTAAATTCGAGAGGCGCTGGGATCTTCCGTGCAATAAAGGGAAGTGCGCGGGAAGTGCGCCGGCGCTGGGGGTGGTCGCCGGCGCAGTTCCGGCACCGTGCAACGCTTGTGGCGTCGCACGGTGCCGGGTCCCCGGGGGATTAGCCCAGCAGATGTGCCACGCCGGCGCGCTCTTCTTCGAGCTCCTTGAGCGTGAAGTCCATCTTTTCGCGCGAGTAGGCGTCGATTTCGAGGCCTTCCACGCGCTTGTACTTACCGTTCTCGCAGATCACCGGCACGCCATAGATGACGTCTTCCGGAATGCCGTACGAGCCGTCCGACGGAATGCCCATCGTGACCCACTTGCCGTTCGAGCCGAGCACCCAGTCATGGATGTGGTCGATGGCGGCGTTGGCAGCCGAAGCGGCCGACGACAGCCCGCGGGCTTCGATGATCGCCGCACCGCGCTTGCCGACGGTCGGCAGGAACACGTCGTTGTTCCACACGTCGTCGTTGATCATTTCCTTGACGCTCTTGCCGTCGATCGTGGCGAAGCGATAGTCGGCGTACATCGTCGGCGAGTGGTTGCCCCACACGGCCAGCTTCTCGATGCTGGCGACCGGCTTGCCGGTCTTCGCGGCGATCTGCGACAGGGCGCGGTTGTGATCCAGGCGCAGCATCGCGGTGAAGTTTTCCTTCGGCAGGTTCGGCGCCGATTTCATGGCGATGTAGGCGTTGGTGTTGGCCGGGTTGCCGACCACCAGCACCTTCACGTTGCGGCTGGCGACTTCGTCCAGGGCCTTGCCCTGCACCGTGAAGATCGCGCCGTTGGCTTCGAGCAGATCCTTGCGCTCCATGCCCTTCGAGCGCGGACGGGCACCAACCAGCAGGGCGACGTCGGCATCCTTGAAGGCGACCTTCGGGTCGTCGGTCACGACCACGCCGGCGAGCAGCGGGAACGCGCAGTCCTCGAGCTCCATCACGACGCCCTTGACGGCGGCTTGAGCTTGCGGGAGGTCGAGCAGTTGCAGGATGACGGGCTGATCCTTGCCGAGCATGTCGCCGTTGGCGATGCGGAACAGCAGGGAGTAGCCGATTTGGCCAGCGGCGCCGGTGACGGCGACACGCATTGCGGGTTTTGCCATGAGAATCTCTCCAGACGTGTACAAATTCCTGCGAAGCTCAGAAGAAGCTCGCCGTCCGGGTGGCATCTTGGTTGCCAGGCTGACAGCGCCGCGTCATATGAAGCTTCTAAAATTCCTTGACCTACGGAAGCTTGCGGGCTGCGGGGTGTGCTGCCGTCGACGTGTGCGAAGCGCCCGACTCTCTTATAAGATAGCGGTGCTGCGGCTGCAGGCCCCTGTTAGCCCGCGTCAGTGTAGGAGTCGTCATCACGAATGTCAACTCTATCTTATGTCTTATATAAGACATAGGATTATTGCTGTTATTCGATGGACGAAGGCCTTGATTTGTGGTCAAATCGCCGCCATGAATGCGAACGTTCGCGACACATCCAACCCCACGCCGCCCGTCGATGTCCAGCAGCGACCGGACAGCGCGCGCGACGCCGCACCGGGCTCCCAGGCTCAGCAGGGCGCGGCCGGCGCGGGAGCGTCGCCGACCTTCAGCCCGCTTTATCAGCAGATCAAGGGGCTCATCACACAGAGCCTGCAGGCCGGCGAGTGGAAGCCCGGCGAAATCATTCCCAGCGAAGTCGATCTGGCCGCCCGCTACAAGGTGAGTCAGGGGACGGTGCGCAAAGCCATCGACGAGCTTGCGGCCGAGAATCTGCTTGTGCGCCGTCAGGGGCGGGGCACGTTCGTTGCGACACACCACGAGGACCGGGTGCAGTTCCGGTTTCTGCGTCTTGCGCCCGATTCGGGCGAACCTCACCACCCGCCAAGTCGCCTGATCGAGTGCCGCCGCATGCGCGCACCGGCGGAGATCGCTCGTCAGCTGGAGCTGCGCGCGGGCGACGGCGTGATCCTGATCCGGCGCATGATGGATTTCTCGGACCGTCCGACGGTCCTCGACGAAATCTGGCTGCCGGGGGCGCTGTTTCGTGGCCTGACCGCAGAGAAGCTCAACGAATACAAGGGGCCGATGTACGGCCTGTTCGAAGACGAGTTCGGCACGCGCATGATTCGCGCCGTGGAAAAGGTTCGCGCCGTGGCCGCGGACGACATGACCGCGGATTTGCTGAAGGTGCCGAAGGGTTTCCCGCTGTTGAGTGTGGAACGAGTTTCCTACACTTACGGGGACAAGCCGGTGGAAGTGCGCCGGGGCTGGTATGTCACCACGGAACACCATTACCAGAACGAACTGAGCTGAAAGCGTTGAATTGAGAGGTAGGGCGGCTCATCCGGGAGCGCGTCGGTGTCGTGGCCGGTGCGCGACCGTGAGTCGGGGGCTTGAGGGGCGGCGTGTCGTGCGCCGTTGGCAGGAATTTCCGGACGCTTTGGAACCGGTATGGTGCAACGCACTAGAATCGGCGCTAAAATCCGGAGCTGATGTAACTACATGGGGTCTAGCATGGCTGAAGTGGTAAAAAAAGAGCGGCCAGTCTACAGGAATATCGGTATCGGACAGATTGTCACGTACCGTCTTCCGCCGGCTGGTATCGTTTCCATTCTGCACCGTATTAGCGGTGTGATCTTGTTCCTTCTGTTGCCGTTCGCGCTTTTCTTGTTCGAACAGAGCCTCACGTCGGAACTCAGCTTCGACGTTCTGCGAAGCATCGCCTCCAACTGGTTTGTCAAACTCGTCATCCTTGCCTTGTCGTGGGGCTTCCTGCACCACTTCTGCGCTGGCCTGCGCCATCTGCGCATGGACTTCAATCACGATGCCGTGAGCAAGGAAGGTGGCAAGAATTCGGCGGTGGTCGTCCTGGCCGTGTCGCTGGTGCTGACGCTGGCCGTCGCCCTCAAGCTGTTCGGAGCGTTCTAAGATGGCACAGAACAATATTGGTTCGAAGCGTCTCGTCGTCGGGGCTCACTACGGCCTGCGCGACTGGATCGCTCAACGCATGACCGCGGTCATCATGGCCGTGTACACCGTGATCCTGCTGGTGTGGTTCTTCACCGCCAAGGATTTCTCCTACGAAGGCTGGGCCGGCATCTTCGCTCATCAGTGGATGAAGCTGGCCACGTTCGTCACGCTGCTCGCGCTGTTCTATCACGCGTGGGTCGGTGTGCGCGACATCTGGATGGACTACGTCAAGCCGGTCGGTGTGCGACTGGCGCTGTACGCGCTGACGATCGTCTGGCTGCTGGCTTGTGCCGGCTATGCCGCGCAGATTCTGTGGAGAGTGTAAAGAATGGCTGCAATCAAAAATTCGCTGCCGCGCCGCCGCTTTGACGTTGTCATCGTGGGCGCAGGCGGTTCGGGCATGCGTGCGTCGCTGCAACTGGCCAAGGCCGGTCTGTCGGTCGCCGTGCTGTCCAAGGTGTTCCCCACCCGTTCGCATACCGTCGCCGCACAGGGCGGCATTGGTGCTTCGCTCGGCAACATGAGCGAAGACAACTGGCACTATCACTTCTACGACACCATCAAGGGTTCCGACTGGCTCGGCGACCAGGATGCGATCGAGTTCATGTGCCGCCAGGCGCCGAACGCCGTCTACGAGCTCGAGCACTTCGGCATGCCGTTCGACCGTAACCCGGACGGCACGATCTACCAGCGCCCGTTCGGCGGCCACACGGCCAACTATGGCGAGAAGCCGGTTCAGCGCGCTTGCGCGGCGGCCGACCGTACCGGTCACGCGCTGCTGCACACGCTGTATCAACAGAACGTGGCTGCCAAGACCCACTTCTTCGTGGAATGGATGGCGCTCGACCTGATCCGCAACGAAGAGGGCGATGTCCTCGGCGTGTCGGCGCTGGAGCTCGAAACCGGTGACGTCTACCTGCTCGAAGGCAAGTGCACGTTGTTCGCGACCGGCGGTGCCGGCCGTGTCTACGCGGCGTCGACCAACGCGTTCATCAATACCGGCGACGGTCTGGGCATGGCGGCGCGTGCGGGCATTCCGCTCGAAGACATGGAATTCTGGCAATTCCACCCGACCGGCGTGGCCGGCGCGGGCGTGTTGATTACCGAAGGCGTGCGCGGCGAGGGCGGTATTCTGCGCAACTCGAACGGCGAGCGTTTCATGGAGCGCTATGCCCCGACGCTGAAGGATCTGGCGCCGCGTGACTTCGTGTCGCGTTCGATGGACCAGGAAATCAAGGAAGGCCGCGGCTGCGGCCCGAACGGCGACTACGTGCTGCTCGACCTCTCGCACATCGGTGCCGAGACGATCATGAAGCGTCTGCCGTCGATCCGTGAAATCGCGCTGAAGTTCGCCAACGTGGACGCGATCAAGGAACCGATCCCGGTCGTGCCGACCATTCACTATCAGATGGGCGGCATCCCGACGAACTACAACGGTCAGGTCGTCATGCAGAAGGACGGCGCATCGGTGCCGGTCAACGGCTTCTACGCCGTGGGCGAGTGCTCGTGCGTGTCGGTCCACGGTGCGAACCGTCTGGGCACGAACTCGCTGCTCGACCTGGTGGTGTTCGGCCGTGCGGCCGGCAACCACATCGTCGATTTCGTGAAGAACCACGGCGAACACAAGCCGCTGCCCGCCGATGCCGGCGAGAACGCGCTCGCGCGTCTGGGGCGTCTGGAAGCGTCGAGCTCGGGTGAATACGCCCAGGACATCGCCAACGATATCCGCGCGACGATGCAGAAGCACGCCGGCGTGTTCCGCACGTCAGACCTGCTCAAGGAAGGCGTTGACGAGATCAAGCAAGTGGCCGAGCGTGTCTCGCACGTCCACCTGAAGGACAAGTCGAAGGTGTTCAACACGGCGCGCATGGAAGCGCTCGAAGTCGACAACCTGATCGAAGTGGCCAAGGCCACCATGATCGCAGCCGAAGCCCGCAAGGAAAGCCGCGGCGCCCACGCGCACAGCGATTATCCGGAGCGCGACGACGCCAACTGGATGCGCCACTCGCTGTTCTTCAGCGAAGGCAACCGTCTGGAATACAAGCCGGTGCAGATGAAGCCGCTGACCGTCGACTCGGTCCCGCCCAAGGCGCGGACGTTCTAAGGGATTCGCAAGATCATGAAACGCATTTTTGAAGTCTACCGCTACGATCCGGACAAGGACGCCGCACCGTACATGCAGACCTACGAGGTCGAACTCGACGGTCATGAGCGCATGCTGCTCGACGCCCTGGTCAAGCTCAAGAAGCTCGACGAAGGTATCGCCTTCCGCCGCTCCTGCCGTGAAGGCGTGTGCGGTTCGGACGCGATGAACATCAACGGCAAGAACGGTCTGGCCTGCCTGACCAACATGAACGATCTGCCGAACAAGATCGTGCTCAAGCCGTTGCCGGGCCTGCCCGTCATTCGCGACCTCATCGTCGACATGACGCACTTCTTCAACCAGTACCACTCGATCAAGCCGTATCTGATCAACCCCGAGCCGGCACCGGAGAAGGAACGTCTGCAGTCGCCCGAACAGCGTGACGAGCTCGACGGCCTGTACGAGTGCATCCTGTGCGCTTCGTGCTCGACGTCGTGCCCGAGCTTCTGGTGGAATCCGGACAAGTTCGTCGGCCCGGCCGGTCTGCTCCAGGCCTATCGCTTCATCGCGGACAGCCGCGACACGGCGACCAGCGAACGTCTGGACAACCTGGAAGATCCGTATCGCCTGTTCCGCTGCCATACGATCATGAACTGCGTGGACGTGTGCCCGAAGGGGCTGAACCCGACGAAGGCGATCGGCAAGATCAAGGAGCTGATGGTGCGTCGCGCCGTCTGACCCATCGATCATGCCGGATACCACTCACCAGTCCGATCCGGTCAAACGTGCCCGCCTGCGCTGGCGGGCACGCCGCGGTTTGCTGGAAAACGACCTTATCCTCGAACGGTTCTTCGCCAAATACGAAGCGTCGATGACCGACGAGGATGTGGGCGCGCTCACGAAGCTGCTCGATTTGAGCGACAACGATTTGATGGATCTGCTGCTAGCGCGTAAAGAGCCCGAGGCGGATCTGGACGGGCCGGACGTGCAGCGCCTGCTGGCGCTTTTGCGTGCCGTGTAGGGGTTTACAGTATTTTTTTGAGGAAGCGATATGACTCCGTCTGAAGTTAAAGCCACCCTATCTTTCTCTGACGATTCGCCTAGCGTCGAGCTGCCGATCTACAAGGGAACGATGGGCCCGGATGTAATCGACATCCGTAAGCTGTACGGCCAGACTGGCAAGTTCACGTATGACCCGGGCTTCATGTCGACGGCGTCGTGCAATTCGGCCATCACCTACATCGATGGCGACAAGGGCGAGCTGCTGTATCGCGGCTACCCGATCGAGCAGTTGGCGACCCACTGCGACTTCCTCGAGACCTCGTACCTGCTGCTCAAGGGCGAGCTGCCGAACGCGCAGCAGAAGGAAGAGTTCGTGAAGACGGTCACCCGTCACACGATGGTTCACGAGCAGATGAACTTCTTCTTCCGTGGCTTCCGTCGCGACGCGCACCCGATGGCCGTACTGACCGGCTCGGTCGGCGCCCTGTCCGCGTTCTACCACGACTCGCTCGACATCAATAACCCGACGCATCGCGAAGTCTCGGCCATCCGCCTGATCGCCAAGCTGCCGACGCTCGTGGCCATGGCGTACAAGTACAGCATCGGTCAGCCGTTCGTGTACCCGCGCAACGACCTGTCGTACAGCGCGAACTTCATGCGCATGATGTTCGCGAACCCGTGCGAAGAGTACGAAGTCAACGACGTGCTGGTGCGCGCCCTCGACCGTATCCTGATCCTGCACGCCGATCACGAACAGAACGCTTCGACGTCGACCGTGCGTCTGGCCGGTTCGTCGGGCGCGAACCCGTTCGCGTGTATCGCCGCCGGTATCGCTTGTCTGTGGGGCCCGGCGCATGGTGGTGCGAACGAAGCCGCGCTGAACATGCTCGAGCAGATCGGTTCGCCGGACAAGATCCCCGAGTTCATCAAGCAGGTGAAGGACAAGAACTCGGGCGTGAAGCTCATGGGCTTCGGTCACCGCGTGTACAAGAACTACGACCCGCGTGCCAAGCTGATGCGCGAGACGTGCTACGAAGTGCTCAACGAACTGGGCCTGCACGACGACCCGCTGTTCAAGCTGGCCATGCAGCTCGAGAAGATCGCCCTGGAAGACGAATACTTCGTGTCGCGCAAGCTGTACCCGAACGTCGACTTCTACTCGGGTATCGTGCAGCGCGCGCTGGGCATCCCGACCTCGATGTTCACCTGCATCTTCGCACTGGCCCGTACCGTGGGCTGGATCGCGCAGTGGAACGAGATGATCGGCGAGCCGGACCAGAAGATCGGTCGTCCGCGTCAGCTGTTCATTGGCCACACGCCGCGCGAAGTGACGGCAATCGACAAGCGCTAAGCGAGTCGAGGCCCCCGGCACGGCCCCCGCTTGCCGTGCCGGCACCGCAACCTTGCCGAAACGGCAAGGCGGTGCGGCCCGCAGCGAGCCCTCGTTGCGCTATATTCGAATCCACGGCACACGCTGCCGTGATTCGCACAAATCCCCGGTTGATCGTGCGTTTACCGCCCGGTTTTCCGGGGATTTCGTATTCCGCCGGCGCGAAAGCGCTATGGCATAATCAAAAGTTCCCAGAACGATATTTGTTCTCAGAACCATATTTAGCCCCGCGTTTTTATCATGGCCAAGACGCTGTATGACAAATTGTGGGATGCACATGTCGTGCATACCGAGGACGATGGCACCACGTTGCTCTACATCGACCGTCACCTGCTGCACGAGGTGACCAGTCCGCAAGCGTTTGAGGGGCTAAAACTCGCACAGCGTCCGGTGTGGCGCCTGTCCGCCAACCTCGCGGTGTCGGACCACAACGTGCCGACCACCGACCGTACGCAAGGCATTGCCGATCCGATTTCGCGTCTGCAGGTCGACACGCTCGACAGCAACTGCGACAACTACGGCATTACCCAATTCAAGATGAACGACGTCCGTCAGGGCATCGTGCACGTGATCGGCCCGGAGCAGGGCGCCACGTTGCCCGGCATGACGGTAGTGTGCGGTGACTCGCATACGTCCACGCACGGCGCGTTCGGCGCGCTGGCGTTCGGCATTGGCACCTCCGAAGTCGAGCACACGCTCGCCACGCAGACGTTGCTCATGAAGAAGAGCAAGAACATGCTCGTGAAGGTCGAAGGCACGCTGCCGCGCGGTTGCTCCGCCAAGGACATCGTGCTGGCCGTCATCGGCAGGATCGGCACGGCTGGCGGCACGGGCTTCACGATCGAATTCGCGGGCTCGGCGATCCGCGCGCTGTCGATGGAAGGGCGCATGACCGTGTGCAACATGGCCATCGAGGCGGGCGCGCGTGCCGGTCTGGTGGCGGTGGACGACACGACCATCAATTACGTGAAGGGCCGACCGTTTTCGCCGTCCGGCGTGGAGTTCGAGCAGGCCGAAGCCTACTGGCGCACGTTTCACACCGACGCCGGGGCCAAGTTCGACCATGTGGTCGAGATCGACGCCAGCACGCTGCGTCCGCAGGTGAGCTGGGGGACGTCGCCGGAAATGGTGGTGAGCATCGAGGACCGCGTGCCCGACCCCGAGAAAGAGAAGGATCCGGTCAAGCGCAGCGCCATGGAGCGAGCGCTCGAGTACATGGCACTCACGCCGGACACGCCCATGTCGAGCATCAACGTCGACAAGGTCTTCATCGGATCGTGCACCAATTCGCGCATCGAAGACATTCGCGCAGCGGCTTACGTCGTGAAGAAGCTGGGGCGCCGGGTGGCGTCGAACGTGCGTCTGGCCATGGTCGTGCCGGGCTCGGGGCTCGTGAAGCATCAGGCCGAGCAGGAAGGGCTGGACCAGGTCTTCAAGGCGGCCGGCTTCGAGTGGCGCGAGCCCGGGTGCTCGATGTGCCTGGCGATGAATGCCGACCGGCTCGAACCGGGCGAGCGCTGCGCCTCGACCTCGAACCGCAACTTCGAAGGCCGTCAGGGCGCCGGAGGACGCACCCATCTGGTGAGCCCGGCCATGGCGGCCGCCGCGGCCATCGAGGGGCACTTCGTCGACGTGCGTCGCCTCGTTTGACGCGTTCGCATCGATTTATCCGTCGTTTGACACTAGCTTTGACAGAGACAAAACCATGAAGAAACTGTGGATGCTGATCGGTGCGGTGTTGCTCCTGGGTGTGGCAGGTTGCAACACGATGGCGGGCCTGGGCAAGGATACGCAAGCCGCTGGCTCGGCGCTCGAAAACGCCGCGAAGAAGTGATGCGACGGTGCGCGTCGCGCGGGGATTCCCGGCGCGCGCACCTACGAAATTTCCGGTTGTGACGGCTTGCGCATCGCGGATGCGGGCCGCAGCCGAACTGTTTTGATCAGGTGGTTCGTGATGGAAAAATTTACCGTCCATACGGGGCTGGTGGCACCGCTGGATCGCGAGAACGTCGATACCGACGCGATCATCCCCAAGCAATTCCTGAAGTCGATCAAGCGTACGGGCTTCGGTCCGAACCTGTTCGACGAGTGGCGTTATCTCGATGTCGGTCAGCCGGGCCAGGACTGCAGCACGCGTCCGCTCAACCCGAACTTCGTGCTTAACCAGCCTCGCTTCCAGGGCGCGACGATTCTGCTCGCCCGCAAGAACTTCGGCTGCGGCAGCTCGCGTGAACACGCGCCGTGGGCGCTGCAACAATACGGGTTCCGCGCGGTGATCGCGCCGAGCTTTGCCGACATCTTCTTCAACAACTGCTACAAGAACGGCTTGCTGCCGATCGCGCTGAGCGAGATGCAGGTCGATCACCTGTTCAACGAGACGGCGGCATTCAACGGCTATCAGTTGACGATCGATCTGGACAAGCAGGCCGTGATCACGTCGGACGGCCGCGCCTATGAGTTCGATATCGCGCCGTTTCGCAAGTACTGCCTGTTGAACGGCTTCGACGATATCGGCCTGACGCTGCGTCACGCCGACAAGATTCGCGCCTACGAGGCCGAGCGGCTTGCCAGGCAGCCGTGGCTCGCAACGCGTTTGCCGGGCTGAGCCCGCGCATTCCAGGCATATCCAAGGAGATTGCATGAAAATCGCTGTGTTGCCGGGTGACGGCATTGGTCCGGAAATCGTGACGGAAGCCGTCAACGTGCTCAATGCGCTTGGCGAAAAGTTCGAACTCGAGGCAGCGCCCGTGGGCGGCGCCGGCTACGAGGCCGCGGGCCATCCGTTGCCGGAGGCCACCCTCAAGCTGGCCAAGGAAGCCGACGCGATCCTGTTCGGCGCCGTGGGCGACTGGAAGTACGATTCGCTCGAGCGCGCATTGCGTCCCGAGCAGGCGATTCTGGGGCTGCGCAAGCATCTGCAGCTGTTCGCTAACTTCCGTCCGGCCATTCTGTACAAGGAGCTGGCCGACGCGTCGAGCCTGAAGCCGGAGATCGTGGCGGGGCTCGATATCCTGATCATCCGTGAGCTCAACGGCGACATCTACTTCGGTCAGCCGAAGGGGTTTCGTCAGTCGCCGGACGGCGCTTTCGAAGGCGCGCGCGAAGGTTTTGATACCATGCGCTATAGCGTGCCCGAAGTAGAGCGCATCGCGCACGTGGCATTCCAGGCGGCGGCCAAGCGCGGCAAGCGCCTGTGCTCGGTCGACAAGGCCAACGTGCTCGAGACTTCGCAGCTGTGGCGCGACACGATGGTCGAGGTCGCCAAGCAGTATCCGGAGGTCGAGCTGTCGCACATGTACGTCGATAACGCCGCGATGCAGCTGGTCAAGGCCCCCAAGAACTTCGACGTGGTGGTGACTGGCAACATGTTCGGCGATATTCTGTCGGACGAGGCCGCGATGCTCACCGGTTCGATCGGCATGCTGCCGTCGGCGTCGCTCGACGCCAACAACAAGGGGCTGTACGAGCCGTCGCACGGGTCGGCTCCCGACATCGCCGGCAAGGGCGTGGCCAATCCGTTGGCGACGATCCTGTCGGCCGCCATGATGCTGCGCTACACGCTGGGCAAGGCCGAACAGGCCGACCGCGTGGAGAATGCAGTCAAGAAGGTGCTGGCGCAGGGGTTGCGCACGCCCGATATCTGGCAGGAAGGCGCGACCAAGGTCGGTACGCGCGAAATGGGCGCGGCGGTGGTTGCCGCGCTATAACGCTGACGGGGCGTCGGGAGACGCCCCTTGGCGCAATTGCAACGATAAGAGAGTGGATAAATGAAAACCGTAGGTCTGGTAGGTTGGCGGGGCATGGTCGGTTCGGTCCTGATGCAGCGCATGCAGCAGGAGAACGACTTCGCCTTGATCGAGCCGGTGTTTTTCAGCACCAGCAACGCGGGCGGCAAAGCCCCGTCGATGGCGAAGAACGAGACTTCGCTGAAAGACGCCAATGATGTCAACGAGCTGAAAAAATGCGACATCATCATTACCTGCCAGGGCGGTGACTACACGACCGAGATCTTCCCGAAGCTTCGCGCGGCAGGGTGGAACGGTTACTGGATCGACGCCGCATCGACGCTGCGCATGAAGGACGATGCGATCATCGTGCTCGATCCGGTCAACCTCGACGTGATCAAGCATTCGTTGTCCAAGGGCACGAAGAACTTCATCGGCGGCAACTGTACGGTGAGCTGCATGCTGATGGGTCTGGGCGGCCTGTTCCAGCACGGTCTGGTCGACTGGCTGACGTCGATGACGTACCAGGCGGCATCGGGCGGCGGCGCGCAGCACATGCGCGAGCTGCTCACGCAGTTCGGCAGCATCAATGCCGAAGTCAAGGCGCTGCTCGACGATCCGCATTCGGCCATTCTCGAGATCGATCGCAAGGTGCTCGCCAAGCAGCACGCGCTGACGGCCGAGGAAACGAAGCAGTTCGGTGTGCCGCTGGGTGGCAACCTGATTCCGTGGATCGACAAGGACCTGGGCAACGGTCAGTCGAAGGAAGAGTGGAAGGGCGGCGCCGAGACCAACAAGATCCTGGGTCTGGGCGACGGCTTCCCGGGCACCCGCGCCATTCCGGTCGACGGCCTGTGCGTGCGTGTCGGTGCGATGCGTTGCCACAGCCAGGCACTGACCATCAAGCTTACGAAGGATGTGCCGTTAGATGAACTGACCGACATCATCGGCCAGGCAAACGACTGGGTGAAGGTGGTGCCGAATACGCGCGAGGCGTCGATGACCGATTTGACGCCTGCCGCCGTGACCGGCACGATGACGATTCCGGTGGGACGCCTGCGCAAGATGTCGATGGGTCCGGAGTACCTGTCGGCGTTCACGGTGGGCGATCAACTGCTGTGGGGCGCGGCCGAGCCGCTGCGCCGCATGCTGCGGATCCTGCTCGACGCTTGAGCGTCGTCGTGCATCGGTAGCGCATGAAGAACGGCGGCCCGCGAGGCCGCCGTCCGCGCTTTGGGAGGCACCCCTCGTGTGAGGGGCTGCCAGTGACAAACGACTGACAGGCAAACAAGATCACAGTGCGGAAATACTCGACCGGCAAGCGCGCAAATTCGTCCCGTAATTCGTTTCGCTTGAGCGCAGCGGCGGCTGTCCTGTGGAGCCTGGGGCTCCTCAACGCCGGTGCTGCCGAGTTCGGCCCGCAACAGGTGCGCTCGGGCCCAGGCCAGCCGTTGCGCGCCGTGATCGTGCTGGGCAACGTGTCGCCGGCGGAAGCCGACGGGTTGTCAGTGAAACTCGCGCCGCGCGACGCCTTCAGGCAGGCCGGTCTGCGCTACGACCCCACGCTCGACAAGCTCTCGGTATCGGTCTCGCCGACCGGTGGGCGTGAGCCGGGCTATAGCGGAACGTATCTCGTTCACGTCGACTCGGCCGAGCCGGTCAGTACGTCATTCCTCGATCTGTTGCTGGTGGTCGAATGGCGTACCGGTCGACAGTCCAACGCCGTGACCCTCTCGGCGATTCCTGAAGCCAGTCTGGCGCAGCCGCAGGCAGTCGTGCCGGCGGCAACGACGCAGGCGGCAGCGCCTGTGTCGGCGGCGTCGGCGGCGTCGGCGGCGTCGGCGTCGGCCCCGGTACCGACTGCGCCTGCCCCGGCGGCCAGCGCCGCTCGCGGCGCGGCAGACGCGCAAGACACGCGCAAGGTCGGCCGTGGCGATTCACTGTCGTCGATCGCCCGCGAATTTACGGGCGGCGAGGGCGGCACGACCCTTGCGCAGATGATGACCGCGCTGTTCGAAGCGAACCGCTCGGCATTCATTGGCAACGATCCGAACCGGTTGCGCCAGGGCGTGACGTTGACGCGTCCTGCCGATGCACAGGTGCAGAGTATTCCTCCCGCGCAGGCGCACAAGTTCGTGTCTGCCGCGCGGGAACAGTTTGATGCGTATCGCGCGCGGCTGGCCGATTCGACGGCGCAGCAGGCGGCACCGGCCGGTGGCCGCAGTGCACAGGGCGCGATCGAAGCGGGCAAGGCGCCGGAAGCCGCCGCCCCCGCCACGCGCGATGAATTGAAGCTGTCGCGACCCGGCAAGGGTGGGGCGGGCGGCTCGGCCGGACGCTCCGGCGGCAGCGAAGAAGAGCAAATCGCCCAGGGCAAGGCACAGGCCGAGGCCCAGGGCAGGGTGAATGAGTTGCAGAAGAACGTAGCAGATCTCCAGAAGCTGTTGGCGATGAAGAATCAGGCCGCCGCGAAGCTGGAGGAGCAGGCCGCCACCGCTTCCGGGGCGCCTGCGCAGGACAAGACGGCAAAGCCTGCGGAAGGCAGTAAGAACGCACCTGCGGTGGCCCAGACGGCGCCGAAGGCAGCCGACGGCGCGCAAGTGCCGGACGCGAAGGCGGAGGGCGCGGGCGCCAGTGCCGCGACGGCCTCCGAAGCCACGGCCATCGTCGGCGAAGCCGCCTCGGATGCCTCGGCAACCGCGTCCGAGGCAACCGCGGCAGCGTCCGCAAGCGATGCGACCGCCGCCAGCGCGCCGTTAGCGGCCAGTGCATCGGCGGGCGCAGCCGCCGCGGCAAATGCCACGCCGAACGCGGGGATGAACTGGCGTGCCGTGACCCAGAACCCCTATGTGCTTCCCGGCGCGGGCGTGCTGGTGGTGTTGCTCGGCTTGTGGGCGCTGATGCGCCGTCGCCGCGCCGAGCCGCCAGTGGGGCAGCCCGGGCCGTACGACGACGGTCGCGAGGGGCCCGAAGCTTCGCGGGGGTATGACGACGATCCCGCGGGACACCATGCGCCCGAGAGCGCGTCGCCGGGCGTGCATGGCGTCGCGGCTGCCGGTGTTGCGGGCGCCGCCGCCGGCGCGGCAGCGCTTTACGCGGCAAATCAGGCGGAGGCGGACGAACATCTGCATCCGTCGGCCGACGATGCGTGGTCGACGCCGGAGGATACGCTGGCCGCGGCTGAATCCGTCGTGCCGGACGAATGGGAGGCGGCGCAGGACTCGCCGGACGACGAGCTTGCCGCGGGCCTCGACGAGGCATCCAGGGCGCCCGAGGCGTTCCCGCCTTTGGAAACGGCTGAAACTGCTGAAACGGCTGAACCTGCTGAAACGGCTGAAGCGTCTGAAATTGATCACGAGCACCTGGTTGCCGACGGCGCCCACGCCGGGGAATCGACAGCGGACGGCGCCGACGAGCAGGACATTGATTGGGATGCCGCTTTTGCGGAGCAAGCCGGCGAGGTGGAGCCGACCGTCGCCGTGGGCGATGCGCCTGCCGCACATCCCGATCCGATGGCGGCGAGCCTCGCATCGCTCGAAGCCCTGAACGCGGCGGCGGCTGTTGGCAGTGTGGCTCCCGAACCGACGGCCGCATTCGCAGCACATGCCGAACCGGCATCCGAGCTCGAGGCCGTGCCTGCGTCGGAGAGCTCGCGTGAACCGGCGTCCGGGACGAGCGAGGAACTGCTGGCCCAACTGTCCACGCAAGCGGCGCCAAAGGGCGGCGTTGCCGGCATGCTTGGCGATCTGGATCTCGGCATTCCGGGCCAGCCGGCGCATGTGGGGACGATTTCCAGCGGCGCCTTGCCGTCGCTCTCGCAGGGCATCGGTTCGGTCCAGTTCACGATGGCGCCGCCGGGGCATCCGTTGCATGAGCAGGCGGCCGCGCATCACGGCGCCGACGCATCGGACGACGCGAACAACGACGCCGCCGACGAGCCGGGCGACGAACTCAGCGACGAGGATTTCGATGCCGCGATGCGGCAGGCCGCCAGCGCCGAGGAAGCGCCGCGTAGCTACACCGACGCCGCACACGAGGCGCCGTCGCTCAAGCCGCTGTCGTTCGACCTGTCCGATTTCAGTCTCGACCTGAAGGGCGACGAGGCTTCACCGGCGTCCGCATCGGCGAGCGCGCCGGTATTGCCCGTGCCAACGGGGACCGAGGCGCTCGTGGCGCATGAGGCCCATGCGCCGTTGTCACCGACCACGCCTGCCACGTCGTATGCAGGTGAGCCCGCGGCACCGCAGGCGCAGGACGTGTCGCCCGCGCCGATTGTCCCGCGCGCGACAGAGGCGGACGTGCCCGACGAGTTCCACACGAAGCTCGAACTGGCGGCGGCGTACCAGACCATCGGCGACGACGATGGCGCGCGCGAGCTGCTCGAGGAGGTGATCGCCGGCGGCGACGCCGCGCAACAGTCGGTCGCGCGTGCGCGGCTGGCCGAGCTTGGCAAGTGACGCGGCGGCACACCGGCGAACACACCACAGATTGACCGTAGTTTGGGGCGCCCGAAGCTTGGGCGCCCATTTTTCTTTTTCATATGCGAATCGCACTGGGCATCCATTACGACGGCACGGCGTTCTCCGGCTGGCAATCGCAGCCGCACGGCAACACCGTGCAGCAGGCGCTCGAAGCCGCATTGCGGGAATTCGGCGGCGTGGCGTTGCCCACGACGGTCGCGGGCCGCACCGACACCGGTGTGCACGGCATTGGTCAGGTCGTACACTTCGACACGGAACTGGACCGGGCGATGTTTTCGTGGGTGCGCGGCGTCAACGCGTTCCTGCCGAAAACGGTTGCCGTGCAATGGGCGCAGGCGATGCCGGACGATTTTCACGCACGATTCGCGGCGTTCGAGCGCACCTACTTCTATGTGCTGTACGTGCATCCGGTGCGCTCCCCGCTGCTCGACGGTCGCTGCGGCTGGCTGCACACGCCGCTCGATCTCGACGCCATGCGCACCGCCGGCCAGGCACTCGTGGGCGAGCACGACTTCTCAGCGTTCCGGTCGTCCGAATGCCAGGCGAAAACGCCGGTCAAGCATCTCTATGGCATCGATATCGAGCAGCAGGGGCACTTCTTCGTGTTCCGCTTTCGCGCAAGCGCCTTCCTGCACCACATGGTGCGCAACATCATGGGATGCCTGGTGGCGATCGGCCGTGGGCGCCAGCCGGCGAGCTGGATGGCGCACGTGCTCGCGAGTCTGGACCGCCGTCAGGCCGCGCCGACGTTCATGCCCGATGGCCTGTATCTGGCACGCGTGGGGTATCCTGAGCGTTTCGCCGTGCCCGAGCCCAACTGGGCTGCGTGGCCATTTCCGATGCCGTGGGCCCGTTCATGAATTCCTTCAACTCCCGTACGCGAATCAAGATCTGCGGCTTGTCTCAGGCGGCGGACATCGACCACGCGGTGGCGCTTGGCGTCGACGCGATCGGCCTCGTGTTCTATCCGCCCAGTCCCCGCTATGTGGGGCTGGCGCGTGCGGCCGAACTGGCCCGGCGGGTGCCGCCGTACGTGAGTCTGGTCGGCCTGTTCGTCAACGCCGCACCCGACGAGATCGCCCGAACCGTCGAGGCCGTGCCGCTCACCAGCCTCCAGTTCCATGGGGACGAAACGCCCGAGCAATGCGCGGCGTTGTCGGCCGCGGCCGGGAACCGTCCCTACATGCGCGCCATGCGTATCGGCCCGGAGACGAAAGACAGCGGCGATTTGCTACAATTCGCTCAGGCATACACCGCCGCGCAAGGCATCTTGCTCGACGCCCTGGTCGAGGGCTATGGCGGTGGAGGAAAGGTTTTCGATTGGTCACTTATTCCAAAAGACATCGCGCGTCGGGCCGTTTTGAGTGGTGGCTTGAACGCACACAACGTTGCTGAAGCCATCGGCCGGGTGGCGCCGTACGCCGTCGACGTGTCGAGCGGTGTGGAGGCGTCGCGGGGCGTGAAGGATCCCGCCCGCATGACGGCGTTCGTGCACGCAGTGCGTGCCGCCGACACCGAATAGCAACCCGCCGGGGCGGCCGCAAGGGCCGCGCACCGGTACTGCGAAGAGTGACGACCATGTACGATTTTCCTGACGCCCGGGGCCATTTCGGCCCGTACGGCGGTGTCTTTGTCGCCGAGACGCTGATTCACGCGCTCGACGAACTGCGCGAGGCGTATGCCCGGTATCAGCACGATCCGGCTTTCCTCGAAGAATTCCACTACGAACTGAAGCATTACGTCGGCCGACCGTCGCCGATCTATCACGCCAAGCGCTGGAGCCAGGAACTGGGCGGTGCGCAGGTGTACCTCAAGCGCGAAGACCTGAATCACACCGGCGCGCACAAGGTCAACAACGTGATCGGACAGGCGCTGCTTGCGCGCCGCATGGGCAAGCGTCGTGTGATCGCCGAGACCGGGGCGGGGCAGCACGGCGTGGCCACCGCGACCATCGCCGCGCGTTTCGGCATGGAGTGCGTGGTCTACATGGGCGCCGAGGACGTCAAGCGCCAGGCCGCCAATGTGTACCGCATGCAACTGCTGGGCGCGACCGTGATTCCGGTGGAGTCCGGATCGAAGACGCTCAAGGATGCCCTCAATGAAGCGATGCGCGACTGGGTGACGAACGTCGAGAGTACCTTCTACATCATCGGTACCGTGGCCGGGCCGCACCCGTACCCGATGCTCGTGCGCGATTTCCAGAGCGTGATCGGCGAGGAGTGCAAGGTGCAGATGCCCGAACTGGCCGGTCGTCAGCCGGATTACGTGCTCGCGTGCGTGGGCGGCGGCTCCAACGCCATGGGCATCTTCTACCCGTATATCGACGTGCCCGACGTGAAGCTCGTGGGCGTGGAAGCGGCGGGCGAGGGCATCGAGACCGGCCGCCACGCGGCGTCGATCCTCGGTGGCACGCCGGGCGTACTGCATGGGAACCGCACGTATCTGCTGCAGGATTCGCACGGTCAGATCACCGAGACGCACTCGATCTCTGCCGGTCTCGACTACCCCGGGGTGGGGCCCGAGCATGCGTGGCTGCACGACATCAAGCGTGCCGAGTACGTGGGCGTTACCGACACCGAGGCGCTGCGGGCCTTTCATGACTGCTGTCGCATCGAGGGCATCATCCCGGCACTGGAGTCGAGTCATGCGCTCGCTTACGCGTGCAAGCTTGCGCCCACGCTGCCGAGCGATCAGATCGTGCTGGTCAATCTCTCGGGGCGCGGCGACAAGGACATGCACACCGTGATGGCGCTGGCCAAGCCGGCGCACCCGGGCGCGTAAGCGCCGTTGCATTGCCGCATTGCGGCGGGATGCCACGGATTCCCTGATCCTTCCTGACACCAACCGAACCAGCATGACCGATCTGACTGATCGCAAGGCACAGAATGACGCCCTCGGGACCGAGCGTCCCGTGGACGCCACCGAAGCCGCCGCCGCACGTCTCGAAGCCCTGGAGGCTGCCGGCGAGCTGCGGGCGCAATGGGCGCCGGGCGACATCGATTTGCGTCACGCTGATTTCCTGCATCACGTGCATGAACTGGAAGACGGCAGCGTCGACCTGATTCTGGCCGACCCGCCCTACGGGCTTGGCAAGGATTACGGCAACGACTCGGACAAGCGCTCCGGCGAGGACTTTCTCGGCTGGACGTATGGCTGGCTGGAGGCGGCCATTCCGAAGCTCGCACCGCGCGGCTCGCTCTACCTGTTCTGTACGTGGCAGTACGCCCCCGAGCTCTTCGTGTTTCTGAAGCAGCGCATGCTGATGATCAACGAGATCATCTGGGATCGCCGCGTGCCCAGCATGGGCGGCAGTACGCGGCGATTCTCGTCCGTGCACGACAACATCGGTTTTTTCGCAGTGTCGAAGGACTACTATTTCGACCTCGATGCCGTGCGCGTGCCGTATGACGCCGCGACGAAGAAGGCGCGCTCGCGCCGCATCTTCGAGGGCAGCAAGTGGCTGGAACTGGGTTACAACCCCAAGGATCTGTGGTCGATCTCGCGATTGCACCGGCAAGACCCCGAACGCGTCGATCATCCGACGCAGAAACCGCTGCATATCATCGAGCGCATGGTGCTGGCCAGTTGCCCGCCCGGCGGACTCGTGCTCGACCCGTTCATGGGCAGTGGCACGACGGCCGTGGCGTGCGCGCTGCACGGCCGGCGTTTCGTCGGCTTCGAGCTCAACGCGCACTATCACGCGCTCGCCAACCAACGACTTCAGAGACTTTCCGATCATGTCCCGCATTCAAGCGACGTTCCAAGCCTTGCAAGCGCAGGGTAAGAAGGGCCTCATTCCGTTCATCACCGCCGGCGATCCGGAGCCGGGGTGGTCCGTCAAGCTGATGCACGCGCTGGCTGACAACGGTGCCGACGCCATCGAACTCGGTGTGCCGTTCTCCGACCCGATGGCCGATGGCCCCGTGATTCAGCGCGCCTCGGAGCGCGCGCTGGCGCGCGGCGTGAGCCTGGCCGAGGTGCTCGGCTACGTGGCCGTGTTCCGTCAGACCAACGATCGCACGCCGGTCGTACTCATGGGCTACGCCAACCCGATCGAGGCGATGGGCCTCGAGGCTTTCGCCGAGCGCGCCGCCAGGGCCGGCGTGGACGGCGTGCTGGTGGTCGATTACCCGCCCGAGGAGGCCGAAGCCTACGCGGGCGCCATGCGCGCGCACGGCATCGATCCGATCTTCCTGCTCTCGCCCACGTCGACCGATGCGCGTATCGCCGCCGTGGCACGTCAGGCGAGCGGCTACCTGTACTACGTCTCGCTCAAGGGCGTGACCGGCGCGGCGAGCCTGGATCTGGCGAGCGTGGCCGCCAAGATTCCCCAGATCAAGGCGGCCGCGGCGCTGCCGGTCGGCGTGGGCTTCGGGATTCGCGACGCCGAAACGGCCCGCGCCATCGCCAGTGTGGCCGACGCCGTGGTCATCGGCAGTGCCATCGTGCAGCGTCTGGAAAACACGCCGCGTGATCTGGAAGGCCAGAACGCGGTAAAATCGCTGGCTGAATTCATCGGCGGTATCCGTCAGGCGCTCGACGAGGGCGCCAAATCGGCGTAAATTCGCGGCGTCCGGGGTCGAGACGGCCCGAGGGGCGCCCGACCCGCCCGGTGAAACGCTGAATTGAAACGACCGTATCATACGGTCGCCAGAAACGCCCGCCCCCTGTGGAGCGGGCGTTTGCCAAGGAGAAACTATGAGCTGGCTCGATAAGCTGCTGCCCCCGAAGATCAAGCAAACCGATCCGACGCAGCGCAACAAGAGCATCCCGGAAGGGCTGTGGATCAAGTGCCCGTCGTGCGAAGCGGTGTTGTATCGCAACGACGTGGAAGCGAATCTGCACGTTTGCCCGAAGTGCGACCATCACATGCGCATCGGTGCGCGCGCGCGTCTGGACGCGCTGCTCGATCCGGAAGGCCGCTACGAACTGGGCCAGGAGATCGTGCCGGTCGACGCGCTGAAGTTCAAGGACAGCCGCAAGTATCCGGACCGCATCAAGGAAGCGATGGACGATAGCGGCGAGACCGATGCCATGGTTGTCATGGGCGGTGCGATCCACACGCTGCCGGTCGTGGTGGCCTGCTTCGAGTTTTCGTTCATGGCCGGTTCGATGGGCTCCGTGGTCGGCGAGCGCTTCGTGCGCGGCGCACAGAATGCACTCGAACAGGGCGTGCCCTTCATCTGCGTGACCGCTTCGGGCGGCGCGCGCATGCAGGAAAGCCTGCTCTCGCTCATGCAGATGGCCAAGACCACGGCCATGCTCACGAAGCTGTCCGACGCCAAGCTGCCGTTCATCTCCGTGCTGACCGATCCGACGATGGGTGGCGTGTCCGCGAGCTTCGCCTTCCTGGGCGACGTGGTGATGGCCGAGCCCAAGGCGCTCATCGGCTTCGCGGGCCCGCGCGTGATCGAGCAGACCGTGCGCGAGAAACTGCCCGAAGGCTTCCAGCGCTCGGAGTTCCTGCTGCAAAAGGGCGCGATCGACATGATCGTCGACCGTCGCAACATGCGCGAGGAGATCGCTCGCCTGATCGCGCTGATGCAGTGCCAGCCGGCCGACGCGGTCGCCTGAGGCCCGCGGCATCGGCCGCACGGTGAAGCGGCGTGCGCCGTTGCTGTGCCCCAAAGGGCGGTGCAACGGCGTAGAATGACGCAACGCCACGCGGGCGCGGCACCAGCAGCGCCTGATTGCATCGTTTGCATCATTCGCCTTATTTCGCAGCAAACAGCGCGGACGTTACACGACGTCCGCGTTTTTGTTTTCTGCCCCGTATATTCATGCCGACATATTCCACTCTCGACGCCTGGCTGGCCCACCTCGAAACCGCCCACCCCGTGGGTATCGACATGGGGCTCGCGCGCATTGGCCGCGTGAAAGACGCACTAGGGCTCAAATTCCCGTGCCCCGTCTTCACGGTCGGCGGCACCAACGGCAAGGGTTCGACCTGCGCGCTCATCGAGGCCATTCTTCTCTCGGCCGGGTACCGCGTCGGCTGCCACACGTCGCCGCATCTGATCTCGTTCAATGAGCGCGCGCGAGTGAACGGCGAAGTCGTGGACGACGCTACGCTGCTGCCGCACTTCGAGGCGGTCGAGCGGGCGCGCACCAGCTTCGAGACGCCGGTCTCGCTCACGTATTTCGAGTTCACCACGCTTGCGATCATGCATCTGTTCGCCACCGCCGGGCTCGATGCCGTGATTCTCGAGGTGGGGCTCGGCGGGCGCCTGGACGCGGTGAATATCGTCGATGCCGATTGCGCGGTCGTCACGAGCATCGACATCGACCACGCGAGCTACCTGGGCAACACGCGCGAGGCGATCGCCATCGAGAAAGCCGGCATCTTCCGTGCGGGCAAGCCGGCCATTTGCGGCGATCCGATGCCGCCCGCCACGCTCGTCTCCGAGGCCGAGCGCATTGGCGCCGACCTGTGGCTTTTCGGCCGCGATTTCAACTATCAGGGCGACAAGCAGCAATGGAGCTACGGCGGGCGCCAGATGCGCCGTCCTGCGCTGGCATACCCGGCGCTGCGCGGGGCGAACCAGTTGCTCAACGCATCGGCGGCGCTCGCGGCGCTCGAATCGATGCGCAGCGTGCTGCCGGTCTCCGCACAGGACATTCGTCTGGGACTCGCCTCGGTGGAACTGCCGGGACGCTTTCAGGTGCTGCCGGGGCGCCCTGCGGTGGTGCTGGACGTGGCGCACAACCCGCACGCCGCGGCGGCACTTGGCCACAACCTCGAAGGCATGGGCTACTTTCCGTACACGTATGCGGTGTTCGGCGCCATGGCCGACAAGGATATCGAAGGCGTGCTGCGCCACCTGGTCGACAAGGTCGATCACTGGCGCCTGTGCGCACTGCCGACCGGGCGCGCGGCAGGGCCGGCGGTGCTCGAGGAGAAGTTGCGGGCCGTCGGGTTCAAGCCGGACGCCGACCATTCCGTCGAAAGCTTCGAATCCCCCGAGAAAGCCTATGCCGCCGCGCTCGAGCAGTGCGGGGAGAATGATAGAATTGTGGTTTTTGGATCGTTCTTTACGGTGGCGGGTGTGATGTCGCACCGCAAGCTGCAACGCCACTGATGCGTGAAGGTGCCTTTGCCGTGACATTTGCTTACGAGAAATGTCATGCGCATGCCGCACCAGATGCGCGATGATCAGTCCAACGACGCGAGTTTCGACCAGAGCCAAGGGCCTATGGGATTGTTTTCCTTCCGCAAGAAAGACGCCGAAGCCGTTCCCCCGAAGCGCGGTAGCCGCAGGAGCGGCCGAACCGGCACCCGTGCGGCGGGAGGGGGCGAGTACAGCGAGCACGAGCAACTCGATCCGCTGCTGCCCGAGAAGCAACGTGCGCGCCGCCGTCTGGTCGGCGCGCTGGCGTTGGTGCTCGCCGCCGTCATTATTCTGCCGATGGTCCTCGCGCCGGAGCCTAAGCCGGCGGCCGACGACATCGCGATCCAGATTCCCGGCAAGGATGCCGGCTCGCCGCCCGTGCGCGTGAAGCCGCAGGCCGCCGCGACGCCGCCGTCCGACGCGTCGCTCGACAAGGGCGAGGAGGCCGTCGACAGCAGCACACTGGCCAACGCGGCCAAGCCGGCCCCGGCCCCGGCCCCGGCCCCGGCCCCGGCCCCGGCGCCGGCCCCGGCGCCGACCGCAGTGCCGGAGCCGCAGGTCGCGCAGGTGAAGCCGGAAGTCAAGCCTGAAGCGCACAAACCCGACGCGAAAAAGCCCGAGCAGCACGCCGATGCGAAGCCGGCGGCCAAGCCGGACACGCACGACACCGCGCGAGCCCAGGCGAAGCCCCAGTCCGGCAATGCCGCTGACCCGATCGCACAGTTCGCCCAGAACAACACGGGCACCAGGCCCGCCAGGTCGGCCGACAATCATGACGCGACGCAAAAGCCGGCCGCGTCGGGTGGCAAATACCTCGTGCGCATCGGGGCGTTCTCGACCCAGGATCGTGCCCAGGCGTGGCTCGTCAAGCTCAAGCTCGTGAACGTGCCGAGCTATATGGTGAAGAGCGCGGTCGACGGTCGTGAGCTTTACCTGCTGCGCGCAGGTCCCTTCCCCGATCGCGCGAGTGCGGAAGCCGCGGGCAAGAAGATTCGCGATGCCGGACTGACGGCGCAGGTCGCCGAGGCAGGCTGAGTTGGGCAATTCCATGCATGGCGGTCTGCTGACCGTGGTGGATTACGCGGCCATTGCGATCCTGTTGGGTTCGATGTTGCTGGGTATGCTGCGCGGTCTGGTGCGCGAGCTGTTCAATCTCGTCGGCTGGGTGGTTGCGTTCTTCGTCGCGCGCGCTTTCGGCCCGACGGTGGCGCACTGGCTGCCGGCGGACCTGCCGGGCGGCGAGATGACGCAGGGTGCACTGGGCTTCCTGCTGGTGCTCGTTGCCGTGGTGTTCGGCGCGGGAATCGTGAGCGCGCTGGTGGGGCGCATGACCGATTTGATCGGCCTGCGACCGGCCGATCGCGGATTAGGCATGTTGTTCGGTATTGTTCGCGGTGTTTTGCTCTTGATGGTCCTGATGGTCGCCGCCAAGTTAACGGCATTGCCCAAGGAGCCGGTCTGGCAGAACTCGCTGGTGAGGCCCTGGGTGGAAGCGGGGCTCGAACGTCTGATGCCTTACCTGCCCGAACCGGTGCAGCACTACCTGCACAAGCCCGATGCGGCGATACCGAGCACGAATCCGTTGGGGACGTCGATCCCCTTGCCCCAGTTGGAGCCTTACCGGGGCATGACGTCGCCAGGCGGGCGGGCAGGGCCGGAAGTGATCGAGGGCGGTCATGTGCGCGGCAGGCCAGGCAACACGGGGGCGGCCGGCGCGATGAGCGACGTGGACAAAACGGGCGGCGCGGGCGGTGGTGCGATGTCGAGCCGATTGTCGAACCTGATGGGCGGCGCGACGAATGCGGTGAGCGGAGCGGCGAATGCGCTGGCCGGGCAAGGTACCGGATCGTCGGGCGGCAGCGGCCTGAGCGTGCAGGGCGGCGGCGATGGGTCGCCGGGCTGGGGCATGCGCAGCGGTGGGGTGGGCGGATCGTCCACGCCGTCGACCGGCCTGCACAAGGTTTCCGAATGACGGATAATACAGTCCGTTTGATGCAGATTTCGATGTTTTTTGAAGGATTCATGCCATGTGTGGCATCGTCGGTGTAGTCTCCAAATCCCCGGTCAACCAGTTCATCTACGATAGTCTGCTGCTCCTGCAGCACCGCGGCCAGGACGCCGCCGGTATCGCGACGACGGATGGCCAGTCCTTCTACATGCACAAGGGCAACGGCATGGTGCGGGACGTGTTCCGCACGCGCAACATGCGCGACTTGCCGGGCAGCGTCGGCATTGGCCAGGTGCGTTACCCGACGGCGGGATCGTCGAGTGCCGCGCAGGCCCAGCCGTTCTACGTGAATGCGCCGTACGGCATCGTGCTCGCCCACAACGGCAACCTGACGAACTGGGAACAGCTCAAGGACGAGATGTTCCGGGTCGACCGTCGCCACATCAACACCACCTCCGATTCCGAAGTGCTGCTCAATGTGCTCGCGCACGAACTCGAACGTAGTTCGCGCGATGGCCTGACCGTCGCGTCGCTGTTCGAGGCGGTCGGCAAGGTGCACGGCCGGCTACGCGGATCGTACGCGATCGTCTCGATCATCTCGGGCTTCGGCCTGCTCGCGTTTCGCGATCCGAACGGCATTCGTCCCCTGTGTATCGGCCGCTTCGACGGCCCGAACGGCACGGAGTGGATGGTGGCGTCGGAATCGGTGGCGCTCGAAGGCATGGGCTTCGCGTTCGAGCGCGACGTCAAGCCGGGCGAAGCGGTCTTCATCAGCAACGACGGTGAGCTGACCTCGCAGCAATGCGCGACGTCGGCGTCGATGCATCCCTGCATTTTCGAACTCGTGTATCTGGCGCGCCCGGACTCCGTGCTCGACGGCGTGCCGGTCTACGATGCCCGCCTGCGCATGGGCGACTATCTCGCCGAGAAGATCCGCCGCGAACTCGACTACCAGGACATCGACGTGGTCATGCCGATTCCGGACTCGAGCCGTCCGGCTGCCATGCAGGTCGCCAAGCGTCTGGGCCTGAACTACCGTGAAGGCTTTTTCAAGAACCGCTACGTTGGCCGCACCTTCATCATGCCGGGTCAGGCCATGCGCAAGAAGTCGGTGCGCCAGAAGCTCAACGCGATGCGCGTCGAGTTCAAGGACAAGAACGTGCTCATCGTCGACGATTCGATCGTACGTGGCACGACCAGCCAGGAAATCGTGCAGATGGCGCGCGACGCCGGCGCCCGCAAGGTGATCTTCGCCTCGGCCGCGCCGCCCGTGAAATTCCCGAACGTGTACGGCATCGACATGCCCACGCGCAGCGAACTGGTCGCTCATGACCGCAGCGACGAGGAAGTGGCGCGAATCATCGGCGCCGACGAACTGATTTATCAGGACGTCGAGGACATGAAGGCCGCCGTGCGCGACATCAATCCGGCGCTGACCGACTTCGACGCCTCGTGCTTCGACGGCAACTACATCACGGGCGATGTCACGCCGGAATACCTCAATCGCCTGGAGCAGCAGCGCAAGGCGCCGAAGGCGCCTGTCGTGGAAGCTAACGAGGGCGATGACAATGAGCCGCGCGGGGCTCAGCTTGGCCTCTGACAGACGCGTCGCCGGGCCGGCCATGGCGGCAAGCTTCGGGAATCCGGGGCGGACCGCGGGCTTGGGCCGGACGCGATCCGGGTGCGCGGCGCCAAAGTTTCTGCGTTGCCGGCAACGTGCTACACTGCTTCTCACGTCGATTTGATTTCAGCTTGCGGACGTGGGGGAATCTCCCCGAAACAGCTAAAGCGAGGCCTAGACAGATGGATTTCGAGCCCGTTTTGCTGACCAGCGAAACGGGCTTTTCTTTTTTTGGCCGACGGGCGGGCCGATCCAATGACGAGATATACGATGGACTCCTTCGATTTCGACACCCTGGCGGTGCGCGCGGGCACGCAGCGCTCCGAGTTTGGTGAGCATTCCGAGGCGCTGTACCTGACCTCGAGCTTTGTCTTCAAGAGCGCGGCCGAAGCCGCCGAACGCTTCGCGCATTCGGAGGAGGGCTTCACCTACTCGCGCTTCACCAATCCGACCGTGTCGATGTTCCAGGATCGACTGGCCGCGCTCGAAGGCGCCGAGGCGTGCATGGCGACCGCCTCGGGCATGAGCGCGATCGTCTCGGTCGTGATGTCGGCGCTGTCCGCCGGCGACCATCTCGTGAGTTCGCGCAGTATTTTCGGCTCCACGCTCAACGTTTTCTCCACGATCTTCAATCGCTTCGGTGTCGAGACCACGTTCGTCGATCCCACGGATCTCGACGCCTGGCGCGCGGCGATTCGACCGAACACGAAGATGTTCTTCCTGGAAACGCCGTCGAACCCGCTCACCGATATCGCCGACATTACCGCCATCGGCAAGATCGCGAAGGAAGCGGGCGCGCTGTTCGTCGTCGACAACTGCTTCTGCACCCCGGCATTGCAGCGCCCGATCGAGTATGGCGCCGACGTCGTCGTGCACTCAGCGACCAAGTATCTGGATGGCCAGGGCCGCGTGCTGGGCGGCGCGATCGTCGGTACGAAGGAATTCATCATGGGCAAGGTCTTCCCGTTCGTGCGAAGCGCGGGCCCCACGCTCTCGGCGTTCAACGCATGGGTGCTGCTCAAGGGCATGGAGACGCTGTCGCTGCGCGTGGAGAAGCAATCCGCGAACGCACTGATCATTGCGCAATGGCTCGAGAAACAGCCGCAGGTCGCGCGCGTGTACTACCCCGGGCTGCCGTCGCACCCGCAGTACGCCCTGGCCCAGCGTCAGCAGAAGGCGGGCGGCGCGATCGTGGCCTTCGAGCTCAAGGGGGCAACGCCGGCCGAGCAACGCGAGAACGCATGGCGTGTGATCGACAACTCGCAGGTGTGTTCGATCACGGGTAACCTCGGCGATACGCGTACGACGATCACGCATCCGGCGAGCACCACGCACGGTCGCATCACGCCCGAGGCCCGCGCGGCCGCCGGCATCACGGAGGGGCTGATTCGCCTGGCCGTGGGGCTGGAGTCGCCGGCCGACATCCAGGCGGATCTGGCGCGCGGTTTCGCAAAGTGAGTGGAGCCGACGTCATGAGCCGATTCTGGAGTGCGGGCGTTGCCAACCTGACGCCGTACGTCCCCGGTGAGCAGCCGCAGATGCAGCGGCTCATCAAACTCAATACCAACGAGAATCCGTACGGGCCGTCGCCGCGGGTGCTCGCCGCGATTCGCGAGGCGCTCGGCAGCGATGCGGACGCGCTCAAGCTTTACCCCGATCCTGACGCGCGTCGCTTCAAGCAGGCCATTGCCAGGCGTTTCGGTCTGGACGTGGCGAATGTGCACGTGGGTAACGGGTCCGACGAGGTGTTGGCAAACGTGTTTCAAGGCTTGCTCAAGCACGACAAGCCGATTCTCTATCCGGACATCACCTACAGCTTCTACCCGGTGTACTGCGGGCTGTACGGCGTGGCCTTCGAGAACGTGCCGCTCACCGAGACGTTCGAAATCCGTGTCGACGATTACCTGAAGCCCAACGGCGGCATCATCTTCCCCAACCCCAATGCCCCGACGGGGCGCGTGCTGGCCTCGGGCGAGATCGAACGGCTGCTGGCGGGCAATCCGGATTCGGTGGTGGTGATCGACGAGGCGTACATCGATTTCGGTGGCGAGAGCGCCGCGACGCTCATCGGCAGATATCCGAATCTTCTGGTCGTGCAAACGCTGTCGAAGTCCCGCTCGCTCGCGGGGCTGCGCCTGGGCTTCGCCATGGGGCATCCCGACCTGATCGAAGCGCTCGAGCGCGTGAAGAACAGCTTCAACTCGTATCCGCTCGATCGGCTCGCGCAAGCGGCCGGTGTGGCGGCCATCGAGGACGAGACGTATTTCGACGAGACGCGGCGCGCGGTGATCGCCAGCCGCGAGGCGCTGGTGGCGCGGCTGACGGCCCTCGGCTTCGAGGTGCTGCCGTCTGCCGCGAACTTCGTGTTCGCGCGTCACCCGTCGCACGACGCGGCGCAACTGTCCGCCGCGCTGCGCGAGCGCTCGATCATCGTGCGTCACTTCAAGCAGGCGCGCATTGCGCAGTTCCTGCGCATTACGGTGGGGACGGAAGCGGAGTGCCAGGCGCTGACCGATGCGCTTCGCGAGGTGCTGCACGCACAATGAACGGTGCTTCGGGACGACTACGCGTCATGCGAGATCGTCCCGACGGCCGGGCGATCCCAGCCGCGTCTAACGCGATTGGCCGCTATCCGCGGCTTCGAGCGACGCAAGGCGCGCCGCGGGCGAGCGGGCGATGATGGCAAGCTGCATGCCGAAGCCGACGGCCATGGCAAAAAGACAGGCTTTTGCGCCGTGCCCGGATGCGATTGCGGCCCCCAGAAACGCACCTAACGGTCGTGCGCCGCAGGTTGCCGTCATCGTGACAGCCGACACGCGCGCGACCAGGCCGCCGGGGGTGACGATCTGGCGCAGCGACGTCGTGGAGATCGTCCAGACGATCGGGCCGAAGCCAAACAGGAAGAAGGCCGCGAACACGACGCCGTAGGCGCCCGGACCACGCGGCACCACGGTGGTGGCGCACATCAGCAGTGCCGCGAGCCCGGCGCAGATCGGGCCAAGGAGGATCTGCCGTCCGAAGCGCAGGCGGTTTGCCACACGTGCGTAACCCATCGCCCCGCACACCATCCCGAATCCATAGGTCCCCAGCGCGGCGCCGACCGCTTGCGGCGAGAACCCGAGTGCGTCGATGGCGTGGAACGCGAAGACGGACAACAACAGATACCACGCGGTATTGAAGACGAACGCCGTCGCCACGATGGGGCGCAGATACCGATTGCGGACGATGAAACGCACCCCTTCGCCGAGTTCATGAACGAAGTGTCGTCGCGCACCGGTGCGCGGGGTTTCCGCTGGCAGCCGGGACAGCCAGAATGCGCTGGCGAGCGACAGCGCGAGGGCGGTCGCGAAGGCGAACAGCCCGGAGGCCACGCCCGCCAGCACGCCACCGATGGCTGGTCCGGCGGTGAAGGCAACGCTGCGGGCCGTCTCCAGTCGCCGGTTCGCGGTGAGCAGATGGGCCGGGCCGACGAGCGCGGCGACCAGCGAGGGGGCCGCCGCGCCGAAGACCACGGTCCCCGTCGCTATCGCGAAGCCCAGCGCGCCCAGTGAAGCGAGCGTGAGCCAGTGCATCCGGAACAGGAGGAAGAGCACGAGGAGCGCCGCGGCACGCAGCAGCTCCGTCGAGATCATGAGCGGCTTGCGACGATAACGGTCCGCAAGCACGCCGGCAGGCAGAGAGAGCAGCAGAAACGGCAACGTGGTGGCCGCTTGCAACGTGGCGGTCTGCTCGGCTGAGGCGCGCAACGCGATGACGGCCACGATCGGGATGACCGCAAGCGTCATCTGTTCGCTGAATTGCGCAGCGAGGTTCGCGCGCGAGAGCGATGTGACGAGCACATGCATCGACTCGCCGGTGCAGGGCGCGGCGCGTGCATCGGACTCCGAGTCGACGTGCGCATTGATGTGCGCATCGATGTGCGTATCGACGCGTACATCGGGCGGAAAATCGGCGGGCAACGGGCGGCGGGGCAGGGGCGGCGGTGCGTCTGTCATCGGCATCTCTTCGAAGCGGGGATCTCGAAGGGAGTCTAGTCAGATGGCCGCGATCAAACGCTCCGTTTCTTGCGGTTGAATTCGACGTCGCGACGACTCAACCGGTATCGCTGGTAAGGGCACCGTTGGCGGGGCCCTTGGCGTTACGCACCTTCCCGACCCTTCCCGCCACTCCCGGCGCTTTGCGCGCCTCGTGCGCGCTGCGCGCCGGACGCCGCGTCGGACACGCTTGCCGCCGGTCGGTAGGCCATGCCGTTGATGCGGCGTGGCGCGGGGACGAACGCATCGCTCAGCACATCGCGCGACGCGTCATAGTAGGGCGTGCCGATGTCCAGAAGGCCGAGCATCGTATGCTCGAGCTGATCGGTCTGGTAGGGGCGCGACTCCAGCGAGGCGCGGCGTTGCGCATCGATGGCGCTGCGCGTCCAGACGATCATCGGAATTTCGTAACCCGACGCGTCGGCCACCGACTGCCCGGTGTGGTTTCGGGTATGCCCCACTTCCTGTGCGTGATCCGAGCTGAACAGCAGGCTCGCGTCGGCCGACGCATCGGTCGACATCGTCTTGCGGATCAGACTGGCGACGACGAAATCGTTGTAGGCGATGGCGTTGTCGTACTCGTTGCGCAGGCGCCGCACCCAGAGCGAGCGCCCCTGGGCCTTGAGCCCGGCCATTACGGTGTCGTCCGTGTTGTGGAAGCGCGCGAAGCTCTCGGGATAGCGCATGTCATAGGTGGGATGCGCGCCGAGCAGATGCACCACGATGAGCTTGCGGGGGGCATCGTTCGCGAGGGCATGCTCGAATGCCGGCAGAAGATTGCCGTCGAAGTTGTTCTCGCCCCGGCCGAACCCCTTGTTGATGAAGACGCGTTCGTCCGCGCGATTGGCGACGAGGCCGAGCCAGCCGTCATTGGGCACCTGATTCGAGAGCCAATACGTGCGGAAACCGGCCTCCTTGGCCAGCATGATCAAGTCCGGTTGGCGTGTCCACGCGTCGGGATCGTCGAGGCTCGCGGGGGTGAGCATCTTCATGAGCGATGCCATCGTCGCCGGCTCGGACGACACCACGTCGCGAAATACGGTCAGGTCGCTGCGCAATGTGTCCAGCATCGGTGTGGTGTTGCGCGCGTAGCCATAGAGCGACATGTTGTTGCGGTTCAGGCTCTCGCCGATGACCCATACCACGGTCTTGCGGTCCGGACCGTGATATTGCACCTGCCAGTCGGTGCGCTGCGCCATGCTTTGCTCGAGCTCGCGTTGCAGCTTCTCGGCGTGCGCGAGTTGCCCCTTGTAATCGAGATAGCGCAGCGGCCAGTAGAGCAGCGGGTTCTCCTTGGCCATCGTCGGGTTCAGATGCAGGGCGAGAAAGCCCGCGAGCAGGGTGGCCACCGCGATCTGGCCGCCACGGCGCAGCGGTGGTCGCGCACCGGCGGCCTCTCGGCGTGACAGACAGCGCTCCAGCGCCACGGCCATTGCGAAAAGTCCGGCGAAGGCGGCGCTCGCCTCGGCCACGTCGCGCCAGTTGTGACGGAAGAATTCGCCGGTCTCCGATGCATTGGTGTTGAACACCGCCTGAAGCACGAGCAGATGATTCGGTCGCAAACCGAAGTAATCGCGCAGGAAACCTTTCGTAGCGGCGTCGAGAAAGAAAACGGCGATCACGCCGAGCGTGGTCGCGCTGAACCAGGCGGGCCGCGCCCGCAGCAACAGGCACAGGCCCGCCAGTCCCGGCAGAGCCGTGGTCATGAGCGCGGCACTCTTGCCCAGCTCGTTGGCGCTGAGCATGCCCAGCGCCCAGAACGCACAAAGCCCGAGCAATCCGAGCCCCAGACGATACAGAAGTGGTTTCAAGCCATCATCCCCCAATACCCCGTGGCAAGTCGCGGCGTGCCCGTCGATCCTTGCCGGCGCCATCGTCGCGCGCCGGGCAGCGACGCCATTTGACACGGAATTCGGCATTCGGTGCCGTCCCCCTGTCATTTTCGGGACGAATTTCGTCGGGTCGTCGGAACTTTCGGGCGCCGGGCGAGGGGGGCGTTCAGTGGAGGCGAGCCCCATTGGGCACGGGACGTTCAACACCGGCGAGGACGATCGCGCCGTCAGTGTCCGCGAAACCCGTCACGAGCACTTCCGAGACGATGCCGGCGATCCGCTTCGGCGGAAAATTGCATACGCAGAGCACCTGCCGCCCGACGAGCGATGCCGGCGTGTAGTGCACCGTGATCTGTGCGCTGGACGTCTTCACACCCAGTTCCCCGAGATCGACCTCCAGCACGTAGGCCGGCTTCTTCGCCTTCTCGTTGACGCGTGCGGTCACGATCGTCCCCACACGAAGTTCCACTTTCTCGAAATCCTGCCACTCGATGGTCTCGGCCATGGGCTGCTCCCGGTTCTGTTGCGATGCCTGAAAATTCCGTGAGCGTATCGGGAGCGCTGGGCCGACGGCTTGTGAATTTCTGCACACGGGGCGTCGACGCGCCTCAGTGCGCCGCGTCGCGTGCGCCATGTTCGCGTCGCCATGTCGCGGGCGTGAGACCGAAGTGCTGGCGAAACGCGTGGGTCAGGGCGCTCTGGTCGTTGAATCCAACCTCCAGTGCGATGTCCGCGAGCGCGGTGTCGTCGGCCACGAGCAGCGCGGCTGCACGGGCGAGCCGCAGACGCATGAGGTGACGGTGCGGCGTCTCGCCGGCCATGGCGACGAAACAGTCGTGGAAGTGGCGTACGCTCATGCCGGCCTCGCGCGCGAGGGTCGCGGTATCCGGCGGCGCGGCCAGGTCGGCATGCAGCCGGGCGTCGATGTGGGCCAGATTCAACCGGACCGTGCGAGACGCGTGGCGCGCCGGCGCCAGTCGCGACGTCAGCGCCATGAGCCATTCGCGCACGACGGGGTCGTGTTCGTTGAGCGGCTGCCCGCCAGCGAGGCTCGCACTCACACGTTGTGCGAGCGCCAGCAGCCGGGCGTCGAGCGCGAAGAAGGCCTCATGCGCAAACGCGCGTGCGGTGCCGGTGATCTCGGCCACGCGCGCGGGAACGTCGAGCACGACCTGGCGATTCGGGCCGTCGCCGCGATAGTCGTGACGCACGCCGGCGGGAATCACCACGCCGTTGCGCGCGCTCACGCGACCGGACTGTGCCGTCTCGCCGTCGAGCGACAACGCCATGCGTCCCGAGAGCCCGATCACGACTTGGTGAAAGTCGTGGATGTCGGTGCTGTGCGTTGGACGGTATTCGCGCAGTTCGAGGATGGGGCCGGACATGACGGAAAGCGGTTCGGAAGGCACGTGGCGGAGGCTCACGACGCTCGGCTATGGCGCATTATCGCCCACGTGCGGCGTTGGTGCGCGCTACAGGGGACCGTTGCCGCCGAGGTCATGCGAAGCGGGCGAGCGATGTCCGAGGGGCAAGGCGGGAAATTCCGATGCCGCACTCGGACTGTGCCGCGAATGCACGCACTCGGCTGATATAATGATGGCTTCCCAATGTTGGCGACCCGCCTGCGCGAGACCTTCCGCCGCGGGCGTTTTTGTTTGTTGCCGACGCGATGCACCGAAGCCAAACCATGACCACTGTCCGCACCCGCTTTGCGCCTAGCCCGACCGGATTCATCCATCTGGGCAACATCCGTTCCGCTCTCTATCCGTGGGCGTTCGCGCGTCACAACCACGGCGCGTTCGTGCTGCGCATCGAAGACACCGATCTCGAGCGCTCGACCCCGGAAGCCGTACAGGTCATTCTCGAGGGCATGGCCTGGCTCGGTCTCGACTATGACGAGGGCCCGTTCTACCAGATGCAGCGCATGGATCGCTATCGCGAGGTGCTCGCGCAATTGAAGGCTGCCGGTCACGTCTACCCGTGCTACATGAGCATGGAAGAACTCGACGAATTGCGCGAGCAGCAGCGTGCGCGCGGCGAGAAGCCGCGTTACGACGGCCGCTGGCGTCCGGAGCCGGGCAAGGTGCTGCCCGAGCCGCCCGTGGGCGTGCAGCCGGTGCTGCGCTTCAAGAACCCGCTCACGGGCAGCGTGGTGTGGGAGGACGCGGTCAAGGGGCGGATCGAAATCTCCAACGAGGAACTCGACGATCTCGTGATCGCGCGCCCGGATGGCACGCCCACGTATAACTTCTGCGTGGTCGTGGACGACATCGACATGGACATCACGCATGTGATTCGCGGCGACGACCACGTGAACAACACGCCGCGCCAGATCAACATCTTCGAAGCGCTCGGCAAGCAGCCGCCGGTCTACGCGCATCTGCCCACGGTGCTCAACGACCAGGGCGAGAAGATGTCCAAGCGCAATGGCGCCATGAGCGTGGTGCAGTACCGCGAAGAAGGCTTCCTGCCCGAGGCCGTGGTGAACTATCTGGCCCGACTCGGCTGGGCGCATGGCGACGCGGAAGTCTTCACGCGCGACCAGTTCGTCGCTTGGTTCGACCTCGAGCATCTGGGCAAGTCGCCGGCGCAGCACAATCCCGAAAAGCTGCTGTGGTTGAACAACCAGTACCTGAAGCAGGCCGACAACGAGCGTCTGGCCGGGTTGACCGAGCCGTTCCTGCAAAAGGCGGGCGTGTCGATCGAGGGCGGCCCGTCGCTCTCCGGCGTGGTGGGTCTGTTCAAGGACCGCGCGAATACCGTCAAGGACATCGCGCAAAGCGCGGAAATGTTCTATCGCAAGCCGGCGCCGTCGGACGCCGACCTCGCGCAACACATGACGGACGCCGCACGCGCCGCGGTGAAGGATCTCGCCACGGCGCTCGCGGCACTGCCCGAGTGGAAGAAGGAAGCGATCTCGCCGGTGTTCAAGGCGACGCTCGCGCAGCACGGGATGAAGATGCCGCAGCTCGCGATGCCGGTGCGTCTGCTGGTGGTCGGCACCACGCACACCCCGTCGATCGACGCCGTGCTCGAGTTGCTCGGCCGCGACACGGTGCTGGCGCGTCTTGGCAACTGACACTCGCCGATATCGCGACCAGCGCGACCGGCGCGACCAGCGCGGCTGAAGCGGACGCCGCCGCGCCCGATGTGTCGACGTGGCGACGTGGCGACGTACCATGCAAAAACCCCGGGATGCGCGAGCATCGCCGGGGTTTTTTACGCGGGGCGCGAGGGTACGTTGCGGCCCTTGGCTATCCGTTCGTGAGCGGCGGCGTGCCGATTACGCCTGTGGGCCGTCTTCCTTGGCGGCCGGGGCGGGCGCCCGCTTCGTCGACGCCGGTCGTTGCGTGCGCGAGTAGCCTTCGAGCAGGTTGACCATCTGCGCGTAGATCTTCGGATTGCCCGCGAGGATCTCGCCTTCGAACAGGAAGTTCGATTCGCCGGTGTAATTGCCCACCAGACCCCCCGCCTCGGTAATCAGCAGGCTGCCGGCGGCCATGTCCCAGGCGTTCAGACCCTGTTCGAAGAAGCCGTCCATTCGGCCCGCGGCGACGTTCGCCAGATCGAGCGCGGCGGCGCCCGGGCGTCGGATGCCGGCGCAATGCTCGGTCATCGTGCCGAACATCTTGAGGTAATTCTCCACGCCCTGCAGATCGCGGAACGGGAATCCGGTGCCGATCAGGCCATCGGCCAGGCGATCGCGCCGCGACACCCGGATGCGCTTGCCGTCGAGGAACGCACCCCGGCCGCGCGAGGCGGTGAAGAGTTCGTTGCGCGTCGGGTCATAGATCACGGCCTGCGAGACGATACCCTTGTGGGCAAGCGCGATCGAAGTGCAGTAATAGGGCAGACCATGAATGAAGTTGGTCGTGCCATCGAGCGGATCGATGATCCACTGATATTCCGAATCGCCATTGCCATGTTCCTCGCCGGTTTCTTCGGCAAGGATGGCGTGGTCGGGGTAAGCCTGGAGGAGGGTTTCGATGATCGCCAGCTCAGCCGCCTTGTCCACTTCCGTCACGAAGTCATTGTGCTGCTTCTTGCTGACCTTGACAGTATCGATGTCGAGGGAGGCACGGCTGATGATGTTGCCGGCGCGGCGCGCGGCCTTCACCGCGATATTGAGCATGGGATGCTGCATGACAGATTCCTGTTAAGGCCACCGCCGACGATACGCGCAACCCATTCTCTGGGCGGGCCGGCAGGCATGGCAGACAAAGCGAACAAATTGAGCAAGAGCGATGCCCGACAAGCACGACCCCCCGAAGGTGTCGAGGCGATTGCCGGGCGAAAACGCGCATTCTAACAAAAATACGGCCGACGCGCTGGCGTGTCTGTGGATTCTGACCCTTTTTCACGTTTTGCCGAGGGACCCTTCGTTGGGGGGCGGGCCATGTAAGTCGGCCCGCAGCGTGCGCATTTCAGGGCAAAATAGCGACGTTTGCCGCCGGGCCGCCCATTGAGGGGGGCCGGATCGCCCGCAGGGTGCTTGCCTTTCCACCTCATCAGGTTTTTTCGCCACCATCGCCGTCCCATGCCTTTGTCCGCTCCCACTCATTCGTCGCCACTGTTCGATCAAGTGCGTTTCGTGCTCAACGAGACCAGCCATCCCGGGAACGTCGGCTCCGCAGCCCGGGCGATCAAGACGATGGGGTTCGGCAGTCTCGTGCTGGCCGCGCCGCGTGCCGGGGCGGACGTTCTGCGCGATCCGGACGCGGTGGCGCTTGCGAGCGGGGCCGACGACGTGCTGGCCAACGCGCGGGTCGTGGCCGACCTCGACGCCGCATTGGCGGGCGTGAGCTGGGCGGTGGCGCTCTCCGCGCGTTCGCGCGAATACGGACCACCCAACGCCGAGCCGCGCGAGAGCGCCGCGATGGCGGTGCAGCACGCGGGGCAGGGCGAGACTGTCGCGTTCGTCTTCGGCAGCGAGCGCACCGGACTTTCGAATGCCGACGTGGAGCGTTGCAACGCGCTGGTGCACATCCCCGCCAACCCGGTGTACAGCTCGTTGAATCTTTCCCAGGCGGTGCAACTGATCGCCTACGAAGTGCGCCTCGCGTGTCTGGCGCACGAACGGGGCGAGCCGATGAACACGCCGATCGTGGCGCCCGCGGTCATCGATGCCACGGGGCACGAGGCGCTCGCCACGCGCGACGACGTCGAGGGCATGCTCGCGCACCTGGAGCGAGCGCTCGTCGACCTCGATTTCCTCGATCCCGACAATCCGAAGAAGCTCATGACGCGCCTGCGCCGGCTCTTCGCCAAGAGTCATCTGGAGCGCGAGGAAGTCAACATCCTCCGGGGTATCGCGAAGCACATCCTCGAGCGCAAGGTGCGCCGCTGAGGTGGCGCACCTTGCGCGCCTGCAAACTTCGCGAAAACGCCATACAATTTCCCGTCATAAGCTCATCAGCCTTCGCGGATATGAACCGTTTGCGCCAGCGTTGCGCCGCCTCCCTGCCTTATCACGTGCACTGTTAGCCCTGCGCCGACCCGAGTGACCTGCGCCGCTGCGTGCGCCGCCGTCACTCACACCGCACTGCAACGCCCGCCGATCACGGCCGGTGCCCTTGCTCCAGACATCACCCTCCGCGCCGATCCGCCGCTCCTCTGCCGGGTGGGCGGGAAGCGCTTCACAGGATCGAATCAGGCTCATGTTCACTCGTCTTCGCGAAGATATCGCCGCCATCCGGCAAAAGGATCCCGCCGCCCGCAGCAACTGGGAAGTCCTCACGTGCTACCCCGGCTTGCACGCCGTCATGCTGCATCGCGTGGCGCACGCGTGCTGGACGTCGGGCTTCAAGTGGCTCGGTCGATACGTCTCGCAGTACGCCCGCTTTCTCACCGGGATCGAAATCCATCCGGGCGCGACGTTGGGTCGCCGGGTCTTCATCGATCACGGGATGGGGGTGGTGATCGGCGAGACTGCCGTTATCGGCGACGATTGCACGATCTACCAGGGCGTCACGCTCGGGGGGACATCGCTGGCGCGCGGCGCCAAGCGCCACCCGACGCTGGAGGCCGGTGTCATCGTCGGCGCGGGTGCCAAGGTGCTGGGTGGCTTCACGGTCGGCGAAGGGGCGAAGATCGGCTCGAACGCCGTCGTCGTCAAGGCCGTGCCCGCGGGCGGTACCGCCGTGGGGAATCCGGCGCGCGTCATTCGTCCGAACGCGCCGAAGGACGATGCGCAGGCAAGGCGGGATGATCAGGGACGCAAGGCGGAGTTCTCGGCGTACGGCATCGCGCCGAACGCCGACGATCCCGTATCGCTGGCCATCCATGGGTTGATCGAGAACGCGACCGACCAGGCACACAAGATCGATGTCATGGTGGCGGCGCTCAATCAGCTCGGCGCACACCTCGAAGCGCTCGGCGCGAGCAAGATCGATACCGCCGAGCTGCGCAAGCTCGGCAAGGAAATCCAGGACATGTGACGGACGTGCGCCGTCAGGGCTGAGAAGGCTGGGAGGGCGAGAGGTCGACGGCGCGCAACCCGCGCGCATCCCATTGCAGATAGCCGCCGCGCGGGGGCGCCACGTCGAACTCCCAGTCGGGTAGCACCCACCGAACGCGACGCCCGTGGGCATGCCGCGCGGGCCGATGCGTGTGGCCGTGCACGAGCGTGCGCTCGCCGGCGGCGTCGAGCAGTGCGTCGATGGCGTGGGCGTTGGCGTCCGCGTAACCCATGCGGTGCGCACCCTTGGCGGCGCTACGCCGCCGCACGCGCTCCGCGATCGCCATGCGCAGGCGCAGCGGCAGGCTCAGGAAAAAGCGCTTGCCGAGCGGCGAGTGGGCAATGCGGCGAAAGCGCTGATACCCAACGTCATCGGTGCACAACTGGTCGCCGTGACTGAGCACGAGCGCCTGACCCAGAAACGAAAAGACGCACGGATCGTCGAGCATTACCGCACCGGCGGCACGGGCGAATCGCGCGCCGAGCAGGAAATCGCGGTTGCCGCGCATCACGGCGATGGGCACACCGCTTGCCGACAATTCCGCCATGGCCGCCGTCATGCGACGGGCGAACGCACCCAGGGGTTCGGGGCCGGACACTTCAGGGGCAGGGGGGGCGAGGCGGGGTGGCAGGTCGGCGCCGAGCATGTCGTCGCCGATCCAGTATTCGAACAGATCGCCGAGAATGAAAAGCACGGACGCTTCGCGCGCGGGGCCGCGCAGGAAGTCCTCGAAGACTTGCACCGTACGCGGCAGCGCCGGCGAGAGGTGAAGATCGGAAATGAAAAGCGCGGGCCCGTCGCCCCGAGGTGTCACAGGGCATTGCGGGCACCGCGCAGTCGATACGGGCATCGATTGTCGCAGTCGGCAGGTGGCTTACGCGACGATCACTGCTTTCTCGATGATGACGTCCTCGACCGGCACGTCCTGGTGAAAGCCCTTCGATCCGGTCTGCACGCCCTTGATCTGGTCGACGATCTCCTGGCCTTGGACGACCTTGCCGAACACGGCGTAGCCCCAGCCTTGCGGCGTGGGCGAGCTGTGGTTCAGGAAGTCGTTGTCATTCACGTTGATGAAGAACTGCGCCGTGGCCGAGTGCGGATCGTTCGTGCGGGCCATGGCCAGCGTGTACTTGTCGTTCTTCAGGCCGTTGTTGGCTTCGTTCTCGATCGGGGCGTCCGTCTGCTTTTGCTTCATGCCCGGTTCGAAGCCGCCGCCCTGGATCATGAAGCCGTTGATTACGCGGTGGAACACCGTGTTGTCGTAGAAGCCCTTCTTGACGTAGTTCAGGAAGTTCTCGACCGTCTTCGGCGCCTTGGCGGCGTCCAGTTCGATGCGGATGACGCCGTGATTCGTTTGCAGTTCAACCATGATGCTTTCCTTCTGAAGAAATGGTCCCTGTGGGCCGGAGGATTTCAGCGCTTGACCACGCTGGCCGATTCGATCACGACCGGCGTGGCCGGCACGTCTGCGTACATGCCACTGCGGGTCGTGGCAACACCCTTGATTTTCTCGACGGTATCCATGCCGGACACCACTTTGCCGAATACGGTATAGCCATATCCGTCGGGGTTCGGGTAATCCAATGACGCATTATCCTTCACATTGATGAAGAATTGCGCGGTCGCGGAATTCGGATCGGACGTGCGCGCCATGGCGATGGTGCCCGTCAGATTCTTCAGGCCGTTCTTCGATTCGATCGGCACGGGCGCGCGCGTGGGCTTTTGCTGCATGTCGGGCGTGAAGCCGCCGCCCTGGATCATGAAGTTGTTGATCACGCGGTGAAAGATCGTGCCGTTGTAGAAGCCGCTGTTGACGTATTGCAGGAAGTTGTCGACAGTCTTCGGAGCGGCCTTCGGATTGACTTCGACCACGAAATTGCCGGCCGATGTCTTGAACAGTACCTGCGGTTGCACATTCTGTGCCATCGCGCTCACGCTCGCACCCGACAGGGCGGCGGCGACGATGAAGGTGCCGGCGCTGCCGAGCAGCGCGCGACGCAGGCGATTCGGAAAGGACATGAGTGTCTCCGTTGCGAGGAAGGGGCGATCGAGTTCGATTCGATTCGCAGGCGGGCGCCGGGTTCTCAATTTCCCGACTTGCCGATGTTTTTGAGTGCGCCGGCCTCGCCCGATTTCGCCGGCGCGGGTGCCTGGCTGACCGGCTTGGCGCGTTGTGGGGCAAGCATGTCCGAGAGCAGCTTCTCGCGGTTCGACACGCGCGCCGTGGGCGCGAGCCTGAGCGATTTCTGATAAGCCTGTTGCGCAAGCTTGGCGTAGATGTCACCCAGGTTGGCGTACGCCACGGCGAAGCCTGGATTATTGCGGATCGCGTTTTCCAGGGCGGCGCGCGCCTTGTCGTACTCGCCTGCCTGCGCGTACAGCGCCGCGAGATTGTTGTATGGCTCGGGCAGTTCCGGGAAATCCTGGGTGAGTGCGGTGAAGTCGTCGATGGCTTCCGCGTTACGGCCCATTTCCATGAGCACACGACCGCGCGTGAAGCGCACCTGCGCGTCGCGCGGGTACTGCTTCAGATGTTCGTCGATCCTGGTCAGGGCGTCGTTGAACTTGCCGGCGTCGACCAGCTTGTTGATGGCCGACTCGCTGGCCTGCTGCGGGGTTTGCAGCGGCGCGGGCGGCGGCGGATCGATGATGGCCTGCGCACCGGCGGGCAGCGCGAACAGCACGCCCGCCAGACCCAGGGTGGCGCCCGCGAGCGTGAGGGCACGGGGGCTTCGCGCGATGGCCGCGGCCGGGCGAAGGCGGGAGAGAAGGCGCGTTGCAGGGGGCAAAAGTGACCGGCTTCGTTGCGTCATAGTGGGTGCTTGGGATACCTGAGAGGTGCGCAAGAGATGCTATACTCGGCCGCATTCTAACAAAACACCTGCGCTCGTCCCGCGCCATTTCTCCCGGTCTTTCGTGAAGTGGTGGCGGATTCGGTTCGCAGGTTCGTTTTTTCTACCGCACGGCGCGCAGCCCGCCTCGCGATGTCGCTCCCGTCACGGCATGTGGCGATGCGCCCGACATCGTCGCAGCGTCCGGCGCTGCTGGCGCCCGCTGCGACGATGGTCAAGCGCTTATCTATGGATTCACTCCGCGTCTACAACTCGCTCGCGCGAGACAAACAGCCGTTCGTACCTCTTGTTCCCGGCGAAGTCCGCATGTATGTCTGCGGCATGACGGTGTACGACTACTGTCACGTCGGTCATGCGCGCGTGATGGTGGTGTTCGACATGGTGCAGCGCTGGCTGCGCACGCTCGGGTATCGGGTGACCTATGTGCGCAACATCACCGACATCGACGACAAGATCATCAAGCGCGCCGTCGAGAACGGCGAGACGCTGCGCGAACTCACCACGCGGTTCATTGCCGCCATGCATGAAGACGCCGACGCGCTCGGTGTGCAGCGTCCCGATCACGAGCCGCGTGCGACCGACTTCATTCCCCGGATGGTGGACATGATCGGCGCGCTGCAGCGCAACGGGTACGCCTATCAGGCCGACGACGGCGACGTGAACTATGCGGTTCGCAAGTTCGCCGGCTACGGACAGCTGTCCGGCAAGTCGATCGAGGACCTGCGTGCGGGCGAGCGCGTGGCGGCCAATGCGTCGAAGCAGGATCCGCTCGATTTCGTGCTGTGGAAGCGCGCGAAGGATACCGAGCCCGAGGAGTCCAAGTGGGCGTCGCCGTGGGGCGAGGGCCGTCCCGGCTGGCATATCGAATGCTCGGCGATGAGCTGCCAGCTGCTGGGCAATCACTTCGACATTCATGGCGGCGGTGCCGACCTGCAGTTCCCGCACCACGAGAATGAAATCGCGCAGAGCGAGGGCGCGACGGGCGAGACGTTCGTGAATTACTGGCTGCACAACGGCTTCGTGCGCGTGGACAACGAGAAGATGTCCAAGTCGCTGGGCAATTTCTTCACGATCCGCGAGGTGCTCGAGAAGTTCGACGCGGAAGTCGTGCGCTTCTTCATTCTTCGTGCCCAGTATCGCAGCCCGCTCAATTACAGCGACGCGCATCTCGATGACGCGCGTAGCGGTCTCACGCGGTTGTACACGGCACTCAAGGACGCCGTGGGCGACGGCGCGCCGCTGGATTGGAACGAGGCATTCGCACAGCGTTTCGCCGCGGCCATGAACGACGACTTCAACACGCCGGTGGCCATCGCCGTCCTCTTCGAACTCGCCGGCGAAATCAACCGACAGTGCGATCCCGTGCTGGTGCGCCAGCTCCAGGGGCTGGCGGCCACGCTGGGGCTGCTCGGGCGCGATCCGCAGTCGTTCCTGCAAGGGGCGACGGGGGCGGAATCGGCCGGTGACGGCGATGCGCTGCGAGCTTCCGTCGAGGCGCGCATCGAGGCACGTGCGCAGGCCAAGCGCGATCGCAATTTCGCCGAGGCCGATCGTATTCGTGCGGAGCTGCTGTCCGAAGGTATCGTGCTGGAAGATCGTCCCGGAGGCGCCACCGAATGGCGTCGTGCCTGAGCGCGGCGCATCGAGACAAAACTCATGGTGACTCGTAAATCCGTGGCCGCGAAGACCGCGACCCAATCTCCCGCCAGGGGCGCAACGAAGCCCGCCAGGGCGGCGTCGGTGCGACCTGCGCCCGCCAAGGGCGTGACCAAGTCCGACGGCAAGACGACCGTGGCCAAGGCCGGGGGAAAGACCGCCACGGCGACCAAGGCCGGCAGTGCGCGCTCGGCGGCGCCGCAAGTCTCCCCGAAGGTCGCGCGCAAGGACGCCCGGAAGGCAGCGCCGAGGCCGGCAGTGAAGGTGCCGGCCAAGACACCTGCGAAGGTGTCGGCCAGGGAGTCCGTCAAGGCGCCGACGAAGACGGGTGCGAATACACCTCGGAAGGTCGCATCGAGAGTGGCGTCGAAGTCGTCCCGCACGGCGCCTGCGTCATCCGGGGCCTCGGGTGCGGCGGCCGGCGCGGCTACCGCGCGCCGAGTCATCGCGAAGCGCGACGGTGAAACGCGCATCGTCACGCCGGAGATCGAACGCATCGAGCACGATGTCGTCGAGGAGGCGGTGACGGGCGTGGTGCCGCTACCGGTCGCGCCGGGCGCAACGCGCCCCGACTTCTGGGATCAGGCGTGCGCCGATCTGATGCGGCGCGACCGCATTCTCAAGAAATTGATTCCGCAGTTTGGCCCTGCGCATCTGACCGGGCGCGGCGAGCCGTTCGTCACGCTGGCGCGCTCCATTGTCGGTCAGCAGATTTCCGTGAAGGCCGCACAGTCCGTGTGGGATCGCGTGGTGGCGGTCTGTCCGAAGCTCACCCCGGCGCAGTTCATGAAGGCCGGTCATGACGCGCTTGCCGGGTGCGGGCTGTCGCGCCGCAAGGCCGAATACATCCTCGACCTGGCCACGCATTTCAAATCGGGCGCGCTGCACGTCGACGCCTGGGCGAGCATGGAAGACGAGGCCGTTATCGCCGAATTGACCGGCATTCGCGGCATCGGCCGCTGGACGGCGGAGATGTTTCTGATGTTCAACCTCATGCGCCCCGATGTGCTTCCGCTCGACGACGTGGGGCTGATCAATGCCATCAGCGTCAACTATTTCAGCGGCGAACCCGTCACGCGCAGCGAAGCGCGTGAAGTGGCCGCCAACTGGGAGCCGTGGCGCTCCGTCGCCACGTGGTACATGTGGCGAAGTCTCGAACCGGTGCCGGTCGAATACTGATTGTTTTGCCCAGGACGTATAATCCGCGTCCATTCCGTTTCATCCAGCCATTATTGACGTCTATTGTGAGTTGCGAGTCGATGAAAGTTGTCTATGTCGACCGGGTAGACGTTGCCGGCGGTACAATACGCTGCCGCATTTCCGGGGAAACCTGATGAAGAACACCTTTTTGGATTTTGAACAGCCGATCGCCGAGCTCGAAGCGAAGATTGAAGAGCTGCGCTTCGTGCAAGACGACTCCGCCGTCGATATTTCCGAAGAGATCGAGCGCCTCTCCAAGAAGAGCCAGCAGCTCACCAAAGACATCTATACGAACCTGTCGCCGTGGCAGGTTTCGCAAATTTCGCGTCACCCGCAGCGTCCGTATACGCTTGACTACATTCGCGACATCTTTACCGACTTCCACGAACTGCATGGCGACCGGGCCTTCTCGGACGATCACGCGATCGTGGGCGGCATGGCGCGTTTCAACGGTCAGGCCTGCATGGTGATCGGTCACCAGAAGGGGCGCGACACGAAGGAGCGCGCCATGCGCAATTTCGGCATGCCGCGACCGGAGGGCTATCGCAAGGCCATGCGCCTGATGAAGCTCGCCGAGAAGTTCGGCCTGCCGATCTTCACGTTCGTCGATACGCCGGGGGCCTATCCGGGCATCGACGCCGAAGAGCGTGGTCAGTCGGAGGCCATCGGTCGCAACCTGTACGTGATGACCGAACTCAAGACGCCGATCATCACCACGATCATCGGCGAGGGCGGTTCGGGCGGTGCGTTGGCCGTGGCCGTCGCCGATACGGTCATGATGTTGCAGTTCTCGACCTACTCGGTCATCTCGCCCGAAGGTTGCGCATCCATCCTGTGGAAGAGTGCCGCCAAGGCGCCCGAGGCCGCGGAAGCCCTGGGCCTGACGGCGCACCGCCTGAAGGCGCTTGGCCTGATCGACAAGATCATCAATGAGCCGCTGGGCGGCGCGCATCGCGATCCGCTCGGCATGGCCGGCATGCTCAAGCGCGCACTGGCCGATTCGCTGCGTCAGTTCCAGGGCATGAGCCACAAGGAGTTGCTCGAGCGCCGCTTCGAGCGCCTGATGACTTATGGCAAATTCAAGGAAGCCGGCGCGAAGTAATTCGATGGCCGATGCGTCGTCGCCCTTGGTGGCGATGACGCCGAATCCGATGCCACATCACGATTCATCCACTGCCGCGTTCGCATCCCCCCGATGCGACGCGGCAGTTGCACATGTGGACGTCGCGTTGCGCATGGCGCTCGCCACGCCCGGCACGCCCGGCACGCCGCGTCTCGCGCTGGCCCTGAGCGGCGGGCTGGACTCGATGGTGTTGCTCGACGCGCTCGCCCGTTGGGTGCACGCGAGACGTCAGGCCGGCGACGCGGTAGCCCAGCCGCTGGCCGTCCACATTCATCACGGATTGTCTCCTCACGCTGACGATTGGCTTGCGATATGCGAGCGCGAGGCGCGTATGCGCGGCTTCGCTTTCGCATCGCATCGGGTCGACGTGCCGCGAGACGCCCGTCAGGGCACCGAAGGTGCGGCACGCGCCTTGCGTTACGAGGCGCTTGCGGCGAGTTGCCGCGAGCACGACATCGACGCACTGCTCACGGCGCACCACGCGAATGATCAGGCGGAAACCGTCCTGTTGCAGATGCTGCGCGGCGCCGGTTTGCCGGGGGTGGCGGCGATGGCCGTGGAAGGGTCGTTGCCGGGCGCCGCACGCGAGGCGACCCGCACGCGTTTGCTGCGCCCTTTGCTCGATGTCTCGCGCGAGACGATGCATGCGTACGCGAAGGCGCGCTCATTGTCCTGGGTCGAGGATCCGTCGAACGAGGATCGCCAGTATTTGCGCAACGCGCTTCGCCACGATGTCATGCCCGCCATCGCACGGCATGTGCCCGCGTATCGCGAGACGCTTGCGCGATTCGCGCGCCACGCGGCGCAAGCCCAAACACTGCTCGACCAGCTGGCGCAACTCGACTTCGACATGGCCTGCGTGCCGTGCGATGCGCATGGGGACGGGCGGGAACGATTGCAGCGCAGCCGGTTGCAGTCGCTCGATGCCGCAAGGCTTGCCAACCTGTTGCGGTTCTGGGCGGCGCGCCGCGGCCTGGCGACGCCCCCGGAGGCGCGACTCGACGAGTGGGTTCGCCAGATTCGCGATGCGCATGTCGACGCGTCGCTTGAATTGCCGCACGGCGACGCCGTGTTGCGTCTGTATCGCGATGCGTTGCAGTGGACGGCCGTCTACGACGCCGCCGGTCGCGACGACGTGGCGCCGGACGTGATGTTGCGCTGGTCAGGGGAGCGAGAGTGGCGCCTGCCCGCGTGGAAAGGAAGCATCGTCTTCACGCCGCTTTCACCGCTTTCACCGCTTTCACCGAACTCGCCGGCGACCCCGGGGGCCGCCGCCGGTGGGACGGTCGACGAACATGTGCTGCGTGCCCGGCCGTTGGTTGCGCGGGCGAGAGCGGGCGGCGAGCGGTGGCGCCAGCATGCGCGGGGGCACTCGCGTTCGCTGAAGCACTGGTATCAGAGTCGCGGCATCGCTGCGTGGTTGCGCAACGTGCCGATCGTCTGGCAGGGCGACGCGATCCTTTTCGTGCCTCGCCTCGGTATCGATGGCGGATCGCAGGGCGAGCAGGGCGGTGCTCGCTGGCAAATGACGTGGCGCGACGAGGCGTGAGCGCCGCAGCCACGGAAGCATCTCGTTCCGAAACGTCTGCGAAATGCAGCACAATCTGCCGCCGCGTGCGGCCGGCGACGGTGTGCGCAGTGCAATCTGCGCCGAACTGCCTCAGGCGCGATACATTCGTGCGATAATCAAAAGTTCGCGAATCGAAACGTCACCGATACTCCGGCGAGGGTATCCGCGCAGGATTCATAAACGGTTTTAAATCAATGTGTTAGCAATGTTATGGCTCTGATCGTACACAAATACGGCGGCACGTCGATGGGCTCGGTGGAGCGCATCAAGAATGTCGCCAAGCGCGTGGCCAAGTGGCACAAGGCCGGTCACAAGATGGTGGTGGTGCCGTCGGCGATGTCCGGCGAGACCAATCGTCTGCTGGGTCTGGCCAAGGAAATTTCGGCCCAACCCGACCCGCGCGAACTCGACGCCATTGCCGCCACCGGCGAGCAGGTGAGCGTTGGCCTGCTGGCGATTGCCCTCAAGGAAGCGGGCGTCGATGCCGTGAGCTACGCCGGCTGGCAAGTACCGATCAAGACCGACAGTGCTTTCACGAAGGCCCGCATTTCGGAAATCGACGACAAGCGCGTGATGGCCGATCTCGACGCCGGACGCGTGGTGGTCATTACCGGCTTCCAGGGGATCGATCCGAACGGCAACGTGACCACGCTCGGTCGCGGCGGCTCCGACACCTCGGCCGTGGCCGTGGCGGCCGCGCTCAAGGCCGACGAATGCCTGATCTACACCGACGTCGACGGCGTGTACACGACCGATCCGCGCGTGGTGGACGAAGCGCGCCGTCTGGACAAGGTCACTTTCGAAGAGATGCTGGAAATGGCCAGCCTCGGCTCGAAGGTGCTGCAGATCCGCTCGGTGGAGTTTGCCGGCAAGTACCAGGTCAAGACTCGTGTGCTCTCGAGCCTGACCGATCCGATGATCGCGCTCGACGAAGAAGCGCGCTCGGGCACGCTGATTACTTTTGAGGAAGACGAACAAATGGAAAAGGCCATCATCTCGGGTATCGCATTCCAGCGCGACGAGGCCAAGATCACCGTGCGCGGCGTGCCGGATCGCCCGGGCATTGCCTATCAGATCCTCGGCCCGATCGCCGACGCGAACATCGATGTCGACATGATCATCCAGAACCTGAGCGTCGAGGGGAAGACCGACTTCACGTTCACGGTGCCGCGCGGCGAATATCAGCGCGCCATGGCATTGCTGCAGAACGACGTGCAGGGTCACATCGGTGCGGCGGAAGTCGTGGGTGACCCGAAGGTCTCGAAGGTCTCGATCGTCGGCGTGGGCATGCGCTCGCACGTCGGAATCGCCAGCAAGGCGTTCCGCACGCTGTCGGAAGAGGGCATCAACATCCAGTTGATTTCGACGTCGGAAATCAAGATCTCGGTGCTGATCGACGAGAAGTACATGGAGCTCGCAGTGCGCGCGCTGCACAAGGCGTTCGAGCTCGATCAGGCATAAGCGATCCGGCGTCGTGAAGACCGGTGCCGCATATCTGTGCGAGGTGTGCGGCCCGAAGCGCGAAATGCGCGCCGTGGTGTCAGGTGATGCGCAGAAAAATCCCCTAACGTGTCGAGTGCATGACACGTACGCAAAAAAAGTTGGATTTCCATGCGCATAATGTTTGACGACACCGCGAACAGTAGGTAATATCACGCCTTCGTTACATCACCTCCCTGATGTGACGACAAGTTTGGGAGACGTGGCCGAGAGGTCGAAGGCACTCCCCTGCTAAGGGAGCATCTGGGCCAAAACCTGGATCGAGGGTTCGAATCCCTCCGTCTCCGCCAAGTCGCCTTGGCGGAACACCCCCGGCTCTTCGCGGAGAGCCGGGGGTTTTTTCTTTCCCGAGTTCGCGCGTTGGCGATATCTCGCGCGTCGGTATCATCCCATCATCCGCCTTTCGAGCGAGGATCAACATGTCGACCATCACCATCTCTTCCGGCCTGGAATACGACGACCTGCAAGTGGGCGAAGGCGCCGAAGCCGTCGCAGGCAAGACCGTCTCCGTGCACTACACGGGATGGCTCACCGACGGCACGAAATTCGACTCCAGCAAGGACCGTAACCAACCGTTCGACTTCGTGCTCGGCGGCGGCATGGTCATTCGCGGCTGGGACGAAGGCGTTCAGGGCATGAAGGTCGGCGGCAAGCGCAAGCTGGTCATTCCGCCGCAACTCGGTTACGGCGCCCGCGGCGCCGGCGGTGTGATTCCGCCCAACGCAACGCTGGTCTTCGAGGTTGAACTGTTGGACGTCTGAACCATCGAAAGCCGTACGAATACGGCATAGTCGATGCAACAGACACCCCCGGTGCCTCGCAGGCGCCGGGGGTGTTGTCTTTTTACGTGCGCCATTGTCACGAGCCGTGGCCGCACAAAGGAGCCTTAACGAGGTGTCTCACTTCGCCAAGCCTGTCTCACGATTCTGGTTTCCCCTGTCGCTGGTGCTCTTCGAGTTTGCCGTCTACGTCTCGAACGACATGATCATGCCGGGCATGCCGCTCGTCACGCGCGAGTTCGGTGCGACGGCGGACATGATTACGCTGGCCCTGACGGCCGCCATGCTCGGCAATGCGAGCCTGCAGTGGCTGCTCGGCCCGCTGGCCGATCGCTTCGGGCGGCGCCGGGTGCTGCTCTCGGGACTGGTCATGTTCATCGCGGCCTGTGTGACGATGCATTATGTGCAGACCATGTCGCAATTCATTCTGCTGCGCTTCCTTCAGGGCATGGGCTGCTGTTTCGTGCTGACGGTGGGTTATCCGACTGTCCATGAAGCATTCGAAGAGAAGACTGCCGTGCGGGTCATGGCGCTCATGGCGAACGTCTCGCTGCTCTCGCCGATGTTCGGCCCGCTCGCGGGCGCCGCCGTGGTGTCGTACCTGTCGTGGCGCAGCATCTTCTGGCTGATCGCGCTGGTCGCCGTGGTCTCTTTCGTCGGCTTGTACCGCACCATGCCGGAACTCTCGCGACACGATCGCAGCGCGCTCAACGCCCGCTCGTTGTGGCAGGGTTACAGGCTGCCGCTCTCGAGCACGCGCTTTTGGCGCGGTGCGGTGCTCACCGGGTTGGCGGTGACGCCGCTGCTCACATGGATTGCGCTCGGCCCGGTATTCCTGATCGAGCGTGCGGGAATGTCGCAGATGCAATATGCACTGCTGCAGTTGCCGGTGTTCGCGGCGCTGATTCTCGGCAATCTGCTCCTGTCGCGTCAGGTGGGTCGCTGGTCGAACGCTCGCGTGCTGGCCACCGGTGTGGCGGCGATGCTCATCGGCGCGGCCGTCTCGCTCATCGGGACCGCGATTCTCGCGCCGGGATATCCGGCGCTGCTCGTGGGCACGACGTTGCACGCGTTCGGCATGGGCATGTGCTACGGCGTGGTGTATCGCCAGTCGTTGTTCGCGGTGGATAGCCCCAACCGTGCCACGGTCGCCGGCATGCTCAGCATGATTACCATTGTCGTGGCCGTTGCGGTGATCGAATCGATGAAGCTGGCGTACCTGCACTTCGGCGACGCCGCGCTGGGCATCGGCGCAATGACGGCCGCGGCGCTGGTGGCCGTGCTGGCGGCGAATTTCGTGCCGCCGCCCGCGCACGATCCGCTTGCGCATCCGGCACGCCAGCCGTGATAGGCGTGCCGCGCGGTAAACAAAAAAGACAAGAAAGGCGCCAGCGAGTTTTGAAATTCCCCCCCAAGCGTTGGATGCACCGCCAACCCTTGGGGGTTTTTCATGGGCCGACGCTCAGTGATGAGCCCGCTCGTCCGACAGCGTTTCGGCGCGATGTGCGTCGCTCGCACCGGACGGTGCGGCAGACGCGCCGACAGGTCCGGCGGGATCACCCGCGGCCGGCTTGGGCGCCGAGTAATAGTCCCGCTCCCACTTCTCGTGATTCGCCTTGGCTTGCTGAAGCTCGGGCGTGAGCGGGGCGAAGGCGAGGAGCAGCCGGTTGAGCCAGGAAACGGGTGGCTTGCACGGGCGCTCGAAATCGACGAACAGCACCACGCGCGTCTCGTCGGTGTCGTTGTGCACCTGATGCGGGTATGCATCGTCGAAGATGACGGCGCGATTGACCTGCCACACATAGCGCTGGCCGTCGACCTCGATCCAGCACTTCTCCCGCTCGCGCGGCACCTTCAGCGCAAGATGCAGCCGCAATACGCCGTTGTAGGGGCCGCGATGCAGCGGAATCTGCTTGCCTGGCGAGAGGATCGAGAAGAAGGCGGTGCGCAGGCCCGGAATGCCGTCGAGCGCGGCAGCGGTGGCGGGGCAGCGTGCAAGATTGCGCTCGGCGCGCATGCCATAGCCGAGAAACACGAAGGTCTGCCACTGATGGTCCTGCGTGATGGTGGCAACGTCGGGCGAGATTTCGTGGAACGCGGGCAGACGGCCCGGCGTGGCAAGCACCGCTTCGAGTTCGCGCGCGATGGCCGGTGCCTGCGCTTCGATCGCTTCGACCCACGGGAACTGCGCATTGTCGAAGATGGGTTTGTCGCCGACCAGCGAACCCCGGGCAATCAGGCGCTGCGCCGCTTCGACACACTGAAAGAAGAATTTCGCGAGCCAGCGGGGCAGGGTGCGGTTGGGGTTTTGCACGGGGGATCGTGTTGCGGGCAACGTCGGCCTCCAGGGCGCGGATGGGGGAACCGGGCCGGCGCGCATGTGTCTTTCAGTGCGGTGATCGCCGGGCTTTTGGGTACAATTGTCGCGCGGTCTGGTCGTGACGCCAAGTCTCGTGCGGCAAAGCTGCGCGAGCACGGGCCGCGAGAGATTCCGACCGGCGGCAGGGGGAGGGGCTGGATGCGTCCGTGCCCCGGCAGGCGGGGGCTCGCCGACAAATACAGGAGACGCATGAACGCGCGCACAACACGGCATCCACACTCGACGCAGGCCTCGTTTGCCGCCTCACGTATTGCCGGACGAACGGCGTCGATGCGCGCCGTCGTCGCGCCGGTCGTCCAGACCTTCGCGTGCGCTGCGTCCATCGTGTCCGGCGCGCGCTTCTCGACCCGCTTCGCCATGACCGTCGTCGGCATCGTTGTGTCGGCGATCCTGTGGTTTGCGCCGGAGGCACACGCCAAGTACGCCATCGCGCAGTACGGCGAGCCGAAATATCCGAAAGGGTTCACGCACTTCGATTACGTCAATCCGGATGCGCCGCGTGGCGGCACGCTCACACTGGCCAATCCGGACCGGCGCACGAGCTTCGATAAATTCAATCCGTTCACGCTGCGCGGCACGTCGCCGCCCGGCGTGTCGGGCCTGATGTTCGAGACGCTCGGCATTGGCAGCGCGGATGAACCGGCGACCGTATACGGCCTGCTGGCCGACGATATCGCGGTGGCGCCCGACGGGGCGTCGGTCACGTTTCACATCAATCGGGCCGCGCACTTCAACAACGGCGACCCGGTGACCGCCCAGGACGTCAAATACTCGTTCGACACCCTCATGAGCCCGCAGGCAGCGCCGGGTTACAAGGTGATGCTCGCCGACGTGAAGGGCGTGACGGTGATCGACAATCGTCGGGTGCGCTTCGACTTCCGGCGTGTCAGTCCCGACCTGCCGCTGCTCGCGGCGTCGGTGCCGGTGTTCTCGCCGAAGTGGGGCGTGGGGGCCGACGGCAAGCGCAAAGCATTCGACGCCATCACGTTCGAGACGCCGATCGCGAGTGGTCCGTATCTGATCGAGTCGTACGAAGGCGGCCGTCGCATTGCCTTCCACCGCGACCCGAACTACTGGGGCAACGACCTGCCGGTGCGGCGCGGGACCTACAACTTCGAGCGCATCGTCTACAAGATGTACGCCGACGATATCGTGCGGCTCGAAGGCTTCAAGGCGGGCGAATTCGACGCTACCACCGAATATCGCGCGCGCAGTTGGGTACGCAGTTACGTGGGCAAGCGCTTTCGCGACGGGGAACTGGTCAAGCGCGAATTCGCTCATCACAATGCGGCCGGCATGCAGGGCTTCATTCTGAACACGCGCCGCGACAAGTTCCGCGACGTGCGTGTGCGCCGCGCGCTGGACCTCGCACTGGACTTCCAGTGGCTGAATCGTCAGTTGTTCTACAACCAGTACCAGCGCATCTACAGCTATTTCACCAACAGTGACCTCGCGGCACGCGGCATGCCGGGTGAGGCCGAGCGCAAGCTGCTCGATCCGCTGCGCAAGTCGCTCGACCCGGCCGTGTTCGGGCCGATGGTCGTGCAGCCGACGACTGCTCCACCCGCGAGCCTGCGCGAAAACCTGCGTCAGGCGCGTGAGTTGTTGGCGCAGGCGGGCTGGACCTATCGCGACGGCGCGCTGCGCAATGCGAAAGGCGAGCCGTTCGTGTTCGAATTCCTCGACGACGGCGGGGCGATGGGGCCGGTCGCCTCGGCCTACGCGCGCAATCTCGCGAAGCTCGGCATCACGCTGAACTTTCGCACGAGCGATTTCGCGCTGTACCAGAAGCGCCTCGAGGCGTTCGACTTCGACATGATTTCGCTGCGTTATCCGGACTCGCAGATTCCGGGCACCGAGCTGCTCGACCGTTTCGGCAGCCGTTCGGCCGACGTGGAGGGGTCCGACAACGTCATCGGGCTCAAGGACCCGGCCGTCGATACGTTGCTTGGCGAACTCGTGCGTGCGCGCACCTACGACGATCTCGTCGCGGCCGCACGCGCGCTCGACCGCGTGCTCATGCATGGGTACTACATCGTGCCGCACTGGTTCTCGTCCACCCATCGCATGGCCTACAAGCAGTATCTGCACTTCCCGGACAAGTTGCCGCTGTACTTCACCGCCGAAGGCTGGCTGGTGTCGATGTGGTGGGACTCGCGTCTGGAGCGGGGCCGCGCTTCGGCGTCCGGCACGCCCCCTTCGACGGATCGACCGCAGCCGGTGGCGCCGCCTGTCGTCGCGTCCGGCGTCGCCCGATAGCTTTTGCCGCGCTTCAGACACTGATAGGAGCCGTCCCCCAGCCATGTGGTCTTACATCCTCAAACGACTGCTGATCATGATTCCGACGCTGCTCGGCGTGATCACGCTGACCTTCGTGGTCATTCAATTCGTGCCGGGCGGGCCGGTCGAGCAGGTCATGCTCGAGCTCAAGGGGCGCGCCGGCGGCGGTGGGGAAGCGAGCGGCGGGGGCGGCAGCGAGTATCGAGGACGTCGCGGCATCGACCCGCAGCAGCTCGCGCAGATCAAGGCCCTGTACGGCTTCGACAAGACGCCGGCGCAACGTTACTGGCTGATGCTCAAGCGCTTCGCCAGATTCGATCTCGGACAAAGCTACTTTCACCACCAGAGCGTATGGTCGCTCATCGTCTCGAAGCTGCCGGTGTCGATTTCGCTCGGTCTTTGGACGTTTTTCCTGACGTATCTGATATCGGTGCCGTTAGGCATCGCCAAGGCGGTGCGCAACGGGTCCCGCTTCGATACGCTCACCAGCATGGTCGTGCTCGTGGGCTACGCCATTCCTGGCTTCGTGCTCGGCGTGTTGCTGCTGGTGCTCTTCGGCGGCGGTACGTTCTGGCAGTTGTTCCCGCTGCGCGAACTGGTCTCCGACAACTGGAGCGAACTGTCGTGGCCCGCGAAGATCACCGATTACCTCTGGCATATCACGCTGCCGGTGACGGCGTCCGTCGTGGGCAGTTTCGCGGTGATCACCATGCTCACGAAGAACGCGTTTCTCGACGAGATTCGCCGTCAATATGTGCTTACCGCGCGCGCGAAGGGGCTCTCCGAGCGCAAGGTGCTGTTCAAGCACGTGTTCCGCAATGCCCTGATCCCGCTCATCACCGGGTTCCCGGCCGCGTTCATCGGGGCGTTCTTCGCGGGCAGCCTGCTCATCGAAACCCTGTTCTCGCTCGATGGTCTGGGCCGTCTGTCATATGAGTCGGTGCAGCGTCGCGATTATCCCGTCGTACTCGGCTCGCTGTATCTCTTCACGCTCATCGGTCTGGTGACCAAGCTCATTTCCGACCTCTGCTACGTGATGGTCGACCCGCGCATTCAATTCGATCGACTGGAGCACTGACGTGACCCGATCCACCACGCCAACGCCTCGTCCGTCGTCCCTTGCCGCGTCGAGCGCATCGCCTTCGCGCTCGCCGCGATGGCGCGTGTGGCGACGCTTTCGCCAGCAGCGGCTGGGCTACTGGAGCCTGGTCGCCTTCGTCATTCTGTTCGGCCTCAGTCTCTTTGCCGAGGTCATCGCCAACGACAAGCCGTGGGTCGTGCGGTACGAAGGAAACTGGTATTTCCCACTGGTGAAGACCTATCCCGAGTCGACCTTCGGCGGCGACTTCCCGACGCCGACCGACTATCTCGATCCGTTCATCGAGTCGCGCATTCGCGCGGGCGACAACTTCGCGATCTATCCGCCCGTGCGCTACAGCTACGACACCATCAACTACTTCGCGAAGGTACCGAACCCGGCGCCGCCGTCGGCCGAGAACTGGCTCGGCACGGACGACCGCGGTCGCGACGTCTTCGCCCGCCTGCTGTACGGCTTTCGCCTGTCGGTGATCTTCGCACTGGCGCTGACGATCTCCGGCACGCTGCTCGGCATGCTGGCCGGCGCCGTGCAGGGCTTTTACGGGGGGCGCATCGACCTGACGTTGCAGCGGCTGATCGAGATATGGGGTTCGCTGCCGGAGCTCTATCTGCTCATCATTTTTGCGTCGATCTTCGAGCCGCATCTGTGGCTGCTCTTCGTGCTGCTGTCGTTGTTCGGCTGGATCGGACTGTCGGATTACGTGCGTGCCGAGTTTCTGCGCAATCGGCAGCTCGATTACGTTCGTGCTGCGCGCGCCATGGGGCTCTCGAACTGGCAGATCATCCGGCGCCACGTGCTGCCCAACAGCATGACGCCCGTCATTACATTCCTGCCGTTCCGCATGAGCGGGGCGATCCTCTCGCTCACCAGTCTCGATTTTCTCGGACTCGGCGTGCCGCCACCGACCCCGAGCCTGGGCGAATTGCTCAATCAGGGCAAGGCGAATCTCGACGCGTGGTGGATTTCGCTCGCGACGTTCGTCGTGCTGGTGCTCACGTTGTTGTTGCTCACGTTCATGGGCGACGCCCTGCGCAATGCGCTCGACACGCGCATGGCGGACAAGCAGGCCGCGGCCGGGAGGGCAATGTGAACGCACCGCTGCTCAGTATCGAGAATCTGTCGGTGCGCTTTGGCGACACCGAGGCGGTAAAGGACGTGAGCCTGGCGATCGCGCGCGGAGAGCGCGTGGCATTGGTCGGCGAGTCGGGGTCGGGCAAGAGCGTGACCGCGCTGGCGATCCTGCGGCTGCTCCAGGACGCGCAGGTTCGGGGACGCATACTGCTCGACGGCGTGGACCTCGCGTCGGTGAGCGAGCGCGCGATGCGCGGCATGCGTGGCAATGACATCGCCATGATCTTCCAGGAGCCGATGACCGCCCTCAATCCGCTCTATCCGATCGGGGAACAGATCGCGGAAGCGCTCGAATTGCACGAAGGGCTCTCGCCGAAGGACGCGAAAGCACGTGCCGTCGACCTGCTGCGTCGCACGGGCATTCCTGAGCCGGAGCGTCGCGTGTCGCATTTCCCGCACGAACTCTCGGGCGGGCAGCGCCAGCGCGCCATGATTGCCATGGCGCTCGCCTGCCGTCCGAAGCTCCTGCTGGCCGACGAGCCGACGACCGCGCTCGACGTGACCATTCGCGCACAGATCATCGAATTGTTGCTGGAGCTACAGCGCGACGCGGCCGAAAAGCGCGGCATGGCCGTGCTGCTGATCACGCACGACCTCAATCTCGTGCGGCGCTTCGCCCAGCGCGTGGCCGTGATGGAGAAGGGCGTGCTTGTGGAGTGTGCCGACACCGAGACGCTTTTCACCAATCCGCAGCATCCATACACGCGCAAGCTGATCGACAGCCGTCCGCAGCGGGAGATTCATCCAGTGCTGCCGATTGCGCCCGTATTGCTCGAGGCGAAGGGGGTCGCGGTGGATTACGCCATGTCGCAGCCCGGCTTGCGCGGCTGGTTCCGGCGCGGACGCTTTCGCGCGGTGCACCCGGTCGATCTCGCGCTGCGCCAGGGCGAGACGCTGGGCGTGGTTGGCGAGTCCGGCTCCGGCAAGTCGACGCTTGCCATGGCGCTGCTCGGCCTGCAGCGCGCGAGCGAAGGGCAGATCGCATTTCACGGCGAACCGTTGTCGTCGTATCGCGGGGCCGCACAGCGCAAGTTGCGCTCCCAGATGCAGATCGTGTTTCAGGACCCGTTCGGCTCGCTCTCGCCGCGCATGACGATCGAGGAAATCGTCGGCGAAGGGCTGGCGCTGCATCGTCCGCATTTGACGGAAGACGAGCGGCGCGCGCGCGTCGCCGACGTGCTGCGCGAGGTGGGCATCGATGCACGGGCGATGTCACGCTATCCGCACGAGTTTTCCGGCGGCCAGCGACAACGGATCGCGATTGCCCGGGCGCTCGTGGTCGATCCGCAGATTCTTGTGCTCGACGAGCCGACCAGCGCGCTTGACGTGTCGATTCAGCAGCAGGTGCTTCATTTGCTCGCGCAATTGCAGATCAAGTACAACCTGAGCTACCTCTTCATCAGTCACGATCTGGCGGTCATGCGCGCGATGGCGCATCGCGTTCTGGTGTTCCGCGACGGCCGTCTGGTGGAGCAGGGCGATACGGAATCGGTATTTTTCGATCCGCGTAACGACTACACGCGGGAACTGGTGGCGGCAGCCATGCTGTAGGTCCGTGACGTCGGCGTGAAAGACCGCGTAACGTCGCGGAATGTCGGCTAAATCACAAGCGCTTGATTGGTAATGAAAATTTTCCGATTGTGCTGATTGTTTTTTTCTATTACCTTTTGACATCATGTGACGTTCACATTACTATCGCGTACCAATTAAGTTGAATATTCAACGAGTTAACCAGGTCATTTCAGGCGACAGGTTCGGCGGTGAGACTGCCGGGCGTAACTCGAAGGGTTTCAGCACCACAGCATCCTGTTGTATCTGACGAGCTACTCATCGGCCATCCGACTCAACCAACCCGGCGACCAATGCAGACGATCCCCAAGCGCACCCGCAAGACTCTCCTTCTCGCGTTCACTGCTGCCGGCCTCGTCACCGCCTCGTTGACGGCGAAGGCAGACGACTACAACAACGGTCCCTCACCCGCCGCACGCGCCGCCGCCGAAGCCATTCAGGCAGCCAAGGCCGCGAAGTCCGGCAACAGCGCGGGCGCCGCGAATTCCCAGAACGCTTCGTCCAACGTCGCCACGACAGCCTCCGATGTCCCGCAGGCAGCCGTCGAAGAGACGCGTGTGCAACGGGCGCAGAAGCTGCTCTCGAACGTGACCGACAAGGCGTCGGACGTGGTGCTCGGCGCGTTGAACTACATCGGCGTTCGTTACAAGTACGGCGGCAATACGCCTGACAGCGGTCTGGATTGCAGCGGCTTCGTGCGCTACGTGTTTCAGGACACGCTCAACTTCATGCTACCGCGCCGCTCGGAAGAGATGAGCCAGGTCGGCGAGCGTATCGCCAAGACCGACCTGAAGCCGGGCGATCTGGTGTTCTTCAATACGATGCGTCGCAGTTTTTCGCACGTCGGTATTTACATTGGCGGCGACAAGTTCGTGCATGCCCCGGCGACCGGCGGCAAGATTCGTGTGGAAGATCTGCGCGAGTCGTATTGGTCGGCTCGCTACAACGGTGCCCGTCGCGTCGAAACGCTCAAGGCCAGCGCCGAACTGACGCGCGTCGAGCAGTTGTTCAAGAACGATCACCCGATGTAAGTTTTCCGGCGTTTGCCGCAGACATGAAGAATGCCGCCCTTGGGCGGCATTCTTCATTGGGACGTCCCGGATTGCGTCTGGATCTTGCGCGGGACCGCCCGCGCATCGCAACCCCGAGTCGAAACGCTCAGCGAGAGGCCTGCGGCATGCCGCGCGTCGCATCCGACTGCGCTTCGGCGAGCTTGCGCTGGATTTGCGGCCATTGCTTCGCGACGGCTTCCTCGCCCGCCAGAATTGCGCGGTTGCGGCCCTGGAAGTCCGATGCGCCCATTTTTGCGAGCGACGGACGAATCACGACATCGGCATTCTTTTCCAGCTCGTACTGCTTGATCGACTGACCCATGATCGTGAATGTCTGCATCAGGATGTCGAACTGCCCCTGTGTCGCCTGCGCCGTCGGATTCGCCGAGATGTCGACGGCAATCACGAAGTCGGCACCCATCTGGCGCGCATATTCCGCTGGCACGGGGGCAACGAGCCCCCCGTCGACATAGTCGCGCGTGCCGATGTGCACCGGCTCGAACACCCCCGGCACGCTGCTCGACGCCCGAACGGCCTGGCCGGTATTGCCGCGCCGGAACAGAATCGGCGCACCGCTTTGCAGATCGGTCGCCACGATGCCCAACTGGCGCGGCATCTGTTCGATCGGACGGTCCTTGAGAATCTTGTTGACGTACGACTGCAGTGCTTCGCCGCGCAGCATGCCGCGCGAGCGGAACGGCATCGTCCAGTCGCTGATCGAGGCTTCATCCATGGTCGAGGCGAGCCGGTTGAGCTGGAAGCCGTTCAGGCCCGACGCATACATGGCACCCACCACGCTGCCGGCGCTGGTCCCGACGACGATATCCGCATGGATGCCGCGCGCTTCGAGGGCCTTGATGACACCCACATGCGCGAAACCGCGTGCGGCGCCGCCGCCAAGCGCCAGTCCGATCTTGAGGGGACGAACGACCTTGGGCGGCGTCGCCGGGGTCGTCGGCGACGCGGGCACTTGTGCCACCTGCGGCGTGTCTGGCGCGTTGCCCTGAGAGTCGACCGACGGCGCGCTTGCACAACCCCCCAGCACGGCGAGCATGGCCAGGGCGCTCAGGGCAGTGCGCGGGGAGGAAGCGGAGATGGACGTACGACGCAGGGCTTGCGGCGATGCCGATTCCGGGAACGAGGGCACGGCGGGGGCGCCGTCGGCTGTCGGTGTGACAGCGCGGCGCAGGATTCTGATCAACGACAACAAGGAGAAACTCCGGCAGGGCAGGACAAGCGCGCGGCGCCCCCGAATCGCCCGGGAGGGTGGGGAGGCGGTGCGTCGACGCGCAATTTTACGGCGATTGGAGCCGCCCGGGCATAAATCAGTTCACTTTTGGAGGGTGTCATCGACGAGCGGCGACATGTTGTGGAACCTTTACGGGGCCGACTCATCTTATCTGCCACATCTTCATGGCGGCGATCGCTCGATCGCTGTCGTCGCGAGCCCCCCATTCCTGGCGGATTCCCCGCCTGGCCCCGACGCTCCACCGATTCCAGCGGCAAGCCAGAATATCCTGTCTAACAATAATGGGAATCATTTGCGTTGATCGGCGTTTTTCATTATGCTGTTCCTCTCTACGAAACCACGACGGCGGGGGAATGGCCCATGAAGGCGAAGACGATCGGCAAACTGGCGCGACTGACGGTGCTTGGCGCCGCAGCATGTACGGCGTTCGCCGTGCAAGCGGAAACGAAGGTGTTGAACCTCTACTCGGCGCGTCACTACCAGACCGATGAGCAGCTCTACGGCACGTTCACCAAGCAGACTGGCATCAAGATCAACCGCATCGAGGCAGACGACGCTGCGCTGCTCGAGCGTTTGAAGAGCGAAGGCGCCAAGAGCCCGGCCGACGTGATCCTGATGGTCGACGCGGCGCGTCTGGCCAAGGCGGACGAAGCGGGTCTGTTCCAGCCGACGAAGTCGGCAACGCTCGATGCACGCATTCCGGCCAAGCTGCATGCCGCGGCGTCGAAGGCGGGCACCGACTGGTATGGTTTTTCGACCCGGGCGCGCGTGATCGTCTACAACAAGGACAAGGTAGACCCGAAGACGGTCCAGACGTACGCCTCGCTGGCCGATCCGTCGCACAAGGGGCAGGTCTGCACGCGCTCGGGCTCGCACCCTTACATGCTGTCGCTCGTCGGCGCGCTGATTGCACGCGACGGTGCGCAAGCCACGCAGAAGTGGGCGGAAGGCATGGTGGCGAACTTCGCGCGCGCGCCGCGTGGTGGCGACACCGATCAAATCAAGGCAGTGGCCACCGGTGAGTGCGGCGTGGCGCTCGCGAACTCGTATTACTACGTGCGCATGGCGCGTTCGGACAAGCCCGAGGACAAGGCCCTGATGTCGAAGGTCGGCTTCATCTGGCCGGATCAGGCCGGCAAGGGTACGCATGTGAACGTGGCGGGGGCCGGCATTGCCAAGCACGCGCCAAATCACGCGAACGCGGTCAAGTTCCTGGAGTACCTCGCCAGCGACGAGGCGCAGCAGTATTTCGCCAACGGCAACAACGAGTGGCCCGCCGTGCCGACGACCAAGCTCGACAACCCGGCGCTCGCGGCGCTGGGCGAGTTCAAGGCGGAGGACGTATCCATCGGCACCATCGCCAGGAACTTGCCCGAAGCGCAGCGTATCCTCGATCGTGCGGGTTACAAGTAAAAAGCGCGGCGCACCGGACGCGAGGGCGTTGGCGTCCGGACACCATCCGGCATACCGATGCGGGATGCCGGCATCGAAACGAAGCGGGCACCGGAGATGATCCGGTGCCCGCTTGGCATTCGTGTTCCGCGCGCGCGTTATCGTCGTCCGGCGGCGCGTCCGTCATCGGTCAGTCGATATCGTCGCCAGGCTGGTACATGTGGTAGTCGCCCGTGGCATAGACACCCTTGTACGGCGTGGGCGCCTCCGGATCGTGCTCGATGGGGTGCGTTTCCACCACGCGCAGCGATTCGCGCACCTGCGGCGGCTCGCACTCGGCGATCAGGCGACGCGCCTCCGCCTCGTCGTCGGCAACGACGTCGTACGTGGTCACGAACGACGGCGGCGGGCCGTCGGGGTCCTCGTCTTCGAGCGGCTCGAACCACTCGCCTTCCACGATCAGATGCATCATGTGCGCGGTGTCCGATTGCGCCTCGCGAGCCGCGCGCAGCGCCCACAGGGCGGCCTCGCTCCATTTGTACAACTGCACGGCTTCGAGCGCATGGGCGAGCGCCTTGTCGTTGTCGCCCGACTGCTTGTAAGCCAGCGACAATTCGGCCAGCACGTCGGCCATCGACACGTTGCTGCCTTCCTCGTCATGCTCCTGCTTGTGCAGGGCTTCGTAGGTCGCGATGGCGGCCTTGGGCTCTCCCTGCGCATTGAACAGATGCATGCGCAATGTCACGGCGTTTTCGATGAATGCCCGCCCCGCTTGGGCGAGATGCGGACTATCCAGCACCCGATCGAGACGTTTCTGCGCGGCGGGCAGGTCGCCGTGTCGTGCCAGCGCGTTGGCGTGATTGAAGTCGACGATCACGAGGTCTTCATCGGGGGCGCAGTTGGCGGCGGCCTCGTAGGCTTCGATCGCTTCGGGGAAACGCCCCAGATCGGAGCGATAGTTGCCAAGCAGTTGCCATAGCAGCCAGACGCCCGGTGCATGGGCGACGCCGGCTTCGAGCACCGCCACCGCCTGCTCCATTTCATCCATGTCGGCATAGGCCATCGCCTGCACCTCATAGGCGCCCGAGTACCGCATCGACTCGAGCGTCTTGCCGATCTCCAGTGCCGACTCGGGGTCGCCGGCTTCGAGGTGGGCAAAGGCTTCCGTCATCAAATCGTCTTGCTCGGACATTGCATTTCTCCTTCGGGAACAGCAGGGGGGAGGCGTGCCGGCGACCGGCGCACGGTACGTCCCATCATATAACAGTCATCGTGACAGCCCGAACCGCGCCGGGTGAAGCGCGGGCAGGGGCGGCCTACGTGAAGGCGGAGGTCGGCGCCGCCGGCAGGCGGGCGCAATGAAAAAGCCGCGACAGGGTCGCGGCTTTTTCTCGTGATGCTTCGTGGCGTTGTCGGTGGGATCAGCCGCCGCGGCGCATCAGGTCGAAGAACTCGGCGTTGTTCTTCGTCTGCTTGATCTTGCCAAGCAGGAATTCCATTGCCTCGGCTTCGTCCATGTCGTAAATGAGCTTGCGCAGCACCCAGATCTTCTGCAGGATCTCGGGCTTGATGAGCAACTCTTCGCGACGCGTGCCCGACTTGTTCAGGTTGATCGCCGGGTAGACGCGCTTTTCCGCGAGGCGGCGCTCGAGGTGCACTTCCATGTTGCCGGTGCCCTTGAATTCTTCATAGATCACGTCGTCCATGCGGCTGCCGGTCTCGATCAGGGCCGTGGCGATAATCGTGAGCGAGCCGCCTTCCTCGACGTTGCGCGCCGCGCCGAAGAAGCGCTTCGGGCGCTGCAGGGCGTTGGCGTCCACACCGCCGGTGAGCACCTTGCCCGATGCCGGGATCACGGTGTTGTAGGCGCGAGCCAGACGTGTGATCGAGTCCAGCAGAATCACCACGTCTTCTTTCATTTCGATCAGGCGCTTGGCCTTCTCGATCACCATTTCGGCGACTTGCACGTGACGCGTGGCGGGTTCGTCGAACGTCGACGCGATCACTTCCCCGCGCACCGAGCGCTGCATTTCCGTCACTTCTTCCGGGCGCTCGTCGATGAGCAGCACGAAAAGCTTGGCTTCCGGATGATTGGCGGTGATGGCGTGCGCGATGTGCTGCAGCATGACCGTCTTGCCCGACTTCGGCGAGGCGACCAGCAGGCCGCGCTGGCCCTTGCCGATCGGGGCGATCATGTCGATGATGCGGCCCGTGACGTTTTCCTCGCCGCGAATGTCGCGCTCGAGCAGCAGCGGCTTGTTCGGATGCAGCGGCGTGAGGTTCTCGAACATGATCTTATGTTTCGAGGCCTCGGGCGGGTGGCCGTTGACTTTGTCGACCTTCACCAGCGCGAAATAGCGTTCGCCGTCCTTGGGCGTGCGCACTTCGCCTTCGATCGTGTCTCCGGTATGCAGGTTGAAGCGACGAATCTGCGACGGGCTGATATAGATATCGTCCGTGCTGGCGAGATACGACGTTTCGGGCGAACGCAGGAAACCGAAGCCGTCCGGCAGCACCTCGAGCGTACCGTCGCCAAAGATGGTTTCGCCGGACTTTGCGCGCTTCTTCAGAATGGCGAACATCAGCTCCTGCTTGCGAAGGCGGTTCGCGTTCTCGATCTCGAGACCGTTCGCCATTTCAAGCAGCTCGGAGACGTGCTGGGACTTTAGTTCGGATAAATGCATACGGAGGTGCCGTCCATCGGACGACAAGTGAAGGATCAGGGAAAAGTGAGCGAACGCTCGAAGAACTTTGAGATGCTTTTCGCCGGATTATATAGCAAGCAGCGCGGCGCGCAAGCACTGTCCTGCCTGCGCGCCGCCGGGGTGTCGCACTGTGGCGACAAAGGCCCCGGCGTATGCTCCCACCGGCGGGGATTACAGATTGCCGTCGAGGAACGCGGTCAGTTGCGACTTCGACAGGGCGCCGACCTTCTGAGCGGCGACGGCGCCGTTCTTGAACAGGATCAGCGTGGGAATACCGCGGATGCCGAACTTGGCCGGCGTGGCCTGGTTGTCGTCGACGTTCATCTTGGCGACCTGGACCTTGTCGCCGTATTCCTTCGTGACCTCTTCCAGGATGGGCGCGATCATCTTGCACGGACCGCACCACTCTGCCCAGAAGTCGAGAAGCACCGGCTTGTCGGAATTCAGAACGTCCGCATCGAAGCTGGCGTCGGAGATGTGTTTGATGGCTTCGCTCATGAGTATTGTTGCCTCGTCTGACTATTCGGAAACGTGCGGCGAAAGCCCCTCGCTCTCGCCGACGCTGGAGATGTCACCCGACGTTCCGGGCGTGCATTCCCCATATGGAGGCTGCAATCGCGGGCTTCAATAGCGCCCGCCAATGCAGTTTGTGCTCATCTTAGCGGAAATCGCAAACGCTTGCGCGCGCGCCCACGGCCCGTGCCCGGGGCACGGCGGCGCCCTGACGCATCTTCTGGCGGAATGGGGCTTCTGTTGGCGCGTCGACTCTGGTAGAATCTATCACTGACGGGCCTCCTCGCATGGTGGCGCGGCCAATCTGGTCAGGTCGGGAACGAAGCAGCCACAACCGTTTTCTACCAGTGCCGAGGGTCAGGCTCGTCACCTACCTCCTTGTTTTATCGATGTTCTCCGCGCGTTCTGCGCACGTTTTTCCCCCGAAACCTTTGCGTGAATCCGTTGCCGCCACCCATTGCCGGGCATGTGATCGGTGCGCCTCGCCGTGCACACGGGCCAGACGCACGCGCGCGACGATGGGCGGGCGCCGACGTGTCGCATGTCCGGGATGCCCTTGGTAGAATCGCGCAACATTTTTTTCTATCGCACTGATAGCCACCGCCTCGGGCGGGTGCCGGACGACCCGGCCGCGGCAGGATATCGGTGCGGGCGCCCAACGCCGAACTGTTACAATTTGGCATGACCTATCAAGTACTCGCGCGCAAATGGCGCCCCAAAGGCTTCTCGACCCTGGTGGGCCAGGAGCATGTCGTGCGTGCGTTGACGCACGCGCTCGAGCAACAGCGTCTGCATCACGCCTATTTGTTTACGGGCACGCGCGGCGTCGGCAAGACGACGCTCTCGCGTATTTTGGCCAAGGCGCTCAACTGCGAGACGGGGATCACGGCCGAGCCGTGTGGTGTGTGCAAGGCGTGCCGCGCGATCGACGAGGGCCGTTTCGTCGATTACGTCGAAATGGATGCGGCGTCGAACCGGGGCGTCGATGAAATGACGTCGTTGCTCGAGAAGGCCGTCTACGCGCCCGCGGATGCCCGCTTCAAGGTCTACATGATCGACGAAGTGCACATGCTCACGGGGCACGCGTTCAACGCGATGCTCAAGACGCTCGAGGAGCCGCCCGCACACGTCAAGTTCATCCTGGCGACGACCGATCCGCAAAAGATTCCGGTCACCGTGCTCTCGCGTTGCCTGCAATTCAACCTGAAGCAGATGCCTGCCGGGCATATCGTGTCGCACCTCACGAATATCCTGGGCGAAGAGGGCATCGAGAGCGAGCCACAGGCGCTGCGCCTGCTCGCCAAGGCGGCGGGGGGCAGCATGCGCGACGCGCTCTCGCTCACCGATCAGGCCATCGCCTATGCGGCGGGGCCGCTGTCCGAGACAGCGGTACGCGGCATGCTCGGCGCCATCGACCAGAGTGTGCTCGTGCGCTTGCTCGATGCCCTCAAGGACGAATCGCGTACCGACCTGCTGGCGATCGCCGATGAAATGGCCGAGCGCAGTTTCTCGTTTGCCGCCGGGCTCCAGGACCTCGGGAGTCTGCTGCACAAAATTGCGCTGGCGCAGTACGCACCCCAGGCCGTCTCCGACGATTGGCCGGAAGCGGCGGACGTGCGGCGTCTGGCCGAGGCGTTGTCGCCCGAGGCCGTGCAACTCTATTACCAGATCGCCACGCGTGCGCGCGGCGAATTGGGTCTCGCACCCGACGAATACACCGGTTTCTCCATGGCGCTACTGCGCATGGCGGCATTCACGCCGCTGCTCGCAGGCGGCACGCTGGCCGAACCACCCATGCCCCAGGCCGCCGGTGCCGCTCGCGCCGCGGCGCCCTCGACCGGCGCGCCGGCACGCGTGCCGACGGGTGAGCCGGGCCGCATGACGTCGTCGGCATCGTCGCCTATGGGGGGGGCGGGCGCCGTGGCAGCACCCGCACAGCCCGAGGCGCGCCGCGTGCCCGCCGCGCGCAGTACCGCCGCGCCGGCCGACGGCGCACCGATGTCGCCCGCCCGGGCGGCGCTTGCCGCACTCAATGCCGGACGCAAGGGCACGGCCGGGCGCACCAGCAACGGGGGCGCTGCCGCAGGCGCCAACCGAGGCAATCCGTCGCGCGCCTCGGACGATGCCCCGGCCGGCGCCGATCCTGAACCTGAGCCTGCCCCGCCGGCACCTGCACCGGCCGTCGCGCCGCACGCCTGTGTCTATCGCGAAGCCGACGGCGTGGCGCCCGTGTTCACGGGCGATTGGCCGGCGCTGGCGGTCGAACTGCCGGCGCGGGGGCTTGCCCAGCAACTGGCATTCCAGAGCGAATTGACGGAAGTCGCGGGGCGCGCGCTGCATTTGCGCGTGCCGCTGCGTCAACTGGCCGACGCCGCCACCACCGACAAGCTGCGACAGGCGCTCAACGAGCATTTCGGCACGGAAGTGCAACTGCACGTGGCGCTGGGACAGGTCGGCACGACGGCGGCTTCGCTGGCGGCCGAAGCGGCTGCCGCAAGGCAGCGCGCCGCCGAGCAGGCCATTGCCGAGGATCCGCTCGTGCGCGAATTGATCGAGGATTTCGGTGCACAGATCCTGCCGGGCAGCATTCGCCCGGTACAATAATCGGGTTCGTTTTCGATAACCGGGTCGCCGCTTTCCGAGCGTTTCGGAGGGCGTCACCCAAACGCGCGTTACAGGGCGCGGCGCGACGATGCGGCACGCCGCTGTACGCCGTGGGACAGGGTGGTCGTCCTGACGTCAACGCTGCAAAACGGCAACGCGCGCCAAGCCCCTCATACGATTTACTCAGGAGTCGACATGCTGAAAGGAAACATCGCGGGTCTGATGAAACAGGCCCAGCAAATGCAGGAAAACATGAAGAAGGCGCAGGAGCAGCTCGCGCAGATCGAAGTCGAGGGGCAGTCGGGGGCCGGCCTGGTGAAGGTGGTGATGACGTGCAAGAACGATGTGCGTCGCGTGACCATCGATCCGAGCCTCCTGGCCGACGACAAGGACATGCTCGAGGATCTCGTGGCCGCGGCGTTCAACGATGCCGTGCGCAAGGCCGAGGCGACTGCCGCGGAAAAGATGGGTGGCCTGACCGCCGGTCTGCCGCTGCCGCCGGGCTTCAAGATGCCGTTCTGAACCGCGCCGGCCAGTCACAAGTATCGAAAGACGACGCATGCCTCAGCTCTCGAGCCTGCAAGAACTCGTCGACGCCCTGCGCGCGCTGCCGGGTGTCGGTCCGAAGTCCGCGCAACGCATCGCTTATCACCTGCTGCAACGCGACCGCAAAGGGGCGGTGCGGCTGGGAGAGGCGCTGGTGCATGCGTCCGAACAGATTCGCCATTGTGCGCGCTGCAATACGTTTTCCGAAGTCGAGATCTGCGAGACGTGCCTCGATTCCGAGCGCGACACGAGCCTGCTTTGCGTGGTGGAAACCCCCGCCGACCAAAACATGCTCGAGCAGACCATGACCTTCAAGGGGCTTTATTTCGTGCTGATGGGGCACCTGTCGCCGCTTGACGGTGTCGGCCCGGGCGAGATCCATTTCGAGCAGTTGATTCGCCGCGCCACCGACGGCGTGGTCAAGGAAGTGGTGCTCGCGACCAACTTCACCAACGAAGGCGAGGCCACCGCGCATTACATCGGTCAGACGCTCAAGGCGCGCGGCCTGCGCGTGAGCCGGCTCGCGCGAGGCGTGCCTGTCGGGGGCGAATTGGAGTACGTCGATGCCGGCACCATCGCCCGCGCCGTGCTCGATCGGCATACGCTCTGAGCATGAAGCTCGCGTGACGCCACGCGCCCTTGCGCGTAGGTACTCGTACTCTCATCCAATCGGATTAGTTGTTATTCGGTATTCCTGCGCCTATTCCGGTCTTCTAGACTGAACCTGCCGACTTGGGGACCCAAACAACACGGGGAACACCATAACTCCCGAGCGGCGTGGGGCTGTATACCTGTCGTGCCAACCGGTCTGAAACCCAATAATGGCGCGCGGGCACTGCTTAGGCAGGGAGTTAAGGTATGGCTAACGATACCGGGCGCACCCTGATTTACGCCTCCCGAAAGCACAACGACGGGTTGCTGTCGTTTCTGGGAGAGCAAGGCTGGCAAGTCATGCCGGCCAAGAGCGCCAGCGACGTCGGTCGCATTCTGAATCCGGGGATCACCAGCGCAGCACTCATTGACCTGGCGAGCGGTTACAGCGACCGCGAGATGGGGGCATTCGAGTCTTGCATGCAGCCGGCCACGGTCGGCTGGGTTGCCGCAACGCACCCCGAGCAACTGACGACGACCTCGATTCGTCGTTTGATTCGCGACTACTGCTTCGATTACGTCAACGTGCCTTGCACGAACGATCAGCTTGCGCATTCGATCGGTCACGCATGGGGCATGGCGTCGCTCTCGGAAGTGCCGATCATCACACCGCAGGTCGGTGGCGACCAGGAAATGGTCGGCACGTGCGAGGCGATGCAGCAGCTCTTCCGAACGATCCGCAAGGTTGCCAACACGGACGCGCCCGTGTTCATCTCCGGTGAATCGGGCACGGGCAAGGAATTGAGTGCCGTGGCGATTCACGAGCGCTCGCTGCGCGCCAAGGGCCCGTTCGTGGCGATCAACTGTGGCGCCATTCCGCCGCACCTGATGCAGTCCGAACTGTTCGGCTACGAGCGCGGCGCCTTCACCGGTGCGAACGCGCGCAAGGTCGGGCGCGTCGAGTCGGCCAACGGCGGTACCTTGTTCCTCGACGAAATCGGCGATCTGCCCATCGAGAGTCAGGCGAGCCTGTTGCGCTTCCTGCAGCAAGGTGCGATCGAACGTCTGGGCGGACATGAAGTCATTCCCGTGAACGTGCGCATCATTTCCGCGACCCATGTGGACCTCGAGACCGCGGTCAAGGAAGGCCGGTTCCGCATGGATCTGTTCCATCGCCTGTGCGTGTTGCGTGTGGACGAGCCGCCGTTGCGTGCCCGCGGCCAGGATATCGAGATCCTGGCGCATCATGTGCTGCAACGCTTCAAGGGCGATAACCATCGCAAGATCCGCGGTTTTACGCAGTGCGCGGTGCAGGCGATGTACGAATATCACTGGCCGGGCAACGTGCGCGAGTTGATCAACCGCGTGCGCCGCGCCATCGTGATGGCCGACAGTCGCGTGATCTCGGCCAAGGATCTCGACCTGCTGCCGTGGGTGCCGACGCAGGTGCGCACGCTCGAGGAAATCCGTGCCGAGGCCGAACGAACGGCCATCGAGCAAGCATTGCTGCGCCATTGTCATCGGCTCACCGAGGTGGCCGCAGAGTTGGGCATTTCACGCATCACCCTCTATCGGCTCATGTGCCGCTACGGATTGCGTGGTGACGAATCGGGCGTGCCGGCCTGATATCTTCTGGCGAAGAGAGGGCGACCGTCCTGTGATGAACAGGGCGGTCGTTTCTTTTTGGGGTCCTGAAGATCTCCCTGACACACCATTGAAGTCACGCTGCGACACACGCCCTCGCTGCGGCGTCTTCGCATTCCGCGAATCCTGACGTCGCCAATAACGACGGAAAAATCGCGCCATTTCCGTTGCCTTCGCCTGTCGCGCGCTCCGTACGCAATGCGTTCTCTCGCGCTTCGAAAGACCTCATGTCGCGACGTCACGCCTGCCATAACGCGATGCCATGCAGCGCGCGTTTGAAGCGCGTCGCCAACACGATCGGTGCGCGCGCCGCGTGCGCGTCGGAGGCACACATCAAAGATGAAACATCCGTGGCGCCGCATTCGCCAAGGCATCGCGCGAACCCGTGTGACGGCGTCGTGTCGTTGTGCGCCCGCGCGGCAAATTTGGCATCGCTCCGTCACAGGAGCGCCTTGCCGGCCGGGCCTTCGCGGCATGCGTCGCTGCTCGCGCGGATATCGTTCGCAGTTCGGAATGCTTGCGAACGGCATGGGTGAAACGACGCACGCGCCGGATGGCGGCCCACGTATCAATGCTGAAACGTTTTCGGACACATGGCCAGGCACACTGGAACGTCGAAAAATATAAAGCCAATGTTTTCATGCACTTAAGGTGGGTGGCACGGAAGTCGCTTTATTGGTCCGGGCAAGGAGGGCAAAGCGATGCGAATTCTCACTACCGAAATGCAGGTCCGCGTACGGCAAAGTGCAGGCGCTCTGGGCGCCGCGGTTGCCGTGGCACTGGGTCTGTGTGCCGCGCAGGCTCAGGCGCAGGAAGTGTCGCGCTCGCCGTTCGTGCAGGTTGCGATGCTCACGGGCGCGATGGTGCCGACGACGTTCACGACCACGGCACTGCCGCGTGCGTCGATTTACGACGCCGATGTCGCCATCCCGGCGCCGCTTGCCGCGCAATTGCCGCAAGGCGATGCGCAGGACGTGGCCGCCACCAATGACGAATCGGCTGAGGCCGCAAGCAATGCCCCCGCCGTTACGGGAATGCCGCTCGCGGCCGCCCGTGTCGACGACGAACAACTTGGGAACCAGCGCGGCCGCAACATGGGCGGCACGATGGTCAAGTCACCAGGCATGGCGCTCGCCAATGGCGTGACGTTGTGGGACGAACTGCCCGGCGCCGTCACGCCGATGCCGCGTCCGCAGCAACTGTCCAACGGCGTGAACAACGTGCAGGTGACGCGTGTGACTTACACCACGCGGTGAACGACATGACCCAGACCCATTTTCTTCCTGTCGCGCACGCCGCACGAGCGCTCGCCACGATGGTCGTGGTGCTGACGCCGGTGCTGCTCGCGGGTCAGGCGAGTGCGGAACCGGCGACCCCGGGCGATATCGTGGTCGAGCGCAACATCGGTCCGCAAATCGCCTATCGAGGCCTGCCGCGCGTCGAGAACCCGATCGGCATCGCTGTTCCGGCCTTCCCGACCGGGCCGTTCAATACCGCCATGGGCGCTGTCAAGCAGGTCACGGACAGCGACCTGATGGGCCGCGGCAACGCCGGTCTCGTCACGGGCGCCGTGCAGTCCGGCATCAATCCGGTGATGGGCGTGCTCGTGGGCAATGCGCCTGGTGGGAACAGCCTCAACACGTCCAACGGTGTCGGCGGTGGATTCGCGGGCGCCTCGGGTGGTGTAGGCGGTATCGGCAGCATCGGCACGCTCGTGCCGTCGGTGATCAGCTCGGCGCTCTCGCCGCTGACCAATCTCGGCGCGGCAGGAGCGACGAAATGAGCGGACTGCGTGGGTCGCGTGGCGCGCAGCGCGCCGTCCATCTGGCGGTTGCCGCAATGTTGGCGACGCTTGCCGGTGCATCGGCCGCGGAAGACGTGTGGTTCGTGAACGGTGAACTCGCCGGCACGCACGCCACCGTCGAGAACGGCACGGCCGTCGGCGTGACCGGCGCGCTGGGTGTGAATCAGGCGGCGGGCGTGAACAACGCCCAGGCCAACAGTGCCGTGATTGCCAATGGCGGCAGTGTGACGGCCGGGGCGTCGAGCACGAATCAGCAGGCGCTCGTCACGACCACGACCGGCGCGGCCAGCGCAGCAATTCAAGGCAACGCATTTTCAGGCACCTCGGGGCTGACGCAAGTCAACCAGGCGAGCGGTGCCGGCAATCTTCAACGCAACGCGACCGTCATTGTGACCGGCGATGCGTCTGGAGTGGCGAGCGTATCGGATACGGCACTATCCGCTGCGATCTCCAAGGGTGGCCCGGCTGGGCGCGACAACCTCAACGATCAGTTCCGCACGGCGTCGATTTCCGGTGACGCCTTTCGGGGCGCGAGCGGTGTGGTGCAAGTGAACCAGTCGGCTGGGATAGGCAATGTAACCGCAAATGTTTTTGTGCTCCGTCCCCCGGCGGGCACATCTTTTTAACTGGGTAATTCTCTCGTCAAGGAGATGGTCATGAAAACGAAAGCAATTGCAGCGGCTGCACTGCTGGTAGCAACGGGTTCCGCCATGGCGTCCCCCAATCACCAGCAATACAGCTTCTCGTTCATCGGCAACGAGACCAACGTACTGAACCTGGTCGGCATCTTCGGTCTGGTCGGCATTCGCGGCTGCGTGACGGTGGACAACACCGGCAACGCTGTCGTGCAGAGCAACCAGCGTGTCGACGTACACCACGTGAACCTGACGGGACCGCTGCTTGGTTCCTATGTGACAGGCCATGTGACGTACGGCGTCGATTCGAAGACCAAGACGGTGACGGATCAGGGTAGCGCGTACATGATCGCAGGCAGGACCACCACGCACTACGACAACTCCACGTCGTGGGTGAACGCTTCGGCCAACGGCCACCTGAACACGAGCCACTCCTTCCAGGCGGGCGCGGGTTATGTGGCCGGCCAGTCGAGCTCCGGTTCGGGTGGCTTCATCGCGGGCGGCGGGTATCAGTACTCGAACGTCGCCGGCGGTGGAGGCATCATCGGCGGCGGCATTATCCCGCTGCCGGGCGGTCTGGCGCTGTATGGCGGCTATCTCGTGGGCAACTTCGGCGCGGGTCAGGGTTCGGCATGGGGCGGCTACGCCTACGGGCAACAGTCGCAGCAGGCTGCCGGATTCCTTGCTGCAGGCTTCCTGAACACGCAGAAGAGCTTCGACGCGGCGTTCCACGCCACGCTGAACCACGGCAACTACTCCGTCGAGAGCGACTCGATGGCCGCCGGTGCGCTGTGGGGTTTCTCGAACACCTACATGTCGTCGACCGCATGGACGAAGGGCGCACTCACGTACCACTTCAACACGGCGCAATACCAGACGATGGGCGCAACGCTGGGCACCAACGCACTGGCTAACGCCAACGGCAACGTCGGTGTGAACGTGGCGGCGGGTGCCGACAACGCCCAGGCCAACAACGTGGCGATCGCATCGCTCAACGCCCAGCCGGTGTATGCGTCGGCCCAGGTGTTTGCGAACCAGTCGTCCAAGGGTTCGGCCAGCATCTCGCAGTTCATGGTCAACGCCAGCGTGGGCGACGGAGCGCTTGCCGGCGCCACCGGCAACGTCGGCGTGAACGTGGCTTCGGGTGTGGGCAACGTGCAGGGCAACAGCCTGGCCGCGGCCGTCTCGCAAGGTGGAAACGGCTGGTTCAAGGGCGGTGCGGCCAACTCGACGGCCCAAACCGACCAGGTCGCGGGCATGAAGGCCTCGGGTGACTTCGTCGCCAACGCATCGCTGGGCAACGGCGCTCTGCAGTGGGCCAGCGGCAACGTGGGCGTGAACGTCGCAGCCGGTATCGGCAACGTTCAGGCCAACAGCCTCGCCATCTCGGCAATCAAGTAATGCAGGTCACCGGTCCGGGGTTCCCCGGACCGGTTTTTTCCTGAGGTGTGTCATGAGTGATGCGCGTCGTGCCGCAGTGAGGATCGCTACTGTTTGCGCCCTGGCGTGCGCAAGCGTGGCCGGGCACGCGCAGTATGCATCGGTGAACCTGGAGTCTTCGATCGGTGTACCGGCGGTCAAGAAGATGCGCTCGTTCAAGTCGATGCACTACGTGAATCTGGTCCAGCAGGAATACGACTTCAGCTGTGGGTCCGCAGCCCTGGCAACGTTGCTGCGATATGGCTACGGGATCGATATCCCCGAGGCCGAAATGATTCAGAAGATGATGGTCTTCTCCAATCCGCAGACCGTCATCAAGAATGGTTTCTCGATGCTCGACATGAAGAAGTTCGTCGAAACGCTCGGGCTCGAGGGCCGCGGTTTCAAGGTGGACGTGAATGCGCTGTACGACCTGAAGATCCCGGTCATCGCGCTCATCGACGTCAACGGTTATCAGCACTTTGTGGTCATCAAGGCGGCGAAGGACGGGCGCGTGTTCGTGTCGGATCCGGCGCTGGGCAACCGCATCATCGAGCAGGCCGATTTTGCCAAGCAGTGGAATGGCTTGGTGTTGGCGGTCATCGGCAAGCCGTTTCTGGAGGATTCACCGCTGCTCAAAGGCAACGAATCCCTGGCAGTCAAGCTACGCGACAGCGCCTTGGCGACCGGGACGTCACCGACCCCGATGGTGGACTTCGGCATCATCCGGGCGGATCTGTTTTGAGACCAGACCATCATGAATCGATATGTCCCGATGCTGGCCATCCCGCTGTTCGCGAGCGCCGTGCCGGCATTCGCGTCGAGCGTGGTGCCCGAGAGCTGGACGCCCGTGAGCGATGAGGTGCTCTCGCACGCGACCGGCAAATACGCTCAACAGAACATGATCACGGGCTTTCAGCTCGTCATGCAGTCGCAATGGCAGATGCCGACCGGTGCGAGCCTGATGGCCACCGGCGTGCTCGGCGTGAATCAGGGCGCCGGCGGCTACCAGGTCCAAACCGGCGCCGCGACCGGCATCCTGCCGGGCGTGGCGAACGCAACGACGCCCGTCACGCAGGTTGTCTCCGGCGGTGCGAGCGTGCTCATCAACGGCGTCGCCCAGATTACGCAGGTGGCCGGCGACGCGAACAACGCATTGAACAAAGCCATCATCCAGTACGCCCCGGGCGTGTCGATTGCCTCGCTCATACCGGTGAGCGGGCAGGGCGCCAACCATTCGCAGACCACGGTGGGCAACCTGAGTGCGAGCGTCGCCATTACGTCGGCGGGCATGCAGGTCACGCTCAATACGCCCAACGGCAATCTCGGGCAGAGCATCGGCGGCGGCGCCGGTGCGGCCATGAACCAGATCATGCAGGTCGTGCAGGTGGCGGGCAACGCACAGCAGGTCATGAATACGTTGCAGTTGAACCTCCAGTCGAGTCCGATCACATCGGGCGGGCTGCGTCAGGCAGGCGTGCAGAGTGCGCTTGCCAACATGGCGGCCATTCGCCGGTGAAGCGATCGCTGGGGTGACCGATTCGGTGACCGATGTGGCGAGCCGTGTCGATGCGGTTCGCCCAGACGCCGATGCAGGTGGCGGTGCAGGCAAAGCGCAGGTGTCGTAACGGCGTCGCGAGGTGGTGCATGCACCACGCGACGCCGGCAGCAGTGTCCGGTGCGGTCGTCGAACGCAGTGAAGCGACGGGGCGACACCGGACGCGATGACAACAAGAAGTGGGGCGTAACAAGAAGGTGATGTCGGCAGAGCCCGGGCAGTGCGCGCAGCAGGTGTCGCGGTGGGTTTCGCACGCATCACCCCGCAGTCGAGCAGCTAGGACAACCGTTTTTCGGCATCACGTGTTGGTTGGATTGCGCGCGGACGCCCGTCCGCTTTTTTACCCGGGGGGGACCATGAACACTCACCGCTTTTTTCCCGTTGCCGCTATTCCGTTGGGGGTACTGCTTTTCACGCTATCGGCCCAGGCTCAGGAGCATACGAACCCATCGCCGGATGACCGTCTCCAGATGTTGATGGACATGGTCGACCGGCAGCAGCGGGAAATTTCTTCTCTGAAACAGCGCCTTACCGACATCGAGATGGCGCAACGCGGACGCGGCCTGACCGCGTGGGATACCGCGCAGATCGCGCAGGTGTCGCCCGGCGACGGTTCCGCCGCCGGGTCCGCGGGTACGCCGGGCGGTGGCGCCGCCGGGGCCGCGGGCCCCACGACGGCCACGCCCATCGGCGAGACGCAGCAGATGCAAAAGAGCGAGACCGACTCGCAGCGCACGCCGGCCGAAGAAGCCGTGGTGCAGGCGCAGCACGCGCCGCTGTTCGATCGCAAGCTCACCATCGACGCCGGTATCAGCTACAGCTACTACGATCGGCGTCAACTCGTACTGAGTGGCTTCCTGGCACTCGACGCCATCTTCCTCGGCCAGCTCAATCTCGGCCAGACGAAGGCGAACGTGTGGACCTTCGACGTCAACACGCGCTACGGCATCACCGACCGTATGAGCGTGGCGTTCGACGTGCCGTACCTGTACCGCAACTCGGACTTCATCTCGGGCGGGGTGGGCGGCGCGGCATCGTCGGTGAGCGACATCAGCAAGAACTCGGCGAATATCGGCGACGTGAACGCGTCGCTGTACTACCAGCTGGTCAAGGAGAATGCGAACTGGCCGGACATCGTGGCGTCGTTGCGCGTCACGGCGCCGACCGGCACGTCGCCGTTCGGTATCAAGCTCGGCACGCCCGACCCGTCCAACAACAACCTGACCACGCCGTCGCGTCTGCCCACGGGGAACGGGATCTGGGCGTTCACGGCCGGCTTGTCTTTCCTGCGGACCTACGATCCGATCGTGCTGTTCGCGAACGTGGCGTACACGTACAACGTGGCGCGCACCTTCGACGACATCTCGACGATCGAAGGTACGGTGCAGCCCGCGAAGGTCAAGCTGGGCGACATCATTCAGCTCGGCGCCGGCATGGCGCTCGCGCTCAACGACAAGACGGCGCTGTCGATCTCGTACTCGACGGCCATTTCGCGTGCGACGAAGACCGCCACGCCGGGCGGTCCGTGGACGACGGTGGCCGGCAGCTCGACGAACGCCGCGTCGCTCAACTTCGGCATCAATTACGCCATCAACAAGCACTGGACGGTGAACGGTTACGTGAACGCCGGCATGTCGCCGGATGCGCCGAATTACGTGATCGGCGTGCGTTTCCCGTACACGTTCTGATGGCGTGACGCGAGGCCGTGACAAGTGACGCGCTGCGCATCCCGCCCGCAGGAGAGGCGCAGCGCGTCAGTGAAATTCGGAGCGCGCCTGGCGCGGCGTGCGTGCGATGCGCCGGGAAAGCCTCGGTGATGTGCCGGTGATCAACGCCCCACGCGCACCGTGCTGGCGTTGAGCGTGAAGCTCGTTGCCAGCAAACCGGCCGCGATGGGATGCGTCGACGGCTGGGCGATGGCAACCGTGGTGCGCAGTTGTCCCTGCGGCGCGCTCGATGCCTGTGTTGGCTTCGGCGACGGCGCAGGCGGGATGACTTCATCCCAGAGTCGCACGTTGTTGGCGGTGGTGAGTGTCGAGCTGACCGGTGCGAGCGCGGTGGGCGTGGCGCCCGGGAGATGGGCAACGACACTCTGTTGCAGATTCGCGGCGCGGGTGGTGGCGAGCAAGGCGTCGCTCACGGCGATATTCGGGATGCCTGCGCCGGTGACGTCGGCCTGGGCGCTGCTGGCAATGCACGCGCAAGCCATGCAAAACATGGCACTGCGCGTCGAGACGACGGAAAATTTGAACATGGCGTGCCCCCCGGCTTCCGCTGACTGTCCTGTCAGGCTTTTTGTATTCTATTGCGCTATTGGAGAAAAGGAAGGGAAAAAAGTAATGGCGGAGTCTCGGCGAAATGAGTAAATAGGTTACGCACATTGCGGATTGTCGCGCAGAGGCAACAACGGCCGGGATCCCGTGAGGGCGGACTCGCCGACGTGCGGATTTCACGCATAAACTGCTTCGAAAGCGAAGTGACACCCGAGGGACAGATCACGACGAACGCTGGAGGATATCTTCGGTTTTCGTGCCGGCCACGACACGCGCGCGGAACGCGCGGAGATGCCGGACATACGTGGCGAGCAGACAAAACGGCGCAGCGGCGCGATGAAGCGCAGGCGAGCGGGCGGGTGTCACCCGAATCGGGGCGGCGGCGTGGGGTGCCGACCGGAAATACAGGGGAAACCATGCGTGTACTGGTCATGGGTGAGGCCGCCAGATGGCTGAGCGGCCTGCAGGTCGCATTGCAAACCGACGCCAACGCGACACTACCGGTCCTGCGACACGTTCATGACGTGGCGACGCAGGACTGGATCTGGCTGCGCGAACTGCCCTCGCGCCGTGCACTCGTACTCGATGAATCGGTCGCTCGCACGCCGCTTCTCGACACCTTGTGCCCGATGGCCGGCGAATGCGCGCCGCCTGTGCCGGTCATCGTGATCGGCGATACGGGTTTTCCCGATGAAATCATTCACTGGCTGCAGAGCGGTGTTACCGCGTTTCTGCCCTGGCCGAGCGCCGTCGCGCGGGTGCGGTCGGTGTTCGACCTGGCGTTCTGCGGCGGGCGCTATGTGCCGGAAGATGCGCTATCGGCGCTGCTCGTGCTCTGGCGGCAGGAAGCCATGGGTGAGGCGCTACCCTTGTCGCGCCTGCCCGTGTTTCCGCTCGGCGGCGACAAGGCGACGCAACTGGCCGAGTCGGCGCTCCTCGGCATCTCGCAACGGCAGTACGAAATTCTGGCCCTGCTGTCGCGCGGTTTGTCCATCAAAAGCATCTGCCAGCAACTGGTGATCTCGGAGGGCACCGCAAAGACCCACGTGTCCGCGCTTTACCGGCGGCTTGGCGCGCGTAATCGGGGCGAAGCGATCTATATTGCGGCGCAGCGTGGCGCGCGCCACCTGTTCGAGACATGATCGCCGCGGCCGGTGAAGGCCAAGTTTAGGACTTCGCGACGATCCGGATCGGAACTCTCCGGTATCGGGTTCTACGTTATTGGCCGATAGCCGACTGTCGAATTACTATACGGACTTCATTTGCCACCCATGGTGACAGGCGCCGCCCACCGGGCGCGTTTCGAAGTCGACGGCAATGGCCGTCGACGGGTACAGGAGTCCACGCGTTGTCCAAGTCGTCCACGTCGTTCACATCGTCTGAACCGTCGCGTTCACCCGATTCGGTTGCCACGTCCGATCCGTCCGATCCGTCCGATCCGTCCGGTATGGGCGGAAATCCCGGTACTGCCGGTACTCCCGGGGCCGCTTCGTCGCAGAATTCCGCCGCGACCGCTGGCCTGCCCGCGCGCGGCGCGCTCGCCGGGGTCAAGGTCCTGGAGCTCGGTACGCTCATCGCTGGGCCGTTCGCGGCGCGCATGCTCGGCGAATTCGGCGCTGAAGTCATCAAGATCGAGGATCCGCAGCACGGCGATCCACTGCGCAAGTGGCGCAAGCTGCACCCCGACGCCGGCGGTACTTCGCTATGGTGGGCCGTGCAGGCACGCAACAAGAAGTCGGTGACGATCAACCTCAAATCGTCGGAAGGCCAGGAGATCGTGCGCAAGCTGGCGGCGCAGGCCGACATCGTGGTGGAGAATTTCCGGCCGGGCCTGCTCGAGCGCTTCGGTCTGGGATACGAACAATTGTCCGCGCTCAATCCCGGGCTCGTGATGGTGCGCCTGTCGGGCTACGGACAGACCGGGCCGTACCGCGACCGCCCGGGTTTCGGCGCCATTGCCGAATCGATGGGGGGATTGCGGCACATCACCGGCTACCCGGATCTGCCGCCACCGCGTATCGGCATTTCGATTGGCGATTCGATCGCGGCGCTGCATGGCGTGATCGGCGCGATGATGGCGCTGCACCATCGGAATGCGAACGGCGGGCGAGGGCAGGTCGTGGACGTGGCACTTTACGAGGCTGTCTTCAACCTCATGGAGAGCGTGGTGCCCGAATACAGCGTGGCGGGCATGGTGCGCGAGCGAACCGGCGCGTCGCTGCCGGGCATCGTGCCTTCGAATACCTATCCCTGCGCCGACGGCATGATCGTCGTCGGCGGCAACAGCGACCCGATCTTCAAGCGGCTGATGCACGCCATCGGTCGCGCCGATCTGGCGGAAGACCCCGGCCTGGCGCACAACGACGGACGCGTGCCACGCACGCAGGAAATCGACGATGCCATCGGCAACTGGACGCGCGAGCGACCGATCGAGGAGGCGCTCGACGTGCTGCAGGGCGCGGATGTGCCCGCGAGCCGGATCTACACCGTGGCCGACATGTTCAAGGACCCGCAGTTCATCGCGCGCCAGATGATCCAGCGTCACACGTTCCCCGACGGCACGCCGATCGATCTGCCCAACGTCACGCCAAAGCTGTCGGAGACGCCTGGCCAGACGCAGTGGCTCGGCCCCGAATTGGGCGCGCACACCGACGAGGTGCTCGCACGCCTGGGGTATGATGCCGAGCAAATCAAGGCGCTGCGCGAGAACGGGGTCATCTGAGCCAAACTGCCTGGTGCCCGCCGGGGCGCGCGAGATGCGGCATCGTCCGCGCTTTGCCGCCTTACGCGATGCCCCTGCAGCACGTCACACCCATCGCACGTCACACCAAGAAAAATCGCTGCAACCAAGGAGACAAACAACCATGCAACGACGTCAATTCGTTACGGCACTGGCCGCGACCGGTCTGATCGGGGCCGGCATTCGTCCGGGCTTCGCGCAAGCCAAGCTGGAGAAGACCAAGGTCGCCATCGCCGTCGGCGGGAAGAACCTCTTCTACTATCTGCCGCTCACGATTGCCGAGCGTCTGAACTATTTCAAGGACGAAGGTCTGGACGTCGAGATCTCGGACTTCGCCGGTGGTTCGAAGGCGTTGCAGGCGCTGGTCGGCGGCAGCGCGGATGTGGTGTCGGGGGCGTACGAACATACGATCCTGTTGCAGGCGAAGCATCAGTACATCCGCGCGTTCGTGCTGCAGGGCCGTGCGCCCCAGATCGTTTTCGGCGTGTCCAACAAGACCTTGCCGAACTACAAGTCGATCGCCGATCTGCGCGGCAAGAAGATCGGTGTGACCGCGCCCGGATCGTCCACGAACATCATGGCGAACTTCGTGCTCGCCAAGGGCGGCGTGAAACCCAATGAGGTGGCCTTCGTCGGGGTCGGGGCCTCGTCCGGTGCGCTCGCCGCGATCCGCTCGGGCAATATCGATGCGATCGTGAACCTCGATCCGGTCATCACGATGCTCGAGCGCGACAAGGAAATCCGCGTGATCTCCGACACGCGCACGCTCAAGGAAACGGTATCGTTGTTCGGCGGCAACATGCCGGCCGGGTGTCTTTACACGAACGAAACGTTCATCCAGAAAAATCCGAACACCACGCAGGCGCTGACCAATGCCATGGTTCGCGCATTGCGCTGGCTGCAGACGGCCGGTCCGTCGGACATCATCAAGACGGTGCCGGATGCCTACCTGCTGGGCGATCGTGCGCTTTACCTTGACGCCTGGGCGAGGGTGAAAGAAGCGATCTCGCCCGATGGGATGATTCCCGCCGACGGTCCGGCAACGGCGCTGCGCACGCTCCAGGCGTTCGACGAAACCGTCAAGGGCAAGTCGATCGATCTGTCGAAGACGTTCACGAACGAGTTCACCAAGAAGGCCGACGCCAAGTACAAATGATGACTGCGCCGGCTCTGAGTTTCGACAGCATTACGTGCACCTTCGTCGCACGCGACGATCGCGCCAGGCGTTACACGGCGGTGGCGGACACCTCGCTCGATATTGCGCCGGGAGAGTTCGTCTCCGTCGTGGGGCCGACCGGCTGCGGCAAGTCGACCTTGCTCAACGTCGCGGCGGGGTTGCTCATGCCGTCGTCGGGCGCCGTGAAGGTGTTCGGCGAACCGCTTCGGGGCATCAATTCGCGCGCCGGCTACATGTTTCAGGCCGAAGCGCTGATGCCCTGGCGCAACGCGATCGACAACGTGACCGCCGGCCTCGAATTTCGCGGCATGGCGGCCGACGAGGCGAAGGCGCGCGGCCATGAATGGCTCAAGCGGGTGGGGCTCGGCGGATTCGGCGACCGATATCCGTACCAGCTCTCGGGCGGGATGCGAAAGCGGGTTGCCATGGCGCAGACGCTGATCCTCGACCCCGACATCATTTTGATGGACGAGCCGTTTTCAGCGCTCGATATCCAGACGCGACAGCTGATGGAGAACGAGTTGCTCGAGCTGTGGGCGGCCAAACGTCGCGCGGTGCTCTTCATCACGCACGATCTGGACGAGGCGATTGCATTGTCCGACCGTGTCGTGGTGCTCGCCGCGGGGCCGGGCACCCATCCGATAGGGGAGTTCCGGATCGATCTGCCGCGTCCGCGCGATGTGGCGGAAATCCGGAACCATCCGCGCTTTACCGAGCTCCACGCCCAGATCTGGGACGTGCTGCGCGAGGAAGTGCTCAAGGGCTATGCCCAACAGTTGAAGGCGGTCTGAATCGTCATGTGCCAAATCGCGGGCTTTCTGATGAGTACATGCGGCTGGGCGCGCTGGTTCGATTGGCTGGACTGGTTCGATCTCCCGGATGGCTTCGGCCTGTTCGATTGGCTTGTCTGACGGCTCGTTTGCGTGTCCGTCTGAATTTCCCGGAATCCGTTTGTCATGCGTAATCGTTCGATCATGCGGCATTTGCGTTTGTGGCAATGGCTGCTGCTGGCGGTGGCGTTTCTTGTCTGGTATGTGCTCACCAGCCCGACGCTGCTGCCCGCGTTCTACTTCGACAGCCCCGACAAGGCGGCTTTCTTCTTTGGCGAACCGCAGAAAGTGCTCCTGCAAATCTGGCAATGGTTCGCCAGCGGCGAGATCTACCTGCATCTGGGTGTGACGCTGCTCGAAACGGTGCTGGCTTTCATCATCGGCACCGTGTCCGGCCTGGCGGTCGGGCTCTGGCTGGCGCTCTCGCCTAGCGCCGGCGCCTTGCTCGATCCGTACATCAAGGCGGCCAATTCGATGCCGCGCGTGATTCTCGCCCCGATTTTCGGGGTCTGGTTCGGGCTGGGTATCTGGTCGAAGGTCGCACTTGGGGTCACGCTGGTGTTTTTCATCGTGTTCTTCAACGTCTACCAGGGCGTGAAGGAAGTGAGTCCGGTCGTGCTGGCCAACGCCCGCATGCTGGGCGCGAACCAGCGCCAGTTGCTGCGCCGCGTCTACTTGCCGAGCGCCACGAGCTGGGTGTTCTCCAGTCTTCACAATTCGGTGGGGCTGGCATTCGTCGGCGCGGTGGTCGGTGAATACCTCGGCTCCGCGCGCGGCGTGGGGTACCTCATCCTCCAGGCCGAGGGCACGTTCGACATCAATGCCGTGATTGCCGGGGTGCTGATCCTCACCGCATTCGCCCTGGTGCTCGACGGACTGGTCGGGGTGGCCGAGCGGCGCTTGCTCGTGTGGCAACCGCAAGCCGGCGAGACCGAGAAGATGTAGCGCGCCGGTGTCGCTGGCGCCCCGGGTTTCCGGCGCTCGCGGCAGTGGCATGGCCGACTGGGCGACACACGGCGATTTTGCCGTTGCCGCCCACCCCGGATCGTGGCCAAGCGTGGATCGATGCCGCGAAGGCGTCATATCCGGGTACCTTTCCTCGGTTACAATTGCCGCATGCGAATCCTGCTCAGCAACGACGATGGGTATCAGGCGCCAGGCCTGGCCGCGCTTTACGAAGCGCTGGCACCGCTTGGCGACATTACCGTGGTGGCGCCCGAACAGAACTGTAGCGGTGCGTCCAATTCCCTGACCCTGCAACGGCCGCTTTCCGTCTTCAAGGCGGCCAACGATTTCACGTTCATCAACGGCACACCGACCGATTGCGTACACGTGGCGCTCACAGGCCTGCTCAATGAGCGTCCCGATATCGTCGTCTCGGGTATCAATAACGGCCAGAACATGGGCGAGGACACGCTGTACTCCGGTACCGTGGCCGCTGCCACCGAGGGTTTCCTGTTCGGCATTCCCTCGTTCGCGTTTTCCCAGGTCAACAAGGGTTGGGATCATCTCGACAGCGCCGCACGCGTGGCGCGCGAGATCGTCGAACGCTACATGGAGCGCCCGCTGGGCGCGCCGTTCCTGTTGAACGTCAATATTCCCAATTTGCCGTACGATCGGCTCAAAGGCGCACTCGCCACGCGTCTTGGGAAGCGACACCAATCGCAGCCGGTGATCCGTCAGGAAAATCCGCGCGGCGAAGCCATTTATTGGATCGGTCCGGCCGGCGACGCGCGCGACAGCAGCGAAGGCACCGATTTTCACGCCGTGGCGCACGATTACGTCTCGGTCACCCCCTTGCAACTGGATCTCACGCATAACGCACGGCTCGGCGTCGTGCATGACTGGCTGGCCAGCGCAGGGGTGGCCCAACGATGACGACACCGCCGAAGCGTTTTCCTCTCCCCCTGGCCGAAGTGATGACGCGTCGGCAACGCAAGGCGCCGACGCTCGACAAGGCGTCGCGGGTAAGTCCCGCAGGGGCACCGCCCGCGGCAATGACGCGCAAGGCGGGCTCAGCGAACCCGGGGAATGGGAAAACGCCGGCGGCAGGAGGCGCGGCTACGGCGCATTCCAACACGCGCACTGGACCGCGCGCTGCGTCGACGCCGATGGCGGGCGCGTCCGCGCGACCGGGTGGCGCCCAGACGCCGCATCCCGTCGTGCCCAAAGGGTTGGCGCGCCCGGCGGCGGCGCCGCATGCCCAACCCGCCCCACACGCCGCGAAGACCCCACCGCGTCAGGCGGCAAAGCCCGCTGCGGGCGGTTTGCACAAGCCGGCCGTCGCCGGTGCCGTCGGCACCGCCGGTACCGCCGGTGCGTCGGGGATGTCGCATGGCGGCGCGTCGGCGAAGGTTTCGTCTGTCGGTACCGTACGCACGGGCCCGTCGGCGGTCACCAGCGTGCCCGAGGGCATGGGACTCACATCCGATCGGGTGCGGGCGCGAATGGCTGAACGCGTCGCCGCATCCGGCGTCAAACACGCGGGCGTGCTGGCGGCGCTCGCAACGGTGCCGCGCCATGGCTTCGTGGACGCCGCGCTGGCCACTCAGGCGTATGAGGACGCCGCGCTGCCCATCGGCCACGGACAAACGATTTCGAAGCCTTCGGTCGTCGGCCGGATGATCGAGTTACTGCTCGCGGGCGGACGTCCGCTCGAGAAGGTGCTTGAGATCGGCACTGGCTGCGGCTATCAGGCGGCCGTGTTGTCGTGCGTCGCGCGCGACGTGTATTCCATTGAGCGGGTTCGGCCGTTACATGAGCGGGCCAAAGCCAATCTTCGGCCGTTGCGCGTGCCGAACATCCGGTTGCATTACGGCGACGGACGCCTGGGATTGCCAGCGGTCGCCCCGTTCGACGGTATTGTGATCGCGGCCGCCGGGCTTGAGATTCCGGACGCGCTGATCGACCAACTGGCCGTTGGTGCGCGTCTCGTCGCGCCGGTTGGCGGCGAGCAACAGATTTTGACCCTGATCGAGCGCGTCGGTGCGCGCCAATGGCGCGAGACGCAGCTTGATAGGGTGTTATTCGTCCCCTTAAAATCGGGCATCATTTGAGCCCGACGGGCCTATTCTGCGGAGGATTTGAGTGAATTTGCGAGCGGGTTTCCAACAACGCGTCGCCAGTGTCCTGTTGCTGAGCATGCTGGCAGCGTGCGCATCGCGACAAGTCGGGGCGCCGGTCGTCGACCGTACCGTAGGCGGTGCGACGACCGACAGCAACGTGCCGGGTGCTGCGCCCGTTATCGACAACACGCCGGTGCCGGCGGGCTATTACCGGGTCAAGCCCGGTGATCGCCTCTATCGCATCGCGCTGGAGAACGGTCAGAACTATCGCGACATCGCGCGCTGGAACAACATCCAGAATCCGGACCAGATCGAGGTCGGTCAGGTGCTGCGCGTGAAGCCGCCGGCAGGCGACACCGGCACGCCGCTGCCGCCGCCGATGGCCAGCACGCCGTCGAGCACCGGCAACACGGCGGCGACCGTGCCGCCGGCCGTTGTGCCGCCGCCGGCAACGTCGTCGGCGCCGACCGCGGTGTCGAGCGGCGAGCTGCAACTCTCGTGGCCGGCAAAGGGGATGGTCGTCGGGCGTTTCGACGATTCGAAGAACAAGGGGCTGAACATTGCCGCCGACGCGGGCGCCCCCGTCTACGCCGCCGGGGCGGGCAAGGTGGTGTACTCCGGCGCGGGGCTGCGCGGCTACGGCAACCTTGTCATCATCAAACACGACGCCACCTTCTTGACGGCGTATGCGCACAACCGCAAACTGTTGGTCAAGGAAGGCGACTCCGTTACGCGGGGTCAGCAAATTGCCGAAATGGGCAGTTCGGATGCAGACCGTGTGATGCTGCATTTCGAAGTGCGCAAGGATGGCAAGCCTGTGGATCCGATGAAGTATTTGCCGCCTCAATAATCTAGGCAGGGTCGAATGCTCAAGAGAAAGCGTCGTACTTCGCAAGAGGAAGACCTCGCTGCCCCGGAGCCCGATCAGGAAATCGACGATCGGCAATCCCGGCAGGACGAGGACGTGGACGACGCTTTCGACGAGCGCGAGGCGGAGGACGACGACGCCTCGTCGTCCGATGCCGCCGAAGACGGCGGTGGCGTGCGCAAGCGCAAGTCCGCCGACGCCGACGACTTCGGCACCGTGCTGCAGGCCGAACTCACGGCCGACACCGTCCAGCACTATCTCAACCGCATCAGTGTCAAGCCGCTGCTCACGCCCGCGGAGGAGCTCGATTACTCCACGCGCGCGCAAGCGGGCGAGTTCGACGCCCGTCAGGTCATGATCGAGCGCAACCTGCGTCTGGTCGTGAGTATCGCCAAAGGCTATCTCAATCGCGGGGTGCCGCTGCTCGATCTGATCGAGGAAGGCAATCTCGGCCTGATGCACGCCATCGAGAAGTTCGATCCGGGTCGCGGGTTCCGCTTCTCGACCTACGCCACGTGGTGGATTCGCCAGAGCATCGAGCGGGCCATCATGAATCAGGCGCGAACCGTGCGCTTGCCGGTGCACGTCATTCGCGAGCTCAATCAGGTGCTGCGCGCCAAGCGTCATCTCGAGAAGAGCGCGGCGTATGTCGACGCTGGCGAACAACGCGAGGCCAGTATCGAGGACATTGCCGACCTGACCGGCAAGACGCCCGAGGAAATTACCGACATCCTCGCGCTCAACGAACACGTGGCGTCGCTCGACGCACCGCTGGACATCGATCCGGGCAGCAGTCTGCTCGATTTGCTGTCCGACGATCACAGCGAGGCTCCCGAGCAAGAGGTGCAACACCGAGAGCTGGAGGACCTGATGCGTCTGTGGCTGTCCCGGCTGTCGACCAAGCATCGTTACGTGATCGAGCGTCGTTTCGGGCTCAATCGCGTCGAGCCCGCGACGCTCGAAGAGCTGGCCGACGAAATGGGGCTGACGCGCGAGCGCGTACGTCAGATCCAGCAGGAAGCACTCGTCAAGCTCAAGCGCTACTTCGCGTCGAACGGCGTGCGCAAGGACGCGGTGCTCTGAGCAACGCAGGTCCAGTCGCTTACGGCATGCTGCCATCTCGCTGACACGCGCCGGTCGGCATCACGGATTGCCGCGAATCGCCGACGTTGCCGGCGGGTCATGCCTCACGTCGATGCCGCATTGCGGCGCTCACTATTTTTTCTCTTTCGATTGTCACCATGCCATCTCCCGTACTCGTCTTCGACATTGAAACGATTCCCGATGTCGAGGGCTTGCGCAAGCTCGAACCGGCGTACGCCGGCCTGTCCGACGATGCCGTTGCCGAAGCCGCGTTTGCTGCGCGCCGCGAAAAGGTGGGGCATGATTTCCTGCCGTTGCATCTGCAGCGTGTCGCCGCCATTTCCTGCGTGTTTCGCGATCGCGACGGTTTCCGGGTGAAGTCGCTGGGCACGCTCGAGGACGGCGAGGGCGCACTGGTGTCGGGGTTTTATCGCACGATCGAAAAGTACGCGCCGCAACTCGTATCGTGGAACGGCGGCGGATTCGATCTGCCCGTGTTGCACTACCGCGCGATGATTCACGGCATTGCCGCGCCGCGCTACTGGGACATGGGCGAAGACGATCGCGAGTTCAAATGGAACAACTACATCAGCCGCTACCACCAGCGTCACCTTGATTTGATGGACTTGCTGGCGATGTATCAGGCTCGGGCAAACGCGCCCCTCGACGATCTGGCCAAACTGTGCGGCTTCCCGGGCAAGCTCGGCATGGACGGCAGCAAGGTGTGGGAGGCGTATCGCCAAGGCAAGCTCGAGGAAATTCGCAACTACTGCGAGACGGATGTCGTGAACACGTACCTCGTCTATTGCCGCTATCAGTTGATGCGCGGTGGACTGCGTCAGGCCGAGTACGAGCAGGAAATCGAGTTTGTGAAAAATTCGCTCGCGCAGGAGGCCGCTGCCCACTGGAAGGAATATCTCGACGCGTGGGGCTGAACGCAAGGCGGGGCGGTGCGCGGAATCGACAGTTCGAGGCATGGGGGTGCGGTGCGACGCGGCCTGCACGCGTCAGGGGCGGACGAATCGATTAAAATGCCGGGTTTGCTGTCGCCCATGAGAACCAAGACGTGACCCGTTCCTCCCGAAACGCCTCGCGCGGCCGGCCGGCCGCCGAGCCCGGCATCATCGACATCGAATCGCTCGACATGGAAGCGCGCGGCGTTGGCCGCACCGCGCCAGAGGGTGAGCCGGGTACCCCCGATTACAAGCCCGGCAAGGTCATCTTCGTCGAAGGCGCATTGCCCGGCGAACGCGTCACCTATCTGAGCTATCGCCGCAAGCCCAAGTTCGAGCAGGCCGAAGCCGTCAGCGTGCTGCGCTCGAGTCCGATGCGCGCGAAGCCGCAATGCCCCCATTTCGGCAAGTGTGGCGGCTGCTCGATGCAGCACCTCGAGCCCCGGGCACAGATCGCCATCAAGCAGCGCGTGCTCGAGGACAATCTCGCCCGGTTGGGGAAAGTGAAAGCCGAAGCCATGCTTCGCCCGATTCAGGGCCCGGACTGGGGGTACCGTTTCCGGGCGCGTCTGACGGTGCGTTACGTGCCGAAGAAGGGTGGGGTGCTCATCGGTTTTCACGAACGCAAGAGCAGCTACGTGGCCGACATGGACTCGTGCGAAGTGTTGCCGCGCCATGTTTCCGACATGCTCGTGCCCTTGCGGCGGTTGGTCGAGTCGCTCTCGATTCGCGAGCGTCTGCCGCAGATCGAGCTGGCTATCGGCGCGGACGTGACAGCCCTCGTGTTGCGTATTCTCGAGCCGCTTACGCCAGAAGACGAAACCATTCTGCGTGCGTTTGCCGACGCCCATCGTGTGCAGTTCTGGGTTCAGCCGAAGGGGCCGGATACCGCGGTGCCGTTCTATCCGCTCGAGCCGGAGCTGCATTACACGCTGCCGGAATATCAGATCCGCATGCCGTTCAAGCCGACGGACTTCACGCAGGTCAATCACCAGATCAATCGCGTACTGGTCCATCGTGCGCTGCGGCTGCTGGCTCCCGAGTCGCATGAGCGCGTGCTCGACCTGTTCTGCGGCCTGGGTAACTTCACGCTGCCGCTGGCGCGTCGCGCCGGCACCGTGATGGGGATCGAGGGCAGCACGGCGCTTACGGAGCGGGCGCTGGCCAACGCCCAGCGCAATGGTGTGGCGGATCGTACCGAGTTCGCGTGCCGCAACCTGTTCGACATCACGCCTGACGACATTCGGGCGCTGGGCGCGTTCGATCGCTACCTGATCGACCCGCCGCGCGAAGGGGCGCTGGCCGTCGCGAAGGCGCTCGCCGAGTTGGCGCAACAGGGCTACGATGGGCTACCCAGGCGAATCGTTTACGTGTCGTGCAGTCCTGCAACGCTTGCGCGAGACGCCGGCCTGCTCGTGCACGAGGCGGGTTACCGTCTGACGCTGGCGGGGGTGGTGAACATGTTCCCCCATACGTCGCACGTCGAATCGATGGCGGTGTTCGAGCACGAGAGTATCGGTCAGCCCTGGGTGCCGCGCGTGCGCGTGTCGGAGCCGCAGGACGAGGCGACGCCCGCCGATGAGGGGGTCGAGGCGATCGCCGGTGCCATCGGCGGTGACGGTGTGGTCCACGAAAGCGAGTGATTTCGTGCGGGCGGGACGGCAATCCCGCTTCTCTCCCCGTGGCCCGGCGAAGGACGAGGCGCGCGGCGCGATTCGCCAAAACGAAAAAACCAGTCCCGAGGGACTGGTTTTTTTGTCGGATCGAGATGGATGCGGTGGGCGCACCCACCGCATCCGCGGCAGATCAGTTGCGGTTGCCGCCCAGCACGCCCAGCAAGGCGAGCAGGTTGGTGAAGATGTTGTAAAGGTCGAGGTAGATCGCCAGCGTTGCCGTCACGTAGTTCGTTTCGCCGCCATTCACCACGCGCTGGACGTCGAACAGGATGTAGGCGGAGAAGATCGCGATGGCAAGCACCGAAACCGTCAGCATCAGTGCCGGCAGTTGCAGGAAGATGTTGGCGACCGAGGCCAGAAGGATCACGAGCACGCCCATGAACAGCCACTTGCCGAGTCCGCTGAAGTCACGCTTGCTGACCGTGGCGATCGAGGCCATGACGCCGAAGATCACCGCCGTGCCGCCAAACGCCAGCATGATGAGCGATGCGCCATTCGAGAAGCCCAGCACGAAGCTCAGCAGGCGCGTGAGCATCAGGCCCATGAAGAACGTGAAGCCCAGCAGCAGGGCAACCCCCACGCCGCTGTTCTTGAAGCGCTCGATCGCGAACATGAAGCCGAAAGCGATCGCCAGGAAGGCGATCATGCTGACCATCGGGCTGCCCGCGAACAAGGCGAAACCGTAGTTCACGCCCAGCCAGGCGCCCGCAATCGTCGGCAGCATCGACAGAGCGAGCAGCCAGTACGTATTGCGCAGTACCTTGTTGCGCACTTGTACGGTGGTGGCGCCGGCGGTCCCGCCGTAGCCGAAACGTTGGAAGTCCTGGTTCATATATTGTGTTCTCCGTGGTCATTGTGCCCGCCGGCGGGGCCGGCAAGCGCCGCTTGACGCTTACGATGCCGGCGTTTCTCCGGCAAATTCCCCGCAGCCGCTGCGACTGGCTCGTCGTCGAAGTCCAGAGGATACCGAAAGATACCCGGCAGCGGACTCGGAAGACGCTCGAAATTTGCGGGCGAATCCCCGAATTTCAATTCACCTTTCCGACACCCGACCCTCCAATAATAGGAGGGTTGCCGATTCATACCCCTGCGTCGACTTCACGAAAAGCCGGATCGTCCCGGCCGTCCTGCGTTTGAGCGGTACGCGCACTGTAGGTTCCATCCCCATCATAACAGCCTTCGTGCTACAATTATGGGTTCATGTTGGTTATATAACTGCTTAATTTTTTGGAGTTTTTCATGGCAGTCGAACGCACTTTGTCGATTATCAAGCCCGATGCCGTTGCCAAGAACGTGATCGGCCAGATTTACAGCCGCTTCGAAGGCGCAGGCCTGAAGATCGCCGCTGCCAAGCTCGTGCACCTGTCGCGCGCCGAAGCCGAGCAGTTCTACGCCGTGCACAAGGAGCGCCCGTTCTTCAAGGATCTGGTCGACTTCATGGTCTCGGGTCCGGTGATGATCCAGGTGCTCGAGGGCGAGAACGCCATCGCGAAGAACCGCGAACTGATGGGCGCCACCGATCCGAAGAAGGCCGAAAAGGGCACGATTCGCGCCGACTTCGCCGACAGCATCGACGCCAACGCCGTGCACGGCTCGGACGCCGCTGAAACGGCCGCCGTGGAAGTGGCATTCTTCTTCCCGGGCATGAACGTCTACGCGCGCTAAGCCGCGCGTTCAGTCGCTCGATTGCAGGAAGTTACCGAAGGGATGTTAGACGGACTACGGCCATGACCCACCTTACGAATCTGCTTGATTACGATCCGGACGGTCTGGCCGCCTATTGCGGCACGCTCGGCGAAAAGCCGTTCCGTGCCCGCCAGCTCCAGCGTTGGATCCACCAGATGGGTGCCGCCGATTTCGACGGCATGACCGATCTTGCCAAGTCGCTGCGCGAGAAGTTGAAGACGCGCGCGACCATCGCAGCGCCCGCCGCCATCACCGACCACCTGTCGGCGGACGGCACGCGCAAATGGCTGCTGGACGTGGGCAACGGCAATGCCGTCGAGACCGTCTACATTCCCGAGGAAACGCGTGGCACGCTTTGCGTCTCGTCGCAGGCGGGCTGCGCGGTCAATTGCCGGTTCTGTTCCACCGGCAAGCAAGGTTTCTCGCGCAACCTGACGCTCGGCGAGATCATCGGCCAGCTGTGGATGGCCGAATTCGCGCTGCGTCGTGATCTCGGGCGCGAGGGCAAGAACGAGCGTGTCATCACCAACGTGGTGATGATGGGCATGGGCGAGCCGCTGCTCAATTTCGATAACGTCGTGGGCGCCATGCGCCTGATGCTCGACGACAATGCTTACGGGCTGTCACGTCGGCGCGTTACATTGTCGACGTCCGGTGTGGTCCCGATGATGGATCGCCTGGGCCAGGAGTTGCCCGTGGCGCTGGCCGTGTCGCTGCATGCGCCGAACGACGCGCTGCGCGACGTGCTCGTGCCGCTCAACAAGAAATATCCGTTACGCGAACTGATGGCCGCGTGCGAGCGTTACCTGGAAGTGGCGCCGCGCGATTTCATCACGTTCGAGTACTGCATGCTCGACGGTGTGAACGACACCGAAGCGCATGCGCGCGAGCTGGTCGCCCTGACGCGCGACGTGCCGTGCAAATTCAATCTGATTCCGTTCAATCCGTTTCCCGAATCCGGTCTGCTGCGTTCGAAGGATCCGCAGATCAAGCGATTTGCTCAAATTCTGCTCGACGCGGGCCTGGTCACCACCGTGCGCAAGACGCGTGGCGACGACATTGACGCGGCGTGCGGCCAACTCGCCGGTGAAGTGCAGGACCGCACACGGCTTGCGCAACGCGGCAAATTCGGGAAAATCGCGGTCGAGGTGCGTACCGTATGAGGTTGCGAACGGGCGGGCGCGGACCGTGGCGAGGGCCGTCGGCCCCGCACGCGCCGTGCCGCCCGTCGGATCAGTCTCGCAGGACAGCATTCCTTGCGCGGGGCGCGTTTCGTGCGCCGCGCGATTCCGTCAGTTCCATGCCGAATCCGTCGATGCGCCGAGCAGATCTTCACGCCGAGCGTACGTCTGATGATGTAGCGGGACTGTCGTCAGCATATCCTCAGCCGCTGCGGGCGGCTGCTTACGAACGGGGGCGTATCGATGGATAACCAGAATCAGGCGGATGCAGGCGGGCAAGCCGAGGCTCAGGGCCAAGGGCTGCCGCAGGGATCGTCTTCCGCCGGATTGGCTGAGCTGGGCGCGCAGGTGGGTGCGCAACTGGCCGCATTGCGCGAACAGCGCGGCATGTCGATCGAAGACGTGTCGGCGCGTCTGAAAGTGTCGGTGCAAAAGCTCAGGCGCCTCGAAGCCGGCGAGTGGGATGCCTTGCCGGAGATGCCATTCCTCCAGGGCGTCGTGCGCAGCTATGCACGCATGCTCGGCGCGGATCCGGAGCCGATGATCGAACCGCTGCGTCGTTTCGGCCGCGCGGCACCCATCGATATTCCGCAGGCGCCCACGGGGCAGCCGAGCATTCCGAAGAGCCCGGTGCGCTTTCGCTCGCCGGTGGCCGCGTCGCAGGCCAAATGGCCCTGGGCGCTAGCCGCGCTCGTGGTGATCGCTGGCGCCGCCTGGTACTTTGGCAACGCCCACAAGGCCGGACGCGGTTCGGTCGAGCCGGCCGAACTCGCAAGCGGCGTGTCGGCGCAAGGTGCGACGGACGCCGCCGAGCCGGCGAGCCAGCCGGTGGTTACCGACGCCAACGGCACGCCGCCGGGCGCGGATGGGGCCAACATCGGGAACACGGAAAATACGGTCAATGGTGCGACGGCCAGTGCCGCCGTTGCTGGCCCGGGCCTGATCGCGGCCGTCGACCCCACGCATGTGGTGGCGGGTATCGCGAGCGCGGCCGCCGCGGCGCAGGTGGCTTCGGCCCCCGAGGCGCCGTCGGACGCCAGGGCGTCGAGCGCCGGTGCGCCGGGTAATGGCAAGATTGCGTTGCGTCTGAAGGCGGATAGCTGGGTAGAAGTGCGTTCGAAGGACGGCAAGGTGCTGTTCTCCCAGTTGCTGCGCGCAGGTGCGCAACAGGAAATTACGGGCGATGCGCCGCTCAGGATCGTCGTGGGTAACGTCGCGGGCGTCGAGTCGCTGGAGTTCAACGGTCAACCGGTCGAGATCAAGTCCCGCAATGCGGGCAACGTGGCGCGTCTGACGCTCCAGTAAGTGACCGAAAGAGGGTAATCATGGCTTCTGTAGAATGCATGCCGATCATCGGCGGTCCGGCGCCGCGCCGTCAGTCGCGCAAGGTTGCGATTCGCTGGGGCGGCCAGCTCGTGACGGTCGGTGGCGACTCGCCGATTCGCGTGCAATCGATGACCAATACCGATACCGCGGACGCGATCGGCACGGCCATCCAGGTCAAGGAACTTGCGCAGGCGGGCTCCGAACTCGTGCGTATCACCGTGAATACGCCGGAGGCCGCCGCGGCGGTGCCGGCGATTCGTGAGCAGCTCGATCGCATGGGCGTGACGGTGCCGCTCGTGGGTGATTTCCATTACAACGGTCACAAGCTGCTCGCCGACTATCCGGAGTGCGCGCAGGCGCTCTCGAAGTATCGTATCAACCCGGGCAACGTCGGGCAGGGCGCCAAGCGCGACACGCAGTTCGCGCAGATGATCGAGATGGCGATCAAGCACGACAAGCCGGTGCGCATCGGCGTGAACTGGGGCAGTCTGGACCAGTCGCTGCTCGCACGCATCATGGACGAAAACGCGTCGCGCGCCACCCCGTGGGACGCGCAAAGCGTGATGTACGAAGCGCTCATCACGTCCGCGCTCGAATCGGCGGAACTCGCGCAGCGCGTGGGGCTGTCGGCCGACAAGATCCTGCTCTCGTGCAAGGTGAGCGCCGTGCAGGACCTGATCGCCGTGTATCGCGAGTTGGCCAGGCGCTGCGACTATGCGTTGCATCTGGGGCTGACCGAAGCCGGCATGGGGTCGAAGGGCATCGTGGCGTCGACGGCCGCGCTCGCGGTGCTGCTGCAGGAAGGGATCGGCGACACGATTCGGATTTCGCTGACGCCGGAGCCGGGTGGCGCACGCACGGGCGAAGTCGTGGTGGCGCAGGAAATCCTGCAGACGATGGGCCTGCGCGCGTTCGCACCGATGGTCATCGCCTGTCCGGGTTGCGGCCGTACGACGAGCACGGTGTTCCAGGAGCTGGCTTCGAGCATCCAGACGTATCTGCGTGAACAAATGCCGGTATGGAAGGCTCAATATCCGGGCGTCGAGAACATGCACGTGGCCGTGATGGGCTGTATCGTGAACGGCCCGGGCGAATCGAAGCACGCGAACATCGGCATCAGCCTGCCGGGGTCGGGCGAATCCCCGGCCGCACCGGTGTTTGTCGACGGCGAGAAGGTACGCACGCTGCGCGGCGATCACATCGCCGAGGAATTCCAGCAGATCGTCGACGAGTACGTGAAGACGCGCTACGGTCAGGCCGAAGGGGTGGTCGCTGCCTGACCCCGTGCCGACGGTGGGGCAGTGAGGCCGTTGCAGGCAGGAGCAAGCAGGCAGGACACAAGAGAATATGACTGACGCAAAGAAGAAACGCCCCGCCAAGCTGGCCGGGGTCAAGGGCATGAACGACATCCTCCCGCAGGACGAAGCCCTGTGGGAGTTTTTCGAAGAATCGGTGCGCGCCATGCTGCGCGCGTATGGCTATCAGCAGATCCGTACGCCGATTCTCGAGCACACGCAGTTGTTCACGCGCGGTATCGGCGAAGTGACCGATATCGTCGAGAAAGAGATGTACAGCTTTACCGATTCGCTCAACGGTGAGCAACTGACGATGCGCCCCGAGGGTACGGCCGCCGCTGTGCGTGCGACGCTCGAGCACAATTTGCTCTACGGCGGTCCGAAGCGCCTGTGGTATTTCGGTCCGATGTTCCGTCACGAGAAGCCGCAGCGCGGTCGCTATCGCCAGTTCCATCAGGTGGGCGTCGAGGCGCTCGGCCTGGCCGGTCCCGATGCCGACGTCGAAATCATTCTGATGTGCCAGCGCCTGTGGGACGATCTCGGCCTGACCGGGATTCATCTGCAACTGAACTCGCTGGGGCAGGGCGAGGAGCGCGCGCGCCACCGTGCCGACCTGATCACGTATCTGGAAAAGCACGTCGACCTGCTCGACGAGGATGGCAAGCGTCGTTTGTACACGAACCCGTTGCGCGTGCTCGACACGAAGAACCCCGCGATGCAGGCGATGGTCGAAGGTGCGCCGAAGCTCATCGATTACCTCGGCGAGGCGTCGATCAAGCACTTCGAGGGTGTGCAGTCGCTGCTCAAGGCGAACAACATCCCGTTCACGATCAATCCGCGCCTGGTGCGGGGGCTGGACTATTACAACCTGACCGTGTTCGAGTGGGTGACCGACAAGCTCGGCGCGCAAGGCACGGTGGCCGGCGGCGGCCGCTACGACCCCCTCATCGAACAGTTGGGCGGCGATGCCACGCCGGCATGCGGCTGGGCAATGGGCGTGGAGCGAATTCTCGAACTGCTGCGTGAAGACGATCTCGTGCCGCAGGCCGAAGGCGCCGACGTCTACGTCGTGCACCAGGGTGAGTCGGCGGTGGCGCCGGCGCTGATCGCGGCCGAGCGCATGCGCGATGCCGGGCTGAACGTCGTGTTCCATTGCAGCCCGGACGGCAAGGGCAGCAGCTTCAAGTCGCAGATGAAGCGCGCGGACGCGAGCGGGGCGAATTTCGCCGTAATCGTCGGCGAGAACGAAGTTGCCTCGGGCACCGCGGTGGTCAAGCACCTGCGCGCGGCCGACCAGGCCAACAACCAGACGAGCGTGGCGTTCGACGCCCTCGCCGAGCACCTGATCGACGCGATCGTCGCCAGTGCCGACGAAAGCGTGAACGAAAGCCTGACCGGCAACGGTACGGGCAACGAAACGCTTCACTAATCCAAGACGCCAGACACGGAGAACCCCGGCGAATGAGCAGCTATCACGAGGAACAGGAACAGATCGAGAACGTAAAAGCCTGGTGGAAGCAGTACGGCAATTACGTTATCTGGACGCTGGTCGTCATCATGCTGGCCTATGGCGGCTGGAACCTGTGGCGCTACTACGAGCGCAAGCAAACGGTCGAGGCGGGCGTGCTGTACGGCGAACTGGAAAGCGCCATCGATGCGAAGGACAAGGCCAAGGTCGCGCGTATTGCCTCCGACATGGAGAGCAAGTTCAGCGGCACGCCGTATGCGCAGATGACCGCGCTGCTGGCGGCGAAGTCGCTTTCGGACGCGGGCGATGCTGCCGGCGCCAAGGCCCAACTGCAATGGGCGGTGTCGAATGCGAAGGACGACGAGTACAAGCAACTGGCCAAGCTGCGTCTGGCGGGTGTGTTGCTCGACGAGAAGGCCTACGACGAGGCACTCAAGCTGCTCGAGAACCCGCCGGCGGCGTATGCTGCCCTGTTTGCCGACCGTCGCGGCGACGTGCTCGTCGCGCAGAGCAAGGTGGCCGATGCGCGCACCGCATACAAGCTCGCGCTCGACAAGCTCGACAAGCAGGACTCGGGCATGCGGCAGTTCGTGCAGTTCAAGCTCGACGCGCTGGGGGCCTGACGCGCGTCGGCATTCCGTTGGCAAGTATTACCCTCCCATAACGCATAACCGGGTACATGATGATCCTTAACGACTTCCGTCGATCGATGCCGCAAACGATGGCCATGTCACAGTCCGAGCCGTCGCGCCGTGGCATTTTCAAGCGAGTGGGCAGCGCCGCGCTGGCGCTGGCGGTGCTGGGCACGCTGGGTGGTTGCGGTCTGTTCGGCAGCAAGCCGGCGCATGAGCCGACGCCGCTCACGGAGATCAAGCAGGCGTTGACCGTCAAGCAAATCTGGACGGCGAGCGTCGGCAAGGCGGGCGCTTACAGCTTTGCCCCGGTCGCGGTGGGCAATGCCGTGTTTGCGGCCGGCGCCAACGGCGGCGTCGTGCGCGTGGATGCGGACACGGGGGCATCGACCTGGTCGGCCAAGGCCGACACGAACATCACCGCCGGCCCGGGTAGCGACGGCGAGACGACGGTTGTCGCCACGCACAAGGGTGACGTGATCGCTTTCGACCATGACGGAAAGCCGTCTTGGAAGGCCAACGCTGGCAGCGAGGTGCTGACCGCGCCGCTCGTCGGTCGCGGTCTGGTGGTGGTGCGCGCGATCAATAACCGCGTGACGGCGTTCGACGCCGGCACCGGTAGCGTGCGTTGGTCGTATTCGCAGCCGACCTCCACGCTCACGCTGCGCACCGGCACCGGCATGACATTCGTGGGCGACCGTGCGATCGTGACGGGCTTCCCGGGCGGCAAGCTGGTGGCACTCGACGCCAACACGGGCAATCCGCTGTGGATCACGCCGCTGTCGTACCCGAAGGGCGTGACGGAGGTCGAGCGCGTGAATGACGTCACGGGCTCGCCGGTCGTTTTCGGCCGTCAAGTTTGTGGTGCGTCGTTCCAGGGCCGCGTGGGCTGCGTGGACGTGCAGACCGGCAATGGCCTTTGGGCGCGTGATTTCTCGTCGCCGAACGGCGTGTCGCAGGACGAGCGCGTGGTGGCGGCGGTCAATACCGACGGCGCCGTGTACGCTTTCAATGCGGCTGATGGCAGTACACTGTGGCAGAACGACAAGCTCAAGTACCGCGACCTGTCGGCGCCGCTGGCGCTCGGCCGCGTGGTGGTCGTGGGTGACAAGCAGGGCTATCTGCATTTCCTGTCGCGTGACAACGGTGACATTCTCGCCCGCGTCAAGTTGAGCGGCGCGATCAGCGCGCAGCCGGTGCTGGCCGGCCAGACGCTGGTGGTCCAGACGCGCGACGGCAACATCTATGGCTTCCGTCCGGAATAACCGGTAACCGGCAGCACCCGGGCATTTTCCGGGAACGGCCGGCAGCGCGCCGGCCGTCTTCGTTTTTAGGGCTTATTCATGAAACCCGTGATCGCGCTCGTAGGGCGCCCCAACGTCGGTAAATCGACGCTATTCAACCGTTTGACCCGCTCGCGCGACGCGCTCGTCGCCGACATGCCCGGGCTCACGCGCGACCGTCACTACGGCGAGGGGCGCGTGGGCGAGCACCCGTATCTGCTGATCGACACCGGCGGCTTCGAACCCGTGGCCAAGGACGGCATCTTCCACGAAATGGCCAAGCAGACGCGCCAGGCCGTGGTCGAGGCCGACGTGGTGATCTACATCGTGGACGGGCGTCAGGGCCTCACGCCGCAGGACCAGATCATCGCCGAATACCTGCGCAAGACGGGACGCAAGATCATGCTCGTGGTCAACAAGGCCGAGGGCATGAAGTACACCACCGTGGCGAACGACTTCTACGAACTAGGTCTGGGCGATCCGCTGGCGATTTCCGCCGCGCACGGCGATGGCGTGAAGGAGGTGATCGACGAAGCGATCGCACCGTTCTATGCCAACCAGGACGAAGAGGACGACGATGCGAAGCATGACGGCCGTGTGCGCATCGCCATCGTCGGGCGCCCCAACGTCGGCAAGTCGACGCTGGTCAACACGCTGCTCGGCGAAGAGCGCGTGATCGCCTTCGACATGCCGGGCACCACGCGCGACTCGATTCACATCGACTTCGAGCGTCAGGGCAAGCAGTACACGCTGATCGATACGGCGGGTCTGCGCCGTCGCGGCAAGGTGTTCGAGGCGGTCGAGAAGTTCTCGGTTGTGAAAACGCTCCAATCGATCGCGGACGCCAATGTCGTGATTCTCATGCTCGACGCGCGTCAGGACATCTCGGATCAGGACGCGCACATCGCCGGCTTCATTCTCGAGTCGGGGCGCGCGCTGGTCGTCGGTGTGAACAAGTGGGACGGCCTGGACGAGTACACCCGGGACCAGGCGAAGCAGGAGTTGGAACGCAAACTCAAATTCCTGAGTTTCGCGAACTTCCACTTCATTTCGGCCGCGAAGGCAACCGGTATCGGCCCGCTGATGCGCTCGGTGGACGAGGCCTACGCCGCGGCCATGAGCAAGCTGCCCACGCCGAAGCTCACGAAGGCGCTCATCGAGGCGGTGGAGCACCAGCAGCCGCGTCGTTCGGGGTTCTCTCGTCCGAAGCTGCGCTACGCGCACCAGGGGGGATCGAACCCGCCGATCATCGTTATCCACGGGAACAATCTGGATGGCGTGACCGACACGTATCGCCGCTACCTGGAGAACCGCTTCCGCGAAACTTTTAAGTTGAAGGGCACTCCATTACGCATAGAGTTCCGCAACAGCGCGAACCCTTACGCCAAGGGCGAGTGAAAGCCAGTCCCGGGCGGGGTTTTGCTGGCGACGCTAGCAAAATCGGCTATAGTGTGGAGGTCAGGGTGGGAAGCGCGCACACGCCCTGGCTTACGGTCATTTGCTAAAAATACAATGGAGTAACTTATGAGCAACAAAGGGCAACTTCTACAAGACCCGTTTCTGAACGCCTTGCGTAAGGAGCATGTTCCCGTCTCGATCTATCTGGTCAACGGTATCAAGCTGCAGGGAAACATCGAGTCGTTCGACCAGTATGTCGTCCTGCTGCGCAACACGGTCACCCAAATGGTGTACAAGCACGCCATTTCGACGGTCGTCCCTGCGCGTCCGGTGAATTTCCATCCGGAAGCCGAGCAGTCCTGATTCAGGCTCGCCCGACCGGGAGTCTCTCCGGCCGGGCGAATTTCTCTTCCCCATCGCCCGCTCTTGTCCAACAGTCCCAACACCCAGTCTCAGCGTAGCTTGACCACCAACGCCGCGCTCGTCGGCATCGATTTCGGCAAACTCGATTTCGAAGCCAGTCTCCAGGAACTCGACCTTCTGACGCAATCCGCAGGCGCCACGCCTGTCGTGACCATTACCGGTCGCCGTCACAGCCCCGATGCGAAGCTGTTCATCGGCAGCGGCAAGGCGGAAGAATTGCGCGCCGCGATCGCGGAATACGACGTCGACCTGGTGATCTTCAACCACGCGCTGACACCCGGTCAGCAGCGAAACCTCGAACACCTGCTGCAACGTCGCGTGGAGGACCGTACCAGCCTGATTCTCGACATCTTCGCCCAGCGCGCGAAGAGTCACGAGGGCAAGCTGCAGGTCGAACTGGCGCAGTTGCAGTACTTGTCCACGCGCCTCGTTCGGGCGTGGACCCACCTCGAGCGTCAGAAGGGGGGTATCGGCCTGCGAGGGCCGGGTGAGACGCAGCTCGAAACGGACCGCCGTCTGCTCGGCGAGCGCGTGAAGTCGCTCACGGCGCGGCTGGAGCGGCTAAAGCGCCAGCACGACACGCAACGCCGGGCGCGCCAGCGCAGCGGCACCATGTCGATCTCGCTCGTCGGCTACACCAACGCCGGTAAATCCACGCTGTTCAACGCGATGACGAAGGCCAATGCCTACGCCGCGGATCAGCTGTTCGCCACGCTCGATACGACCTCGCGTCGCGTTTATCTTGGCGAAGTCGGGAACATCGTGCTGTCCGACACTGTCGGATTCATCCGCGAGTTGCCGCACCAACTGGTGGCGGCATTCCGGGCGACCCTGGAGGAGACGGTGCACGCCGACATGCTGTTGCATGTGGTGGATGCCTCGAGTCAGGTGCGCCAGGAGCAGATGGCCGAGGTCAATGCCGTTTTGGCGGAGATCGACGCGGCGAACATCCCGCAGATTCTCGTCTGGAACAAGATCGACGCGGTGCCGGAACTGGCCGCGCAAGGGCCGAGAATCGAGCGGGATGAGGCGGGGCGCATCACACGCGTCTTCCTGAGCGCACGTACCGGCCAGGGCCTCGATCTGCTGCGCGAGGCCATCAGCGAAGCGGTTGTGGCCGGCACTGCTGGGTTACAATCGCAACACGAAGCGCCCGATGTCCGGCTCATCGACCGTTGGGAAGATGCGCCGCGCGCAGAAGACAGATAACACGAGACGTCGCACCGTGAAGGGCGGGTTGCCACGGGGAATACCGGCAGCGCGACCCGAGACGGGTGACGAACTGGCAAGAGACTAGACGGAGGCCGGGCAAGGCCGCCGATCGGCAAACCAGATTCGGGAACCACGCGCGAACCGGCAGCATGCGCGCTCCGAAGCGCGGGCGCCGGTCGCAACGCCAAGACCGCTTCAGTCACCACGCTTCTACCTATGCTTCCAAGAGCTTTGATGCGACGAGTTGGCTTGATTTTCTCCCTGAACGACCCGCGCTGGGGGCGGGACGGCGGCGGCGACACGCCGTCCGGCAATCAGGAGCCGAACCGCCCTGATCGTGCGAATCCACCGAATTCGCAGGATCCGAAGGAGCCGCAACGCGGACCCCAAGGCCCGCAGCAGGACGGCCCGCCCGATCTCGACGAATTGTGGCGCGATTTCAACCGGCGCCTGAACCGTATCTTTGGCCGCAAGGGCGGCGGAAGCGGCAACGGCGGCTCCGGCAATGTCTCCGGCGGCTCGCGTGGGTCGGGCATCGGCGTGGGCGTCGTTGTCGCGCTGGCGTTCCTCATCTGGCTCGCTACCGGCGTGTTCATTGTGCAGGAAGGCCAGGTCGGCGTTGTCACGCAATTCGGCAAGTACAAATACACGACGACCTCCGGGATTCAGTGGCGCCTGCCTTATCCTTTCCAGTCGGTCGAGATCGTCAACATGTCGCAAATCCGGTCGGTCGAGATCGGCCGCTCGAATACGATCCGCGACACCGATCTGAAGGATTCGTCCATGCTCACGGGCGATGAGAACATCATCGACGTGCGCTTTGCCGTGCAGTACCGCATCAAGGACGCGACCGAATTCCTCTTCAATAACGTGGACGCCGAATCGTCGGTGAATCTGGCGGCCCAGACGGCGGTTCGCGAAATCGTCGGCAAGAGCAAGATGGATTTTGTGCTCTATGCGGGGCGCGAGGAAATCGCCAACGAACTCGTCACGTCGATTCAGCGCATTCTCGATAGCTACAAGACCGGTATTCTCGTCACGAGCGTGACGATGCAGAGCGTGCAGCCGCCAGAACAGGTGCAGGCCGCATTCGACGACGCCGTGAAGGCCGGCCAGGATCTGGAGCGTGCGAAGAACGAAGCGCAGGCCTATGCCAACGACGTGATACCGCGCGCCAAGGGTACGGCCTCGCGCCTGACCGAGGAAGCCGCCGCGTACAAGGCGCGCGTGGTATCGCAGGCGCAGGGTGATGCCGATCGCTTCAAGTCGGTGCAGGAAGCCTATGCCAAGGCGCCTGGCGTGATTCGCGAGCGGATGTATCTCGACACGATGCAACAGATCTACTCGCGTACCACGAAAATCATGGTGGACTCGAAGAACAACAGTCTGTTGTACCTGCCGTTGGACAAGATCATGGAGCGTTCGCGCGGCGACGCGTCGACCCCTGCACCGGCGTCCGGCGCCGGCACGGGTTCGGCGGCGGGTGCACCGGCCGCTGATGACAACAACGATGTCGACCATGATCGTTCGCGCGCGGCACTGCGCAACCGCGACCGCGATTCACGCTAAGGGGATAAGCGCATGAACCGTATTGGAACCGCTATTGTCGCGCTGATCGTCCTGCTGATCGTGCTCGCCTCGACCATGTTCGTGGTGGATCAGCGCCGTTACGCCGTGGTGTTCTCGCTCGGCGAGATCAAGGATGTCTATGGCCAGCCCGGCTTGAAATTCAAGTTGCCGCCGCCGCTCCAGACCGTGCTGTATCTGGACAAGCGCATCATGACCATCGATAACCCGGAGCCGGAGCGCTTCATCACGGCCGAGAAGAAGAACCTGATCGTCGATTCCTACGTGAAATGGCGCATCGTCGACCCGCGAAAGTTCTATGTGAGCTTCAAGGGCGACAATCGTCTCGCCCAGGATCGCCTGACGCAGCAGATTCGCTCGGCCCTTCAGGAGGCCTTCACCAAGCGTACGGTGACCGAAGTCGTGTCGACGCAGCGCGAGCAGGTGATGCAGTGGGTCAAGCAGAAGGTGGGCGAGGACGCCGCGCAGGTTGGCATCCAGATCGTCGACGTGCGGATGCGCCGCGTGGATCTGGCCGCGGGCATCAGCGATTCGGTCTATAGCCGGATGGCGGCCGAGCGCAAGCGTGTGGCGAACGAGTTGCGTTCGACAGGCGCCGCCGAGGCCGAACAGATTCGTGCCGATGCGGACCGTCAGCGCGACGTCGTGGTGGCCGAAGCGTATGCCAAGGCCCAGCAGGTCAAGGGTGAGGGCGACGCCACCGCGGCTGGCATCTATGCCCAGGCTTTTGGGCGTGACCCGCAGTTCGCGCAGTTCTACCAGAGTCTGGAGGCGTACAAGGCCACCTTCCGCGACAAGAAGGACGTGATCATCGCCGACCCGAACAGCGATTTCTTCCGATTCATGCGCAGTTCCGGTGGTGCTGGCGCGTCGGCCGGAAAAGCGGGAAAATAGCGCTCTTGACATCCGAGTAGCTGCCACCGCCCGCGTCAATCGCGGGCGGTGGCGTTTTGGCCGAGCCTCCCTGTGACCAGCAGCACGATAATTCTCGCTTTTGCCCTCATGCTGATCGTCGAGGGAATGTTTCCGTTTGTCGCGCCGGACCGGTGGCGGCAAAGTTTTCGTAAAATAACGGAAATGCCGTCCGGCCAGATTCGCTTCTTCGGCCTGGCCGCCGTCTCGCTGGGGCTGATTCTGATGCTGCTGGCCGACTACTAAAAGGCGCCTTTGCGCGCCGTCTGAATACCGAACTACCCATGCCGAATTGGCTACTTCCCGAAAATATCGCCGACGTGCTGCCGTCCGAGGCGCGCAAGATCGAGGATCTGCGCCGTCTCATGCTCGATCGATTCCGTACCTACGGCTACGAACTCGTGATGCCGCCGATGCTCGAATATGTCGAGTCGCTGCTCACGGGGACCGGGCATGACCTCGATCTGCGCACGTTCAAGCTCGTCGACCAGCTTTCGGGACGCACGATGGGCCTGCGTGCGGATATCACGCCGCAGATCGCCCGTATCGATGCACATTTGCTTAATCGCAAGGGCGTGACCCGCCTGTGCTACGCGGGCAGTGTGCTCTTCACCCGCCCACGCAATCTGCTGGCGACCCGCGAGCCGTTCCAGATCGGTGCCGAGATCTTCGGTCACAGCGGCCTGGAAGCCGATCTCGAGATCCAGGAGTTGCTGCTCTACTGCCTGCAACTGGCGGGTCTGAAGCAGATTCGTATCGATTTGTGTCACGCCGGCGTGCTCGAGGCGCTGATCGAAGGCGTGCCGGCGGCGGAGGCCATTGAAAGCCAGCTGTTCGGCGCGCTCGCGACGAAGGACGTGCCCCAGCTGCAGGAGTTGACGCGCGATCTGCCCGCGCACCTGCGCGATGCGCTGCTTGCCCTGACCACCTTGTACGGTGAACCGGCCGAGACGCTCGCGCGCGCGCGCAACGCGCTGCCGGACCTGCCGGGCGTGAAGGCCGCACTGGATGATCTGGCGTATCTGGCGGCTTCGCAAGGCAAGGACGGACCCGCCGTCCTTTCGATCGATCTGGCCGATCTTCGTGGCTACCAGTACCACAGCGGCGTGATGTTCGCCGCTTACGTGGACGGCATCCCGAATGCGATCGCGCGCGGTGGCCGTTACGACAAGGTTGGACAGGCCTTCGGACGTGATCGTCCTGCCACTGGTTTTTCGCTCGATTTGCGAGAATTGGCAGCTATTTCGCCGGTGGAAGCGCGCAGTAACGCGATTTTGGCGCCGGCCGACGATGTGCCGGGTCTGCGCGCGAAGATCGATGGCCTGCGCGACGCGGGCGAGGTGGTCATCCGCATGTTGCCCGGCCACGACCAGGATTTCGAGGAATTCACGGGAGACCGCGTACTCGTCGAGAAAGATGGGCAATGGGTAGTGACACCCCGGTGAACCCCGCTGAAAAAAGCGGCACTAGCGTCCGTCAACACGGGTAGAATACGTTTTTAACCAAACCAACTATTGTTATGTCCGGCAATGCTTTGAATCAGGGACGCAACGTCGTCGTTATCGGAACCCAATGGGGCGACGAAGGCAAGGGTAAGGTCGTCGATTGGCTGACCGATCACGCGCAAGGCGTGGTGCGTTTCCAGGGTGGTCACAATGCCGGACACACGCTCATCATCGGTGGCAAGAAGACCATTCTGCGCCTGATCCCGTCGGGGATCATGCACAAGGACGTCACTTGCTACATCGGCAACGGCGTCGTGCTCTCGCCCGAAGCGCTGTTCAAGGAAATCGAAGAACTCGAAAGCGCTGGCCTGGATGTCTGCGGCCGCCTTCGCATTTCCGAGGCCTGTACGCTGATTCTCCCGTACCACGTCGCCATCGATCAGGCGCGTGAAGCGCGTCGCGGTGCCGGCAAGATTGGCACGACCGGTCGCGGCATTGGTCCGGCCTACGAAGACAAGGTCGGGCGCCGTGCCCTGCGTGTCCAGGATCTGTTCGATCCGAAGACGTTCGCCGATCGTCTGCGTGAAAACCTCGATTATCACAACTTCGTGCTGACCCAATATCTGGGCGCGAAGGCTGTCGACTTCCAGGAAACGCTGGACACGATGCTGAGCTACGCACCGCGTCTGCAGCCGATGATTGCCGACGTGTCGCAGATGCTCTACGCGGCCAACCGTGAAGGCCAGAAGCTGTTGTTCGAAGGTGCCCAGGGGACGCTGCTCGACATCGATCACGGGACGTATCCGTTCGTGACCAGCAGCAACTGCGTGGCGGGCGCCGCCTCGGCCGGTGCCGGCGTTGGTCCGCAACAACTGCACTATGTTCTGGGCATCACCAAGGCGTACTGCACGCGTGTGGGCGCCGGTCCGTTCCCGAGCGAACTGTACGATGCGGACAACCCCGCCCGTCAGGAACCCATCGGGCTGCAACTGGCCACGGTCGGCAAGGAGTTCGGTTCGGTCACGGGACGTCCGCGTCGCACGGGCTGGATGGATGCCGCGGCGCTCAAGCGTTCGATCCAGATCAACGGCGTGACCGGCCTGTGCATGACGAAGCTCGACGTGCTCGACGGCCTCGACACCGTGCGCCTGTGCGTGGGTTACAAGATCGACGGCAAGACGGTGGATATCCTGCCGCGCGGTGCGGTCGATGTGGCGCGTTGCGAGCCGGTTTACGAGGACTTCCCCGGCTGGTCGCAAAGCACGGTCGGCGTGACGTCGTGGGATCAATTGCCGGTTCAGGCGCAGAATTACCTGAAGCGCATCGAAGAGGTGAGCGGTATCCCGATCGATATGGTGTCGACCGGCCCGGATCGCGACGAAACCATCCTGTTGCGTCACCCCTTCAAGAACTGAAATACCGTAGGACTGGCAAGGCACACCATGAATCTGCCCCAAAACGACGATAAGAACCTCTGGGTCTCGTGGGAAGAGTATCACCGGCTGATCGAGCGTCTGGCGCTTAAGGTCCATGAGTCCAACTGGAAGTTCGACAAGATCCTGTGTCTGGCCCGTGGTGGTTTGCGCGTGGGCGATCAGCTCGCGCGCATCTACGACGTGCCGCTCGCGATTCTGGCGACCAGTTCGTATCGTGAAGCCGAGGGGACCGTGCGCGGTGACCTCGATATCGCTCAGTACATCACCATCACGCGCGGCGAGCTGGAAGGCCGCGTGCTGTTGGTCGACGATCTGGTCGATTCGGGCGTGACGCTCGAGCGCGTGGGCCAGCACCTCAAGCAGCGATTTCCTGCCGTGACCGACGTGCGCTCGGCAGTGCTCTGGCACAAGGCCTGCTCGAAGGTGGCGCCCGACTACGCCGTGGAATTCCTGCCGACGAACCCATGGATTCACCAGCCGTTCGAAGAGTACGACACGCTGCGCCCGCACAACCTGGCGGCCTGGATCAAACGCGGCACCTGAGCGAAATTTGCAGGCACTGGACGCGCCTTGACAGGGGCGTCCAACTGCCGAACTTCTGCCGGAAGGCGGTGATATCGAAAGATGCACCGCCTTTTTCTTTGGCGGGAGTGTTATATCGGCTTTTCGGCGACTTTGCATGCCGAAGGCCCTTTGGCAGCGGCTATCCGACGACTTGAGGCGGTATCGCCGTTTCGGTGTGCGCTTCTTCGGCCCGCGACGTGCTATCGCGCTGCATCGCTCTCTCTATCGAGACTCCCGGGAAGTGGGCCGGAACGCCGGTGGCCGCGTCAACCCTACAAGGCAGCGGCGACACCGATGAGCCCCATGCGCGCATGGCCGCCACGCTGGACGGGCCATAATGCCCCCGAAAATCCCCTTTGTTTCGCGCTTCGTCAGGCGGTGTCGTGTGGTTTGATGAGGGCATCGGTTCACGCCTTCGTTGCTCCCGCACCAGCGGTTACGCCCTGATGAATGGAAGTCGTTATCTTTCCGTGATGCTTGCGATGTGGCTGTCCTGCCTGTTGGGCTTGGCCAGCACGTCGGGCCTTGCGGCGTCTGCCGTGGCGGGGGTACGCGGGTCGGGCGGGTTTCGACTCGTGTACGTGACCAACCAGACATCCATGGCCAAGGCCAAAGTTGCGGCCTTGAGCCGGTGCCGGACCCAGTTCTCGGCGGGGAGCCGGGGAGGGCGATGTGAAGTTCTGATGGCCGGAAACGGCCCCGCCTACTGGGCGGTGGTGCGAGCGACCAATGGCGAGGTCGGTGTGGCGCTCGGCGACACGCAGGAGGCGGCAATCGGGGACGCTTTCGTGGTGTGTCAGCGCGCGGGGCAATGCACGCTGGAGAACGCGCAAGTGTGGGCGGACAACGGTCAACGACCGGGCCGCAGACTGCCACCGCCGCCGGCGGCACAGGCTTCTCCCGCACAGTGCCGGATCCCGACAGGTCAGGTGATCCGAATGCAGACCCGATGCGATGCGCTCGGCTGCACGCGAACCTACGACAACGGCTGTACAGTTCGCTTTCAGGCTACCCGTTGTTTTGACAAGGAGACGAACCGCTACGTCTGGCAGCCGGACGCCTGTGACGACGCTGGGTGACGCCGGTTGTCGGGACGTTGGACGGCTGGTGCCTTGCGAAAGGCCGACGAAACAAAAACGGGCGCTCGAAAGCGCCCGTCTTCCTTACCGCGGCGTCTACCCCCGCACGCCCGGAGCAGGTCCGTCAGTTTGCCGACATCCCGCTGTGGCGCAGCAGCGCGTCCACCTGCGGGGCTCGGCCACGGAATGCGATGAACGATTCCATCGCTTCGCGGCTGCCGCCCACGGCAAGAATTTCATCGCGGTACCGTGCACCCGTGGTCGTATCGAGAACGGTGCCACTCACTTTGGCGGCTTCCTCGAACGCGGCATACACGTCCGCCGACAGCACCTCGGCCCACTTGTAGCTGTAGTACCCCGCGGCATATCCGCCGGCGAAGATGTGGCTGAACGTGTTCGGCCAGCGCGAGAACTCCGCTTGGGGCGTGACGTGCAGACGATCGTTGATGCGCTTGGACAGCGCCAGCACCGACTCCTTGCCATGCGGGTCGAAGTCGTAATGCAGATGCATGTCGAAGTCGGAGAAAACCAGCTGACGCAGCATCATCAGGCCGCTCTGGAAGTTGCGTGCGGCGACCATCTTGTCGAACAATGCGCGCGGCAATGGGGCACCCGTGTCGACGTGCGCCGTCATGTGCTCCAGCACATCCCATTCCCAGCAGAAATTCTCCATGAACTGCGACGGCAGCTCGACGGCATCCCATTCCACGCCGTTGATGCCCGCGACGCCGGCGTCTTCCACCTGCGTGAGCATATGGTGCAGCCCGTGGCCGAACTCGTGGAACAGTGTGATCACGTCGTCATGCGGCAACAGGGCTGGCTTCTCGCCAACCGGCGCGGGGAAGTTGCAAACCAGGTACGCGACCGGGGTTTGAAGCGCACCGTCGTGCAGGCGCTTGCGCGTACGGGCGCTGTCCATCCAGGCGCCGCCGCGCTTGCCTTCGCGTGCGAACAGATCCATGTAGAACTGGGCCACCAGTTCACCGTCGCGCTCGATGCGGAAAAAGCGCACGTCCGGGTGCCACGTCTCGGCATCCTGCGGACGGATCGTCACGCCGAACAGCGTGCCGGCCACGCGGAACAGGCCGTCGAGCACCTTGGGCAAGGGGAAATATTGGCGAACTTCGGTTTCCGAGAATGCGTAGCGCTGTTGACGCAACTTCTCAGAGGCATAGGCCGTGTCCCAGGGTTCGAGCTTGTCGATGCCGAGCGATGTCGCGGCAAATGCCTGAAGTTCCGCCCAATCCTGTTCGGCGTAGGGGCGGGCACGACGGGCGAGGTCTTCGAGGAACTCGAGCACTTGTGCCGGCGATTCCGCCATCTTGGGTTCGAGCGACACCTCCGCATAGTTCTTGAAGCCGAGCATATGGGCTTCTTCGCGACGCAATGCCAGCTGTTCGACGACGATTTCCGTGTTGTCCCAGTCGGCTTCGCCGTCACCGAACTTCGGTCCCAGCTCCGAGGCGCGCGTGACGTTTGCGCGATACAGCTTCTCGCGCAACGCGCGATTTTCGGCGTACTGCAACACCGGGAAATAAGACGGGAAGTGCAGCGTGAACTTCCAGCCCTGTGCGCCGTCGCGCTCTGCGGCGGCACGGGCGGCGGCCTTGTCGTCGTCGGGCAGGCCAGCGATTTCCTGCTCGTCGGTGACGATCAGCGAAAACTTGTTCGTGGCGTCGAGCACGTGATCCGAGAAGGTCTTGGCCAGTCGCGCCTGCGCTTCCTGAATCTCGGCGAATCGAGGCTTTTGGTCTTCGGGCAGTTCGGCACCGCCCAAACGAAAGCCGCGCATTTCGTTTTCGAGGATCTTTTTGCGGGCTGCGGACAGGCCGTCGAATTCCGAGCCGGCGGCGATCGCCTTGTACTTTTCGAACAACGCCAGATTCTGGCCGACGCTGGCCGAGAATTCGGTAACGCGCGGCAAGTTTTCACTGTAGGCGGCGCGCAGTTCGGGGGTATCCGCAACGGCGTTCAGGTGCCCGACGATCTCCCAGGCACGGCCAAGGCCTTCCGTGCCGTCTTCCACGGCGTCGAGAATGTTGGCCCAGGTCGCCGGCGTTGCGGGGTCCGCTGCGCGCTCGACCGCCGCGCGCGCCTGCTCCAGCAGCACGTCGACGGCCGGCGTCACGTGCTCAGGGCGAATTTCGGCGAAACGGGGCAGGCCTTCGATGTCGAGCAGGGGATTGGTTTGCGGCGTATTCATGCGTTCATGGTCCACTGGAAAGGGCTTACGAAGAGTGTGGGGGCATCCCGTCGAATTTTCCAGTCGTTTTTTTCAACCGCGCCGATTGGGTGGGGCGGTCCCGAATGGCCGTCCGATGGCGCGCGTCCAGAAACAACAAGGGTGCATGCGGTTGTCCGCATGCACCCTTGCGAGGGGCGGCCGAGGCGGGTGAGCGATCAGGCGCCCAGTGCGCGCTCGGCAGCCTCGATCGTGTTGACGAGCAGCATGGTGATCGTCATGGGGCCAACGCCGCCCGGCACTGGCGTGATGTAGCCCGCCACGTCCTTGACACCATTGAAATCGACATCGCCGCAAAGCTTGCCTTCGTCGTCACGGTTCATGCCGACGTCGATGACCGCGGCGCCCGGCTTGACCATGTCGGCCGTCACGATGTTTCGCTTGCCCACGGCGGCGACGATCACGTCGGCGTTGCGGGTGTGCGCGGCCAGGTCACGGGTCTTGCTGTTGCAGATGGTGACGGTGGCGCCCGCTTGCAGCAGCATCATGGCCATGGGCTTGCCGACAATGTTCGACGCGCCGATCACGACGGCCACCGCGCCGCGCAGCGGGAATTCGACGGACTCGAGCATTTTCATGCAGCCGTAGGGCGTACACGGGCGGAACAGCGGCGCGCCGGTCATGAGTGCGCCGGCGTTTGAGACGTGGAAGCCGTCGACGTCCTTTTCCGGCGCGATGGCTTCGAGCACCTTGTGGCTGTCGATATGCTTCGGCAGTGGCAGTTGCACCAGAATGCCATTGATCTTCGGGTCGCGATTGAGCTCATCGATTCGGGCGAGCAGGGCGGTTTCCGTCAGATCCGCCGGATAGCGGTCGAGGGACGAATACAAACCGTTGTCCTCGCACGCCTTGACCTTGTTGCGCACGTAGACCTGGCTGGCGGGGTCGTCGCCGACGAGCACCACGGCCAGGCCGGGCTGGTGGCCGCGGGCGGTGAGGGCGGCGGCGCGCGTGGCGACTTCGGCGCGAATACGTTTGGCGAGGGCGTTGCCGTCGATGAGGGTGGCGGTCATGATGCGTGGGTATTCAATGAAGGAAGGGGGCTGGCCCAAGGGGCCGGATACGGCGGCGCGTGTCAGGCGGATGACGAGCGCAAAGATCGTATTATACCGACGCGTCTGGACGGACGGGAGAGGGCGCACAAGCGCGGGCGCCTGCGCTTTGACGCCTCGTCAAAGGGGGAGTGACGAGGCGTCCTTCACACGGCTCGCGGCGGTTCGCTCAGGGGCGAGGTGCGCTGCTGGAGCGCTTCGAGAGCGCGAGGCGAAGCAGATCGGCAACGGTGTTGACGTTGAGCTTCTCCATGATGTTCGCGCGGTGCGCTTCGACCGTTTTGATGCTGATGCCCAGATCGTCGGCAATTTGCTTGTTCAGGCGACCGGCGATGATGCGCTCGAGCACCTGGTGCTCGCGACTGGTGAGCTTGGAGAGCAACTCTTCCGCTGCCTGTTGTTCGCGCTGGCTGCTCGCTTCGGCACGCGCTTTCGACAGCATCTTCTCGACTTGGGCCCGGAGGTCCGCTTCGTCAAACGGCTTTTCGATGAAATCCATCGCGCCTTTTTTCATCGTCTCGACGGCCATCGGCACGTCGCCGTGCCCGGTCACGAAAATGATCGGAATATTGACTTTCTTGCCAAGCAGTTGGTCCTGAAGTTCGGGGCCGGTCATGCCGGGCATGCGGACATCCAGAATCAGGCAGCCGATCTGATGTTCGTTGTAGTGCAAAAGGAAATCTTCGGCGTTCGAAAAAGTACGCACGTGATAGCCATTGGCCTCGAGAAGCCAGCGAAGCGAGTCGCGGACAGCTTCGTCGTCATCGACAACGAAGACAGTTTCTTGATCGATATTGGTGTTGGGTGTCGTCATAGTCCTCCCCCGGATCCGGATGTCGTATCGCCTTCTAACGGTAACAGAATACAAAAAGTACAACCATTCCGCACGCCGTCGATTTCATTGTTTTCGACCCACAGACGGCCGTGATGCGATTCGATGATGGAGCGGCAAATGTTCAGGCCCATGCCCATGCCGTCCGACTTGGTGCTAAAGAACGGTTCAAACAGTCGTTCGATGGTCGCCTCGTCGACGCCAGGTCCATGATCGGATACCTGGAATTCGACCGATTTGTCTCGCCGTTCCACATGCAGACGTACCGTCGGATCGCGTCGCTGACCAGGCGGCGGCGTGTAGCCGTGCATGGCTTCCGCGGCGTTCTTGAGCAGGTTCACCAACACCTGCTCGATGAGCACCGGATCGACGTAAATCTGCGGTAGTCCCGCGGGCAGCTCGGTCACGATGCGAATGCGCCGCTTGCGCGCTTCGATCTCGGCGAGGCCCACGGCATCCGCCACGATCTCATAAATCGATGACGGTTGACGCTTCGGTTCACTACGTTTCACGAACGCGCGAATCCGTTTGATGATCATGCCCGCGCGAACGGCCTGCTGGGATGTCTTTTCCAGCGCGGGCAGCAAGGTCTCGGGGGACGTACGCCCGGCACGGACCAGTGCGGCCGTGCCCATGCAGTAGTTGTTGATGGCCGCCAACGGCTGGTTCAGTTCGTGAGCCAGCGACGACGCCATTTCACCCATGGTCGTCAGGCGCCCGGTGAATTGCAGGCGTTCTTCTTCCTGGCGGGCCAGTTCTTCCGCGTGCCGACGCGCCGTAATGTCGGTCGCCACCTGCAATTGCGCCAAATGACCATCCACCCACTGAATGTACTGACGTCGGACTTCGAACCATTTCTGGTGCGTTGGCAGGTAGATTTCCTGCGTTTCCGCTGCCGTGTCGGTCAGCGATGCCGCCGGCAGCCCCGCAAACGCATCGACCATGTCGATATGATCGAGCGACGTCGGGGACAGTTCTCCGCCGCCCGATAGTTCGAGGTGACCTTCGGGACGCGTACCGAACAGTTGTCGATAGTAACGGTTCGCGAACAGCAATTCGGCCTTGTCGACGGCCAGTACCGACACCGACGCGTCGAGGCTTTCGAGCACGGTTGTGAAACGCTCGTGGGCCGCCGCCAGTTCCTCGCGCGCGCGTTTGGGTTCACTGATGTCGGTCAGCGACGACATCCAGCCGGTCTGGCGGCCGTGTGCATCCACGAGGGGCGAGACGAACATGCGCGCGTAGAAGATGGTGCCGTCCTTGCGCTGCACGCGAATCTCGAATCCGTGCGACGGGGCCTTGCCGCGCAGTGTCATGTCGATGCGACGCTGCATTTCGTGAATGTCGTCCTTCGGCCAGTAGGGGTAGGGCGGCGCGCGATTCATGAGATCGGGCTCGTCCCAGCCGGTCATGCGGCAGAACGCGGGATTCACGTACGTGATGTGGCCCTGCAGGTCCAGCACGCGCATGCCGATGACGATCGAGTTCTCCATGGCACGCCGGAACGACGTTTCGTTGAACAGCGCCTGCTGGGCTTCGAAGCGTTGCCGCGTGTGGCGCCACAGGCTCCACAAGCTCCACAGGACGAAACACGACAGTCCCGCGATCAGCCAGACGAGTGTGTTGTTGACGAAATTCCCGACGGCCGGATACGAGTAGATACGCACCGCCAGACTGTGACCCGGCGGATCGAGCAGCAACTCATACGAGACGTCGCGCGGCAACGGCGGACGTGTGGACGTCGTGGCCAACTCGTTGTTGTGCGTGTCGATGAACGACACCTTGAACTTGTCGCCGAGCTCCTGAGGCAGCTCATGGATGAGCAGCCCCTCGACGGAATACACTGCGCTGATCGTGCCGAGAAACTCGCGCTCGCGCAGCACCGGCACCTGCACGACGATGTAGCTGGCGCCGGACGCGTCGTAGATCAGCGTGGAGTACGCCGATCGCCGCGAATCCCGGGCGGCGCGAAACGCCACTAACAGTTCGTCCTCCATCGGATGCTGCGCCGAGCCTTGCAGGCGCGAGGCAAACGGTGAATCGGCGGGGACGGCCCACCGCGGACGTTGCGACGCGTCGAGCCAGTTCATGAAGACAATGTCCGCATGATTCTGCATCAGCTCGCTCGCGGTGTTCTGGAAGTGCGTGATGTCCTGGGGCTTGGCGGCCGTGTCCCGCGCGAGGGAACTGATCTGGTCCTGAATGGCCAGCATGTTCAGGCGAATCTGCTGCTGCGCCCACGCCACGTTGCGGTAAAGCGTGTCCTGCTGCTGCTCCGTCTCCCTGCGGTTCAGGCTCCACAGGATCAAACTCATCACCACGAGGAAGATCACAATGGAGACGAGCGGGACGAGCAAGTAGTAATGCGACTCCGCGAACCCCTGCAACCATCGGTTGGAGCGGGCAGGCGTAGCGGCGGACCGGGACGGTGGGGCGGAGTTGGCAAGGCGTGGCGAAAGCATGGCGAGATTGTAGCGCAGGCGCGCCCCGTTTCCCGCTGCCGCAACACGTAGGGTCCTGCTTTTCGGATGCGTCCGATCCTTTTGGTAAGACGGCACCTCAAAGTGCAGTTGAGACCGATCGGTACGCGCTCGATTCGTGGTGTGATGTCGTCAGCAACCCCTTGATTTTATGTGCACTGCAACAGAATTCCGCATCATGAAATTTACTATCGTAATCTGAAATTTCGCTTGCGAATGCGGGAATATCCTTCGTACAATGCCCCGGTAAAAATGCCGGTGGGCCCGTCCATGAAGCGGGTATCGACCATTACGCCAACCCGCTAACGACAGACAAGGAGACACCATGTCCGCCGTACCTGAAGAAGCCCTGAAGATCGTATCCCCTGCGGACGCCGATCCCCAAGAAACGCAAGAATGGCTGGCATCGCTCGAAGGCGTGCTGGCGGCCGAAGGACCTGGGCGCGCCCACTACCTGCTCGAGAAGCTGATCGAATTCGCCCGCATCAACGGCGAGCACCACCCGTTCTCGGCCAACACCCCCTATATCAATACCATCCCGGTCGATCAGCAGGCCCGCATTCCTGGCGATCAGGACGTCGAGCACAAGATCCGCTCGTACACCCGCTGGAACGCGATCGCGATGGTGCTGCGCGCCGGCAAGGACACGAACGTGGGCGGCCACATCGCATCGTTCGCCTCGGCCGCCACGCTGTACGACGTCGGTTTCAACCACTTCTGGCATGCACCTTCCGACAAGCATGGCGGTGACCTGGTTTTCGTGCAGGGCCACTCGTCGCCGGGCGTGTACAGCCGGGCTTTCCTGCTGGGCCGACTCGACATGCCGCAGCTCGACAATTTCCGCCAGGAAGTCGATGGCGGCGGTCTGTCGTCGTATCCGCACCCCTGGCTGATGCCGGATTTCTGGCAGTTCCCGACCGTGTCGATGGGCCTCGGCCCGATCATGGCGATCTACCAGGCACGCTTCATGAAGTACCTGGAGTCGCGCAATATCGTGAAGACCGAGGGCCGTAAGGTCTGGGCCTTCCTCGGCGATGGAGAGACGGACGAGCCGGAATCGCTGGGCGCCATCGGCATGGCCGGCCGCGAGCAGCTCGATAACCTCGTTTTCGTGATCAACTGCAACCTGCAGCGCCTGGATGGTCCGGTGCGCGGCAACGGCAAGATCATCCAGGAACTCGAGTCGGAGTTCCGCGGCGCAGGCTGGAACGTCATCAAGGTGATCTGGGGTAGCCGCTGGGATCCGCTGCTGGCTCGCGACAAGAACGGCCTGCTGATGAAGCGCATGATGGAGTGCGTGGACGGCGAGTATCAGACCTACAAGTCGAAGGACGGCGCCTACGTGCGCGAGCATTTCTTCAACACGCCGGAACTCAAGGCGATGGTCGCCGATTATTCCGACGAGGACATCTGGGCGCTCAACCGCGGCGGTCACGATCCGCACAAGATCTACGCCGCGTACCAGGCCGCCACGCAGCACAAGGGGCAACCGACCGTCATCCTGGCCAAGACGATCAAGGGTTATGGCATGGGCGAGGCCGGTCAGGCCATGAACATCACCCACCAGCAGAAGAAGATGCCGGTGGAGTCGCTCAAGAAGTTCCGCGATCAGTTCAAGCTGCCGATTCCGGACGATCAGATCGCTGAAGTGCCCTACCTGAAGTTCGAGGAAGGCTCGAAGGAACTCGAGTACATGCGCGCTCGCCGCATGGAACTGGGCGGCTACCTGCCGCAGCGCCGTACCAAGGCGGCTTCGTTGCCGGTGCCCGCGCTGGCAGCGTTCGACGCGCTGCTCAAGGCGACGGCAGAAGGCCGTGAGATTTCGACGACGATGGCGTTCGTGCGTATTCTCAACGTGCTGCTCAAGGACAAGGCGCTCGGCCAGCGCATCGTACCGATCGTGCCGGACGAGTCGCGCACCTTCGGGATGGAAGGTCTGTTCCGCCAGATCGGCATCTGGAGCCAGGCTGGTCAGCGCTACATTCCGCAGGATCACGACCAGCTCATGTTCTACAAGGAATCGGAAAGCGGTCAGATTCTCCAGGAAGGCATCAACGAAGCGGGCGGCATGTGCGACTGGATCGCCGCTGCGACGTCGTACTCGACGCATGGCGAGACGATGATCCCGTTCTACATCTTCTACTCGATGTTCGGCTTCCAGCGCATCGGCGATCTGGCCTGGGCAGCGGGCGACATGCGTGCACGCGGCTTCCTGGTTGGCGGCACGGCTGGTCGCACGACGCTCAACGGCGAAGGTCTCCAGCACGAAGACGGTCACTCGCTGCTGTGGGCGTCGTCGATTCCGAACTGCCTGCCGTACGATCCGACGTTCGCCTACGAACTCGCCGTGATCGTTCAGGACGGTCTGCGCCGCATGGTGCAGGATCAGGAAGACGTGTATTACTACCTGACCGTGATGAACGAGAACTACCCGCATCCGGCCATGCCGGAAGGCGTGGAACAGGACATCCTCAAGGGTATGTACGCGTTCCGCCGTGGCGCGGACAACGGCAAGGCGCCGCGGGTGCAACTGCTGGGGTCGGGCACGATCTTCAATGAGGTCATTGCCGCCGCCGAGATGCTCAGGAACGACTGGGGTGTCGAATCGGATCTGTGGAGCTGCCCGAGCTTCACCGAACTGGCCCGCGAAGGCAACGACGTGGCACGTTACAACCTCCTGCACCCGACCGAGACGGCGCGTCTGTCGCATGTCGAGAAGTGCCTGAATGACACGCGTGGTCCGGTCATCGCATCGACCGACTATATCCGTACGTACGCCGATCAGATCCGTCCGTTCGTACGCGGACGCTATGTGGTGCTCGGTACCGACGGTTACGGCCGCTCGGACACGCGCGAGAAGCTGCGTCACTTCTTCGAGGTGGATCGTCACTGGGTCACGGTCGCTGCCCTCAAGGCACTGGCCGACGAAGGCACGCTGCCGGCGAGCAAGGTCGCCGAAGCGATTGCCAAGTACAACCTGGATCCGAACAAACCCAACCCGATGACCGTCTAAAGGCCGCTTCGCGCGGTGTGCATGCGCACCGGCCGCCCCCCAGCGGCCGGCGCTCGCGCGCTGTGTGCCAAGCGCAGCCTCGAGGAGACTGTGGAAAATGAGTCAAGTGATCGAAGTGAAAGTCCCGGATATCGGTGACTTCAAGGACTTGCCCGTCATCGACGTGCTGGTCAAGGCGGGCGACAAGATCGATGCCGAGCAGGCCCTGATCACCCTGGAATCGGACAAGGCCACGATGGATGTGCCGAGTCCGGCCGCCGGTGTCATCAAGGCGATGAGCCTGAAAGTCGGCGATGAGGTATCCGAGGGTTCCCTCATTCTGACGCTCGAGACCGCAAACGGCTCGGGTGCGCAAGCCAACGGTGCCGCGGCGCCCGCACCGGCTGCAGCGCCTCAGGCGCCTGCGACGACGGCCGCCGCGCCGTCTGCACCCGCCGCGGCCCCGGCCCCGGCCTCCGCACCGGCCGTCGGGGGCACGAGCACGATCGATGTGAAGGTGCCGGATATCGGCGGCTACGACGACGTGCCCGTGATCGAATTGCTCGTCAAGGTGGGCGACACCGTGACGGCCGAGCAATCGCTGATCACGCTGGAGTCGGACAAGGCGTCGATGGACGTACCGAGCCCGGCGGCTGGCGTTGTCAAGGAAGTGAAGGTCAAGGTGGGCGACAAGGTTTCGGAAGGCACGTCGATCGTCGTGCTCGAAGGCGCTGCTGCCCCGGCCAAGGCCGCTGCACCTGCACCCGCACCCGCACCCGCACCCGCGCCGGCTCCCGCAGCACAGGCGCCCGCGCCGGCGCCCCAGCAGGCCCCCGCTGTCGCCGCACCTGTTGCGCCCGCCGTGGCCCAGAGCGGTCAACCGATCAGCCATGCCAGCCCGTCGGTGCGCAAATTCGCCCGCGAACTGGGCGTGGATGTTACGCAAGTGAAGGGCACCGGTCCGAAGGGACGTATCGTCATCGACGACGTTCGCAACTTCGTGAAGGCAGCGCTTGCCGGCAATCGTCCGGCTGCGGCGGTTGGGACCCCGGCCGGTGGTGGCGAACTGAATCTGCTGCCGTGGCCGAAGGTCGACTTCTCCAAGTTCGGCCCGGTCGAGCCCAAGGCAATCTCGCGCATCAAGAAGATTTCCGGCGCCAATCTGCACCGCAACTGGGTCATGATTCCGCACGTCACGAACAACGACGAAGCGGATATTGGCGAGCTCGAGGCCTTCCGTGTTCAACTGAACAAGGAAAACGAAAAGGCCGGCATCAAGGTGACGATGCTTGCGTTCGTGATCAAGGCCTGCGTGCTGGCCCTGAAGAAGTTCCCGACGTTCAACGCCAGCCTCGACGGCGACAACCTCGTCTTCAAGCAGTATTTCCACATCGGCTTCGCCGCTGACACCCCGAACGGCCTCGTGGTGCCGGTCGTGCGCGACGCCGACAAGAAGGGCGTGTTCGAGATCGCTCGCGAAACGTCGGAACTGGCCAAGCTCGCCCGCGAAGGCAAGCTCAAGCCGGACCAGATGCAGGGCGGATGCTTCTCGATTTCGTCGCTGGGCGGTATCGGCGGGACGACCTTCACGCCGATCATCAACGCGCCGGAAGTGGCCATTCTCGGCCTGTCCCGTTCGTATCAGAAGCCGGTGTGGGACGAAAGCAAGCAGCAGTTCGTGCCGCAACTGACGCTGCCGCTGTCGCTGTCGTACGATCACCGCGTGATCGACGGCGCCGAGGCCGCGCGCTTCAATGCCTACCTGGGTCAACTGTTGGCTGACTTCCGCCGCGCAATGCTGTGATGGCAATCGCCGCCGGCCGCGCGTGAGCGCAATGCCGGCGGCGGCGCGGACAAGTTTCTGGATCTGGACGGGGGAGGGGCAGCATGACCACCGTGGTAGTCGTCAGGAAGGCCGGCGAGATCGCCATTGCCGCCGATTCGCTCGTCACGTTCGGCGATACGCGGCTGTCGCAAACGTACGAAGAGAATCGCAAGGTGTTTCTCGTCGGCGACTCGTATATCGGACTGGCCGGCACGACCGCGCACTTTCCGGTCATGCGCGCCATTCTCTCCGGCATGGCGGATGAGTGCCGTCTGCACACGCGTGACGAAGTGTTCCGCACGTTCTGTCGCGTCCACCAGAAGCTCAAGGAAGAGTATTTCCTCAACACCAAGGAAGAGGAAGACGATCCGTACGAATCGTCGCAGATCACTTGTGTGGTCGCGAATCCGACGGGTATCTACGGGATCTATTCCTATCGGGAAGTGTTTGTTTTCGATCGGTTCTGGGGGATCGGCTCGGGGCGCAACTTCGCGCTCGGTGCGATGTACGCCCTCTACGACCAGGATCTGAGCGCTAGCGCCATCGCCGAAGCGGGCGTGAAGGCGGGGGCCGAGTTCGACAAGAGCTCGGCCGGCCCGTTTCAGGTGCATGCGTTTCCGATCGATACCACCATCAAGTCATAAATGCGACAGGGAGACCCCGCATGAGTCTCATTGAAGTCAAGGTGCCGGATATCGGCGCAGAGGGCGTGGATGTCATCGAAGTGATGATCAAGCCCGGCGACAAGATCGCCAAGGATGCGTCGCTCATCACGCTGGAATCGGACAAGGCGTCCATGGAAGTGCCGTCCGAAGTGGCGGGCACCGTCAAGGAAGTGAAGATCAAGGTTGGTGACAAGGCCAGCCAGGGCACGCTGATCGCGCTCGTCGAAGCCGACGACGCGGGTGTCGCAACGGCCTCTGCGCCGGCCGCCGCTGCGCCCGCGCCGCAAACGGCCCAGGCAGCGCCGGCAGCGCCGGCAGCGCCAGCCGCATCGAGCGCACCCGCACCGGCCGCGGCCACGCATGCCGGTGGCGCCGACACCGAGTGCGACGTGGTCGTGCTCGGCGCAGGACCGGGCGGGTACTCGGCCGCCTTCCGCAGTGCCGATCTGGGGCGCAAGACCGTGCTGATCGAGCGCTACGCGACGCTCGGCGGCGTGTGTCTGAACGTGGGGTGTATTCCGTCGAAGGCGCTGCTTCACACGGCCGCCGTGCTTGAAGAGGCGCAATCGCTTGGGCATCACGGTATCTCGTTTGCGAAGCCCGAGATCGACCTCGACAAGCTGCGCAGCTACAAGGAAAGCGTGGTCGGCAAACTCACCGGCGGCCTGGCGGGCATGGCCAAGATGCGCAAGGTCGAAGTCGTGCGCGGCGTGGGCACCTTCCTCGACCCGAATCACATCGAAGTCGTGGACGGCGAGGGCAACAAGCGCGTGGTGAAGTTCGCGCAGGCGATCATTGCGGCTGGCTCACAAGCCGTCAAGCTGCCGTTCCTGCCGGAAGACCCGCGCATCGTCGATTCGACCGGTGCGCTGGAGTTGCGCCAGATGCCGAAGAAGATGCTGGTGATCGGCGGTGGCATCATCGGTCTCGAGATGGCGACGGTGTACAGCGCGCTGGGTGCCGAAATCGACGTCGTCGAAATGCTCGATGGCCTGATGCAGGGCGCGGACCGCGATCTCGTCAAGGTCTGGGAGAAAATGAACGCCAAGCGCTTCGGTCGCGTCATGCTCAAGACCAAGACCGTGGGTGCCGAAGCCAAGCCCGACGGCATTTATGTGAAATTCGAAGGCGAATCCGCACCGGCCGAGCCGCAACGCTACGACCTCGTGCTCGTCGCGGTGGGCCGCAGCCCGAACGGCAAGAAGATCGGCGCGGAGAAGGCGGGCGTGGCGGTGGGCGATCGCGGGTTCATTTCCGTCGACAAGCAAATGCGCACCAACGTGCCGAACATTTTCGCCATCGGCGATATCGTCGGCCAGCCGATGCTCGCGCACAAGGCGGTGCATGAGGCGCACGTGGCTGCCGAGGCGGCAGCGGGTGAGAAGGCTTACTTCGATGCGATCCAGATTCCCTCGGTCGCGTACACCGATCCGGAAGTGGCCTGGGCTGGCAAGACCGAGGATCAGTTGAAAGCCGAAGGTGTGAAGTACGGCAAGGCCGTGTTCCCGTGGGCGGCGTCGGGCCGCGCGATCGCGAACGGCCGCGACGAGGGCTTCACCAAGGTGCTGTTCGACGAAGAAACCCATCGCATCGTTGGCGGCGCGATCGTCGGCACCCATGCGGGCGATCTGATCGGCGAGCTTTGCCTGGCGGTCGAGATGGGCGCCGACGCGGTCGACATCGGCAAGACGATCCATCCGCATCCGACGCTGGCCGAATCGGTCGGCATGGCCGCGGAGATCTATGAAGGGGTGTGCACCGATGTGCCGCCTGCTCGCAAGAAGTGAGGCAACGTTGATCGCGTTTGCCACGTTTGCCGCGTCGGCGCGATAGGGCGTAGCACGGTGCGGCAGGGTCGCCAGGGGTGCTCCCTGCCGCATCGATCGCCAAAGTGAAAAACCGCCGTTCGGACTCCGAATGGCGGTTTTCTTTTGTGCGGCGTCGATGCCCCGCAGTGGCGCACAATTCGCACCGCACAAAAAGAAAACCCGGCGAGTGCCGGGTTCGAAAGGTACCTTTGGTACCGAGGAGACAACTGGTGTCGCCACATCAGTTTGGGGTGCGGCGACGAATTTTCAAGCGTCCCTCGTAAAGCAATGCCAAAGACGCGCCGAGATTACTTCTTGGCGCTGGCGGCGCGCGAAGCCTGAGCCGCAGCCTTCGATGCGACGTTGGTCGCAGCGGCGAAGTTCGTTTCGGCGATTTCCACGGCTTGCTTGGTTGCCTTCTGGACGCTGTCGAACGCGCTGTTGGCAGCGGACAGGGCCGACTTGGCCAGTGCCACCGCCGACTCCGAACCGGCCGGAGCGTTCTTGGCCAGATTGTCGAACAGCGCTTGCATGTTGTGCGAGCCTTCGGCCAGTTGGGCTTCGGCCACCTTGGTCACTTCGGCTTGCGTCGACGAAGCGATTTCATACAGGTGACGGCCGTACGCGAGCGCCTTTTCGGCCGCCGGCTGAACGAGATTGGCTTGCAGGGCGAGCAGCTCCTGAGCGTCCTTCACGGCGAAAGCCTTCTGTGCGGTCGAGGCGGATTCGGCCAGCGATGCCTTGACGGCTTGCAGGTTCAGCTCGACCAGCTTCTCAACGCCTTCAAAGGCCTTGTTGGTCAGGCCAAACAGGGTTTCGAGGTTGGCTTTGTGCGCGGCAGCGAATTGTTCGGGGGTCAGAAACGACATGGCGTTCTCCTAGGGTGTCATACACAACGTATCGACCCACTCCGTGTTCGCTGGATGGTTCTCACCTTATCTCGGTGAAAACACGGTTGGGGCCTTCTCAAAATGGGTGCGATCTCTTTTTGTGCATCGCACAAATGCAAGTTTAGAGATTTTCCCGTGGCTGTCAAGTCTTTTTTGTGCGGCGCACAAATTCAACAAAGACTTACAAAATCAGTAACTTGGGATCCCGTGGCGCGCATATCACCTCGCGTTGCGGCGAAGGCGGGTAGGCGCCTCGCACGCCTTGACTGGTGCGGCTTTGCACCGTTGTGGCGCCCGGCGCACCGTCCCGGGCGATGGTACTATCGACGAGTTCCGGCACTGGCGGAACGGGCGCTTGCCGTGCGGTGGACACCCGATGGGGGCTCCCGCGAGCGCCGTTCGCCGTTGCCGACGTCGTTCAACGCCTTTTAGCGTGCCGCACCCGCCGGCCATCCGCGTCGATGCAAGCGTTTTACAGCGACCATTTCGTCTTGCCGCTGCCTCCCGGGCATCGGTTTCCCATGGAGAAGTACGCGCGCCTGCGCGAACGTGTGGCGCGAGAGCTGCCCCAGGTCATGCTCGTCGAGGCCCTGCCGGCCGATGATGCGATGCTCGGCCGCGTCCATGCCTCGGACTACGTTGGCCGCGTTAGCTCGGGCGCGCTGAGTCCGAAAGAACAGCGCGAAATCGGGTTTCCGTGGTCGCTACAGATGGTGGAGCGTTCGCGTCGGTCAGCGGGGGCCACGGTGGCGGCGTGTCGGGCGGCGCTCGTCGACGGTGTTGCCGTCAATCTCGCTGGGGGTACGCATCACGCCTATTCCGATCACGGCGAGGGCTTTTGTGTATTCAACGATGCCGCGGTCGCGGCCCGTGCCATGCAGGCCGAGCTCGGCCCAGGCACGCGCGTGGCGATCGTCGATCTCGACGTGCACCAGGGCAATGGCACCGCGGCGATTTTCGAGCAGGATCCGAGCGTCTTCACGCTGTCGCTGCACGGCGAGCATAACTATCCGTTTCACAAGGCGCACGGCGACATGGATGTCGCATTGCCCGACGGCTGCGGCGACGACGAATACCTCGTCGCGCTGGGGCATGCGTTGACGGACCTGTTCGCGCAGTTCACCCCGACGCTCGTGATCTATCTTGCGGGCGCCGATCCGCTGGAGAACGACCGGCTCGGACGGCTCGCGCTCACGCACGATGGTCTGATCGCACGCGACCGGCGGGTGCTCACGGCGTGCGTCGAGCGGGGGCTGCCGGTGGCGATTGCCATGGCAGGGGGATATGGACGGGACATTGGCCAGACCGTCGACGCGCATTTCTCGACGATTCGACTCGCCAGTCAGTTCCAGCGCGCTTCACGTCGTGCATTGGGTGCAGTCAGCGCACTTGCGGCAGGCTCGTCGAGCGCGACCTCGCAGACGGTTGCGCTCGCATGACGGATCGACGCGCGGCCGACCCGCAATCCTCTCATTCCCCGAATTTGCCAGGCGCATACGCTGCGCCGCGTGCCGGAGCGGGCGCGCTCTGGAGCGCCACCATGCCTTGGTGGTTCGTGCTGATCTGGAGCACGGGCTTCATTGTCGCGAAGTACGGCATGCCGAACGCCGAACCGCTGACCTTCCTGGCACTGCGGTTTGGCGGCACGCTGATCGTGATGCTGCCGATCGCATTGCTCACGCGCACGCCGTGGCCAAGGCGACGCGGCGATGCGCAGCGCATCGACTGGGCCCTCATCGTGCATCTGGCGATCTCCGGCATCCTGATTCAGGCGATCTATCTCGGCGGTGTCTGGGCTGCGATCAAGCACGGGGCACCGGCAGGGCTGGCGGCGCTCGTCGTGGGTATCCAGCCGCTCCTGACGGCGCTCTTCGCGCGTGTGGTCGGCGAACCCGTATCGCGCCGCCAATGGCTTGGCCTGCTGTGCGGCTTCGTGGGCGTTGGGCTGGTGGTAGCCAACAAGGTCGGTGTTCGCGGCGTTGGCGCCGGCACGGTCGCGCTGTGTGTGCTGAGCCTGTTTGCCATCACCATGGGCACGTTGTACCAGAAGCGCTTCTGCTCGCACTTCGACCTGCGCGTGGGCATGATTGTGCAGTTCGGCGCCGCCTTCGCCGTGACTTTGCCTGCCGCCTGGGCGCTCGAAACCATGCAGGTGCGCTGGAATGCCGAGATGATCGGTGCGCTCGCGTGGTCGGTGCTCGCCTTGTCGATCGGCGCCATTTCGTTGCTGTTCGTGCTGATCCGGCATGGTGCCGCAACCAAGGTTTCCAGTCTGATGTACCTGACACCTCCGACCACTGCCGTCATGGCATGGCTGCTGTTCGGCGAGACGCTCTCGCCGTTGAGCGCTGCAGGCATGGTCGTTGCGGCCCTGGGCGTTGCCCTCGTGATCGAACGCCGCACGGCGCCTGCCGCAGCAGTGTCGTAATCGGCACGGCGCTCGCCTTTTCCCGAACGTTACGAGTCCATCGTCATGAGTCACGAAGCACCGCACATCCCCACGGCACAGTCGATGCCGCACGTCGATTCGACGGATTCTACGTATCTTACGGATTCGACCGGTTCGGCCGATCCGTCCGATCGCGTCGATTCGCCCGGTCCGATGGCGACGGCCGACGGCGATTGCGCACGCCCTGGGGAAAGTCCGCAGAACGAAGTTGTCAACGACGATGCGGGTCTGTGCGTGAGATATGTCGACGAGGCGATTCGCAGCCGTCGTTCGATTCGCGCCTATTTGCCCAAGCCGGTGCCGCCGTCGACCGTGGCCGAAATTCTGTCGGTCGCGTCGAGGGCGCCATCCGGCAGCAACATCCAACCGTGGCAGACCTATGTTCTGACCGGTGAAGCGCTGAAGCGGCTCACGACGCGATTGCTCGAGGCGTTCAACGATCCGGCGCAGCGGCTGTTGCACCAGGAGGAGTACGCGTACTACCCGCGCGAGTGGACCGAGCCCTATCAGGCGCGGCGCCGCAAGGTGGGATGGGATTTGTACGGACTGCTGGGCATCGGTCGGGCCGACAAGGCGCGCATGCACGGACAACATGCCCGCAATTTCACCTTCTTCGACGCCCCGGTCGGACTGATCTTCACGATCGACCGGCATCTGGAGCAGGGAAGCTGGCTGGATTACGGGATGTTCCTGCAGAGCGTGATGGTCGCGGCGCGCGCGCGTGGGCTCGATACGTGTCCGCAAGCGGCTTTCGCCACGTTTCATCAGGTCATTGCGGCGGAACTGCGTCTGCCCGAGACCCGCATGGTGGTCTGTGGCATGGCGATGGGCCATGCCGACCCGAACGCGGTGGAAAACGGCCTCGTCACCGAGCGCGCGCCCCTTGAAGAATGGGCGCATTTTCTGAACTGACGTTTCACGAGAGGTTGGCGTAATTTGGCAAAATTTGGCGGATGTGCATTTCGCCGCGTTGCGCTGCACAAAACTGCCAGATGCCAGTTTAAGTATTTCAGCTAAGTCATTCATATTGCTTATTTTTTCGGAAGTTACTAAACTTCTCCCAAACTCGTTGCCTGCCAACCTTACGCTACCCCCAATCTATGTACGCGATCACCGCCCTTGCGCGTCTGTGCCGCTCCCGCCTCTGGGGTGCTGCCGTCGTGGCGATTTCGCTCGCCGCCGGTGCACCGGCAGTCGTTCATGCCGCCGGTAAGACGAGCGCCTGCTCGCCCAAGACGGCCAAGACGGCTGCACAGAAGCGCGCCTGCGCGAATGTTGCCTCCACGAAATCCGTCAACGCCAAATCCCAAGTCAGACCCGCTGTAGCGACCAAGGTCTCTCGCGAAACGAAACACGCGAAAGCCGGTGGCAAGGTTCGCAAGCTCGCGGCCGTCGAAGTCGACGAACCCGCGGCCAAGCGAGTTGCCGTCAAGCGCGTCGTCTACAAGAACGGCAAGCGTCGTGTCGTGACGTCGTACCGCACCGTGAGTTTTGCACCGCAGGCGCCGGAGCGTTTGTCGACGGGCCGCGCCTTCGGCCTGCACGAAACACCGGACTCCCTGGCACTGCGTTCGTCGGTGGCGTATGTCGTCGACGAGCGCACCGGCGAGTCGCTGTTCGACAAGAACTCGCAGGCCGTGCTGCCGATCGCATCGATTTCCAAGCTGATGACGGCAATGGTCGCGCTCGACGCCAATATCCCGATGACGGACGTCATGGAAGTGACGGACGAGGATCGTGACTACGAGAAGGGCACCGGCTCGCGTCTGTCGGTGGGCTCGCGTCTAACGCGCGAGGACATGCTGCACATTGCGCTGATGTCGTCGGAGAACCGTGCGGCCGCGGCGCTCTCGCGCTATTTCCCGGGTGGCCGTCCGGCGTTCCTCGCGGCGATGAACCGCAAGGCGAAAGCGCTCGGCATGAACGATACGCACTTCAACGATCCCACCGGACTGTCGAGCCAGAACGTGTCGAGCGCCCGCGATCTCGTGAAGATGGTCAAGGCCGCGTATCAGTACCCGATGATTCGCCGTTTCTCGACGGACAGCAATTACGACGTCAATACCGGTCGTCGTGAATTGCACTACGTAAGCACGAACCACCTGATCGGACATCCGGGTTGGGAAATCGGTCTGCAGAAGACGGGTTACATCAACGAAGCCGGACAATGTCTCGTGATGCAGGCGAACGTCGATGGCCGTCCCGTGATCATGATTCTGCTCGATTCGACCGGCAAGTATTCACGCTTCGCCGACGCAACGCGCGTCCGCAAGTGGCTGCTGGAAGGGGGTGGCTCGGTGCCGCAGCGTACGGCCGGTACCGCGCCGACGGCGCAGGTCGCGACCAACAGCGAGCACGCGCTGTAAGCGGCTCGCGGCGTGGCCGCTGCCACGCTCGGGTTCAAAACAAAAGGCGCTCCCACGGGAGCGCCTTTTGTTTTGTCCAAACCGTTCCGGTCGTCGTGAATGCCGTGAAGGCCGAGGAGGCCCTGGTGCGACTGGGCGATCCAGGCTATTCCGCCGCGGCGGTGTGCGGTGCTGCCGCGCCGCTGGTTTCCGGATGCGGGGCGTGAAAACCCAGCGAGGTGGAAATCGCCAACGCGGTTTCGTTCAGATTCGCCAGCCAGGCGTCCTGCAGCCGGTCGGCAGGCGCCGAGAGCGAGAGGCCCGCCACGAGCTTGCCACTGTCGTCGTAGATTCCCGCAGCAATGCATCGCACGCCAAGCTCCAGCTCTTCGTTATCGCGCGCGTAGCCCGATTTGCGAACGTGGGTCAGTTCGCGCTCGAGCTTCTGCAGATCAGTGATGCTGTTGCGCGTATGTCCCGACAGTCCGGTGCGTGTGGCATAGGCCCGCACGCGAGCCGCTTCGTCGGCGGCGAGGAACAGCTTGCCGACCGAGGTCAGGTGCAACGGCGCGTGGCCGCCGATGGCACGCACCACCTGCATGCCCGAGCGCTCGCTGTAGGCGCGCTCGATATAGACGATCTCGTCGCCCTGACGGACCGAAAGGTTCACCGTCTGTCCGGTAATGCGGTGCAGGCTGCGCATCGGCGTGAGCGCGGCGTCGCGCACCGACAGGCGCGCCTTGACCAGGTTGCCGAGTTCCAGCAACCGCATGCCCAGACGGTACGTGCCCGGGTCGCAACGATCCACGAAACGGCAAGCCACCATATCGTTCAGGATGCGGTGTGCGGTGGACGGGTGGAGTTCGGTGGCGTGCGCCAGATCCTTGAGACTGACCGGGTCCGCATGCGCTGCCAGCGCGTCGAGCAAACGCATCATGCGCTCGATCACCTGGATGGACGTGCGTGATTCCGTGCCTTGACTGCTTTCGTCTTTCATGGGGTAGGGCCGAGTTTCGTATAGCGTCGATTCTATATCATATGGTGAAAAATTCGCACATTTCGCGTAGAGGACTCATGCGAAAAGTGACGTCGACGCCGATCGTATGCGCAAGGGGCGGCGAGCCGCCGTGGCTCGGTCTTCGCCATGCAAGCGCGTTGGTGCCGCAGTAACCGCCGATAGAAACCGAAAGTGGCCAACGCCGTGGCTCGTTACGATGACAGTGCCATTCAACGGAGTGTCAAGCCGCGGTCGAGGGCGGCGGCGGCCGGCACGGAGGAGGTGCAGGCAATGTTCGGTTATGTGTACGCGCCGGCGGTGGCGGTGTTGCCCCGACGCCATGACGTTCCTCGCGCGGTCAAGGGGCTGGGAGGGTCGATCGATGCGAGGCGGGCGGAAATCGTCGCGCGACTCGAGCAGATCGCCAACGCCCGCGACCGGCTCGGCCTGAGCAACGTTGCAACGCGCAAGCTTCAGAAGACCTTCGTGACGAGCTATGCGAAGGCGACGTCCGGTTATTGGCGCGGCGGGCTGTGCGATGCGTTCTGGCGGTGCGGATCGGCGTCGCGGGCATCCGGTCTGCTCGGCTTCGTCGGCGATCAGACGACAGTGAGCGACGCCCGCCGGCTGACGCCGTCGGCCAGGCGGTTTTCGCGGATTCTGGAGAAGTTGACGGAGGTGTTGGCGCACGAACATCAGGCGCTTCAGACGTGCATCGACGTGGCCCGGAGCGTGGAGGAGCTCGGGGCGAGGCCGCCTTCGCACGTGCAGGGAGAGTGGCGCAGCCGGCTCGAGGTGGAGAGCGAGGCGTCCGCGCTCATGGCGACCATCGACCTGCATCTCGACGAGGTGCGCGAGGCGCTTGGGCAGGCCTCGAAGCAGGTGGTGCCCGAGAAGAAGCACTACGGCAAGCGATTCTGGATTTCGTCGGCGCTATACGCCGTCTCCGTTGGAATCGGCATCGCGGCGCTGATTGCTTCGGGGGGCTCGTTCGCGGCGATCATCGGCATCGCCGCACTGACATTCACCACGGTTATTCGCCTGCAGAGTCTGGCGAGCATACGAGGGTTCGATCGCGATCGCGCGTGGAAGTCGATCGAAGGTCTGTTGGCGGATACCCGACATTTTCTGGAATCGGAGGGGGCAATGATGAAAACGCAAATGAACGTGCAGGCCACACGTGCGCGACTGGAGCGTGACACGATGGTATGGAACCAGCTCAATGCGCTGTCGGCGGATCTTGCCAAGGCGACGCAGGCGCAACAGGCGCGCGACACTTTCGTCACGAACCGGCTCGAGGGACTGTCAGAGGATTTCGCGAAGGAGGCGCTGGCGCGTCGGGAGGACGATGCGCAGGTGCGGCGTCGGCTCGATGGGCTGTCGGCGGACCTGGCGAAGGAGACCCGGGCGCGGCAGGAAAGCGAAGCGCGCGTCTCGCACCGGCTCGACGGATTGTCCACCGGGTTGGAGAAGGCGACGCGTGCGCAGGAGGCGCGTGACAAACAGGTCTGGCACCGGCTCGACGCGCTTTCCTCGGACTTGAAGGCGCTCGCCGGCACGACTGGAGAACGATTCGATCGTGTGGAGGCCGACGTGAATCGCCTGACCGTGCTCGAGGCCGACGTGGCGAGCCTCAGGACGACACAGGCCGAGGGATACGCGCGGCTCTCGGCGGGGCAGGATCGCCTGGAGCGCATGCTGAAGGTCACCTCGGATCAGGTCGCCACGCTGATGGCGGACCGGGGTTACGTGCCGCCGCGCTCTCGCTCGGCGGGCCGCGCCGGCCCGCACGTTCCGCGCATGGCGTGATCCACTGCGCGATATGCGGGAATCCACGCTGGGCCGCCCTGGCCCGGCGACTTATAATGGCGCATTGTTCCCGAAAAGAGGATTCCCCCAATGCGCGTCGGACTGTTTGTCACGTGTCTGATCGATATGATGCGTCCGGAGATCGGCTTCTCGACGCTCAAGCTGCTCGAGACAGCCGGTTGCGAAGTCGTCATTCCCGATTCCCAGACCTGTTGCGGTCAGCCGGGCTACAACTCGGGCGAGCGCGCCATCGCCCGCGATCTCGCCCAGAAATTCCTCGATGAATTCGAATCGTTCGACTATGTCGTGGTGCCGTCGGGTTCGTGTGGCGGCATGGTCAAGGCGCATTACGGCGACCTCTTCGCCGACGACCCCGAACTCATGGGACGCTACGAACGCCTGCGCCCGCGGGTGTTCGAGCTGACAGATTTTCTCGTCAACGTTCTGCACATCGACACGGTGCCCGGCGACTACAACGGCGAAGTGACGTACCACGATTCGTGCTCGGGCCTGCGCGAGCTTGGCGTCAAGACGCAGCCGCGTGCATTGCTCGCGAAGATGCCCGGCGTGAAGATGACCGAGATGAAGGACTGCCAGGCCTGCTGCGGATTCGGCGGCACGTTCGCCTTGAAGTACGGCGACATCTCGACGGCGATCGTCGACGAGAAGTGCGCGAACATTGCGGCGAGCGGTGCACCGGCCGTGGTGCTCGGCGACCTCGGTTGCATGCTCAACATCGAAGGGCGCCTGCGGCGCACGGGCGACACGAAGACGCGCGTGTTGCACATCGCACAGGTGCTCGCCGGCGATGCGTGAGTTCGCCGCCATCCTCCCGACCCTACCGGCCCCGGCACCGTCGCGCGTGGTGACGCGCGGCGCGCGTGCGGGTTGCCATCACTACTCTTGAGTCGCGATGCAAGTTCAATCGATGCAGTTCAAGGCGCGCGCGGGGCAGAAGCTCGCGGATCAGCGTCTGCAGGCCAATCTCAAGAAGCTCTCGACCAAGTTCGTGACGGCGCGCGCCGCGGCCATCGAAGAGATCGATTTCGAGGCCACTCGCGAGGCGCTCAAGGAGCGCCGCAACCGCGGGCTCGAGACGCTTGACGTCTGGCTGGAGATCTTCGAGCGCGAAGCCACGCGTCGCGGCGCGACGGTGCTGTTCGCCGAATCCACGCAGGACGCCGCGCGCCTGATCGCCGAGATCGCGCGCAAGCATGACGTGAAAAAGGTGATCAAGTCGAAGTCGATGGTCACAGAGGAGTTGCAACTCAACAAGGTGCTCGCCGACATGGGCGTGCAGTCCGTCGAGACCGATCTTGGCGAGTACATTCTTCAGATCAACGACAACGAGCCGCCGTCGCACATCATCGCGCCGGTGGTACACAAGGATAAAGACGAGGTCGCGGATCTGTTCGCGCGCGTGCACCACAAGCCGCGCCTGACCGAGATTCCCGCGATGACGCGCGAAGCCCGCGAGATGTTGCGCCCGCAGTTTCTCTCGGCCGACATGGGCGTGACCGGCGGCAACTTCCTCGTGGCCGAAACCGGCTCCGTGGCCGTGGTGACCAACGAGGGCAACGAGGGCATGTGCACGATCATGCCGCGCGTGCATGTGGCGGTGACGGGCATCGAAAAGGTATTGCCCACGCTCGAGGACCTGGCCACGGCGATGCGCTTGCTGCCGCGCTCGGCGACCGGGCAGGGAACGTCGAACTACTTCTCGTTGCTCACGGGCACGCGTGCTGAAGGCGAGGTGGACGGCCCCGATCACATGTACTTCGTACTCGTCGATGGCGGGCGCTCGGGGCTGATCGGCGGTGCGTTCCAGGAGATGCTGCGATGCATTCGCTGCGGCGCGTGCATGAACCACTGTCCGGTGTACCAGAAGATCGGCGGCCACGCCTACGGCTGGGTCTATCCTGGGCCGATGGGGTCGGTGCTCACCCCCAGCTACGTGGGGCTGGAGAAGACGCTCGACCTGCCGCAGGCAGCAACGCTATGCGGGGAGTGCAACCGTGTGTGTCCGGTCGGCATTCCGATTTCGGACCTGCTGCGAAAGCTGCGTGAGCGCCAGGTCGACCGTGGCCTGCGTCCGTGGCAGGAGCGGGCGGCGCTTGCGGCATGGGCGTTCGCCGCGCGTCGGCCGCGTCTGTATGCCACGCTCACGGGCATTGGCTCGTGGGCGCTGCGTCGCATGGGGCGCGATCGCGGCAGCATTTCGAAATTGCCTTTCGGGGGAGGCTGGACCGACACGCGCGAGATGCCCGCCCCGAGCGGCAAGACGTTCCGTGCGATGTATCGCGAGCGCAGGGCGCCGCGGTAAGCGTCAGCCGCCCGCGCGTGCGTCTTGGCGATGATCGCGGCGGTGCGTTGACGAAGAGCGCGTGCATGTTCGCACGCCGACGCGCCAACGCAACGTGGGACTTCCGGCATGGCCGGGTGGCGTCGACCGTGTCGGCGCCCCCCGGCCATGTCGCATTCAGCGGGTGGGCTTACGTCCTCGCCGGCAGCGCGAGGCGCTTCTCGATGCGTCGCTGCAACGCGGACAGCCCCGTCGAGAGCACCCAGTAGATGGCGGCGCACGCGAGGTATAGCGGTAGCGGCTGGTACGTCGAGGCAATCACTTCCTGTGCGGAGCGCAGCAACTCGGTCACCGTGATCACCGATACGAGCGAGGTGTCCTTGATCAGGCTGATCAGGCTGTTGCCAAGACTCGGCACGGCGATGCGTAGCGCCTGAGGCGCGATCACGTAGCGCAGCGTCTGCCAGTACGACAGACCAAGGCTATAGGCGGCCAGCCACTGGCCGCGCGGCATGCCTTCGAGCGCACCGCGCATGCTCTCCGACAGGTACGCACCCACATTCAGGCTGAGCGTGAGCACGCCGGCGGGAGTGGGATCGAGCGAGATACCGATGCCCGGCAGGCCGTAATAGACCACGAAGATCTGCACGAGCAGCGGCGTGCCGCGCATCACGCTGACGTAGGCGCGGGCGATGGCGCGCAGCGCACGGATCTTGCCGATGCCCATGATCGCCACGACGATGCCGATCATCAGGCCGAACACCATCGACATCAAGGCGAACTTGATCGTCAGCACGGTGCCCTGCAGCAGCACCGGCATGGATTGGGCGGCGAGTTCGAATGGATTCATGGGGATGTCTGGTGGAATGGCGGAGTGCGCAATGACGACGGCCGGCACCCGCGTCGTGTGCGTGATGCCGGCCGTGACGTCGCCGAAACCGTTCGGCGCGGGAGCTGCGGTTTACTTCGCGGGTTTGGACACGTCTTCACCGAACCACTTCTGTGCGATCCTGGTGAGCGTGCCGTCCTGCTTCATCTGCGTGAGGGCGTCGTCGATGGCCTTGGCGAATTTCGGATTGCCCTTGCGGAACGGGATGCCCACGGACTGGCTGGCGCCTTCGAGCACGGCGCCCGGACGCAGCGGCAGATTCGACGTCTTGATCAGATACGCGAGCATCAGGCGATCGTTGAGGGCGGCGTCGATGCGGTTTGCCGCGAGGTCGCGCAAGTACTCGGGCGCGCCCGGATACGTGCGCACGTCGATGCCCGGCACGGCTTTGGCCATCTTGTCGTAGTTGCTGCCCAGGCTCACGCCGAGTTTGTGGCCCTTGAGCGCGTCGAGCGAATTGAATTCGCGCTTGTCGTCCTTGCGCTGAATGAGCTGTGCGGCCGAGTAGGTGTACGGCTGGCTGAAGTCGAGCGACTTCTTGCGCTCGTCGGTGATGGCCACCTGGTTGACGATGACATCGAACTTGCCTGCGACCAGCCCGCCGATGATGCCGCTCCATTCGGTCGTCACGAATTGCGCCTTCACGCCGAGGCGCTGCGCCACGGCCTTGGCCACGTCGACGTCATAGCCGTCGAGCTGGCCGTCGGTGCCACGGTAGTTGAACGGGGGGTAAGTCCCCTCGATGCCGACTTTCAACACGCCCGCCGATTTCACGGTATCGAGCAGGTCGGCTGCGCGGGCCGGCGATGTGCCGATCAACGCGGCGGCGGCCAGCGGCACGAGGCACAGCGTCTTGAGCCAGTTTTTCATGGTGACGAATTCTCCCTATAGCGATTGAAGAGGGGCAGCGTGCAGCCGGTCAGGCCGAACGCAGAGCCTCCACGCATTCTCGCACCAGCTCGGGTCCGCGGTAAATCAATCCGCTGTAGACCTGAACCAGGCTTGCGCCGGCATCGAGCTTGGCTCGTGCGTCGGCGCCCGACAGGATGCCGCCCACGCCGATGATCGGCAACGCGCCGCCGAGTTCGGCGGCGAGCGCGCGAATCACCCGGTTCGACGCCTCGAACACCGGACGCCCCGACAATCCACCCGTTTCGTTGGCGTAGGGCAGGCCGGCGACCGCTTCACGCGACAGTGTGGTATTGGTGGCGATCACGCCGTCGAAGCCGTGGCGCGTCAGCGTGCCCGCAATCACCTTGATCTGCTCGTCGTCGAGATCCGGAGCGATCTTGAGTGCAATCGGCACGTACTTGCCATGACGATCGGACAGCGCGCGTTGCTTTTCCTTGAGCTTGCCGAGCAATGCGTCGAGTTCATCGCCGCCTTGCAACTGGCGCAGGTTCTTCGTGTTGGGCGACGAGATGTTTACCGTTACATAGGTGGCGTACGGGTACACCTTCTCGAGGCAGATGAGGTAGTCGTCGACTGCGCGCTCGATGGGCGTGTCGGCATTCTTGCCGATGTTCAGGCCGAGCGGTCCCTTGTAGCGCGCCGACTGGACGTTCTGGAGAAACTGCTCGACGCCGCCGTTGTTGAAGCCCATGCGGTTGATGATCGCTTCGGCCTGCGGCAGCCGGAAGATGCGCGGCTTCGGATTGCCTGGCTGCGGACGCGGCGTGACCGTGCCCACTTCCACGAAACCGAAGCCGAGTGCGGCCAGACCGTCGATGCAGCTGCCGTCCTTGTCGAGGCCTGCGGCCAGGCCCACGGGGTTCGGGAAGCGGATGCCCATGACCGTGCGGGGGGATTCGGGAAGCGTCTGGCCCACGAGGCCGCCCAGGCCGAGCGCGGCGGTGCCCCGCAGCGTGGCAAGCGTCAGATGGTGAGCTTGTTCGGCGTCGAGGCAGAACAGGGCGCGGCGGGCCAGAGGATAGAGAGACGCAAGCACGGTGTCGGGTTCGGCAGAATCGGAAAGTCGCCATTTTACCGGGATCGCGACGCCGGGGCGCGTCTTTTTCTACGCTCTGCGTACTCTTGTATTCCGCAGCATCCGGGGTGCGATGAGCGCGGTGCGCACTACGAGGTGTGCGCGGGTGCGCCGGTGCGTTCCTTTGCCCGCCGGGTCACGCCCCGGCGGCGTCGAGCATGGCTTGTGGCATGTCATGCCACTGTCCGTCGATCAAGCCCTGGAGCGGTCGGAAATTGGCCTTGTAGACCATCTTCCGGCTGGCCTGGATCCAGTAGCCGAGGTAGACGTGGGGCAGTCCGAGCGCACGCGCCTGTTCGATCTGCCAGAGGATGTTGTACGTGCCGTAGGAGGCGCCTTCGACGTCGGGGTCGAAGAACGTATACACCGACGACAGCCCGTCGCTGAGGATGTCGACCATGCTGATCATGCGCAGCGTGCCGGCGCCCTGATGTCCGGGAGGTTCGCGGAATTCGACGAGGCGGGAGTTCACGCGGCTTTGCAGCAGGAACTGTTCGTACTGTTCGCGGCTGTCGTGGTCCATTCCGCCGCCCGCGTGACGCTGCGACTGATAGCGCATATAGAGCTGGTAGTGCTCTTCGGTGTAGTGCAGTCCCGATACGTTGACGGCCAGACCGGCGTGGCGCCGCCAGATACGTCGCTGCGTACGATTCGGCGCGAAGCGCGCGATCGGCACGCGCACGGGAACGCAGGCGCGGCAGCCGTCGCAATAGGGACGGTAGGTGAATACGCCGCTGCGTCGGAATCCGGCGCGCACGAGTTCGCTGTAGACGTCCGAGTTGATGAGATGACTGGGAGTGGCGACCTGCGAGCGTGCCGTGTGATTGTCGAGATAGCTGCAGGGGTAGGGCGCTGTCGCGTAGAACTGAAGGGCAGACAGCGGGGACAGCGGCAGTTCGTTCGGATGGGTCACTGCGAAACCTCGTGAGCCTTGTCTGCTGCGTTACCGTAGGCCAGTGCGCTGAGCATCCGCTTGTCCAGACGCCAGACCGGCGCGGGGGCCATGACCGCTTTCTGCACGTGGGCCAGAAAGGCCTGGCGGGGGATTTCGCCGCCGCCGAGCGACGCCAGATGTGCGGTAGTTTGCTGGCAGTCTATCATCTCTATAGCGTGCGCGCGTGCAAAAGCAACGAGTGCGGCCAGGGCGATTTTCGACGCGTCGTTACGGCGGGCGAACATCGATTCGCCGTAGAACATTCGTCCGAGGGCCACGCCGTAAAGGCCGCCTACGCGTTCACCTTCGTAGAACGTTTCCACGCTGTGGGCGAGGCCGGCGTCGTGCAGCGCGCGGTACGCCGCGACGATGGCCGGCGTGATCCACGTGCCGTCCTGTCCGCGCCGGGGAGCTTGCGCGCAGGCTTGCATCACGGCGGCGAAATCGTCGTCGAGCCGTATTTCCCAGGCGTCGTCGCGCAGCACTCGGCGCAGCAACTTGCGGAAGTTGTGACTGACGACGAACTGCTCCGGGCGCAGCACCATGCGTGGGTCCGGGCTCCACCAGAGAACAGGCTGGCCCTGCGAGTACCACGGGAAAATGCCCTGCCGGTAGGCGGCGAGCAAGCGTTGCGGTGAGAGGTCGAGGCCGGCGGCGAGCAGTCCCGGCGCGTCGCTCGTGGCGTCGAGCGCTTCGTCGACCGACGGGAAAGGATCGTTTGCTTCGAGCCAGACGACCATGACGACGTTAGCTTTTCGGGGTGACGGAGGCCATCGCGCGGGGCGTGAGGCGCCGAGGCGGAGCCGCAGGCGAGGCGTTCGTGTGTTCAGACACGCAGCATCGGCGTGAGGATGTCCTCGGTGTGCGCCGTATTGACGGGCAACACCGGCGTCGGCATGCCGGGGGCGGTTGCATTGGGCATGCCTTCGAGGTGCACGCCGAAGGCGCCCGCGCGGCGATCCTCGAAGAAGTACTTCAGCGTCTTGGCGACGGTCGGAAAGGCGATATCGTCCCAGGGAATCTCGTCTTCCGAGAACAGCCCGACCTCGAGACTCTCTTCGCCGGCGGCAAATTGCGGTTCGCGCATCTGTGCCAGATAGAAGATATGCACCTGATTGACGTGCGGCACGTTGAGCAGCGAGAACAGCGCGCCGACCTCGACGACTGCACCGGCTTCTTCCAGTGTTTCGCGCGCGGCGGCTTGCGACGTCGTCTCTCCGATTTCCATGAAGCCGGCTGGCAGCGTCCAGTATCCGAGACGCGGCTCGATGGCGCGCTTGCACAGCAGCACCTGATCGCCCCACACGGGCACCGTGCCGAGCACGTTGCGCGGGTTCTGATAGTGGATGGTGCCGCAATGGGTGCAGACATGCCGCTCGCGGTTGTCGCCGGGCGGAACGCGCAGCTCGACCGGATGGCCGCAGGCGGAACAGAATTGGATGGTAGGACGTCGGTTCATGGTTGCTGCGAGTGTATCATCGGCGGCGCGCGCTGTGCGCCGACGCACGCGGGGTGCCGGGATAACCCCGGCGAGCGCCCATGCCGGAGGACTGCGCGGCCGTGGGTGTCGGTGAGCCGGTGGCGCCTCGTGAGGGGACTGGAAAAATATTCGGCCGTAAATGTTGCGCTGCGATGGCGATTGTCATATAATTCAATTCTTCAGACGCGGGGTGGAGCAGTCTGGCAGCTCGTCGGGCTCATAACCCGAAGGTCACAGGTTCAAATCCTGTCCCCGCAACCAAATTCGAAAGCCTGATTTCCACAAGAAATCAGGCTTTTTGCGTTCTGAACGACAAACCAGCGGGTACCGCCATGTCCGGCATCTTTTCTACGAGCGAAAAGGCATTCGACGCCATTACCGAATTGTGGGAAGCGTCGGTGCGCGCGACGCACGATTTCCTGAGCGAAGCGGATATCGCCTGGTTGCGTCCGCGCATTCGGAATGAATATCTCGCTGCGGTGACGCTGCGGGTGTTTCGCGACGATGCGAATGTCATCCGCGGGTTTGTCGGTGTGGCCGAAGGGAACGTCGAGATGCTTTTCGTGGCGCCCGACGCGCGGCGCCAGGGGATCGGCGCGGCGCTGCTGGCTTATGCGGTGCGCGAACTCGGTTGCACGCGCGTCGACGTCAATGAGCAGAATCCGCAGGCGCTGGCGTTTTATCGCCGCGAGGGCTTCGAGGTGACTGGGCGCTCGCCGCTCGACGGACAGGGGCGTCCTTTTCCGCTTTTGCACATGCAACTGGCGAGCGCGCCGACCGGTCATGCCGCAGGATCGAACGCGTAGGACCCATCTAGCGGATCAGGCGAGTCAGGCGGATCAGGCGGATCAGGCGAATCGGGCAAATCAGGCAAGTCAGGCGCCACGCGTATTTAACGCGACGCCGGCATCAGGCGCTGTCTGATGCGTGCACCGAACACGTTGACGACGAGTCCGGCCATGACGAGCGCAGCCCCTGCGATTTGCGGTGTCGTGAGTTGTTCGTCCAGCAAAAGGGCGGCCGATGCGAGGCCGATGATGGGCACGAGCAGCGAGAAGGGCGCGACCTGACTGGCTGGATAGCGCGTCATCAGGCGTCCCCACAGCGAGTAGCCGACGAGCGTGGCGATGAACGACAGATAGGCCACCGCGAAAACCGAAGACGCCGAAATGTGCATCAGCGAGTCGGCGATTTGCCGTGGGCCTTCGAACACATAGGCGAGCAGGGCAAAGGGAATTGGCGGAATCAGGCTGCCCCATACGACGAGTCCGACCAGATCGACATTGCCGATCTTCTTGGTGACGATGTTGCCGGTCGCCCAACTCAGCGACGCGCACAGCGTGAGCGCGAAGCCGAGGAGCGTCATCGCGCCGCCGCCCTGAAGTCCGATCACGGTGAGCCCTGCTGCCGCGATCAACAGTCCGACGACGTTCTGCGCACGAAAGCGTTCGCCGAGGCACATCACGGCGAGTCCGAGCGTGAAGAATGCCTGGGCCTGAAGTACCAGCGACGCCAACCCGGCGGGCATGCCGACATACATCGCCGTGAACAGCAGCGCGAATTGTCCGAATGAGATGGTCGCGCCGTAGGCGAGCAGCCACCGCCATGGCACTTGCGGGCGTCTCACGAAAAAGACCGCGGGAAACGCTGCGAGCAAAAATCGGAGCGCGCCCAACAGCATGGGGGGCACGCCGTGAAGGCCGACCTTGATGACGACGAAGTTCACGCCCCAGGCGAGTACGACGATCAATGCCTGAAAGAGGTCCTTCGGTGCCATGCCGACGTCTCCTGTCGCTGCTTGGGTAGGGTTTCGGGGAGAAAGGCGAAAGTGTACTCCCGCGACGTCGACGTGTCGTAGGAAAAACCTGCGGGGCGGGGCAGGGCGATGGAGGATGACCGCGACCGGGATGTACTGCCGGCGGCCGGCGAAGGCATCACGTATACTTTGCGTTTCGTATTTCACATGACGTCGTCTTGCCGGAGCAAGTCGGCGATTGCTGTATTTGAGGAATTTGCATGAACTTGCCTGCCCGCCGCGTCAGCGTCGCACCGATGATGGATTGGACGGATTCGCACTGTCGCGTTTTTCATCGCCAGCTTTCGCGTCACACGTGGCTTTATACCGAGATGGTCACGACCGGGGCGTTGCTGCACGGCGACGTGGCGCGTCATCTCGACTTCGACGCCGTGGAGCATCCGGTCGCGCTGCAACTGGGCGGCAGCGAGCCGGCGGATCTGGCGCAGGCGGCGAAACTGGGTGAGCGGTGGGGGTACGACGAGATCAACCTGAACTGCGGATGTCCGTCGGAGCGTGTGCAGCGCGGTGCATTTGGCGCATGCCTGATGGCCGAGCCGGCGTTGGTGGCCGACTGCGTCAAGGCGATGCGCGACGTGGTGCAGGTGCCCGTCACGGTGAAGCACCGCATTGGCATCGACGACGTCGAATCGTTCTCGTTCGTGGAGGATTTCGTCGGCAAGGTTGCCGAGGCGGGTTGCACGACGTTTATCGTTCATGCCCGCAATGCCATTCTCAAGGGCCTGAGCCCGAAGGAGAATCGCGAAATTCCGCCACTGAAATATGACTACGCATATCGTCTGAAGCAGGTATTTCCGCAACTGGAAATCCTGATCAACGGTGGCGTGAAGACGCTCGATGAAGTCGAGCGGCATCTGCGGCATGTCGACGGTGTGATGCTGGGCCGCGAGGCATATCACAACCCGTACGTGCTGGCGGAGGTGGATGCGCGATTCTATGGGGACGCGTCGCCGGTCAAGTCACGCGAGGCGGTGGAGGATGCGTTGATCGAGTACGCGGCATCGCAGGTGGATAAGGGGCAATACCTGGGCGCGATCACGCGTCACGCGTTGGGGTTGTATCGCGGGGTGCCGGGCGCGCGCGGATGGCGTCGAGTGCTGTCGGACCCCAAGCGATTGAAGGCCGGCATTGGTGCGTTCGAGCAAGCGCGGGAGCAACTGCGCGCAGGCGCCTTCGCGGCGCGCGAAGACGCGGGTGGTGTAGCTTCGGCTTGAGCGGCGTTGTGGCGCGAGTGATGTTGCACCGCGTCGCGCGAGGATCGTTCGCCGCGTGAGATGGCGATGTTGCGCATCGATCGCGCACGCGAGTGAGGAAACATTTAGAAGAAGTGAAAAAAGTGCTTGGCAACGAAATAAAAACGTCGCTATAATCTTGCTTCTGTTCAGCAAGCAAGTCATGTTGCTGATCACGGCGGTGGCCGTAGCTCAGTTGGTAGAGTCCTGGATTGTGATTCCAGTCGTCGTGGGTTCGAGTCCCATCGGTCACCCCAAAATTCCCTTGTTGTTCAAAGCGTTAAGCGCACTCATTACGTTCCACAAAGCAAAATTCGGAACGAAAATCCCAAATTCGGAATTCACTCGGTAGCGTCAGCGACCCTTGTCTTGCGTCGATCGTAGTGTCGATGTGTCGTCGACGGGCTTGTGTGAGCGGCGAAATCGTACGCATCTGCGGCGCGCTGTTCGAGCTTCGAGGTGATAGCAGCCGGGCGGATGTCGAGCAACGAAAAGTATTCCGGGTGCTTCGTGAGTTGAAGCTCCAAGTCGGCCACAGCTTCGCCTCTTCGCTGAGCTGCCTCGCGCGCCTTCTTCGCCTTGAATTCCTCGGCGATCGCGGCGTCCTTCTCGCCGATGTACGTATACATCGCGTCCTGCCAAACCGAGTTCCAGCCGCTCTTCGTGTACGGTCGGCCCCTGCGATTCGGAAACAGAAACACGCTCGCGACTTTTCGCTCGCGCTTCGCCCGCTCGACGACCACGCGAAGGCGTGGGGACCATTTCCTCAATTTGCGCGTTTCCGATTCACCCATCTTCCGCTTCGCGCTAACGACCATCACTCCATCGTCGCTCAGCCCTGACATGTGATACGGGCGCACCTCTGCGGCGCGGAAGCCGGTCAAGTACGTGAACATGCCGGCCACGCCCATCGTACGGAAGGCCTGTTCCTGCTTTACCGACCACAGGTAGAACCGAATCACCTGGCTGCGCACGACATCGCGCACGAAGGTGTCGGCCTTGTTCAACATGAGGTTGCGGAACGGGTGGACACGGATCAGCCCCCAGCGAATACCGTAGTTGCAGATTGTCGACATGAGGGCCATTTCCTTGTTCGCCCCTTTGGGGGCGCCGGACTTTGCTCGCGCGTCCAGATACTGATAGCCGTGGACAGGCTCCAATGCCGCAGGCTGCATGCGGCCGAAGAATGCCGTGAGCCGTTCATATGTGCCTTTGCGCACCGCGATGCCTGCCTTCGACTGGTCGGCGTAATGGGTAGGGTCGATCTCGGTGCGAAAGCGGTCGATCATGTCGCCAACTGAATCAGCGATGATCTGTCCTGCAATGATGTCCATCGCGCGGCGCTGGCTCACCGCCGCGGCGCGCGCGATTTCGGCGCGGTCACCACGCGGCGCGCTCGCGATCGTTTCCCGGCGCCCGTCCGGGTACTTGTACCAGAAGGTGACCTTGCGAACCCCGAACCTCTTGTAAAGGCGCGGGGTACCGGTAGGCTCGTCGGTGACCCGAGTGGTGCTCTTACGCGAAGGCTTGGTAGTTCGGCGTTGCGTCATATTTGTTGGTGCTACTGTTGTTCTCATTGATGCCCATTTTCTTGTCGCGGTATGCCCGGGCCACTTTCGGCTGTCCGTGGCTGTCGACCACGTAACGCCATCGATTGGCGTCGAGCCACTTCATCATTGCCGAGCGCTGGTTCGGTTTGCAGCCGATCAGCTCGGCGAGTTCGTGCATGGAGAGGTAGTCGTTCATATTGCGATTCCCCAATTTCGTGCTGTCACTCGTAGCATGTCGTTCGTACTATCATGGGTTCCCGGCCACTCTCGGAAGCCGCTCAAACCATGCCTACCCTCAACTTCACGTATCGCGGTTGCAACGTCGACATCGAGATCGGCGAGCGTGCAACCCTCTGGGACATCACCATCGAGGTGACGCCGTTCGACGGCGTCGAACTGATCGAACCGTTCGGCGCCCGCAAGCTGAAGCTGGCGAAGGTCGAGGAACTGGACGAGATCCAGGCGGCGCTTGTCGAAGAGATCCAGATGGCGATCGATCATCGGCTTGTTGGCTGCTGAGCGGCCCTTGGATGGCCCTGCGTTCGACAGCGACGAAGAAATCAAACGGTCGTTTGGGTGTTCCGGGTATTCCATACTTCCTGACGTAATTTGGCTTCGTAGACTGATCTGACCGTATGGTGCTGATTTGCCCCCTGGCGCCGCGGATTCAGGGCCCATCCCCATCGATGGGCCTTTTTTCGTTCTGGCCGGGTGGGTGGTCATGCTGCTTGTTCAGTCTGTTGTTGTCGGTGATTAGCGAAGAAGACCGCGCGCGCGAATCCCATCGGCGTGGCGCTTCTGAAGTCGGCGCGATGTTCCCCCGGGGGCGCTTTGTGAATGCGGTCGTCAGGCGAGGCGAGTGCGAAGTCCCGTTGCGGTGCAGGCATGATGAAGCCGCCACCGGTCCACAGGCACGTCTTCTTCGTATAGTTGTCGTCGGCGCATAGTCCGGCGAACTCGTACGGATGGAACGTGTGGTCCGGCTTACGCCAATACGAACTGACGGTGCTCACAGGGTTTTCGATCAGATACGGCGCGCCGGTCCACTCGGCAAGCTTCACGGACGCATCGAACAAGCGAAGAGCCATGATGAGCGAGCCAATACCCTTATCCTTGAACCAGCGTGCACCTGACACCGCGACGTCTGTGCACGGCGGGAAGAAAAAAGCTGCGGCGATATCCCCGCGCGGCGGCATCCAGTCGAGCATGTCCGCTCCTACCCAGACGATGTTTCCATCGCGGCGCTCGCCTGGCGCATGCTGGATGTCGACGCAGTAGCACAGATACCCAGAGTCGGCCCACGGCTTGACCATGTTGCCGGTCTTGTCGAAGCACGAGATGACGATGCGTCGGCAGTCGCCCAGAATGATCTCGTTCTGTCTCATGCGACCTCCATCAATAAGTCGACGCGCGGCAGGTTGGGCGATAGCCAGAGTGATTCCACCCGAGGACGAGCACCATCGGCATGCGCACGGCCATCGATGCGAGCCCAACCCTTAAACAGTTCGTCGTAGAGATCGCACCGATACCCACTGAGAACAACCATCCCCTGAAGGCCACATAGGCTCTCTGCAAGTTCTCGATGCTGATCGTCATTCATTTCATGGCGATAGGCAGGCGCATGCGTAGCGAGCTTGCGCGTGCTATGGACATAGGGTGGATCTACGTAATGCAGCGTTTCCGGACCGTCGTGCTGGCGCATGCAGGCGACGGCGTCACGATTCTCGATGACAACCCCACGTAATCTACCGATGACGGCCCGCAGACAATCCGGGTAGTTCATCCAATCATGAGCGGGCGTCGTGCCGGAGCGGTTGCTATTCGCGCGGAAACCGGTTGCTTGACCAGAAGCCCCGGCGGAGCCGAACCCCATAAAACTGCGAATGAGCGTTCGCCGCGCCTGCTCGATTGGATCCTCGGCAGGCTCATAGGCGCATACAAATTCCTTGCGTGCAAATGGTGTCAACTCACAGGCGAGCGCGAGCCGCTCGCCGTGGTCACGGCAGACGCGGAAGAGATTCGCCACCTCACCGTCGAGATCGTTGTAAATCTCTGCGTATGATCTGGGCTTACGCAGCAGCACACTCGCGCCGCCGCCAAAGCATTCGACGTAGACGCGGTGGCTGGGCAGATGCTGGATGATCCACGGGGCTAGGCGCCATTTGCCGCCGTGGTATCGCATGATGGGGCGAGTGGGGGAGGTCATGCTAGGATTCCTCGAAAATTCTGCAGGGGACCGAAGTGCAAGGACACAGTTGGGGGACATTTTTCGGGGCATTCGTCGCAGGCGTCCTCGCTGCGGTGTTCTTTAGGTTTCCGCCCGCGTCGAGTGGAGATTGGGCAAGCTGGGTACAGGCATTTGGTTCGGTAACTGCAATTTTCTGGGCCGTTTTGATCGCGATTAGCGAGCAGCGAAGATTTGCGCAACGGCAGGCAGAAGAAGCCAAGGACCTGGCGCATCAACTTCAAGTCGAACTTCGCTGGGTCAGTGGCGATGTGATGGAGTTCCTTAATCGATTCGCCAACGCGGCAGATGGAATGCCCAATACGGTAAAAATTGACGACATCGATGTGAGCGACTTGCTTGAACGGCTGACATGGTGTCGTCAGCGTGCTGCCACAGGCGAGCAACTCGCGAGAGTGGGTTCGCTTAGAAGTTCGTTGATGCGTACCGTCAGACATATCCGAGACCGGTCCGAAAGCGGATTCCTTCTGTTTGATTCTTCCGACTTGGAAGTGCTTTCCGAAGCGAGAAGGGCGGCGCGGAAGGCTTGGTCGGGCATCCAAGGTGTGGACGGTATCGACGACTAGCATCACGCCCCCTTAGCGCCGTCGACGCGCGTGAACTCGATCACCCACACCCACGGGTTGGCGTCCCACGATCCGGGGCCACTGATCGATTCCCATAGGCGGACATAGCATTCCGCCGGATTTGGCGCTCGGTATCGGTCTTCTTCAATGTGAAACGCCCCGTCACTTGTCGGCTTCACCCCCTCCGCGATCGCATCTGCATCGCTGATGCTCTGCAACCGCTCTACCCGCACGCCGGTGATTTCGAGCACAAGGCGGCACATCCAGCGCGGCATGTGGATTGCGGGGCGCTTGCGAAGCTCATACGGCTCGATGTGGTCGGGATCGTCAGACTCGCCCCAACCCCAAGCGGCGGCGTGCTCGCCTTCCTCCGACTCCACGTAGACCGGTCCGACGAAACCGTAGCGTTCTACGTCGTAAGTCGTCTCGCGCACCCACAGGCGGTCTCCGGGCTGACCGAATAGGCTGTTCATGAAGTCGCCGCCGTTCACCTCACCGGCCAGTTCGTGGGCCGCAAGCAGCACACCAAAGGCGAGATCCTTGCGAGGCTTCACGACCCGCCGCGTCTGCGTCTTGGTGCCGTCGAGGATTGCGCGCACCATCGGCGCGCTAAAAAGGATAGGGCGCTCTTTCACGATTTCCGCTCCTCCGCTGCCTGAGGGCCGATAGGGCACGAGTAGCAGACGTGCCAGCCCATGCCGAGGCAGCCCACAACGTCTTTTTGCGGTTCGCCGCACGGTGCCGTCATGATGAGGATGATCTTCACGCATCCCCCTTTGCCTGATTGGCGGCAATGGCGGCGGCCATGTACGAATCCACACGCTCGTTGATCTTTGCGGCATCACCGGCATGGCAAAGCATGATGGAGTGGAGCGTTTCAGCGTTATCTTCGAATGCGATGGCCCACCGATACCGCTCCGCATCCCGCTTGTCCTTCCCGCCATCCGCTGACAGCGCGGCGCGCCATGCATCCCACGCCGTCTCAGCGTCCCGGTCGTTCGTGGAAATCGGCTTGCCGGTGCCACGGGTGTACCACTGCACGAATCTTTCCCGCTTATCCCCGCCCACCTTCGCGGGAGACGTGAGGGCGGCACGGTTCAGCGCGTCGACCAGAATTGCCCGAATGTTCGCCTTCGCTTTCAGACCGTAGGCATTGGCCGCCGTGATCGGCTTGCGGACTTCTTCCATGATCGCGAACACAAGGGCGTCAGCTTCGTGACCGGTTCGGCGCTCCATGACGTCAGCGTCCACCTGCTGCGCATCTGCGGCGCGCTTGGTCGCCTGCGCGATATGATCAAGCGCGTTCTGCCACGGGCAATTGAGGTTGCTGTGCTCACCAATTTCGACACCGAAATGCTTTGCGATGGCATCGGCCAGCTTCTCGGCCGCGTCGTGATACTGGTCGCGCTCGTCAATCACTTGCCCCAGCTCGCGCTCGCCGCCATTCACGGGCGCGGCGTTTGCGAACACTTCGTACTCGTCGCCCATGCGCCAAGCATCGGCATCGGGGATGAACGTGATGCTGCCGTCACCGACCTGCACGCGACCGACAGGAACCGCCTCTTGCCCTGCGCTCTGTGCGGCTGGCGTGGGGGCGGCAGTTCTTCGGACCGCATCTCGCACCGCATCCTGGATAGTCCACATCTTGTACATGGGGTCATCGAGTTGCTTGATGATCGCGTCGGCCAGCGTCACGGTCTTGTTGTCAGGCATTTTTCACCTCATCAGTCGGAGCGGCGGGGAGGGGCATCCAGTGAGTCGGCGGGTTGTCGCGGCGATAGGGTATCGTCCAGTCGCCCAGCCACGATGCAGCGCGCACGCGGGGCCGCACCTTGTCGAGCACGGTCACCTCATCGGCGAACAGCAGCGCCACCTCTGTGCCATCTTTCGGAGCCGTCTCGATCGACATCCACTTCGGCTGCGCCGCTTCCCATCCGCGCAGCGCTCCAGCGGTCACCGGCGACGTAAGCTCGCCTTTCCAGTCGACCGACATATCGAGCCCTTCCGATTCGGCCCATTGTTCGAACGTTTGCGTCATGCTGCCGCCTTCGATCCACCGACGCTGTGGTCGGCGATCCAGAATGTGGTGATGGATTCCGGCATGGCGCCGGGCGCGGCCTTCATGCTCATGAACACGAGAGCGGTATCGAGGTCGCCGGCGTGCGCGAGGTCATCGAGCCAATACAGCAGGTTGTCGCGTTCTGCCCCGACCAGCACGTCGGCGCGGTCGAGCATCAGCACGCGCACGCCGGACAGGTGCGCGATGGCCTCGGCGATCAAGGCGTCTGCGCGCCACTTCTCGGATTCAGACAGCAGGGCGTAATCGCGGCCGGCGGCGGTGATGGACATGTCAGCGGCGATCGCTACGCGTGCCCAGCCCGCGGCGTCGGATTGTTCTGCCGCCCGGGCATTGATCGGCCCGAGGGCTTCGGCGAGCAGATCAGCGGGGATGCCGTCCGGGCCCAACGCACCGGCGAGTGCTTCCCAGGCTGCAACGTCTGCGTGATGCTGCGCAGCGCGCTTCGTTTTCTCGCCGGCCTCGGCGATCGCGCGCTGTGCACCTTCGATACCCGCGACAATCTCGCGCGCCTTGGTGGCGCTTGCCCTGGCATCGGTCAAGGCCTGCTCGATGTCGGTGCGCGGCGGGGCATCGTCCGACGCGGCCTCGGCGGACTCTTTCATCACCAGTTCCAACTGCGCGGCGGCGTCGCGCGCGCGGTCGAATTCGGCCTCGCGGCTCTTCATCGCGTTCTGCAACACGGCCAGGCTCTTCTCGTACTCGGGCAGGCTCGCGGCTGCATCCTCGTTTCGCTCGACGGGTGCGTCCGCTGCGAGCTTCCCGGCGAGGTAGCGCAGCAGGGCGCCGCACTCGGGGCAGGTGCACGGCATGCCCTCGACCTTGCCGCCGGCGGCGGCGCGCAGCGCTTCGACCTTCGGCAAAAACTCTGCCAGTTCGGCGCGCGCGCGCTCGAGCGACTGTTCCGCCTTCGGCAGCTTGGCGGCAGCCTCGCGCAGTGCCGCGGCGCGCGCGTCACGTTGTTGCCGCTGGCGGTCTGCCGCGTCGATGGCGCCGAGCTGCTGCTGAAGGTCGGCGCACTCGCGGTCGAAGTTCTCGATCGTCTCGCGGCCCTCGACCAGTGCGGCGGCGAGGTCTGCGGCATCCTCGGCGCCTTCCGGTGCCTTTGCCGTCCAACCGCTGGCCTTCGAGCTGCCGTAGGTCTCGCCGGTGACGGCGCGCCACGCCCCTTTAGCGGCGGTGGCCTTCGACTGAGCCTCGGTCGCCGCGGCGTCGAAGCCGGCGCGCACCAGCGGCAGCACGGCATCGGCCTTGTCGCCGGTGATGCCGCGGGCAGCGAGGCGCTTGCGCACGTCATCGGTGCCCACGGTCACACCCATCAGGTCGAACAAGAACGTGCGGCGGGCCTTCGAATCGAGGCTGGCGAAGCGCTGGGCGTCGAGCACGAACGGTGTGCGCGGATCGGTCGGGATCGTCTGAGTGATCTTCCCGCCGGGCAGCGCGACGTTATTCGCGCGCCCGCCGTCGGCCACGACGACGATGGATCCCGACTCGGCGCCGTCGTGTACCAGGCGCCCGTATTCCTTCTTGAGCGCCACGCGCACGCTCTCGCCGGCGAGAGCCAGGCGTACGGCGTCCTGAATGCTCGACTTCCCGGCACCGTTCGGCCCGCAGAAGAGGGCGACCGGCGTGCGCAGCTCGACGTCGGCCGTGCGGATGCCGAGGAAGTTGGTGGCGTGGATGTGGGTGATCTTCATCGAGCCGGCCCTCACTCAGCGTTCAGGGGCGCGCGCGCGCGGCGGCCAGCCGGCGCCGCGGTGCTCGGCTCTTCAGCGGCCTGAGTCAGTTCGCGCACCCGGCGGGCGGCGACCTGGTTCAGCGTGGCCTTATGCGCTTCGTCTGCGAGGCCCGAAATCATGCTGCGGGCGAGGTCCAATTCCTCGACGGTTGACGCGGTGAGCAGTTCGCGGTTGATGTCCTTGAACGTCGGGGCGTCGCCATCGTGGCCGGCATCATCGTTGCCATCGATGTCGAGCCCAGGCTGCTGGCCATCGTCTGCGGCGGCCGCGTGTTGGGGCGCCTGTTCGCCGACGACGTCGGTAGGCTCGGCGCGCGCGGTGGCTTGGGTCGCATTGGCGCGCAAATCGTCAACGGACATCGTCGGAACCACGTAGCTGCCGTCAGGGTTGATGTCGATGATGTCGCGCTCTTCTTCGGACGTCCGGCCCATGCCCATGACGATGTCGGGGGCGTGGATGTTGCCGAAGAAGCTCCCGGCGCGGTACTGGAACATCAGCACGCGCATTTCGGTTTGCCATTTCGAGCCGGATTTGCCGTACCAGCCTTCTTCTACGGCCATCTTCATCGTGACGGGCGCGGATTCGACCACGGGCAGCCCGAGCGCCTTGTACATGTCCAGCATGCGATTGGGGAATTTGCGCAACAGATCCGGGGTCAATTGCGGTTCCGGAAACCCCTTCGGCAATGCCCAGGCGATACACTCGACGTCGTCGACTTCGACGCTACGCTCCTCGAAAATCGGTCGACGGGCTTCCTTGTTCCAGCCGGTCTTTTCTTTGTAGGTCGCATTGATGCGGCCACGGTTGATCATCTGGAACCGAAGGGGGGTGAAGCGACCAGACGCATTAATGGCGGCGATCACGAACTTGCCGGACCAGCGCAGCTTTCCTTCGATCATGTCGGCGTTCTGCATCACCGCAGTGATCGACATGTCGACAGCCCGTGCGACTTCGATGGCCACCAGGCAGTTTCCGATTGCGGACGGGTTCTCGACCCAGTTCTCTTCGGTGCCTGCCTTCTTCAGGTTGTACGCGCGGAACTGCGCGGGGACGGCGTCACTGCTTGCATACGCTTTGGCGATTCGGTTAGCCAGTGCGAAACCACGTTCGGTGAACATGTCGACGGCGAGATCCGGCATCGGCTGCACCGCATTTCCTGCAGTCTTCATTGTCTGGATGTTGGCGGGTGCGTTCATGGACTTCAGGCTCCCTTACGGATGGTGGTATAGGCGTCGCGATCCACGACGGTCACGGTGCGGCGATCCTCGACGCTCTTCACGCCTTCGCCGAACTGGTGCTGCATGTTGCGAATGAAGCGGTCCCGATCCCACACGCGGTGTTGCGTCACGATCGGGCTGTGCTTGCCTGCCGGGTCAGTCAGGCGGATGAAAAGGTCTTGTGCGGTCATGGCAGTGGCTCAGTCGTGGAACTGGCAGGCGGCGTAGCGCGGGCAGTACTTCTCCGAGCACAGCAGCGATTTCGGGTTGGGATAGAAGCGGCCGGTCTTGAACATGTCGGCCGCGAATTCGATCAGGCCGGGCGTCGATTCGGTGCCGAGCATGGCGCGCTTGGCGTTCTTGATCGTGCCGGTTGCGATTTCGAGCGTGCCCTTCGTCTTGAGGCCGATGATTTCCGCATCGTCGCCGATCACGTCGCCCGTCGAGTGCTCGTAGAGAATCTCGTAGGTGCCGATCTGCGGGCCGTGGCCCTTCGTGACCGCCGCGCCTTTCTGCACGGCGGCCGAACCGCTCTTCAGGTCGGCGATGCCGACGCCTGCGGCGGTGCGGCGTACGCGGGCCCGGTCCATGGTTCCAGTCAGGCGAACGATGACGCCATTGCCGCAATCAATGTCGAGCGGCTTCGTTTCCATTTCCACGGCCACAAACTCGAATTGCGGCGACACCTCGCGGCAGTACTTCGTCAGCAGCGTGATGCCGATGCGCTCGGCTTCGGACATCGTCAGATCGTCCTGCGACGGATCAAACTCGTTTTCCGGATCGCGCAGCTTGTCGATGAGCGCGCCGGCGGCGTCGTCAGCAGTGAGCCCCGCGCCATCGAGGCGGCTCTGGTCGAACACAGCGGTGCCCGCGTGGATGGCGGTGCCCAGCGCTGCGCGCAGGCCGACGACATTGCGCAGCTTCAGCAGGTGAATGCCTTCCCAGCGGTACGAGCAGTCGAAGAGGGCGCCCCAGCTCGAGGCGCGAACGGTGTAGATGCTTTGCATGGCGGGTCTCTCAGTGGATGCGGACGAAAATCAGATCGTTGCCGGACCAGCGGCACGACAGCCGCCAGCCGCGAGCGCGCATGCGCTCGACGAATTCGTGGAAGAGGGGATCGTTCATGCGGACCTCCCGTAGACCGGCATTTCGCTGGCTTCGGCGTCGACGCAGTACTTCGCGCCGCCGATGAGCAGGGCAAGTACGATCAGGACGATGAGGACGCGGCCACAAAACTGGCTGAAGTCGAGGGCGAGGCGGATCATGCGGCACCTCGGGCGCGGGCGTAGCGCACTTCCAACTTGAAATACGTGGCCTGGTGGGCATCGCGCATATGGTCTGCGAGCCCGGCGGCTTTTACGCGGCGCCCGCAGTCCGGGCAGTAGCACTTCGATGCCTTCTTCGGCTGGTCGAAGGTCGACTCTTCTTGGCAGTCACAGCAGCGGCGCGGGAAACCCTCGCCAGCGCCATCAAGAGCGACGCCACAACCCTCGCAGAGAGTGCCGTCGAGCATCATTTCGGCGATATCGCCCATCTCATTCCCCCGTAGCACGGCGCACGAGCAGGCGGCGCAGGTCACTGCTGATCGAGTCGGGGTCGCGCAACTCGTCGCGCGCTTCCCCGATCGTCAGGCCGTGCCGTTCCGCGTAGGCAGCCAGATCGTCGGCCACGTCGAGCGAGGTCTGATACCGCTTTTCCTCGAAGCTCTCGACGTAGCTGACGTTCATCGCGCTGGCCCCTTCGTGCGTTCACTTCCGAATGCGCTTTCGCGCGGCTGACGCAGCTACCGGTTCCCGGCCCGGCGACCCCGCGTCATGACTCGTCAGTCAGCGGATTGGGGCGGGTTGTGTGCTGCGTTGGAGTGGATATTAGGAAATCCTTAAGTTTTGGTCAATAGGATTTCCTAATTTATTTTCGGAGTTCCTAATTTTGGCGGTAGCGGCCGGAGAGATCACGTCGGCTATAGACGCAAAAAAGCCCGCCGAGGCGGGCTTTGTGGGAGTCGGGCTAGAAAAAACCCGCCGAAGCGGGCTTTTGATAGATGTGGGCGTACGAGTCAAGTCGCTGGGGCGAGGGCCTTCGTAACGTACAGTTTGGGCCCAGTTAGTTCGCCTTCTTCTGTAATCGCCACAACGTCTAAACGGCAGGGGCTGTCGAACTGGAATGGCGAGAATATGAGAGCTGCGCCGGCGTGCGCGCGCGTAGGAGGGGCGAATCCCTCACGACTTGTCGTATTTAGGACGAGAGACTCTGGTTCAAACTTAATTGAACTAATAGTTTCTCCATCTTTTCGCACTACGAGTTCAAGCTCCTTAAATGGCTTTTCTATCGCTGTGTGAACGGATGCAAAAATGCAAAGCTTTGGGATAGTAATGGGGAAATCAGAGACATGCATGTCATTTAAGTAGACGCCCATGAATGACATCTTATTCCCGATTTCGTTGCGAATGTCATCGCAAAATATTGCTTCAATGTGACGGCCACTCATTTGTTTTCCTGCTTGCAAACCTGCACGAATGCGCCAACCACATCCAATAGCGGAACATCGAGAACACTAGAAAGGCGAACGAATGTACTAAGCCTAGGATCTCCGCGGCCAGATTCAATTCTCGCAATGGAGGGTTGCTTCATGCATGCGAGGGCCGCCAACTGCGTCTGCGAGATTCCACGGTCGAGACGAAATTCGCGCAAGGATAAATTTTCTAGGCGCTTGACTTCCTCGTAGTCTGAGGCCGCCGCCGCCAACGCTTCTCGGCCACCTGGTTCGTTCGCGAATGCGGCGATTTCCGCATCAATATCAACGAACTCGTCGTCTGGAAGCGTGTTAATGAACTTCGTTTGTTTGAACTCTAGAGCAAAGGGTTCACTGGTCGCTGACGGAGCGAATTCAGTGAACTTTGAGCCCGAGTCGCTTATAAAGCTCACGAATACGTTTGCACGTGTCGGGGTCATTTTCATAATCTAGGCTCCGATGTACTACCGCCACAATGTAGAAGTCTTTTGCTTCGATATCGTAGAAGTAGATAAGCCTGTAAGGAAATGTGTGGCCAGGAGCGTCATATGCCTTTATGCGCCATACGTCGTGACCGCGTTTGTGGAAGAACTGGAATTGAGTGACTTCATAGTCAAACCCTAATCCGGGCCAGATCGTGTCCGGTGTGGTCAAATGCTCGAGAGGTGAAGGGTCATCAATCAACCCGCGGACGATCAGAAGCGCCATCGCAGCATCTTTCTGCGATGTCAACTTGATTTTCTGGATGTCCTCGTTGGCCTCCCTGTGGAGCCTTACCCTTGTCATTATAGCTTATAACATATAATTTTCAAGATTGCATGCCGCCCAGACCGCTATCACCGTCTCCGGTATCGCCTGTGCTCGACCATGACCCCGACCACGCGCAACGGCTCGCGTTCGCTGCTGATCGTGGGATAGTCCGGGTTCAGCGGCACCAGCTCGAATATCTCGATACTTTTGGCGTCTACGCCACGCGGTCGGTAGGTCTTGAACGTCGCTTCGTCACGCCCGTTGGTGGCCACAACGAAGTCCCCTGCGATGGGCCGGATCGCCGGATCCACGAGAATCCGGTCCCCTTCTCGAAAATCCGGTTCCATCGAACGCCCCTCTATCTCAAGCGCGAAGGCGCTATCCGACAGGTCGAGGTCAGTCAGCAGATACTCGAACGCGTCGCCGGCAGGGAAGGGCGTCACGGTCTCATGCATCAGTCCTGCCTGCACGCTGCTGATCAACGGTATGCGCCGCCTGCCCACTTCGGCGGGGCGCACATTCACCGGGCCCTCCATAGGGCCACTCCCGTCCCGCAGCCATTCGGGTTCAACCCGCAGAAACTTCGCCAGCGCGACCACCTTCTCGTCGTCGACCGCGTCCGCTGCGCCGTTGAACCATAGGGAAACGGCTGCCGTGCTGACGCCGCCGGCTTCGGCGATATCGGACTTCTGCCGAACACCGCGCAGGCCCATCGCGTAGTGCAGCCTGGCCGTGAAGCTCTCCGGGTGGTACGAATTGAGGTACTTCGGGGCCGGCTTTTGCCCTGGCCCGATGAGCGACGGAATGCGCTGATTGCCCCTACCGGTGATCAGCCAAAACATATTGAAGCCGTACGCTTCCTGAAGGCGTGCGGCCTGGTCGTGGCCAATATCGAGCAGCTCGCCGCAAAGCCATTTTGCCGCGGTGCCCGGTGCTACGCCAGCCGCCGCCTCGAGCGCTTCCTGCGTGATTCCACCGTCGCCCAGAATAGCTGTAATGCGCTGGGCGAGGCCCTCGCATGCCTGGGTCGCCGCGGGGAAGGTGTTGGCGTTCGTGGTCATGTCAGCGCCTATCGCCGGCGATATCGGCGGTGCTCGACCATCACGCCGATGATCCGAGCCGGCTCGTGTTCGCTGTTGATGGTCGGGTAGTCGTCGTTCAACGGCACGAGCTCGAACACCTCTCGACCGCCCTGGCCGATACCGCGGGGGCGGTACTTTTTGAAGGTGGCTTCTTCACGGCCGTTTTTCGCCACTACGAAGTCGCCGGGCTGAGGTTGCAACGCAGGGTCGACGATGATGCGATCGCCCTCCTTGAAATCGGGCTCCATTGATTGGCCCTCGATTTCCAACGCAAATGCGTGATCCGACAGATCGAGGTCGGTCAGGAGGTATTCGAAAGCCGCACCCGGAGGAAACGGTTCGAACGCTTCAGTCATTCTGCCGGCCTGGACACTACTGATAAGCGGGATACGGCGCTGCCCAATGGACGCAGGCATAACGTTACCGATGCCAGATGTCCCGCCATCGATGGCCTTGTGGCCCTTGCCCGTAGCGAGCCACCAAGGATTCACCTTAAAGAACTGAGCGGCCAGCAGTAAGTTTTCACCGCTGATGTTCTTCGTGCGGCCGGACATCCAGTCGTTGATAGACGGTTGCTTAATCCCGCACGCGCGTGCGAGCTCCGCCGGCTTGGCCCCGGAATCCTCGAAACATTCGGTAAGACGTTCAGCGAGTGTAGACATTAGGTAAGCCTAACAGAATGAGACTTCGGAATTCCTTGACTCAAAAGTAAGGAAATCCTAAACTTCCGAGAAATTGTCATCGGAGCCAGTGATGGATGCCTACGCAGTTGCTGTCATCGAACTCTTCGGCGGAACAACGAAGACGGCCGAATTCTTCGATATCGAACCCCCATCGGTGTCCGAATGGAAGAAAACCGGAATTCCGAAGGCGCGCCTTCAGACGCTTCAACACGCCAAGCCCGATTTGCTTGCCGCCGCGGCTAAAGCGTGCGAGCCGACTCCGGCATGAGAAAGGTCATCCCGATCCGTCGCCGTGTCGGCCTGCTCGGCACCGTCGCCGCGCTTTTCAGCGCCTGGCGGCTGCATCGTGCTGATCGCCGGCCGCCCAGTCCTTACTACGACCCGAAACAGTTCCGGGGGCGTCGATGAAACGACCGACCTTGCTCGAGCGAATGGTATGGGCGGCGTTGGAGTACACCCATTTCGCGTGGTGGCGCCGATATCCAGAAATGATCGCACCAGAGATGCTGTGCCACTGCCCACGCTGCGTCGCGGCTCGCGCGTCAGGCATTGAGAAGTATGGCCACCATCCGGTCTGCACTTGGCACATGTGCCCGCCGGGCCCCGATGATTGCCGGCCGTGCGTGTGTGGAATGTCGCTCAAGCTTGAGCGTAGACCTCTAGCACTTGCTCTATATACCGTTCGGGGATCGTTCGCTTTGTGGCGTAGTTCCGGCCGTGTACGGCGTGCATTCGCACAGGATCGTCCAGCAGCTTCCAAAGCTGTTCCTGAGGCTGTCCGTGGCCAATGTCCACCTGGAAGCCGATGAGAGCGGTCCGACCGTCTTTCAGACGAACGCACGCGCGTGCCTCGACAGTGCGGACGTTCAGCCATTCGTCCGTGAACTCGATGAGCCGTCGTTTCTCGACTGCTTCGATAAGTTCCGATTTGTTCATGAGCACCCCTTCTGTGAGAGTGATTGACGTGTGGAAACTCGATTCTCGCATGGTCGGTGGTGCTCACCATTTCAGCCCGGCGCCGCTGCGCCGCCTCGTTCGTCTCGTTGGAATCCATCGTATTGACGACGCTTTGCACTTGGGAGCAACACGTGAAGGTTGCTGAGAGAAACGAAAATGTGGTAGTGGGCCTGATCGCGAAGCGGACTCAGGTCGCCGTGGCAAACGCCCTGGGCATCGACCGCACGAACTTCAATCGCTTCCACAACAGCCGCGGTCACGGACTGTCGCTGAAAAAATTCTGCGAGCTGCTCGAGCTGCTCGGACTGGATCTGTCTCGGCTTGAAGGCGCGCCGGAAATACCCGAAGACGTCGATACGGTCACGATGCCGCGCGCAGAGTACGAGGCGATGCTCGAGCGCCAGGATGCGATGCGCACGCTTCTCAAGCACTCGCTGGGGGACTGATATGGCATCGCGAAAAGCGTGGCGTGCGGAAGAGGATGCCTTGCTCGTGCAGCTTTGGGCAACGCACATGTCTATCAAACAGATTGCAGCGCGGTTCGCCGACCGCACACCAGTTGCCGTGCAGAAGCGTGCCCGCTACGGGCTTGCGTTGCCCGACCGGATCAACATGCCGCGTCCGAATCAGTCTGTCGCGTGGGAAGCGATCCAACGCGAGTTGCGCAAGGTGCCGATGGCCGATTCCAAGTTTCTGGCCATGGTGACGGGCTTCTCGCGTCGCCAAGTCCTCATTCAGCTGCGCGCACGCTACACCGCCGGCGAGCTTCACATCGCCGGATGGGCGCGCTACGCCCCTGCCGGCGTATGGGCTGCCCGCTACGCGCTCGGTGCCGGCGTTGACGCACTCAAACCAGATCCGATACCGCCCGAAGTGGTGGACCGGCGCTACAAGCAGCGGGCCAGTAAGGATCCTGCGTACACAGCCGCGCGCAACGCGCGTGCCCGCGCACGCTATGCGATCAAGACAGGGCGGCTTGTTCGTCGTGATCCGCTGGTTGCGGCGCTGTATGGCACCGCGTAGGCGGGGGAAAAATGGCAAGAATTCGCTCAGTTAAACCTGAATTTTGGACGTCCGAGCAGGTGATGGACGTGTCTCGCGACGCACGCATCCTGTTCATCGGGATGTGGAATTTCTGCGACGACGCAGGAATTCACTCGGCCAACGAGAAGCGCCTGAAGGCCGAGGTATTCCCGGCGGATGATCTGACTTCGGCGGATGTTCGCCGAATGGTCGACGAACTGCTTCGCGTCGGCTTGCTCGACGAGTATGAAGTCGCCGGACAGCGATTCTGGATCGTCACGGGCTGGCATCACCAGAAGATTGACCAACCGACGTTCAAGCACCCACTGCCGGACGGCACAGTTCCTTCTGGTGCGCCGAAACGCCGTCAAACCCGCATGAAATCGAAAGATTCGGCGAGTGATCGCGGATTGGACGGTGAGCGCTCGCCTGATGTTCGTGGAATGTTCGACGAACACTCGTCGAATGAACGGGGAGTGTTCGACGACCGTTCACCCCCGGAGGGGAGTGGAGTGGAAGGGAGTGGAGTATCGAAAGGTAGTGGTACTTCAATCGCCGTAAGCGGCGACGATGAAATCCGCAGCCTTCCGGATGCGTACGTGCCAGCCAACCCGGCCGAATGGGCGACTTTCTTCGGCGCCGAGTACGGCATCGAGGTCTCTGTGAGCAGCCAGCACGATCGGCGGAAGTTCGTCCCGTTGGCGACAGCATGGGTGAATGCCGGTATCACGCTCGGTCGGATGCGCCACGCCATCGAGCGCGCATACGCCGAGGCGACCGAACCGATCGCTTACCTGCCGGCATACGTCGACCGCGTGCTGGCCAGCTCGAGCGCACCACGCGCCTCGCCGCGCAGCGCTGAAAACGCAGCGATCCTCGCCGGCCTCGCCGGTAACCCCTTGGGAGACGAGCATGGGAACGACCCCGGCACCATCGACGTCGACGCGACTGTCGTCGGCTGACTGGCCGCAAGACGCGGCACCGCAAAGGCTCATCGAGCGTTTGTTCGCCATCCTTGGGCAGCGCTACGGGGCCCGCCTCGCGGACATGTGGCGCGGCGGCGATCCGGCGCGGCCCGAGACGGTGCAAAAGCACCTCGACGGCGTGAAGCGCCAGTGGGCGCTCGACCTGTCCGACCTGACGGCCGCCGAGTGGCAGCGCGGTATCGCCGCTTTGCGCGATCGCCCGTACGTGCCGACCAGCCCGGAATTTCGCGTGCTGTGCCGCCCACGCCAGCACGTTGGCGAACTGCTCGACTACGCCGTCGCGCAGTTGCATCGTCGCAGCACCGACGGCAATGACGCCTGGCCCGATCCCGCGGTCTACTGGGCGGCCCAGCGCGTCGGCGGGTACGAGATGCGCACTCTCGGTCGCGACGTGCTCGTGAAGCGGTTCGCGGCGGCGCTTGATGCGGTTCGGGACGAGGGCAACGTGCCGCCCGTGCCACCCGCTATGGCCGCGCTGCCAGCACCCGGCAAAGCCGTGACGGACAAGGCGACCGGCCGTGCGCACCTCGCAACGATTCTCGCGGGATGCAAGGGGCGCTCGGAACGCTCGCTCTCGCGTGCGCGCGAGGCGTTGCTCCCGGTTGCAGATCGCCCCGACGCCGTGGCGAAGTTGCTCCCCGATTCCGTCCTCGCGTACGCGCGCGGGGCAGAGAAGGGCGCTCAGCGCTCACCGCGGGGCTGACCGTGGATCTGTGCCCACTCTGCCAGGTGAACGCCGGCCGGCTCGACTTCACGAAGCCCTGCTGCCGCGTCCGGCACCTCATGGCGCTGCCGAAGGTCGAAATGCGCCGCGCGACGCTCGACCGATGGCGCAGGCAGTTGGGCGACACGGCCATGAACCAGATCGAAACCGAAGTGAAAGCCCGATGGGCAGCGAGGAAAGCATGAGTACGTTGAACTTTAGAAGCAATGCCAAAACCCGCATGCAGGCTCTTGGTCGGCTGAAGGCGGGCGAGATGAACAAGACCGAAAAGCAGTACGCCGAGTACCTCGAAGCGCGCCGCGTAGCGGGCACGATCGCTTGGTACAAGTTCGAAGGCATGAAGTTGCGCCTTGCGGACAACACGTTTTATTCGCCTGATTTTGCTGTGATGTTGGCGGACGGATGCATGGAAATGCACGAAGTCAAAGGGCATTGGCAGGATGATGCCCGAGTGAAAATTAAGGTTGCGGCGGAGCTGTACCCGTTCCGATTCATCGCCGTGCGCACGCGCTTGAAGCGCGAGGGCGGTGGCTGGCAGCAGGAGGTATTCGAGTGACACACGCCAAATTCCGCGGCGTTTACGCTCATAAGGACGGAGGCTGGACTGCCTCGATTGGCGTCGGGGGCGAGAACCTCTATTTGGGATGGTTCGCCGGCTTCGACGCGGCCAAGAGCGCACGGCTTGCAGCTGAAGTGAAGCACTTTGGGCGGGTGTTCGATCGGCGTGAAGTGGAAACCGATGGCATTACCGCTAAGCTGCCGCTTCACGGCCAGCGCGGCATCTTTCACGGGTGGGCCCTTGTCGACCACGCCGACCTTGAGATTACCCAGGGCATCGCGTGGACGAAAGATGCTCGTGGGTATGTGGTTGGCCGCCCGGCTGGGTTCGCAAATAGCGTCACCTTGCACCGTTGGCTTTTGATAGGGGGAGCCAAGGGCAAATTGATCGTGGATCACGAAAATCGCGACCGGCTGGACAATCGACGCGGAAACCTGCGTAGCGCGACGACGAATGGGAATGCTCAGAACACCAGCCTTGCCAAGAACAATACGAGCGGATTCAAGGGCGTCTCGCGCGCTGCGCGAGGTCGGTGGCGAGCGCGTATCTGGGCAGACGGAAAAGAACGGCTGATCGGTTACTTCGGAACGCGTGAGGCAGCCGCTGCCGCATATGACGCAGAAGCAAAGGTGCTTCACGGCGCGTTTGCGTCGCCCAACGCAGGGTTGGAGAACGACTATGAATGACCGCGCTTACAAGCGCTACAGCCTGACGCCCGGTGTGAGGGTGCAGGCGGAGCAGTTGCCGCTGGAAGCGGCGTGATGGATTGGCACTTTTGACGGGGGAATAGGCCAATGAACGAAGCATTTCAAGACACGCGACAGGCGCTACACGTGGCGTACCTCGTTCTGTCGCTACCGCCGCGCCAGAAGGCGCCATTCCGGAACATGCTGATTCGTATCCTCGAGGACCTCGACCGACCGACGAGGGCGCAGGAAGCGTGGCTCAACGAACTGCGTGGCCCGCAGGGGGACTTTGATCCAGAACGCCTGACGCTCGAGGAATATCGCGCTCAGTGCGCCATGATCACAGACGCAGCGCGCACGCGCTTGCCGTCGCCTGAATACGCCGCGGTGCTCGCGCGCTTCGCGCATGGTGACGAGAAGGTGAGGGGTATCAAGGCGTTGGCCGTCTGGTCGCGGAAGTCGAGCGGCATCACGGCGGTTGGGCTGCTGGAGGACTTGGTCGTGTGGAACTACCTGCCGCGCACCAAACGCGAAGGGGCGTCAATTCGTGACCTGGCCGAACGACACAAGGTGACCAAGGACAAGGCTTTCCGCGCTGCGAAGTGGATGGCGAGTCGTTTCACCGAACTCGAAAATCTGGCAGTCGCGCGACTCGAATCGGGTTTCGTCCTTCACGGGGTGGTGCCCGCCGCAAACCGTCCCGCGTGCGACTTCGCGCAGTCCGTTGCAGCGTAAGGACTTCGAACGAAAAAGGGCTTGCAGTTTTGCGACAAAGCACCTAAGATTCGCCCATACTCACCGCGAGTACACCCAAAGCCCGCCTAGTGCGGGCTTTTTCACTGTTTCGGTGCTATCGCCGATCCGATCGAGCCTTCGATGAGTGCACGCGTTTTCTCGAATGCCTCGATTTGCGTATCGGACCAGCCAGCACCGAGGGACGCTGATAGAAGCGTCTCCATCCAGTGATGCATGGCCTGCTCGAGTTGTGGTGTTCGTTCCGTCGTGCTCAGCAGAGCAATTATCGCTGCGAGAATTGCGTGGGTATCGCCCGCAGTCGTCATTGTGGCTTCGATCAGTGCCTTTTCCATTGCGTATCCCTGGGTTGATGAATTAAGCGTGTTCCATCTCGCGCTGTGCCGCGAGTGCCAGAAATGCCGAGCGCGACATATGGCGCTTCTCGGCTTCGGCATCGATTTGGCTCACGAGACGCTCGGGCAGGCTGATGTTCAGTCGCACGGCCTTGCTGCTGACCTTTGACAGATCAATGTCGACGAACATCCAGAAGCCGGTGCCGTCGTCCACTTCATTCGCGTGCAGCTTCTTGATGTCGTATGTCGGCGCCGGGATCTGCTCGTCGCTGTCTTCGTACATGAGCTCGACGGCCTCTTGCGCATTGCGCTCGAGATCGTCGAGCGTATCCGCAGCGGTGTGCACCCCCGGCAGATCCGGGAATGCGGCGCCGAAGGCGCTATCGCCTTCCTGCCACACGTAGATCGGATATTTCATTCGCTTCTCCAGTCAATGCCCGCTTGCTTAAAGATCGAGCGGGCGGTGCCAATCGGCATGTCCTTTTTCGGGTGCGGGACGATCACCACTCGACCGTTCTCGTGCCGAAACTTGTGGTGGCTGCCGCGCACCGACACTTCGGTGAACCCGGCGGCTTTCAGTCGTTTGATGATGTCTGCGCTTGTCATGTGTGTAATCTTACACAATACACAACGTTGTGTAAAGGTATTTTGCGCAGCGTGACGCATATCGGTTGATTCGCCCGGCAGGGCACAGACCATAACGCCGCGTCGCTGCCCGGACCAGCCGGCCAGTGTCCGATCCTTTCCGAAATAACCCCGGCAGCGCGCCACATGTCGCCACCCGTACCTCCTGCGGGGAAACGAGCGGTGGGGGCGCGTGGAAGTACTGATCGTCATACGATGTTCGCTTTTCCGAACCAGGGTCCCACATATCCCTCATCGCCATGCCGGATTGACATGCGCTCGAGCGAAACGGCATCAACGCGCTCGCAAATGCATTCATAGGCAGTGCCATTGGCAAGATCAGGCGGTAGCAAGTCGAGGCGGCGAGGCGAGGCACAAGCAGCGCAAGTGATGGTGATTTCGATCCGGTTCGGCATGGTGTTCCCTTCGATAGCGTTTGAATTGTGTGCCTGTCGGGCATCGAAATTCTCGACTTAAGCGTTGGTCGGAATCCCGACCGTTTGCGTGGATATCGCTTGTTCCTCTTGTAAGTGTTTGAGCAAAAAGAAATTACTTCGGCGAGATACGTACAAGTTCGTCACGCTCACCGTGCCGACGATCGCCATTTTTCGAATTTTTCCCGCCTATGAAAAAGCCCGCTCAACTCCTGATCGTCTACCGGTCGACGGACGAGCTGGCCGCCTACGAGAACAACGCCCGTACGCACAGCACTGCGCAGATTGAGCAGATTCAGGCATCGCTTGAGCAGTTCGGCTGGACGAACCCAGTCCTGATCGCTGACGGCGGAATCATCGCCGGGCATGGCCGCATCGAAGCGGCGACCGGAATGTGGGAAGCGGGCAAGAACATCGGCATGTGCCCGAGGCCGTTCGAAGTGCCGACGGTCGACCTGTCGCACCTCGACGCCACGCAGCGGCGCGCGTACATCCTTGCCGACAACCAGCTTGCATTGAACGCCGGCTGGGATGAAGAGCTGCTCGCGGCCGAGCTGGCTGATTTGAAGGCTGACGGGTTTGACCTGTCCGTCATCGGCTTCAGCGACGCTGAATTGCGCGAACTATTCACGGATCCCGGCGAACCCGGTCCCGGTGGGGATGGGTCGCTTGCTGAACTATTCATGGTGCCGCCATTCAGCACGCTGGATGCGCGCGCCGCCGCATGGCAAGAGCGGAAAGACGCCTGGCTGTCGCTGGGCATCCAGTCCGAAGTCGGCCGCGACGCGCCAGCATTCGGCGGTTCCAGCGAGGCACAGAAGGCGGCACGCGGCGCAACGGCTCAGCACCGAACCAGTGTGTTCGACCCGGTGCTGTGCGAACTGGCCTACCGGTGGTTTTGCCCGGAAGGTGGGATCGTGCTGGATCCGTTCGCGGGCGGCAGCGTGCGCGGCATCGTCGCGGCGCGCCTCGGGCGCCAGTACGTCGGCATGGAACTGCGCGAAGAGCAGGTCGCGGCCAACCGCGAGCAGCTTCACCTGATTGCGCCGGATGACCCGGCGCCCGCGTGGACGGTGGGCGACAGCCGGAAGATTGGCCAGGCGCTCAAGGGCGTCGAGGCCGACTTCCTGTTCTCGTGCCCGCCATACGCTGACCTCGAACGCTACTCGGACAGGACGGAAGACCTGTCCACGATGAAGTACTCCGAATTCCTTGCAGCGTACCGGGACATCGTCGCCGGCGCGGCGGCGCTGCTGAAGCCTGACCGCTTCGCCGGCTTCGTCGTGGGCGATGTTCGGGCGCGCAGTGGCGCGTATCGCAATTTCGTGTCCGACACGATTGCCGCCTTCCTCGACGCCGGGCTGACGCTCTACAACGAGGCGATCCTGCTGACCGCGCTGGGCAGCGCTCCCATCCGCGCAGGCAAGCAGTTCGCCGCCAGTCGCAAGCTTGGGAAGGTGCACCAGAACGTCCTCGTGTTCGTGAAGGGCGACTGGAAGAAGGCCGTCGCCGCATGCGGCACGGTGGATATGACGAACGTTGAATTTCCCGAACCTGACGAGTGATGGCTGGACGCAAACCCTTCGTGCCCACGGCGGCGGACCGGAAGATGGTCGAGACGCTTGCCGGGTATGGCGTGCCGCACGAGGATATCGCCCTGCAGATCGTCAACCCGCAGACGTCCAAGGCGCTGGACCCGAAATCACTGCGCAGGCACTTTCGCTCTGAACTAGACACTGGCGCGACGAAGGCGAACTCGCTTGTCGCGCAGTCACTCTTCAAGCATGCGACCGGCACCGGCAAAGGCGCCGTGACCGCTGCAATCTTCTGGATGAAGGTGCGCGCTGGCTGGAAAGAGCCGCCGCAGCGGCTTGAGCACACGGGGGCCGACGGCGGCCCCGTGGAACAACGGACAACCGTCGTCGATGAAAGAGAGGTCGCAGCCACCGTCGCAAAGCTCGAAGACGAGTATTGACCCTGCCGTCGAGCGGGCAGTCATAAAAGCGAAGTGCGAACGCGATCACCTGTTCTTCAGCCGGTACTTCTTCAAGCACCGGCAGGGCATCAAGTTCCGCGTCAACTGGCACCACGTGCTGATCGCCGACACGGTGCAGCGCGTGATCGACGGCGAACTCAAGAACGTTGTCATCAACGTGCCGCCGGGCTCGTCGAAAACGGAACTGGTCGCGATCAACCTGATCGCACGCGGTCTCGCACTGAACCCTCGCGCGCGGTTCCTGCACATCTCGTATTCGGACGACCTCGCGCTGCTCAACAGCGAGACGGCACGAGAGATTGTTTCGTCCGACGAATACCAAGCGCTTTGGCCCCTGGCCATCGCCGACGACGCGAAGTCGAAGAAGCGCTGGAACGTGATGCTGAACGGCAAGAAGGCCGGCGGCGTCTACGCAGTGTCGCTCGGCGGTCAGATCACCGGCTTTCGAGCCGGTCACATGGCCGAGGGTTGGCAGGGCGCGATCATCATCGACGACCCGCTGAAGGTCGAGGACGCCTACAGCAAGCCGAATCGCAACAAGGCAAACCGCAAGCTGTTGTCTACGGTAAAGAGCCGAAAGGCCAATCCGGACACGCCGATCATCGTGATCATGCAGCGGCTCGCCGAGGAAGACCCGACGGGCTTCATCAAAGCGGGCAAGGTGCCGGGGGAATGGGAGTTCATCGAGATCCCGGCCCTGATCACCGATGAGTACGTCGCGAAACTGCCGCAGCGCGTGCGTGACCAGGTCGAAGATAGCGAGCGCGACGACGACGGCCGGTTTAGCTATTGGCCCTACAAAGAACCGCTGCACGACCTGCTTGCTACGGAAAAGGCCGACGTCTATGTCTTCAACGGCCAGTATATGCAGCGTCCCGCGCCGCTCGGCGGCGGGATCATTCAAAGCGGCAAGTTCCTGCGCTACGGCGCGCTGCCGCTGCTTGAGTACCGCAAGATTTTTGCCGACACGGCGCAGAAGACCGCCGAGCGTAACGACTACAGCGTGCTTCAGTGCTGGGGCCTGGGCTTCGATAAGCGCATCTACTTGATCGACACGGTGCGCGGGAAGTGGAAGGCGCCCGAACTGAAGCAGCGAGCCATCGACTTCTGGAACAAGCATGCCGCCATTGGCGCAGACGACCCGAACGCGCCGGTCCTGCGCCAGATGAAGGTTGAGGACAAGTCCAGCGGTACCGGACTTATTCAGGACATCCAGGCAGAGGGCGGAATCCCGATTGAGGGTATCGAGCGTGTCAAGGACAAGCTGACGCGGGTGATGGACATCATCAGCCAAATTGACGCGGGCAACGTGGCCATCCCGATCGATGCGCCGTGGGTTAGCGACTTCGTGTCTGAGTGCGACGCCTTCACCGCTGACGACACCCACGCACACGATGACCAGATCGACCCGATGGTCGACGCAATCAACGACATGCTCGGCCCAGCCCGCAATCTCTCTGTCTGGGAACGTCTCGGCGCCGGATAACACAGGACTGAAACAGGATGTCGCGAAAGAACAAACCTGGCCGCAGCCCCGCAGCAGCGGCCGGCGCGACGTCTACCCAGCGTACGAGTGATTCGTTCGCCAACTTCGGCGCGCGCTTGGGCTGGGGGACGGACAACCAATCGTCCGGATCGCAATACACGCTTTCCTACCAGAGCCGCAATCGAATCTGGCTCGAAGCCGCGTATCGCGGTTCTTGGATCGTCGGCAAAGCCGTCGACTCAATGCCGGAGGATATGACGCGCGCTGGTATTGAAATGCGCGGCATGGATCCGTCCGACATCACCCTGATGGAGCGCGGTATGACGCGGCTCGGCATCTGGGACGCGCTCTGCGACAACGGGAAGTGGGCACGCCTGTATGGCGGCTCTATCGCTGTCATGCTGATCGACGGGCAGGACATGTCGACGCCGCTGCGCACCGAAGCCATTGGAAAAGGGGCTTTCAAAGGGTTGATGGTGCTGGACCGTTGGATGATCGCGCCGCCTGTCGGTGAAGTGGTCACGGATTTCGGCCCTGACATGGGCAAGCCCAAGTATTACCAGATTGTCGCCGCCAATACCGGTTTGCCGCCGGGGGAAATCCACCATTCGCGCGTGTTGCGCATGGATGGCATCGACTTGCCGTTCAACCAGCGAATCAGCGAAAACGGATGGGGGCTGTCGGTCCTCGAACCGATGTGGGACCGCCTGATCGCTTTCGACAGCGCGTCGGTGGGCATCGGGCAACTGATCTACAAAGCGCATTTGCGCGTGATCAGCATCGAGAAGCTGCGCGAGATCGTCGCGGCTGGCGGCCCGGCAATGGCTGGTCTGACGAAGCAAATTGAATTCATTCGCGGCACTCAGACGAACGAGGGCATGACGGTCCTCGACTCGACCGACAAATTCGAGACGCACCAATACAGCTTCAGCGGGCTGTCGGACGTCATGATCCGCTTTGCCGAACAGTTGGCGGGTTCGATCGGCACGCCACTGACCCGTCTGTTCGGGCAGTCGCCGGGCGGGCTCAATGCCACCGGCGATGGCGAGATGAAGCAGTACCACGAGAACGTCAAGCAGCAGCAGGAAAGGCGTCTGCGTCATCCGCTTCACCGGCTTCTCGGCGTGCTATCGATGTCCGAACTCGGCAAGCCGCTACCAGACGAATTCGAGTTTGAGTTTCGAAACCTTCAGGACATGTCTGAGGCCGAGAAGGCCGAGATTGCAGAACGCAAGACGAACGCCATCATGGCGGCGCTTGCAGAAGGCGTTATCAAGGTGTCGACGGCGCTCAAGGAACTGAAGGGGCTCGCGGCGATCACCGGGCTGTTCGGAAATATCACCGCTAAGCAGGTGGCGGAAGCCGAAGCGCAGGAAGTCGACGAGCCACCGCCGGCGCCCGATGTGAGCCCGGTGGATTCGGTCCGGAAGCTCACTGACTTGGGCAAAGTCGCCACGAACGATTCGTTCTTCCGCCGATTTTGGTTCAAGAGAGGATGAGCTACACCGTCGACAGAATGCGCAAGGGCAACGGCAAGCGAAACCGCAACCGGAACCCCGTGCGCACAACAGCGACTGAAGCCCGCTATCGGACGCAACTGCGCAAGATTGCGTCGCACGTCGCGGCGCTCGTGAACGGCGTAGACGATGACCTGGCAGGTGTGCCAACGCTCGAACAGGTGCTGCGTCAGTACAGCGACGCGCTCGACGGCTGGGCGCGGCGCGCCGCCGCACAGATGCTCGACGATGTCGCCCGCAATGATGCGTCGGCATGGAGTCGCCTTTCCGACGAGATAGGGCGGGCGCTCAGTGATGAGATCCGCAACGCACCTACGGGGCAGACGCTATTTCAGTTGATGGAAGAGCAGGTCGGCCTGATCAAGTCGATTCCACTCGACGCGGCGCGACGCGTACACGAGTTGGCGATTGACGGGCTCAGCACCGGGCGCCGTGCCGCTGACATTTCTCGCGACATTCAGAACTCGGGCGGTGTCGTAAAGAGCCGCGCCGACTTGATCGCGCGCACCGAAGTTTCACGCAGCGCCTCGTCGCTAACCGAGGCTCGTGCGCGGCACGTCGGGTCTGAGGGCTACTTCTGGCGGACAGCTGGTGACGGCGACGTGCGGCATTCGCACGCCGAGATGGAAGGCAAGTATGTGCGTTGGGATTCGCCGCCGACGTTGGACGGCATGACTGGCCACGCCGGGTGTTTTCCGAACTGCCGGTGCTATCCGGAACCGGACTTACCCGACTGAGTTATGCCCCAAGCACTGCACATTTACTTTCATGTCCGTGACTCGTCGGACTGGGACGAGAGCCGTCACCCGAGGGCGAAGAACGGTCGGTTCGGAAGTGGTGGCGCTTCGTCGAAGGTGGCGATGCTTGGCACCAAGCTGCGCGGCGACGAGTTGGGCCAGTACAGCACGATGAAGGAACTGCGCGAGAAGGCGCTGACCTACGCCGATCGGTTCATCGGCAAGAACTTCAAGAACGCCCACACGGGCAACGAAATCAACGTGACGCGCGCCGGCGTGCGTCACACGATTTCCGGTGCGTCCGACAGCCTGGTGCGAACGGTGCCCGCGATTCCCGAGCTATTGCAGCGCGCGAAACTGGTCGAGACGGCGAAGGACAAGCGGCGCGACCAGAACATTCTCGGGATTGAGAAATACGCGGCGCCGGTCACGATCGACGGAAAAACGTACCAGGCGCTGTTGACGGTCAAGCAGTACCGCGATGGGCGTCGCTACTACGACCATGGGCTGGTGCAATAAAAAAGAGACCGCCGTTTGAGTAAGGTGCGTCCCGCTGCTAGGGCGGACTGGCTTGAACCTCCGGGGTCTCCGGTTTCAATTATAGCGCGCTGCCGATTTTCCGCAATTTCCCTGCTGCAACAACGACATACGCTGTTCAAGCGTGCCCTTCCCATGAAGAAACACACCAAGCGCGGCGGCACCTGCAAGTGCGGCGGCGAGAAGCCGGGCGCGCCCGTGCATACGTGCGACGGCGCGATCACCGCCGGCGTTTTGACGTCCGAAGCGCTTGGCGCGCGTCAGTCCATGACGCCGGAGGGCTTCCTACTGTGCGAAGAGGTGCCGATCGCCCGAGTTGGGACGATGGACTACGCGGCAGTCGAACTGCCCGAGCTCGAAGACAAGGACGGCGTGATCGTCGCCGAACGGACGGCCGACGTGCTGTTCAATCCCGAGACGCTGGCCAGCTTCGAGGGCAAGCCGGTCACGATCGACCACCCGCCCGACTTCGTGACGCCGGAAAACTACCGGGACGTCGTGCGCGGCACCGTGCGCAACGTGCGGCGAGGCGAGGGCACGCAGTCTGAATTGATGCTGGCAGACCTGCTGATCACGGACGCCGTGGCGATTCACCGCGTTCGTGCGAAAGAGCTGACGCAGACCAGCAACGGCTACGACGCCAAGTACGAGCAAATCGCGCCAGGGCGGGCGCGTCAAGTGTCGATCGTGGGCAACCACGTCGCGCTCGTGAAAAGCGCCCGCTGCGGCCCGGTGTGTTCCATCGGGGATAGCGCATCCAACCTCCTTTCGAAAGGAATCACTGAAATGAAGACGAACAAAACCGCGCCTTCGACGCTGATGGAAAAGCTGCGCAAGGCGTTCATGACGCGAGACTCGGACGCATTCGAGCAGGCCGCGAGCGAGATGACCGGCGACGAAAGCGGCGAGGGGGGCGACGGCCAGCCTCAGATTCACATCCATATGCCCGGCACGCCTGCCACACCTGCCGCCGCAACGGGTGACGAAGGCGGTGATGGTGCTGGCGCTGGCGCAACAGGCGGCGACGACAAGATTGCCGCCCTTACTGCCGCCGTCACTAAGGTTGCCGAAGCAGTCGAAGCAATCGGCGAGCGGGTCGCCAAGCTCGAAGCGGGCGGCGGCGCTGGCGCCACCGAGGACGATGACGACGGCATCGACGGCCTGACCGAAGACGATGACGAGGAGGTCAGCGGGGCAGCAGCCGGATCGGCGCAGAAGACTGGCGATAGCGCCGCTGTGCGAGAACTGTTCCAAGAGGCGCGTGCCCGAGCCGAAATCCTGGCACCAGGCGTCAACCTCCCGACGTTCGATGCGAAGTCGAGCCTGAAGAAGACCACCGATTCGCTGTGCGTGCTTCGTCGGCGCGCGCTGCGCGCGGCGCTCGCAACGCCGAATGCTGACCTGGTGAAGTCTGTACTGGGTGGCGCGGACATCAAGGCCATGACCTGCGATTCGGCGGCAGTCGCGTTCAACGCAGCGGCCGAGCTGGTCAAGTCGCGAAACAGCCATGCCGGTCAGCACCGCCACGCGACGAATGACAGTGCCAAGCCGGGCACCTTCGATGACATCAACGAGCGCAATCGCGCTTTCTGGAAACGTTCGTAAGGAATCGCCATGTCCCTCCAAGCCTATCAATACCGTATGCCGGCGGGCTTCGCCGGTGACCTGCAACGCGCTGAAGTCGCCACGATCGAGACGCAGTTTCTCGATGCGTCCGCACCGCCGGCTGCCTTCGGCCTGCCGGTGAAGCTCGTGTCGGGGAAGGTCCAGCCGATCAACAATGCGGCCGACACCGCTGCAACTGTCTACGGCGTGAACATCCGTGCCTACCCGATTCAGGGCAATGGCACGGACCCGCTGGGCACGTCGACGCCGCCGACGTCGGGTGTCGTCGACGTGCTCAAACGCGGCTACATCTTGGTCCAACTCGGTGGCACGGCCTCGGCCACGAAGAACGGCACCGTGTACGTGCGCGTCGCGGGCGCTGCCAGCGGCAAACCGCTCGGCGGCTTCGAAGCTGCGGCCGACAGCACGAACACCGTGGCCATGCCGTCGAACTGGTATTTCACCGGCCCGGCTGACGCCAACGGCATCACCGAGATCGCCGTCAACATCTAATCCCGGCGCGTTACGCGCAACACACCGGCCCCGCTTTGGCGGGGCTTTTGCATTTCTGGAGCCATTGAATGGACATGTCCGTACAGAAACACCTCAAGCGCCGGGCCGCAGACCTCTCGCAACGCGAGATCGCGGAACCCACGCGCCGTTTCGTCCGCGCATACACGCGCGACGAGCAATACACCTATGATCGCGCGACTGTCGACTCGACCGGCGCGTTCCTCGTCGGTCAGCTCGAACGGCTCGACCAGACGTTGAACGAGCCGCTCGTCGAGTACACCTGGACTCGCGATGTCTTCATTCGCACCGATGTGTCAGCCGCCGACGAGATCGCGTCGTTCACGAACTCGGCTTTCGGCATGAGCGGCGGTATCAATCCGAACGGGCTGAACTGGATCTCGAACGAAGGCAACGCGATTGCGGGCCCGTCGGTCGATATCGGCAAGACGCCGCAGCCGATGCGCCTCTGGGGCGCCGAAGTCAAGTACACGGTGCCCGAACTGGTGAAGTCGCAGAGGCTGGGCCTGCCGATCGACGCTCAGAAAGTCGAGGCGATGAACATGAAGCGCAATATGGACATCGACCAGATCGTGTACTTCGGCGATTCGCAACTTGGCTTCACTGGCTTGGTCAATTCGTCGGCGTCCGTGGGCAGTGCGTCGAACGTGCAGAACGGCGCGGCAGGCACCCCGCAATGGAAAACGAAGACGCCGGATGAAATCCTCATCGACGTGAACGAGATTCTGACGGCCGCGTGGCAGGCTTCGGGTTGGAAGGTGAAGCCGAACAAACTGCTTTTGCCGCCGGCAGTGCTCGGCATGCTGTCTACCCGTCTCGTCAGCTCGGCTGGCAGCAAGTCGATCCTCGCGTACCTGATCGAGAACAACATCTGCCGCCAACTCGGCACGCCGCTTGAAATCCTCGAGCTGAAGTGGCTGATCGGCGCAGGTGTTGGCGGCACGCCGGGCCAGCTTGGTACTGTGGACCGCATGGTTGCGTACAACGACGACAAGAAGTACGTCCAGTTCCCGATGACCGAGCTTCAGCGCACGCCGCTCGAGTACCGCTCGCTGTTCCAGATCACGACCTACTGGTCGCGTCTGGGCCAGATCGAGTGGCGCTATGGTGTGACGGCGGCTTATCGCGACGGGGTCTGACCATGCCGAAGATCAACGTCCATACTCCATTCCAGTTCACCCACGCCGACGGCACGAAGCAGGATTTCGCCGTGGGCATGCATGACGTCGAAGATGCGGTCGCCAACCACTGGTTTGTGAAGCCCCACACGGGCGATGCACCGGCGAAGACGGCGGACGAGAAGTCGGCGGATGAGTTGCTGGAAGACCTTGAGGCGCGCGAGAGGGCGCTTGCCAAGCAGCATGAGTTCCTGAAGACCATCCAAGCCGATCAAGCGAAGAAGGCTTCGGACCTAGCTGCCCGCGAGAAGGCCGCGGATGCACGCGACGCTGATCTGGCGAAGCGTGAGGAAGCGGTTGCGGCCCGCGAGAAGGCCGCCGAGCAGGCTGCGGTCGATGCGGCAGCGGCTGCCAAGTCCACTCCCCCAGCCAAGAAGTGAGGGGTATGATGCCCTTCACCGGGCATCATCCTTCCGCCCATGACACCTGATCAGTTCCGCACGTACTTTCCCGAATTCGCCGATACGACGAAGTATCCCGACAGCCAGGTCCAGTTCTGGATGACCGTCGCGGTGTCGCTCGTCAACGCCGAGCGCTGGGGCGTCTTGACTGATCAGGGCGTCTGTTTGGTGACCGCGCATCACCTGGTGACCGCCAGTCAGGACCAGACCGTTGCCACGGCCGGCGGCACGCCGGGCGAAGTCAAAGGGGCTACGGCGTCGAAATCCGTCGACAAGGTCAGCGTCGGCTACGACACGAAGTCGGTAACGATCGACGGCGCCGGATTCTGGAATATGTCGAAGTACGGCATTCGCTACCTCAAACTCGCTCAGATGATGGGCGCCGGCGGCTTGCAACTCTGACGCTCGTCCCGGCGATCTGCCGGGATCTCACCATGCCATTCAAAATGCCCGTCGATCGTCTGGACGACGTGCTCAAGTCCATCGCCGATCTGGTCAACGAGGAAGTCCTCGTCGGCATCCCGGCGTCCACCGCCGAGCGCAAGGACGGCGAGGCCGGGCCGATCAACAATGCCGAAATCGGGTACGTACAAGAGAACGGGTCGGCTGCCAACAACATTCCGGCCCGCCCGTTTCTCGTGCCCGGCGTAAAGAGCATTCAGGACCGCGCTGCCAAGGAACTTGGTGGCGCCGCCGGGCTGGCGCTAGACGGCAAGCGGGATCTGGCGCTTCAGAGGATGGACCGAGTCGGGTTGCTGGGCGCCACCACGGTGAAGGCCAAGATCGGCAGCAATATCCCGCCGCCGCTCAAGCCGGGCACGATACGCGAGCGCGCGCGGCAGCGCGGGACGGCCACTCGTCGCAAGGGTGAGCAGGCGTACCTCGACATGGTCGACGCTGGTGCGCAGGCCGCTGGCATGAGTCTCGCCGAGATCCAATCTGCGGCCGGTATTGTCCCGCTGATCAATACCGGGCAGTTGCGCAATGCGATCACGTTCGTACGTCGCAAAAAGAAGAGGTAGGCATGGCCTTACTCGACGTTACCGACGTCCTGTTCGATCCGGATTTCATGGACATCGGGCTGACGGTCACACGCAATGCGCAGGCCGTCGACGCCCGTGGCCGTGCGACCAACGCGCCCACGCAGCAGGCGTTCTCGGGTGTCGTGACCAGCGACAAGGGCGACATCCTGCACCGCAACGCCGACGGCTCGAGAATCATCGGGTCCATCACCATCCACACGACGTTCCGCCTGATCGATGGCAGCGCCGGCTTTGACGCCGACGAGGTCACCTGGCAGGGACGCGTGTACACAGTCGTCAACGTCAACGACTACTCGCATTTCGGGCGCGGCTTCGTCTGCGCCACGTGCGACCTGAAACCGCTTTCGGGGTAACCCATGAACGACAGCTCGACCGGTGGCTTCCTGTCCCCTGTGCAGTCGACGCCGCCGATCGAGGATTCCGCGCTCGAGGATTTCCTGCAAACCATGATCGCGGGCGTCACGTCGCTGGACGGTGCATTCGTCCGTCCATACCCGCAACCCGTGGCGCCGAAAATTCCCGAGCCTGGGACGAACTGGTGCGGATTCACCGTCGCCGACTTCCAGCCGGACGCAAACGCAGGGCTCATCCACCAGCCCGCAGACGACGGCAGCGACACCTACCTTCGGCACGAGGACATCGAGGTCAAATGCCAGTTCTACGGCCCAAACGCCGGCGAATATGCGCGCGTCTTGCGCGATGGCCTGTACGTGCCACAAAACCGCGAGCAGTTGCAGCTCAACGATTTCGGCCTCATCGGCACGTCCAGCATTGTTGGCGCCCCCGACGTGGTCAACCGGCAAGTCAGGCGGCGATATGACATCAGCGTCTTCCTGCGCCGCAAGATCACACGCACCTACCGCGTGCTCAATCTCGAGTCTGCTCAAACGTCGACCACGACGGATCAGCCCTGAAACACCAACTTCACCAACGTAGAGGATCACCATGTCCAATGGATTGCCGGTATCGCGGCTGATCAACGTCTCGATCAACATGTCGCCGCTGGCGGCCCAGGGTGCGAACCTGAACAACGCGCTGATCTTGGGGGCGTCCGCCGTGATCGACACGGGCGAACGGATGCGCACCTATGGAGGGATCGACGAAGTGGCGGCCGATTTCGGCACACTCGCGCCCGAGTATCTCGCCGCTCAGTTGCATTTCAACCAGGTTCCGCAGCCCCAAACGCTTAGCATTGGCCGGTGGGCAAAGACGGCCACGTCGGGCGTTCTGCGTGGCGGCGCACTGTCGGCCGCGCAGCAGGCAATGACCAACTGGACGACCGTCACTGCGGGCGCGTTCAAGATCCCCATCGACGGCACCACGAAATCTGTATCGGGGCTGGACTTCTCGGCGCAGACTAACCTGAATGGTGTCGCGACCGTGATCAACGGCGCTCTCACAGGCGCGAGCTGCGCGTGGAACGGCTCTCAGTTCGTTGTCACGTCGAACAGCACGGGCGCCACGTCCAGCATCGGCTATGCCGTGGCGCCGGCGAGCGGTACCGACATTTCCGCTCAGCTCGGCCTGACGTCGGGTCTTGCCGGAACGCCGGCGCCGGGAATCGCTGCCGAGACGCCGACGGATGCGGTCGCAATCTTCCTCGATCGCTTCGCGAACCAGTTTGTCGGCCTCGCGATCGCTGACGCCGCCGTCACCGACGACCAGCATGTCGCCGTTGCGCAGATGATCGAAGCGGACCAGAAGCACATCTACGCGGCCACGACCCAGAACCCGCAGTCGCTCGATGCCACGGTCACGACGGATCTGCTCAGCCGATTCCAGGCGCTGAAGTTCAAGTACAGCTTTGCACAGTACTCGTCGTCGAGCCCGTATACGGCCGTGTCCGCGCTCGGGCGGCTTCTCACCGTCAATTTCAATGGGAATTCGACGACGATCACCCTGATGTTCAAGCAGGAACCGGGGGTGATCGCCGAGACGTTGACCACGAGCCAGGCGAACGCGCTCGAGGCAAAGAACGGCAATGCGTACGTCAACTACGCCAACGGGACGGCGATCCTGCAGAACGGTGTAACGCCGAGTGGGATCTTCATCGACTCGGTTTACAACTCGATCTGGTTCCAGAACCGCATCCAGACCGACGTCTACAACCTGCTGTATCAAAGCCCGACGAAGATTCCGCAGACCGATGCCGGCAACGCGCTGATCGCCACGGTGATCGAGGCCGCTTGCGCGGCAGCGGTGAACAACGGCTATCTCGCCCCGGGCATCTGGAATTCCGCGGGCTTCGGTGCGCTGAAGCAGGGCGATACGTTGGCGAAGGGCTATTACGTCTACACGCCGCCAATCGCGACGCAGGCGCAGTCGGACCGCGAGGCCCGCAAATCCGTGCCGTTCCAGATCGCAGCGAAGGAAGCGGGCGCGATCCATTCCGTCGACATTCTCGTCAACGTCAACCGATAACAGGGGCCTCGAATGGCAACTTACAGCTTTCAAGACGTTCAGGCCAACATCGTCGGCCCGGGCGCGGCATTTTCGATCGGGGCGGGCGCGGCGGCCTCGGAAGAGGGCATAACGATCGAGGCCACCGGCGACAAGAACACCATGACGGTGGGCGCCGACGGCGAAGTGATGCATGCCCTGCACGCCGACAAGTCGGGCACGATCACGGTGCGCTTGCTCAAGACGAGCCCTCAGAACGCGCTGCTGCAAGCCGCGTTTGACGCGCAGACGCTCAGTAGCGCGTTGCACGGCAAGAACATCATCACGGTGTCGAACTCTGCCGCGAGCGACCTGCATGTCGGTCGCGATTGCGCGTTCGCCCGCAAGCCGCGCGTGGTCTACGACAAGGCGGGCGCGATGATGGAATGGACCTTCCACGCGGGCAAGATCGACTCGATGCTGGGGACTTACTGATGGCAATTGATCTCGAGATCCGCGGTATCAAGTACCGCATCGGCAAGCTCTCGGCGATGAAACAGCTTCACGTCTCGCGCAAGATTGCGCCGCTGGTACCGGCGCTTCTGCCGATCATGCTGGAACTGGCCTCATCGAAGGGAATGGCCCCGGTTCAACCGGCAGCCGATGCCCCGCTGGTTGGCGGCACGGCACCGGAAGTCGCGGTCGCGGATGGCAGCGGCATCCTGTCGCGGCCCCAGTTGCTGCAGCCGTTTGCGGACGGTCTGGCGAGCCTTCCGGACGACCAGGCGGAATACGTGATCGGCGAGTGCCTGTCGGTGGTGCAGCGCTTTCAGGGGAATTCGTGGTTCTCGATCTGGGCCCCGGCTGCCAAGCAGCCGACTTACGAGGACATCGACCTCGCAACCATGATCGAGCTTTCCGTGAAGGTGATTGCGGATAGCCTCGGCCCTTTTATTGCCGGGTGGCTTACCAGCCCCGCGAGTCACCCTTCGACGATGGCGTAGCGTGGGCGCGGCTGCCGGACGGCGAGGACTGGCTACTGGCGCCTGTGCTCGCCGGCATGTGCAAGTACGAGTCGCTGCTCGACGGCGTTCTCGGGCTGCACGACGTAGCCCTGATGAACGACGCACTGTCTGTGCGCGCCGATAATCGCGCGCTGGCCGAGCGCCTGCGAGAGAACGAGCATGTCTGAGCCCACGATCATTCGAGAATTCCTCGTCGCCCTGGGATACAAGGTCGATGAGAAGGGCTTGAAGAAATTCAAGGGTGGTGTCGAAGATGCGACGAAGAGCGTGGTCCGCATGGTGGCCACGATCGAGGGCGCAGCGATTGCCATTGGCGTTGGCGTAGCCGCATTCGCCTCGAAGCTTGAAGGCCTGTACTTCGTTTCCCAGCGAACCGGCGCTACGGTCACCAGCCTGAAGGCGGTCGAGTTCTCGGCGAAGAACCTGGGCATATCTGCCGAGACGGCCCGGGGAAGTGTGGAAGCGCTCGCGCGCTTCATGCGCAACAATCCGGCGGGCGAGAGCTACATCGCAAGCCTCGGTGTCCAGACGCGCAACGCCAACGGCGAATTGCGCGACACGGTCGACATCATGGCCGACCTGGGCGGGGAACTCGCTAAGAAGCCAACCTTTCTCGCGAGCCAGTACGCCAACCTGCTCGGAATCGACGAGAACCTGCTGCTGGCCATGCGCAGCGGCGAGTTCTCGAAGTACCTGCAGCAGTATCGCGAGATGGCTGCGAAGACTGGCTTCGACAAGGCGGCCAACGACTCACACAAGTTCATGGTCGCCCTGCGCGATCTGGGGGCGGTTTGGGACGGCTTCACCGCCCGGCTCGAAAGCAGTCTGGTGCAGCGTCTCGGGCCAAAGTTGGGCGAGTTCCAGAAGTGGTTCGAGCGGAACGGGCCGGTAATCGAGCAGCGCGTCGGCGATATCGCGCTTGCGATCATCACGGCCGCAGAAGCCATCGGCCCGGTGCTCGGGAAACTGATCGATCTGTTCGTCGACCTCGACAAGTCCACCGATGGCTGGTCGACAAAGATCATCGGCGCCATCGCGATCTTCAAGATCCTCGGTGGCTTTCAGCTGATCGGCGGAATCTGGAAGATGGTCGCAGCCCTGCGGGAACTGGGTGGTGCTGCGACTGCGGCCGGGGCTGCCGCTGGTGCCGGTGGCGCAGCGGCGGGCGGTGGAATCGCAGCAGGTGTGGCCGGCCTTCTGAGTCGGTTTGCCCCGCTCGCGCGTATCGGCGGCGCGCTTGGCCTGATGTTCCACAGCGAAGGGCTTAACCAGGGCGAGCCCGAGGACCTGGCGCGTCGGCGAAAGCTCGGCATGACCATCACCAACCCGGACGGCACGACGTCGAACGTTCCAGTGCCTGGCGCTACGCCTAGTACTGCACCATCCACGTCCGCCGCGAGCGGTCAGCCCAGCACTGATAAATCGCTACCGCGTGGACTGCGCAACAACAATCCCGGCAACATCCGCTATGGAAAGTTCGCTCAGGGTCAAGGCGCCATCGGCAGGGACTCGGGCGGCTTCGCCATCTTCCAGACGGCCGAGGACGGTCTTCGCGCGCTGGGCGAGCTGCTGCGCAGCTACGCGCGGCGCGGGTTGAACACGGTACGCGGGGTCATCAACCGTTGGGCGCCGCCGAGTGAGAACGACACCGGTGCGTACGTCGGGGCCGTGGCCAAGCGGCTCGGCGTGGGCGAAGACCAGGCGCTGAACATGAGCGACCCGAAGGTGATCGCCGGGCTGTCCGCGGAAATCACTCGGCACGAGAACGGGCGCAACCCGTTTTCGCCGGAGGCGATTCTGGGGGCGTCGGGCGGTGGCGCGCGGCAGATCAGCGTCGCACAGACGAACCAGACGAATATCACAGTGACCGGCGTGAATGATCCGCAGGCGGCCGGGCGCGCGGTACGCGACGAGCAGGTCGGCGTGAACCAGGAACTCACTCGAAACTTGCAGGGCGCGCTGTCATGAGCACCATTGGCTTCGACGTGATGATGATCATCCCGAAGATGCTGGACACGATCCGCATCGGTGTGACGATCGAAGAGGTTTACAACGACGAGTTGCAGATCACCGAACACCCAGTGGAGCAGGGCGCAGCCATCACGGACCACGCATACAAGCGGCAGCCCGACGTGGTGCTGAAGTGCGGTTGGTCGAACGCCGACTACGCGGCATTGCTGAGCTCGCCCGTGGTGGACTTCGACGAATTCGGCAGCACCACGCAGTCCGAATATATCGATGCGGTGTATTCGCAACTGCTCAAGCTGCAGGAGTCGCGCGTTCGGTTTGACGCGGTGACGTCGCGCCGGAAGTACTCGAACGTTCTGTTGCAGGGCTTGCGAGTCGTCCACGACGCAAAGACGAGCGGAGCGCTGATGCTTACGGCAACGCTGCGGCAGATCCGGATCGTTCAGACCAAGGCGACGAGGCTTCCGCCGCGGGACGACCAGGCGGATCCGTCGCGCACCGCTGAGACGCAGAACACCGGCTCGAAGCAAGCAGTGCCGGCCACGCCGGCGCCCGGCGGGTCGGTCACCCCTCAATGACATGGCCAGCTACTACGAAATCCCGTTCTCGCCCACGCCGCAGGCGTTCCGCATCACGCTATCAGGCGTCGAGTACACCCTAACGGTGCAGTATCGCGCGGCTGGTGGTGCCGGCTGGGTGCTCGGCATCGCAGACTCGTCCGGCGCGCCGATCATCGGGGGCATACCGCTGGTGACCGGTGCTGACCTGCTCGAGCAGTACAGCTATCTTGGCCTGGGCGGCCGAATCTGGGTCCAGGGTGCTGACGACCCTGACAATGTCCCAACGTTCGACGACCTCGGCGCTGGTTCGCATGTTTTCTGGGTGACCGACTGATCAGTGGCGCATTTTCTGATGTGAGCTACCGCAGATCAGGCCAAAACAACACGTTGAAATGCGATGCATTTGAACGTGGTGCTCCTAACCGAGTTCGCTGATACTCGGATCAACGTTGCTGAAGCTGTTTGCGGAAAGGGAAGTTCTGACAATAGTCTGCTGAGTTCTTTGCAGATTCCAACTATTGTTGGACGACAGCAGCGAGCGAGGTGCGTAATTTGGGTGGCGGACTAGCGAAGCTCGCCCGGGTGGTTTGGTCCGGGACTGCCGTCAGCGTTGAATATTTCAAGCTCTCTGCCCATCTCGATCATGCGCTTAATCGGGCCGATTGCATCTGCGATCTTGTTGTGGGCGATCGAGTTGCCAACTGTTCGAACGATAGACATCAGTTCGCTCGAAACAGGGTCGTCAGACGGTGGCACTCGCTCTGCAACCAACCTGAGATACAAGCCGAGCGAGGCGATTAAGGCGTTTTGAGCTCGAAGGGCATCCCGCGCTCTGTCAAGTTCGCCGCCCATTGCGTTAATGACGGCGGCGTGCTGTTCAGCCATCGCCTCAAGTTCTTGGACGCGCTCGATGGCGCCCGCGCTGGAAAACGTTTCCTCCAAGCGAGCGATGAGTTCCGCGTTCATGGAACGATTGTTTTTCTTCGCCTCATCGGAAACCCGATCGCGAAGATCGGCGGGCATTCGAAGAGGGTAAGGAGGAAGTTGGGTTTTCTCGCTCATGTATCAATTATCGGACTAGAGCCAAAAAGACTCAAAGAATCTTATTGACTCTGAGTCATATAGATTCTATGATGTGTTTACCGGTGCGGTGCCGGTGTTTACAACATGGAGGTGATCAATGCGTGGTGCCCGCGCAATGCCGCAAGTCAACATCCGGATGCCTGAAGGCCTTAAGTCGTGGCTGGAGGGAGAGGCGCAGCAGAATTTTCGAAGCCTGAGCGCAGAAATCGTTCGACTTCTTACGGAGGTCCGCGAGCGTTCGGGGGAGAGGGGAAATGTGGCTTGAGAAAGAAAAAGCCCCGACTGCATATCTTGGCGGATTCAGTCAGGGCTTTGGTTCCGAACACTTTTGCGAGGTCAGAACATGACGAAGAATAGCATCCAGGCGGTAAACCGCCAAATTTCGGTGCCGTTTCACGGCGCAAACCTGTTGCTCATCGAACACGATGGGCAACCTTACACGCCGATGAAGCCGATCGTCGAGGGAATGGGGCTGGATTGGGCAAGTCAGTTCACGAAATTGCGCGCCAATGAGCGCCGGTGGGGTGTTGTGATCATCACAATCCCTTCGAACGCAGGTGCCCAGCAGTACCTGTGCATCCCTCTTCGGAAAATATTCGGGTGGCTTACCGGCATCCATCCGGGAAAGGTGAAAGACGAGATCCGTGAGCGTGTGATCCAGTATCAGGCGGAATGCGATGACGTACTCTGGAAGTACTGGACCGATGGCGTAGCGGTGAACGAGCGTATGCCGTTCGCAGTCAATCCCGACGATGTTCTCTCCGCAGATCAGCAGGAAACGCTGCGTCTTATGGTGAAGACCTACGTCGAACGCATGCCGAAGCATCAGCAAGGGCCGGCGGCTGTCAAGGTCTGGTCGAAGTTGAAAGCACATTTCAAGGTCACCTATCGCCAGATCCCGCAACGTGAGTTCTCGGAAGCGGTCAGCATCGTGACTCGCACGGCAGCCGAATGGGAAGTCCTAGACGCTGAGCCCAAGGTCGATGAAGACAAAATGCGCGACGCCTTTAATGTGGCCGCCGAGGTCGCTGCGAATGCAGCTCGCACGATCTTCACTGAACTGATGAGTGCTACCGGATCGGTCGATGAGCATCGCTGGCTGTTCTCCATGCACAAGGGATATGAAGGTCAGCCGAACACCACGTTTGTGAAGCCGGTTGCGCCGGGGGCGAGTGTGGCGACGATGGCCGAATTGGCAAAAATGATCGTTGAGCCTAACGGCAGTTGGTACAGCGATGCCGATCTGGCGGCACTCGTGGTCGCATGCCAAAGTCGACTGGTGGGCCGGTTGCAGCAACTCAGTCTGCGGGCGGCGTGAGGGTGATCATGAACAATACTCAGATCACTCTTCGTCAAGGGACTTGCCCGGTCACTATCTATAAGAAGCTGAATATCCCGGTTGTGGCTGCGTCTCAGGAGGTCCGTTAATGGAAATCTTGAAGCTCAAAATCGCGGGTACTTCGCCTCTGATGATGCACAGTGACCGTCTCGCGAATCCGCTATTGGTCGAAACCAAAGCGCACAAGGAACTGACTTCCAAGCGCAAGAAGACAGAGGACGACCACGTCGCGATTGCAAAATCGGAATTCTTGGCCGGGCTGTATTGGACTGAGAGGGATGGCGTCTATGTGCCCGGGCAGAATTTCGACGCGACATTTCTGGCCGGGGCCAAGTTGCAAAAGCTCGGCACCGACTGGAAGCGCGGCGCTGTCGTGATGACCGACCGGGCGAAGCTTCTCTATGACGGACCGAGCAAGCCGACGGCACTTTGGGACGATGCCAAATTTGTCGATTGCCGTGGGGTCAAAGTGGGAACGGCAAAGGTCATGCGTTATCGCCCGATCTTCTTGGAATGGGCCTGCGAAGTTGACCTCGCGTTCAATCCGGACGTGTTGAATGCTGAGGAGGTAAGGAAAGCAGTAACGGATGCCGGTGCACTCATTGGTGTCTGTGAGTATCGACCGCGATTTGGCCGATTCTCCGTCAATTTCGCGTGAGGTGAGCTATGGAAGAAATCACCTTGCATCCTGAGTGGCGTCAGGCCGTTCAAGATATGCTTGCTGAGGGATTTAAGGATGGTGACATCCTGACGCACGAATGGTTGGAATCGCACTTCGGTATGAGCGCGATTGCGGCCGACGAAGCCCTAACGCAGGCGCAGTTCCAAGAGCGGCAGTTCGCGTGGCTGCAAAACATCGAGTCATTCCGTGCGGAATTGCTCGAAAAGCATCAGATCCATTTGGCAAGCGTCTACGGCGAGGGATATCGGATCACGCCAGCGCGAGAGCAAACGGCAATCGCTCAGGAGCGGTTCGACCGCGAGGCAACGAAGGCGTATCGGCGTGCAGCGGAAACGCTCAAGCACGTCCGTCTTGACCAGCTATCTGAGTCGGAGCGTAAGGAAAACAGCGATGCTATTGCCAAACTGGCGATGCTTCGCGGGATGCAAAAGGCAATAGAGTAGGGTCCGCTTCGGTCCGCCCCGGTGGGGTGTGGCCTGGTCGGGCATGGTAAGACATGGGCTGTCAACAGCGGGATGCAGCTTCTTCGAGGTGGCATTCCGATGGTGAAAGCCATCGTGCGGCGAGGCTTGGCGGGCCGTGGTTGGGTATGGTTCGGTCCGGCCGGGTCTGGCACGGCTAGGCATGGGCTGCGAATGCAGCGGGTAGGCGGTTCTCGTAGCCGTCTTGCCGATGCGCTTGCGCATCAAATGGTTTGGCGGCGTAAGCCGTGCTAGGGCGTGGTCAGGCTTGGCCCGGTCCGGTATGGGTGGTAAAGACGGCTCCAGAGATGGGGCCGTTTTCATTTGAGTCAAAAATGACAGATCAATACCTTCGCAAAGCATCCCTGATCATAGGCGAGGTCGCCGGCGATGCGCTTGACCTGTCCGAGTTGCGCTTCTCATTCGTGGTGAAGCGCGGTGATACGTCAACACCGAACAGCGCGCGCATTCGTGTCTACAACATGAATCCGGCTACGATGGCACGCGTGCAAAAGGAGTTCAAGCGCGTCGTGTTGCAGGCGGGGTATGAGGGAAACTATGGGATCATCTTCGACGGAACCGTCGTGCAGACCCGGCGAGGGCGCACCAGCCAGGTCGATACGCACCTCGACATCACGGCTGCCGACGGCGATGCGGCGTACAACTTCGCCTACGTGAGCACCACGCTGGCGGCCGGCTCGACTGCGCAGGATCACTTTAACGTCGCCGCGCAGGCGATGGCGAAGCACGGCGTTGGGGTGGGGTACACGGCGGGCCTGCAATCGAATCCGCTGCCGCGCGGCAAGGTGATGTTCGGGATGGCGCGGGACGTGCTGGCATGCACGGCTCGAAACACGGAAACGACTTGGTCCATTCAGGACGGAAAACTGCAGGTCGTACCGGAATCGAGCTACATGCCATCGGAAATTCAGGTCATAAATTCAGACACTGGAATGATTGGTCTACCGGTGCAGACCCAGAACGGCGTGCAGGTGCGTACGCTGCTCAATCCGAACTACAAAATCGGGACGCTGATCGAACTCAGGCCTGGTTCGGTGCAGCAACTGGAGTATGGACTGGCGAACGCAGATCAGCCACGAAACGCCTTCGTACAGGTCACGAATCCGCTCAATGCCAACGGCTACTACTACGTGATGGTGGCTGAACATCAGGGCGACACGCGAGGAAACGACTGGTACACCGACCTCATCTGCATCTCGGCTGATCCGACGGTGATTCCGAGCGAGGAGATGCAACGCAGATCGACGTTCGGAGCGATAGGGCCGGTCCCTGGCGCCGTGAAGACCAACGGCTAACGTACGCCAGGGAAACGCCTACGAAAATCCGAGATACCAGCGGATGGACGCGTGATGTTGGCGCTTCCGTCGCGCGCGACGTCTGCGAGGGCGAAAGATGAAGTCGATGAGTTCGTGACGTTCCCGAACCGGTCAACGATCACGACAGAGTTGGGATCGCCGGAAAGAGTTTTGCCCCAGCATCCGACGTCCGCTTCAGCGCGATTGAAGATATCGGCTCGGCGCATGTCGCTCGCGTGGACAACCGGAAGCGCACATTTCTCCTTCGTGTACAGCACGTAAATGAGTTTTTCGCGCGGGACGATGTCGCCGACCTGATTCTGCCCCGGTGGAAACACATAGGCTTCGCTTGCACAAGCGACGCTGGAAGTCGCAGCCAGTATCAAAAACATCAGCCTTTTCACACGAATCTCCCCATGAATCGACAAGAGCGCGTTGGCGATCCCAACCAGACGTTGCTGCTTGCGCTGCGCGGCGCGCTGGCGGACGTGTGGACCGCGCTTCCGGGAATCATTCAGTCGTTTGACCCGGTCGCAATGACGTGCATTGTACAGCCGGCGATCCAGATGCAGGCCCGAGGACCCGACGGCGCGGTGACGTCGATTCAGCTTCCGCTGCTGGTCGATTGCCCGGTGCAGTTTCCTGCCGGCGGTGGTTGTACTCTGACGTTCCCGGTGAAGCGGGGCGACGAGTGCCTGGTGGTCTTCGGCTCGCGCTGCATCGACGCCTGGTGGCAGTCTGGCGGCGTGCAGGAACAGGCCGACACGCGCATGCACGACCTGTCAGATGGTTTCGTGCTGCTGGGCACGCGTTCGCGGCCGCGCGCGCTGCCCGGCGTGAGCACGGCTTCGGTGCAGTTGCGAAGTGACGACGGCGCCACGTTCATTGATCTGAACCCATCGACGCAGAAAGTGAAGATCGTGGCGCCCGGCGGGTTCGACGTCGTGGCGCCGCTGGCCACCTTCTCGCAGGCGGTCACCATCACGGGCCTGCTGACGTTCGTCGGGGGCATGGTCGGCAGCGCGGCGAGCGGCGCTGCGGCCGTGTTCAACGGAATCTTGAACGTGATCGGCCAGATCACCGCCAACGGCAAGCGAGTGGACGACACTCACACCCACAACAACGTGCAACCCGGTTCGGGCAATTCTGGCACGGTGAATTGAGCATGCGATACCGAAAAGAAGACGCTGACGGCGATTACGTCCTCGGCGGGGCGGCTGCATTCCTTGTGAATAGTCCCGAGGCGGTGGCGCAGGCCGTTTCCACACGCCTGCGCTTGATCCAGGGCGAATGGTTCCTCGATAAGACGGCCGGCATGCCCTGGAAGCAGGTGCTCGGCAAGAACACGCAGGCCACTGCCGATAGCGCCATCAAGCAGTGCGTTCTGGGCACGCAAGGCGTCGTCGAGATTACGGACTATTCGAGCGAGTTCGACGCTGATTCGCGCGCGCTCGCAGTCACCGCGACGATCAACACGATCTACGGATCGACGACGATACAGGAAACGCTGTGACCATCACCACCACTGCGCCGACTATCGACGCGACCGGGATTCACGCGCCGGCGTATGCCGACGTCCTCGACTATCTGCAGACGCAGTACCGTGCCATTTACGGTGCCGATACCTATCTCGAGCCGGACAGCAAGGACGGGCAGTTCCTCGCGATCATCGCGTCCGCGATCAACGACGGGAACAGTGTCGCGATCGCCATTTACAACAGTTTCAGCCCGGCGACTGCGCAGTTTGCTGCGCTGTCGAGCAACGTAAAGATCAACGGCATCCGCCGTCATGAATCGTCGTATTCGACGGCGGACGTGCTGCTCGTCGGGCAGGCTGGCACGACGATCACAAACGGTCTGGTACAGGACACCAACAGGGTCAACTGGGCGTTGCCCACGTCTGTCACCATCCCCCCCGAAGGGGAAATCACCGTTACAGCGACCTGCACAACGATCGGCGATATCGAGGCGCCCGCCGGCACCATCGTCAAGATCATGACGCCCACGCTTGGGTGGCAGACGGTGACCAATCCGGCCGATGCCGCGCCGGGCGCGCCGGTTGAAATGGACGCGGCGCTGCGAGCGCGCCAGAAGACGTCGACCGCCATTCCGTCGCTGACCGTTTTCGAGGGCACCATCGGCGCCGTCGCCAACGTTGCTGGTGTGACGCGCTACGCAGGGTACGAGAACGACACGGATGAGACGGACGCCAACGGCTTGCCAGCGCACTCGATCGCGTTGGTGGTGGAGGGCGGCGACGCAACTGCGATCGCAAATGCGATTGCCGCGAAGAAGGGGCCCGGCGGCGGTACAACCGGCACTACTGCGATCACGGTCAACGACATCTACGGCCGCCCGATCGTCATCCGGTTCTACCGACCGACCAATCAAGCCGTGTCCGCCGTGGTCCAGTTCACCGCGCTCGCGGGGTTCACGACCGCAATCGGTCAGTCCGTCCAGCAGGCGATTTCCGATTACATCAACTCGGTGGCGATCGGTGGTGGTGTGCCCGGCGCAGTTGAATGGGACGCGTGCATTGCCGCGGCAAAGAGCGTCCCAAGCGCGAACACATTCAAGATCAAAACGCTGACGCTGAACGGCCCGGGCGGCGCCGGCACGCCGGATGTGCCGCTCGCGTTCAATCAGGCAGCGACGTGCACGCCCGCCAGCGTAACCATGACTCCCGTCTGATATGGCTGACATCGCAGATTACACCGGGAAAATCACCTCGGAGCACGCGGACAAGCCGCGCTTCACGGCAATGGTTGCCGCGGTCGCACAATGCTTCGTCGACGCACAGAACGCGCTCGCGAGCATGCCTGCAAGTTTCGATCTCGACAGCGCGGTGGGAAAGCAGCTTGACGACGTTGGGTTGTGGGTAGGCGTATCGCGCAACGTCGCTACGCCGCTTTCCGGGGTGTATTTCTCGTTCGACACCATAGGGCTCGGTTTTGACCAAGGCGTATGGAAAGGGCCATTCGATCCCGACACAGGCGTCACGACGCTGGACGACGACACATACCGTCTGATCATCCGCGCCAAGATTGGGGCGAATCATTGGGACGGAACGCTCGTCGGCTCGAAGTCGATTCTCGACCAGATTTTTGCTGGCGACACGCGCGTTTTCATCCAGGACAACCAGGACATGTCGATCACGGTCGGCATATCCGGGAGAGTGCCTTCGGCGCTATTCCTCGCGCTGCTGTCCGGCGGCTACATCCCCATCAAACCGCAGTCCGTGCGAGTGAACTATTACCTGGTCACCTCGACCGATGGCGCGCCGCTTTTCGGATTCGATATGGGCAATGACTACGTCGCCGGCTTCGACACCGGTGCGTGGGCGACGCCGCTTTAAATCCCTTCACGCCTTTCCACTTTGCTCGCACTCGCGAGCAGTCCACATACGGGTCTCAAGATGCCATCTAACGACTTCCTGCTATTTGCGGGCGGCTCAGGTGCGAATGTACTGTCGCAAGCGGACTATGCTGCTCTTACGTCCATCCTTAGCAACGGATTCTCTTCCGGGGTGGCCCAGTCGGCGCAAGTGAACAAGGTCTTGCGCCAGTCCAGCATCATGTCCGCTGTGCTCGCGCAATTCATCGTCGCCAATTCCGGCGCTTCAGCCGTCGACGACGGCACCACTGCGACGCTTTTACAGAATCTTCTGACTGCCGTTTCTGTTGCGGCGCGCACCGGATCGGTCGGTTCGCCGGCGTCCCGCAATCGCTTGGTCAACGGTGGTGCGCAGATTGCCCAAGCTGCTGCGCCAAACCTTTCGACGGCGGCACAGTTTACTCAGGTCGACATGGTGTCCGCATGGGCATCTGGCGGTGCTATTACCGCTGGGACGGCCGTGCAGGACACCGCTGCATCGGTGGGCCGCACAGGTTGTGCGCTACGGCTTTCCGGCGTGACGCTCACCGGCGCCGGGCAATTGTCGTGGCGCTACCGGGTTGAAGCCGCAGATGCGGTCAAGCTGAAGAATCAGACGGCGGCATTTCAAATCAAGGTGCTTCACGACGTGGGGTCGAACGTCAACTACACCGCGATCATCCGCAAGCCCACAGCCACGGACAACTTCACTTCGACATCGGTCATCGGCACCAGCGCAGCGGTGGCGGTGCCGTCGGGGGCTGGCCAGCTCTTCACCCCGTGGCCGACTGGGCTTGCGCTCGGCGACTGCTCGAACGGCCTGGAAATCGAGATTCAAGTTGCCTGTGGTGCGGTGACAGCGAAGAACTTCTGGTTCACGGAATGGCAATTGGAGGAGGGCACAACGATCACGCCGTTCGAGTTCCGCAACGTACAAGACGAGCGGGTACGTTGCCAGCGGTACTTCCGCATCGGACAGTTTGGCGTCTCCCTGACGAACACTGGCACTACCTCGCAATTTGCCATTTCCAACGAGTTCGGCACGCCGATGCGCGTTACGCCGACGGTAACTCGCACCGGTGGGTCCGGTACATCGTCGAGCGAGACCGGATCTATCGCGACGGCGATCTCGCCCAATGGCTTCGTGTGGAGCAATTCCAACAGCATTGCTGTGGGCGGTTCATACACTGCCGACGCTCGGCTTTAAAGGAAGATGGCTATGTACCAATTGACGCAAAGGCTCGAGGGCGAACAGTTCGAACGAATTCTTCGCACCGAAGATGGGGCGATGATCCCTGCCGATCCGGGAAACCGTGACTACCAGCAATACCTTCTGTGGGTCGCAGAAGGGAACGAGCCCCTGGCGGTGAGCGAGCAGTAATCAAGCACGTCGGCAATTCGCCGGCGTCCCAGTCAAGTCAACTGAGCCGCCAGTGAGCGGTTCTTCATTTTGGGGCCCACATGCCACGAATCGATGCTGCCTCAGCAGGCGGCAGGAACGCGCTCGCCTTTCTGGATGCGATCGCGTTCAGCGAGCACACCGCCGTCGGGCTGGCCAATTCCGACGACGGCTACAACGTCATCGTCGGCGGCTCGCCGCAGCGTCCGACAATCTTTACCAGTTATCAGGATCACCCGCGCATCCTCGTCACGATCCGAGACAAGAACGGCGCGCCGCGGATCATCAACGGCAAGCCGCTGCAATCGACCGCGGCGGGGCGCTACCAACTGCTCGCGCGGTACTTCGATGCCTACCGGCCGTTGCTGCGCCTTACGGACTTCTCGCCGCGCAGCCAGGATCTGATCGCGCTGCGCCAGATCCGCGAGCAGGGCGCCATGCCCGACATTCTGGCCGGCCGGGTCTCGGCGGCCTTTGCCAAGTGCCGAAACATATGGGCGAGCCTGCCGGGCGCGGGCTACGGACAACACGAAAACACGCTCGACTCTCTGCTCGACGCCTATCGGCGTGCGGGTGGCGTCATTGCACCGTAACCGGGGAACCATCAATGGATGACCACAAGACTGCCTGGACGATTCTGGGCCTGCTGGTGCTGGGAGCTGCTATGGGACTCGGGAAACTGCTCGTGAGCGACGAGGTTTTGACGTGGCGACTGATCATAGGTCGCGCGATCTTGGGCGCCGGCGCATCGATGATCGCCGGCGTGGTGCTGATCCAGATTCCGGATATCCCGCCGCTGGCGCTGCTCGGTATCGGCAGTGTGCTCGGCACGGTCGGCGCGCAGTTCATCGAGCTGCAGCTCAAGCGCCGGGCCAGCGGTTTCATGCGCGGCGATCGGGGGTGATGCCATGTCAGTTACCGAAACCCATGAGGAACGCGAGACGCTCGCCGTTGACGTGCTGCTGCCCGGCCACGATCCGCGCGTCACCACACCGTTGTTCACGCACACGCGGGCCGCGCTGATTGAGCGAGAGCGCGGCAGGTGCTTCGTCTGCGGTGGCACTGAGCAGGACAGCGGGCACCCGCTCGAGGCCCATCACCATCCGATCGAGCGCAGCACTGCAAACATGATCGACTGGCCGCGATTGGCCGAAGACTGCCGCGCCGGCGTGTGGGGCCCGATCGCGCGGGCATTCGATTGGGATGGCTTTCTGGCCGCCCAGCCGTTCGACCCGTATCGATTCGTCGATGACATGACCGTCAACGGGATGCTGCTGTGTAAAGAGCACCACACAGGGAAGGGCGAGGGCATTCACATGCTGCCGTTCCCGTTGCTCGTCGCGCAGAAGTACGCCGTCGAGGGCTACCAGTTCACACCCACGGAAATCATCCACCACCACGATAAGGAAGCGACGAAATGACCATCCGCGTGAAGGTTCTTTGCTACGGCGGTTTGCTGGCCATCTGGGCATTGTTCGCCTGGTTCGGGAAGACGCCCACCGACGGCTTCATCGCCGCGGTCGGTGCCGCGCTGGCGGCGCTTGGTGCCGTGCACGCCGGGGCGGCCACGAAGGGGCAGGGTGGCAGCACCGACGCACCCGGCACGCCGCAGTGATACGGGTGCCCTTCGCATGCCTGGGCGCGCTGCTTCTTGCCGCGTGCGCGGGCAACGCCTCATACGAAGTGCGGCCGTTCTATGACTCGGCCGGCCGGCTGATCTGCTGCGAGGCGTCAGTCTCGAGCAGCAAGGATGTCGGCGCCGTCACCGTTCGCGTGACCAATACCAGCGAGGGTTTCACCCTCGATTTCTCTGAAACCGGCGTGTCGGCCAGCGCGCCGATCACCGCCGGCGGCGGCATTGCTTCCAGCATTTCGGCTGCCGTGACGAGTGCGGCTGCCGCAGCCATCAATTTTTCCACCCCGTAAGGAAATCACCATGAAGCGTTTTGCCATGTTGGCCGCGTGCGCGGCCATGCTCTCGTGCGCCCTCGCGGCCTGCTCGACGACAGCCCAGTCCGTCCCCTCGCCATCGCAAGTCGCAGCCCGGGTCTGCCCGCCGGTCGAGGTCGCGATTGCCTCGCTGCAGCAGGTCAGCGGCATGAGCGACGGCGCGCTGCAATCGCTCGCCGAGGCGCAGCCGGTCGTGAACGCCGTCTGTGCAGCTGGCTCGACCGTCGATGCGGTAAATCTTCAGACGCTCGCGAGCGCAGGTCTTCCTGCACTCATCACCGTCGTGAAGGCGTCGCCGCTGTCGGTGCAGGATCAGGATCGAATCGTGATGGGGGTGACGACCGCGCAGATTTTGCTCGCGGCCGCGATCGCCGCGTGGCCACAAGATGTAGCGACTGGCACCGCGGCGAAATGAGCCGCTTCCTGACACGCCTCGTCATCGAGAACGCCACCGGCTGCGACGACGGCCGGTGGCGGCTGGTGTCGGACCTGCTCTATCAATCGGATGTTGCGGGGGCGGTGATCACGGTGCCGCGCGGTTTCGTCACCGATCTCGCGTCGGTACCGCGGCTGCCGGTCGTCTACTGGCTCACCGGTGGAACCTCGAACGAGGCCGCCGCCGTGCATGACTGGCTCTATACGACAAAACTTGTGACACGGGCGGTGGCCGACCGCGTGCTGCGCGAGGCGTCGGCCGTGACGTGCGTGCCGGCCTGGCGCCGCTGGCTCATGTACTGGGGCGTCCGCTTGGGCGGCGCGTCGCACTGGACGCTTTCCGCGTCGAACGGTTCATGAGAGAGAAAGATAATTGCGGTTATCAAAAATTGAAAAATGATATCCAAAATTATCTTTTACCGGTTGGGTGCCCCCGGGATGCCCGGCAACTCGCCTCGGCGTTGTCGCTGATCCGAAAGCAGGGCACGAAGGCACTCGAGCGCGATGAGCGTGTCACCGACTTCCTCGCGCCACGCCTCGTGGATGATGGCGTATAGCTTTTCCACTTCCACGAGTACCTTGTCTCGCCGCTGAGCATCGAGGCGGCGATACGCGACTTCTTCAATCGCGCGTCGCAGGACAGGGTCCTTGTGCGTAAGCCACAGGCTGCGCAACTGATCGATGGTCAGGTCGGAAGGGCGGGGATTGAGAGGCATACCACGATCCCCTCACTACGCCGACGCGAACTCATCGAGCATCGGCACGCGGCCGTGCTGGAATAGGACCTTTGGTGATTCCATGGCGCCCGTCTCGGGGTCAAGCAGAACCTCGTAGGCTGCTACCCCAGCATGGCGCTCGCGCATTGAGTGCGCGACGCGCACGGCGCCGGCGCTCGTGCTGGCCGGCCGTACTTCAACGGGAAGCAGATCGTCGCCTTTCCCTTTGCGGAACGGGACGACGATAAATCTGGTGGTGTGTGGGTCTCGCATGGCGACCTCTCTCGGGTGACTTCGAGGGAGGTAAACTAGCATGAAGTACTGTATAAAAAAACAGTTATCGGTGCGCTTTTTGGCGAAGTGGAATAGCGCCTATCGTCGAAGCGGCGCACTGGGATGGGGCGACCTATTGATGATGCAGGGGAAAATCCCCCGGAAGTCCGTGGGGATTTATGTTGCGAGATGGAAAACTCGGCTACGATCTGCGTCGACAGTCAATGTTGGAATATTTTTTGAATAATTTTGCGTTGAATTTGTTGTTCATGCTATTCTGCGGGCTCAAAGTCAAATCATGGTGCTTGCATGCCGATGATCAACAAAGAGTCCGCGCTGGAAATTCTGAATCCGCATCTTCCAAGGTTGGAGGCGCTCTTTCGGGACGCTTGGGGTATGTGGCTGGTGAATCCTGTAGCGTCGAGAATGCAACACCGAAGGGTGCGCGCAAACATCGTACATAACGATGCGCTGTCTCTGGCGAAAGATCGGTTTGATGGCGGGGGATCTGCCCGTTATTTCGAGCATGGGAGTTGGGGGGGCGTGATGTTTGACGATCGCCTCTTCATGCGATTGAAGAAGGGGTCGTCCGAACTTAAATCCAGCAATGTTCACACTGGTGCGACGGCGTCGTTCCACGACCAGGACCAAGATTTGTTTGACGGCGTTGCCCGATGCGAACTGCTCTACATTCTAAACAAGGATGAGACGGATATCGGGCGAATAGCTGTAGTGCACAGGCATAAGAAATCTATCGTCTGGGCTATTGATACGTTGGGTGACAGTGATGTGCAGAGCGTTATTCCGTTCGCGCCCGCGCCGGAAGGTGGCGGTGATGGGGCTGTTGCAAAGAGGTTGTTGAAGCCGAAGCGAATTGGGGAGAACGAAGATGGGAAACAACGCAAGTCTGGTAACGGAGGCGGAGGGGCAGGTTGACGGCTTCCGGCCTGATCTATTGAACCTACGACGCCGTATGCTGGGTATAACGCAAGCGGAGTTGGCCGAACGATCTGGTTTGGCTCAAGGAACATTGTCTAAATTAGAGCAGGGGTTACGCCCTGCCACCGGTACGGTTGTGGCGCGTCTGGCTGATGCTTTGAGTTGCCCGGCGAGTTTCTTTTGCCGGTCCGAGCGAGTGTACGGCGCACCGATGAGCGCTCACCCTTTTTTTAGAAAGAAGGCATCGGTTGCAAAAGGATCGATTGAGCGGCTTATTGCTGACCTGAACGTTCGAATTGGGCATGTCCGTACATTTCTTCACAGCGCTGATTTTCAGCCGGAGCTTCCGTTTCCTGAATACGATCCGGAAGAGATCGGGGGCGCACAAGAAGTCGCCCGCAATGTGCGGCGTGCGTGGTATGCGCCGTCCGGCCCGATTGGTAATTTGACCGAGTACGCTGAGCGCGCGGGATGCATCGTGGTGTACTGTGACATGCCGGATGCAGGCATCGATGGCGCAAGCTACCGCATACCGGATCTGCCGCCGTTGATTTTTCTCAATAGAAACCGCCCGGCAGATAGACTTCGATTTTCGCTGGCTCACGAAATTGGGCATCTGGTCATGCACCGGTATCCAACGCCCGCGATGGAAGACGAGGCTGACTCGTTTGCGTCGGAATTATTGATGCCAGCGTCTGACATCGGTCCACAGCTTTCCGGATTGACGTTGGACCGGGCAATGGGAATGAAGCCTTTTTGGAAGGTGTCGATGGCTGCGTTGATTTTTAGGGCGACGACGCTTGGTCGAATTGATGGAGGAAAGGCGCAGTGGCTTTGGCGGCAGATGTCGTCGAGGGGATATCGGACCCAGGAGCCGTCGGCTGTAGACTTTCCGCGCGAAAAGTCTTCGGTGTTCGATGCGCTCCTTGAGAATCTCACCGATCATCTGGGTTACACGGATGAAGACCTTGTTCAAAGCCTCGACTTGTATCACGACGAACTTGCAAAAATGTACGGACTGCGTTCGCAACGTGGGCTTCGATTGGTGACGCCGTAAGTTGTATGCGACGAGGCGCGGTGGATTACTCCACCATTCCTCATCCGATAGCGGCGTGCGCCCCACCTTTGGCCAGATGACGGGCTGCGCACGCTCGATCGATGAGGCGCGGTCGTTCGTGACGCTGCCGGACGCAAAATCAATAAGTGCTGCACCCGCGCCGAAGGCGGTGAATTAAGGCCTCGAAATTCGGAACGCATCCCTGTAAACCCGCATGAAATGGTCGGCAGACGATGTGTATTTATTCCGAAGTTTTTTTCGTAACTTGATGATCCAAAATGAAAATATCGGGTTGAGGGACTGGATTGTGATTCCAGTCGTCGTGGGTTCGAGTCCCATCGGTCACCCCAAAATTCCCTTGTTGTTCAAAGCGTTCCACGCATCTCCCTTTCCCGATCCGGGAAATTTTCCAGAAAGCATTCAGATTTGCCCGCTCACGTTTTAGCTAGTGCGCCCTTGACTCGTCGATGGTCGTGATGTTTGCGCGTCATCGCAGGGTTCGCGTGCGCGGCAACATCCGATGAGTCGGCGGCGCGGCTTTGAGCCTGGCGGAAATCGCAGCGGACGGATGTCTCACGGCACCAAGTCCTCGGTGTGCCGCATGAGAGCGCTCGAGTCCGCCTTCCGTCTTTTCCCGACTGATGGCCAGGTGACTGGCGAGTTGTGCGCGTAAATCTGCTCGCCAACGGGTGCCGCCGCATTGCGGTCCATCTCAATGGCAAGCGTGGGCTTTGGCCCAGTCATTTCGTCAATTCTTGCGCCTGTTGTCCTCAATCTCGAACGAATAACATCGCCTTACGTCATGAGTCAGGCGCTAAAGCGAAATAGCCAACCGCGCCCGCGACGCAAGAGACGTTATTTCATGGCCAAATGGCAGAGGACCAGAATGACACGCTTGAACTGGAGCGAGATCGCCCCGGACGGCGCAAAGGCGCTTTTCGGTATCTATCACTATGTGACCAAAAGCACTGACCTGCCCGAGGAACTCATTCATCTTGTGTTCCTCCGTGTTTCACAGATCAACGGATGTGCCCATTGCATCGACATGCACAGTCGCGATCTTAGAAAGACCATGTCTATCGACAAGGTCACGCTGGTGCCGGTGTGGGACGAAGTCCCGCACCTGTTCTCCGATCAGGAGCGCGCCGCCTTGGCTTGGGCCGAAGAGGTGACTCGCGTCAGCGAAACCCATGCTTCGGATGACGCCTACGCGAACGTCTCGGCAGCGTTCTCGCCGAAGGATCTCGTCGATCTCACGATAACGATTGCCGCGATGAACGCTTTCAACCGTCTTGGCGCCCCGTTCCGACTACCTGTCGCCGCCAAAATGTGAGTTCGCGGAAGCAACTGACGGCGACGCGTTCGGCAGAATCCGCACTGTGCCCGAAAACGATGGGTCACGGTGCATTGCTGCAGAGTTCGCCTAAGATGCATCAAACAGTTGCAACCTGATGTGGAAGAGCGGGGGGAGATACCGGATGACCTCCGCCCTCCCCGAAAAAACCTAGCGTCGAGAAGTGGCGATTTCTGGCAAATTTGAAGCCCCGGCAGGCGGGACTCTCCGGGCCGCCGCGGCACGCGGCATTTGCCGTGTTCGCGGATGACGCCGCGCGCGGTCGCATCGCCAAATATTGAGGCGTCATGTCTCCAGGAAGATCCTGGCTGATAGAATCGCGGAACATTTTCTTGCCCGCAGCGCGTCATTCATCGATGGCCCAGATCACCACCGGCATTCGTGCGATTCTCTCTTCGCCAGCAGTTTACGATTTCGTTCAGAATGCACTGGGCGCCAAGCGAGGTCGGCGTGACTTTGTCGCCGAATTCGTGCGGCCCGTGCCGGGCCAGCGGATTCTCGACATAGGGTGTGGGACCGCCGAGATACTGCCGTTTCTTCCCGAGGTCGATTACGAAGGGTTCGACATCAGTCCCGGGTACATCGCTGCCGCGCAGCAGCGTCACGCAGGCCGAGGGCGATTTCACTGTCGTCTCTTTACCAGGGACGATGCGAACAGGATCCAGCCCGCGGACATTGTGCTGGCTGTGGGCTTGCTGCACCATTTGAACGACGAAGACGCATCGGAATTCATTGCGCTTGCACGCGACGCGCTTCGCCCCGGCGGTCGACTCGTTACGCTCGATCCCTGCTACGACACCCAACAATCCGCCATCGCGCGATATCTGGTGAGCAAGGATCGAGGCCAGAACGTCCGAGACGCACTGGGCTATCAGGCCTTGTTCTCATCGCATTTCCCGGCGGCAGAGTGCCGGGTTCGCCACCGAACCTGGATTCCCTACACTCACTGCGCCATGGTGGCGACCAAGCCGATTGCACAGCCTCATGGCGAACCCGTCGCCGCTTGACTTCGCAGGGGAACACAGCGTCGCCGCGCTCAACGCAATCCGCTTACATCCGAGGGCGGTCGGTTCGGGGCTTGGGGGCGGCGGGCAGATCCGCCATCATGGCGCGAATGCTTTCCCTGATCACCTTGCTTCGGATTTCGTCGATGTCGCTCACCGACGCGCCCTTCGGCGCAATCGCCGCCGTGTTGAAGCGCACCAGGGGCACGAGTCCACCCGTCCGGCCCGCTGCATTGATCTTCGGGGACACCCCGGACGTGGCCGTGCATGCGATGTCTCCCCGGGCCGAGACCGGCGTGCAGTGGTAAATCAGGACGATCTCGTACTGGTTCGCGGGAAAGCGCTTCACGTATTCCGGTGTGATGAGGTCGCTGACCAATGTCGGCAAATCCACTGGCTTGCCGTCGCCAAAATATGAGAGTGTGAATTCACCGGCGGCGTCGGCCCCGAAGGATGTGCACAGCAACGCCAGCAACAGCGCGAGTTTCGCTTTCATGCCAGATTCCCCGTTGTTATCAGACTCGTCGAATATTGTTGTCTCTCGCGACAGCCGCGACGCAGGCCGCACGCCCTGAAGCCTGCGCATCTCATCGCGAGACGCAATGTCGCTGGGCGTTCGGCAACCGTAAACGCCATGGCGCCGTCTTCGCATCGCGCCGCTTGCCGGATCGCAGGGCCGAGGAGGGCATGATCGCCCATATGGACCGTCCGTATCAACCGGTGCGACCGAATTCCGGCAAGTCAGGCAGGCCCGGCAGGCCCGGCACGATCGGTGGCTTCCGCCGGCAAGTGCGGCGGCGACCGGTGCAGGCGGGCACTTTTGGCGCACCCTCCGAGCCGTTGCCGCACCTGCCGGCTGCCCGAGATAAACGGTTCCGCCCGCGTCGAGGGCGGCCCAGGGTCGGCAAATTCACAAACCTTGATCTACGTCTAATTCCGCGTACGCCGGTCGGCGCCACAGCGGATTTGCCCGTCCATAATGGACTCGTCATGTTCACATGACCCTGTCTTCCCGGGGTTGCCATGGTGCCCCATGCATCCCGGCTTTTAGACCCGCCTCCCTCAGGCGGGTCTTTTTTCATGGGCGCGCCGCCCTGGCCGCGCTGTCGACGTCGCGCTGGATGTCACCCATCGAATTCGAACGTGCTACGATTTTTCGACGAGCCGGACGTTTTCGAATTCCAGAACCCCGCGGAGACAGCTATGGATCCCTTTCTGCATGGTGGCATCGGACTGGTCCCCGGGGGCGAGTTCGTGCGCTTCAATGTCAACGTCGACGGCAAGGTCTGGACCTGCCACATCGCCCGCGCCTCGCTCAATCGTCTGGCCAACGCCGCCGATGCTACCGACGCGCAGGCAGGCGACCAGGCACTCTTCGAGCGATTCGAAGCACTCGAGGAGGAGATCGTGCAGCGCGCTGCGCGCACCATCCTGGGCGGCGCCAGCGTCGAGCCGATCGTCGTCGACGTTGCCTGAGCGCATCTCGTCCCACATATCCGCCACCCCGGCATCATTTCCGCATTCCGTCCTCATCGCCACCGGAGTCCGTCATGAGCTACGCATCGCATGAGCAGGTCTATGACTATCGCGCGGGCTATCAGATTCGCGTACACGCGTTCCAGAACGAATACGCCGGACCCTGGGACTATCGGGTGCAGGTGATCCGTCACGGCAAACCGGAAGGCCCGGAGGTGCGCTCGCCGGACGGGCATCGCGACAACCGCCAGGACGCCGAAATGGCCGGGCGCAAGGCCGGCGAGCGCATTGTCGACGAACTGCTCGGCGACGGCGAAGGCGACGCCTGATCGCCGCCACGGTCAGCCGTCGCCCGTCAGCTGCCATTCGCCATCCGCCGATAAGCGCACCCGACCGTCTTCCCGCAGCTTGTCGAGATGGGCGCGCAGCGAGCGGCGTGCAACCCCATGACGTCCCACGGGCACGTCGCGATACACCACCGGCGTGAGCGCGTCGAGCGTCGTCGCACCGAGTTGCGCAAGCGCGTCGACCGTGCGGGCCTCGCGCGCAAGCCGATGGTCGACGAGCCGTGCGATGCGCTGCGCCGGACGATCCATCACGAAGCCATGCCCCGGCGCCAGCCATGCCGGCGCCCGTGCCGCGAGCTTGGCGAGCGAGGCGAGATAGGTCGCCATGTGACCGTCCGGCGGATTGATGACGACGGTCGAGCCTTGCATGACGTGATCGCCCGTGAAGACGAGGCCCGCCCCGTCAAGCGCGTAACAGAGATGATTGGCGGCATGACCGGGCGTATGTATCGCCTGCAGGATCCGGCCATCGGGCAATGTGACGGCATCCCCGTCCGCGAGCGCGACGTCCGGATCGAATGACGTGTCCTGCCCGTCGTCATGCAGGGCGCGCATGCCGTAGGTCAGTGCACCGGTCGTCTGCTTCAGCGCTCGGGCGGCGGGTGAGTGATCGCGATGCGTGTGCGTGACGAAAATCTGCCGGATGGGGCCGGGCGCCGCCGCCAGGATCGCATCGATGTGCATGGGATCGTCGGGGCCCGGATCGATCACCGCCCATGCATTCTCCGGCCCACCGCCCACCAGATACGTGTTCGTGCCGGGGCCGGTCATCATCCCGGGATTGGCCGCGGTCACCCGCAGCACGCCAGGTATCAGTGCCGTCACGCGGCCCGGCACGATTTCGTAACTGCCGGTGGCGGTGTCCTGCGGATCGGTGAGCACCAACTCGGCCCATGCCGGATCGTCGGGCGCGACGGGCCACCGCCCGCGTTTGCCCAGCGCGAGGCGCGGCTGGATGCGTGGCACGTGGTCCAACGCCGCGGCAGCCGACATCGCTTCGTCGACCGTCTTCATGCGAGTGAGCCATTCGAGCAGTTTGCGCGTGGGCGGCAGCAATCGCAGCTGATCGGCATACGTGAGCGCGTAGGCTGGACGCATCCACCGGTGTGCAACGGTCTCGAGCGCATCGACCTCGACGTTCTGGCCCTCGGGAACCGATGCCAGGAAAAAACGCGTATCGAAACGCTTGGGCAGGTTCAGCGGCGTGACCCAATGGCTCAGATACTGCAACCGCTGCACCGCGAGATGGACGTCGAACGCGCGGCACAGCGATGCGATGTCGATCTTGCCGTCGTGCAGGGCGTCGCGTTGTGCCCGCATGGCCGCCAACCGTGCGCCGTCGATCGGCGCACCCGAGAGGTCGTCTGCAAACAGCACGCCCGTCTCCTCGAAACACTCGCGGATCGCACCGATGAAGTAATCGAGACCGCCCTGCGGCACTTTCAGTCGCCGGCTTGCCGTGGCGTCGTCGAGCCGGGGGCAGGTGAGGTGGGCGCGCCGGTCGCCGGCATCGACGACCCCGCCGGGAAAGACGTACGCATCGGAGCTGTGATCGTTGGCGCGAACGGCGCGTCGCAGCAATAGCACCTCCATGCCGCTCGCGCGTTCGCGCAGCACCACGAGGCTGGCCGCCAGGCGAAGGCTGGACGGGGCCGAAGAAGCTTCGGGATGATCGGGCATGGGGCGAGCCGCGGCGCGGCGTGCGAAGTCGGGAAGTCCCTAGTGTGCCACCGGATGCGCGCCACCGCAGGCAGCACTCTCCCGGAATGTGGCCGACAAGCGGCGCTCAAGCCGCGTCGTTGGCTGCATGCGTCGAGACGGTCGGTGCGTTGCGTACGCCGTAGTACGTCGCCGATGGGTTGCGCGCCGCCACGTCCAGGAGCCACTGCATCGTCATTTCAGGTTGCGTCACGGGCAGCATGTGTCCGCCATCCACCAGCGAGAGCCGCACACGGGGTTGGATCGACGGCATCGACTCCCCATGCACTCGGGCGTCGAGAATGCGGTCCTGACGGCCGTAGAGAATGTCGACCGGAACCGCCAGCGCGTTGTAGCGCGCGGCCAGGCCGGGCATGTCGCGCTCGGCTGCAAGCAGGTCACCGCTGCTCGCTTCGAAGTTGCCCGGCCGGAAGCCGAGCACGCCGCCGCCCCGAATGAGAAAGTCGCCGGGCGGGTCTTCCGGCGCGAAGACGTGCGCGAGCGTCGCGCGTCCCGTCAGCATGCCCATGGGAACGGCCAGCGTGTGGGCAACGCAGCGGCGCCACCAGGCGCTACGAATCGCGAGCGCCCGGAACGGCCCCGGCACGTCGTGTACCGGCTGCGTGAGCGGCGCGATCAGCGCGAGCGCACCCACGCGTTCCGGATGGTCGAGCGCCAGCGCGAGCGCAATCGCGCCGCCCAGCGAGTGGCCCACGACCAGCGGCCGGTCGAGCGAGAGTCTGTCGATCAGTTGGGCCACGACGCCGGCCTGCGTCGCGATCGCGGCGTCGTCAGGTTGCGAACGGGTCGAGTATCCGGAGCCTGGGCGGTCCACGAGGATCACCCGATGGGTGCGCGCGAGTGCGTCGAGCGGCAGATAGGCGAAGTTGCGCAATTGGCCGCACAGGCCATGAATGAACACGACGGCCGGGCCATGGCCGAAATCCACATAATGCAAACGCTCGCCGTCGATCTCCAGGAATTTGCCGTCCGGCGGAATCGCCGCTTGCGCGCGACGCGCCACGCGGCGTGTCAGGCGCATGAGCACCAGCACGACGACGGCAGTCACGAGGACGAGGCAGGCAAGAAGGTAAGCGATAAGCATGATGTGGTGGCAGCCGTAAAAGAGAGGGGAGAGCGTTCGTCAATCCGCATCGTCGGCGTGCGGCGCCGGGCTCGCTGGGGCAGTGCGCGGCGGGGCGCGCGCTATCGCGACACCGCCCCGGCTTCGCGGCACGCCGTCGGTGCATCGGACACGTTTGATGCGTCCGGCACATTCGACACGTCCGGCCCCGAAGCCTTCGATCCGTCCCGTTCGACCGCTCGCGTGGCGCGACGTTCGAACTGCATCGCGCCGTCCTCGAGGCGCCCCCACCGCATGAGTCTCAGGTCGCGCAGATAGCTCTGATAGAACACCCAGGGCCTGCGTCCGCCTTGCTTCGGCAGTACGCCGGCGGCGCGCTGGATGTAGCCCGAGGTGAGGCCGATGGCGGGCAGTGCCGCATGCTCGCCGTCGCGCAGACGCGGCACGCACGTATCCGCGCCCAACGCGTTCATGTGATTGATGAGACGGCACACGTACTGCGCGATGAGTTCGGCCTTGAGCGTCCACGAGGCGTTGGTGTAGCCGAAGATCGACGCGAGATTTGGCACGTCGCTGTACATCATGCCCTTGTAGGCGACCGATTCGGACAGCACCACGGGTTTGCCGTCGACGAGCAGGCGCGCACCGCCCATCAGTTGCACGCGCAACCCCGTGGCCGTGACGACAATATCGGCGTCGAGCGTCTTGCCGCTCTTGAGCATGAGCCCGCGCGGCGTGAACGACGCGATCTCGTCGGTCACGATGGCGGCGCGTTCGCCGCGCAGCGCCTTGAAGATGTCTCCGTTCGGCGCGAGGCAAAGCCGCTGGTCCCACGGGTTGTAGCGCGGGGTGAGATCGCGGGCCACGTCGGCATGGCCCTGAACCTGTTGCGCCGCACGCCGGATCAACACCCGGCGAACGGCGTTCGGCCACCGTCGCGCGGCGTTGTAGAAGGCCAGCGTGACCAGCACGTTCTTCATGCGAACGATACGGTGTGCGACCCCGGCGGGCAGCCAGGCGCGAAGGCGGTCGGCCACCCCGTCGCGCTGGGGCATCGACAGGATGTAACTCGGCGAGCGCTGCAGCATGGTGACGTGCGCCGCCGTGACGGCCAGGCTGGGCAGCAGTGTGACGGCCGTGGCGCCGCTGCCGATGATCACGACGCGCTTGTCGCGATAGTCGAGCCCGGCGGGCCAGTGCTGCGGATGCACCACCCGCCCCGCGAACGTCTCCATGCCCGGCCAAGTGGGCGCATGTCCGGCGTCGTATGCGTAGTACCCGCTGCACATGAAAAGGAAGCGACAGGTGAGCGTTTGCGAATCCCTGCGGCCGTCGGCGTGTGTGCGCTCGACATCCACCGTCCAGCGCGCGATGTCCGAGTCCCAACGCGCTTCGCGAACTTTGTGACCGTAGCGAATCAGTCCGTCGAGTCCTTCGGCGTGCGCGGTGTCCTTGAGGTAGTCGAGAATATTGCCGCCGTCGGCAATGGCCTGATGGCTCGCCCACGGCCGGAAGCTGAAGCCCAGCGTGAACATGTCGGAATCCGAGCGCACGCCCGGGTAGCGAAAGAGATCCCAGGTGCCGCCCAGCGACGCGCGGGCTTCGAGCATGGCGAAACGGGTGCCGGGGCAGCGCTCGCGCAGGTAGTGCGCGGCGGCAATGCCCGACAAGCCCGCGCCGACGACGATGACGTCGAGTGCGGTCGGCGCTGTGTCGGGCGTCTCGGAGGCGGTGCGGTGTGCCGTCATGAAAGGGGTCTCCGGCCATCGGGGGGATGGCGTTATTCTGCCGCCGTGGAGCGGGTTGTCGCGTCCGTCCCCGCGGTGGGGTGCTCGTGCGGGAGGCGCGAGGTGCGCGACATTGCGGTGCGGCGGTACAGCCACACGACGACAGCCTGATAGCCGGCGCCGAGCAGGCGCGCGAGCTTGTCGACGCGGCGGGCGTCGGCGCCCACGAGCACGCGCCGGGCGTTGCGCCGCACCCCTGCGAGGATCTGGTTGGCCGCCGCATCGGCACTCGTCACGTCGATCAGACGGTTCGCACGTCGGCGGTGCGTTTGTGCATCGAGGCCGGTAAGGGCGGCAATGCTGTCGTCGATTCGGGAGGTTTGCACGATGTTGGTGGCAACTCCCCCGGGATGCACGCATGTGCAGGACACAGGGGAGTGCATGAGGTCGAGCTCCATGCGCAGCGCCTCGGTAAATCCGCGCACCGCGAATTTGCTCGCGTTATAGGCCGACTGCGTGGGCATCGCGATGATACCGAACAGACTCGACGTGTTCACGAGATGACCTTCGCCGGATGCCGTGAGATAGGGGAGAAACGCTTGCGTGCCGTGCACCACGCCCCAGAAGTTGATGTTCATCAGCCACTCGATGTCCTCGAGCCTGGCCGTGGCCACCGGAACGGACAATGAGACCCCGGCGTTGTTGAAGAGCAGATGAATTTTGCCGTGCGCCGCCGCACTCCGCGCAGCCCAGGCGAAGACCGCGTCGCGCTCGGCCACGTCGAGCCGTTGCGATGTCACGCGTACGCCGAAGTCCCGGCAAGCGGCGACGGTGGCCGCGAGACCGGCCTCGTCGATGTCGGACAGGGCGAGATGCGCGCCGTGACGCGCCAGTGCCAGCGCCAGCGAGCGCCCCATGCCGGAACCGGCGCCGGTAATGGCCGCGACCTTGTCCGCGAACGTCTTCATCGTGCCGTCTCCTGTCGGGGCAACCCGGTGTGCCGCTGATCCCCGCGCGGTCGCGCCCGGGAAGTATCGACCGTGGGGTCTATAATTTGGTGTTGTGTGTCACCACTTTAGTTTTCGGTCAGGGTGATGTCAAATAGCGAAATGGAACAAGGACTCGAATCGGGGGACGTTGCGCCGCGTCCGGTCAAGGCCGGAGGGCGGCGCTATGGCGGCGTGGCGCAGGCGCAGCGGGAACAGGCGCGCCGCGCCGCGCTGATCGACGCGGCGACGGAAGTCTTCGGCACCGTGGGGTTTCGTCGTGCGACGGTACGTTCGGTATGTCGGCTGGCGAAGCTCAACGACCGGTACTTCTATGCGGCGTTCGAAAACATGGAGCATCTGTTGCGGGCGACGTACGCACACCACGCGCAAGCCCTGCTCACGCACTTGCGGACGGCGGGGGCCGCGAGCGCGCCGACGCTCGATGCACGGCTCGACGCCGGTCTGCGCGCCTTCTTTGCGTTCCTGCGGCAACCGCATGCGGCCCGGGTGGTGTTGCTCGAAGTCATGGGCGTGAGTGCCGAGACCGATCTGACCTATCAACGCTACATCTTCGAATTCGCCCGGCTGATTCTCGGCATGGCGGTGGCGCCGCCGCCTTCGGACGAGGCGGCGCAGGCGCAGGCGCGCATCGTCGGCCTCGCACTCGTGGGCGCCATGACCAACGCGGGCATCGCGTGGGTGCTCATGGGCTACCAGGACAGCGAAGCCTGCATGGTGGCGGCGTGCCGCCGCGTGCTGCGCGGTGCCCTCGGCGCGTCCGAGTGATGCCGCGGCTGCCGCGTGGTGCTGGCGGCGACATCGTCTCACCGGGCGTGTCGTCGCCGCGCGCTTCGCCAATGTCCGGCTCTGCGCGAGCGCATACGAACGCACGGCCACGCATGCTCGCTACAATACGCTTTTTGCGAGCGACGCCCGCGTGCGTCGCCGCCCCGAATTTCTCACTCTTCAAAGGTCGGACATGACCACTATCGGAACCCCGTTGTCGCCGAGCGCGACGAAAGTCATGCTGTTGGGCGCTGGCGAACTTGGCCGCGAAGTGTTGATCGCGCTGCAGCGACTGGGCGTCGAGACGATTGCCGTCGATCGCTACGAAAACGCGCCGGGTCAGCAGGTCGCACATCATTCGCGCACCATTGCGATGACCGACCCGGAGCAGCTCAAGGCGTTGATCGAGGCGGAAAAGCCCGACCTGGTCGTGCCCGAGATCGAGGCGATTGCCACGCCGATGCTCGAAGCGTTCGAGGCCGACGGCGTGGTGCGCGTGATCCCGACGGCGCGCGCCGCACGCCTGACGATGGATCGCGAAGGCATCCGCCGCCTGGCCGCCGAAACGCTCGGCCTGCCGACGAGCCCGTACCAGTTCTGTGATTCGCTCGAACAGTTGCAGGCGGCCATCGATGGCGGCATCGGCTATCCGTGCATCGTCAAGCCGGTGATGAGCAGCTCCGGCAAGGGGCAGAGCAAGATCGACGGCCCCGCCGATGTCAAGGCGGCCTGGGATTACGCGATGGCCGGCGGCCGTGTGAGCCACGGCCGCATCATCGTGGAGGGCTTCATCGATTTCGACTACGAAATCACGCTGCTGACGGTGCGGGCCCGGGGCATGGATGCACAGGTCGAAACGCACTTCTGCGCGCCGATCGGCCACAAGCAGGTGAGCGGCGATTATGTCGAGAGCTGGCAGCCGCACCCGATGTCGTCCGTGGCGCTCGAGCGTGCGCGGCACATTGCACGCGAGGTCACGAACAATCTTGGCGGACAGGGCATCTTCGGTGTGGAACTGTTCGTGAAGGGCGACGAGGTGTGGTTCAGCGAAGTGAGCCCGCGTCCGCACGACACCGGCATGGTCACGATGATCACGCAATGGCAGAACGAGTTCGAGTTGCATGCGCGCGCGATTCTGGGCCTGCCCGTCGACACCACGCTCAAAACGCCGGGTGCGAGCGCCGTGATCTACGGCGGCGTGGACGCGAAGGGCATTGTGTTCGACGACGTCGAGCGCGCCCTGCAGGTGCCGCGCACGGACATTCGCCTCTTCGGCAAGCCGGAGAGCTTCGTCAAGCGCCGCATGGGCGTGGCGCTCGCGTATGACGACAATCTCGACGTGGCGCGCAGTCATGCCGTCGAGGCGGCCAGCCGGGTCAAGCCGCGCGCGGTCTGACGCTTCCGCGCGGCAGCGACGTTCGAGCGCAGGAACAAAGCGGGCGTGGTGGGCATCGGCCCACCACGCCCGCTTTGTCGTTTCACCATCGCGTTGATTCGCCACGTCGCAAGGGCTTCGTTCCGCCATTTGCCGAACAACGATGGAGTGGTGCCACGTCTCAGGGCTGCTGCAGCGTGATCATCTGCCCTCGACCGTGCGGGGTGTCGAAATCCAGTCGTGGGCCGAGCGGTTCGATGCCGGTCGGATTGATCGTGCGGTGGCTCTCGTAGTAATGCCCCTTGATGTGCTGGAAATTCACCGTCGCGGCAACGCCGGGTTGCTGATAGATGTCGCGCGTATAGGCGTACAGGTTCGGATAGTCGACGATGCGCCGCACGTTGCACTTGAAGTGACCGACGTAGACGGCGTCGAAGCGAATCAGTGTGGTGAAGAGTCGGATGTCCGCTTCGGTCATGCGCTCGCCGGTGAGAAATCGGCGGGTGGCCAGACGCGCGTCGAGCATGTCGAGAGTGTCGAACAGCGGCGTGACGGCTTCCTCGTAGGCCGCCTGGGTGGTCGCAAATCCGGCCTTGTACACGCCGTTGTTGACCGTGTCGTAGATACGCGTGTTCAGCGCGTCGATCTCCTCGCGCTGGGCCAGCGGATAGTAGTCGCCGGGGATTGCGCCGAGTCCGTCGAACGCGCTGTTGAACATGCGCAGGATCTCGGACGACTCGTTGCTCACGATGGTACGTCGTTCGGTGTCCCAGAGTACCGGCACGGTCACGCGGCCGGTGAAGCGCCTGTCGGCGGCAAGATAGACGTCGCGCAGGAACGCGGCGTCGCCTACGGGATCGCCGGTCACGTTCGGCCCGGGCTTGAAGGTCCAGCCGTCGTCGAGCATCAGCCAGTTGACGACCGCGACAGGCACCATGTCCTGAAGGCCTTTCAGGGCACGTGGAGCGGCCCCACGTATCTGAGGACACAAGGACTCTCTTAAAATAACGGATAGTCTTGTGCCTATCAGTAAGCCTAGTCATTACGTGGAACCCATCGAAATTCTGACCGAGCCGGAGCGCCGTCGGCGGCGCACGGCGCAGGAAAAAATCGCCATCGTGCAGGAGACGCTGGCACCGGGAGCATCGGTGTCAGCCGTGGCCCGGCGGCACGGCGTGAACCCGAACCAAGTGTTCGGCTGGCGCAAGCAATACCAGGAAGGCAGTCTGGCGGCGGTGAAAGCGGGAGAAACCGTAGTGCCCGCATCGGAGTTGGCTGCAGCCATCAAGGAAATCAAGGAGCTGCAACGGCTGCTCGGGAAAAAGACAATGGAAGTCGAAATCCTGAAGGAAGCCGTGGAATGGGGCCGTTCAAAAAACCTGATTGCGCGCTCGCCCTTGCTGCCGGGGGACGACCATTGAAAACGGTCTGCGAAGTTCTCGGCGTGGCGCGCTCTGTTGTGGCAGTGAAGCAGGCTCGTTCGTCTGACTGGCAAGACGGTCGCCGTGCCAAGCCCACCGACGACACGGAACTGGTCGAGGAAATCCATGGCCACGTGGCGCATCTGCCAACCTACGGCTACCGGCGCATCTGGGCGCTGCTGCGCCGCAGTCGCGAGATGGTCGGCGCACCGTGCATCAACCACAAGCGCGTGTATCGGGTCATGCGTGAGCACCATTTGTTGCTGCGTCGTCCCGGCGTGCGGCGAGACAAGCGGCGGCACGACGGTCGCGTGGCCGTGGATAGGAGCAATACCCGCTGGTGCTCGGACGGCTTCGAGTTCCGGTGCGACGATGGCACGCCGCTGCGCGTGACGTTCGCGCTGGATTGCTGTGACCGGGAAGCGATTAGCTGGGCTGCTACGACCGGCGGGCATAGCTGCGACGTGGTGCGCGACGTGATGCTGGCGGCCGTCGAGCAGCGCTTCGGCACCACGCAGACGGCGCAGGCCATCGAATGGCTGACGGACAACGGCTCGGCCTACATCGACCATCGCACGCGCAGCTTCGCGCGCGAGCTGGGCCTGGAGCCGCTGACCACGCCCGTACGTTCGCCGCAGAGCAATGGCATGGCTGAATCGTTCGTGAAGACCATGAAGCACAATTACGTCGCCTATATGGACAAGCCCGACGCGCCAACGGCGCTCTCGCGTCTGGCCATTGCGTTTGAACATTACAATGAGCGCCACCCGCACAAAGCCCTGAAATACCGCTCGCCTCGCGAGTTCAGGCGAGCAGCGGCGTCATCAACCTAACGGTGTCCACGTGTCCTGAGTTACAGGGGCAACTCCAGCACGCATGATGAGCGTGCGGTGCGCCCAGGGGCAGGCGTAACTCACGTAAAGCAGGTAGCGGCCACGCCGCGCGGCGAAGCCGCCGTCGCCGCTGGGGCCGGGAGCGCCGTCGGGCGTCACCCAATGACGGAACGTCGCGGGGCGGCGCTCGAAGCGGCCGCCGGTGGCGCGGGTGTCATACCAATCGGTGTGCCACTCGCCGTCGATCAACAAACCCATCGCATCACCTCCTGACGGAAACGTTCAGCATACCTGCAATAACGAAAAAACCCCGCATGAGCGGGGTTTTCGGTTCGGGCAGGCGTTGACGCGTTGCCCGAGTCGCATCGACCGCTTGCGCGATCGGCAGCGAATGCGTCGCTTACAGCGGCGTGATCTGGCTGGCTTGGCGACCCTTCGGACCATCCTTCACTTCGAAGCTGACCTTCTGGTTTTCCTGCAGCGACTTGAAGCCCTTTGCCTGGATTTCCGAGAAGTGGGCGAAGAGATCTTCACCACCTTCGTCCGGCGTAATAAAACCAAAACCCTTGGCGTCGTTGAACCACTTGACGGTACCAGTTGCCATTTCTTAAATCCTTAAAGTTTTCAAATGAGCGAGCGAGAAGCTCAGCGAGCGCATGACATTAAAGCTGATCAGGTACAACCGAGGTGACGCAGAGGGCGACATTAGATGAACACAAGACTCGCCATACAACGTTCATGCACCCGTTTTTTTACGGGAAAGGCTGGAAGGTGTCAAGCAGGGAAACTTTTGGATTGTTGATCCACGCCAGTTTCCAGCCAGTTTCCCTACCGCTTTCGCTGCGATGCGACATGCGTGTTCCATTAACGGACGACCGGCCGGGTCACTTACCGATCCTCTCATATCTGTGAGGGGTAGTTATGGCATCTCCGCAAGCCATACATAGCGTAACGCCGGGACTTCGATACCAGGCGACACCGCAATCTGGTGTACCGGACCGGCGATGCCGCCGAGCCGCTCGTAGAAGCGGCGCGCTCGCACGTTTCCCGCCAGGACCCACAAATACAGCGAGGTGTGCGGATCGAGCGCAAACGCCCAGTCCCACACACGGTGGAAAAGGGCGCGGCCGATGCCTTGTCCCTGCCAGGCGGCCGCCACGTGAAGGTTGTCGAGCAGGATGCCGTCCGTGCCCGACAGAGCGCACACGAAGCCCGCCAACGGTCCGTTGTCGGTATCGGGACAGGCTTTCCATATACGCAACGCGGGGTCATCGGCACGCAGTAGCCGCTCGCGCCACAACGCAGCGTGTTCCTGTTGCAGCTGCATGCGCATAGATTCAGCGGGAAGCGCATGTGCGTATGTGGCGTACCAACTGCTGGCATGCAGCGCGGCAATGTCGGCGACGTCCTGCATCGTCGCACCCAGAATGCGAGTCGTCGTCATGCCGCCGTACCTCGCATTCCTGCTTGGCGGGAAGCGCATCGATTGAGTTGAGAACCTGGGATGCAGAAAAACGAGACCCAGAAGACCGCGCCGGAAAAGGATTCCGGGCGCATGTCTTGTGGCGTAGGCGCAACGTGTGCGCCGACATGCCGGCGTGTCATGGAGGTGTCACCGCGTTATGCGGTCCGAGCGAATGGGGAGCATGACGACGTCTGAACGTCTGCCGTCCTGCGCCAACCACTATAGCGCGGTTACGTCGTCCCGAGGCGTACTGCAAGCGATGGCTGCCTCATACGCGAGCGAGCGTGAGCGTGGCGACGACCGGCGATCGTCGGTCGCGACCTGTGCTGCGGTGTGGACTTTGGCGTGGCGGGCGGAGGCAGCGGCGCATG